>CACDAL010000001.1 GCA_902550805.1 uncultured Pelagibacteraceae bacterium
CAGGTTTTTGACTTTTATTTATAAGTTCTTCTGTTTCTTCAATAATGACATTGTTATTTGAAAAATATTTAAAATATACCCCCCCTAAAACAAAAAAAATTATTAAAAGAATAATTATTTGAAATACAGACTTAATTGACATTTAACTAATATTTGCATTAAGAATGTTGTGAATATGGATAATTCCAATAGTTTTATTTTTTTTTTTACCTATGTGAACACACAAGCTTGTAATTTTTTTTGTATTCATTATTGAAAGTGCTTGAGCTGCCAACATATCTTTATCAATACTAATTGGCTTTTTTTTCATAAGTGACTTAATTTTTATGTTACTAAAATTTTCAAATTTTTGATTTAATCTTTTCAAATCACCATCAGTTAAAATACCTGATGTTATATTTTCAGTTTTTTTTATTATCAGAACGCCCAGACCTTTTTTATTAATTATTTTTATAGCATCTCTCATTATAGTATTCTCATACACAAAAGGTATTTTATTTCCTGAGAGCATTAGATCACCTACGGTCTTGAGTTTGATAGAAAGTGATCCTCCAGGATGAAATTTTTTAAATTCTAACTTATTAAAATTTTTATATTTCATACAAGCTATTGCTATCGAATCTCCTAATGCTAATTGAACTGTAGTTGAAGAAGTTGGAACTATATTGCCTAAATCAGCTTCTTTTACTGAAGGCATCAATAATTTTAAATCAGAATTTTTATACAGAACCGAATTTTTTTTTGAGGTTATTCCAATTAATTTAATATTTTTATTTCTTGAGGTGTATTGAATAATATTTTTTAATTCATCGCTTTGTCCACTAAGACTAATTAATATAACTATGTCATTAGAAGTTATTTGACCCATGTCTCCATGGCTGGCATTTGAAGCATCCAAAAAAAATGAAGGTGTGCCAGTTGAAGAAAATGTTGCTGCCCATTTTTTAGCTATGATTCCGCTTTTACCAACACCAGATATAATTATCTTTCCATTTCTACAATTTAAGATTGTTTTTACTATTTGATCAAAAGAATTATCAATCGAGGACCTTAATTTTTTTAATGCATTAATTTCATATTCAATTACGTTTTTTGCAATTGATTTGAATTTTTTAATTTTCATATTAGTGAGACCAGATATCTTCCTTAAATGAAGCAAAGTCTAATTCAACCCTAGTTTCTAGGAACTTTATTGTTTTATTGTATAAATTAATTCTTTTTTCTCTTACTAGTATTTCATTTAAACTTTCATAAATTTTATGAAGATAAATCACATCTTTGGCACAGTATTGAAGTTGCTTTTCAGATAGATTTCCACCAAAGTCTGAAGTTTGAAGTTGTTTACTCACATCCACACCTATAAATTCTTTTATAAGATCTTTAAGGCCGTGTTTGTCAGAATAGCTTCTTGCAATTTTACTCATTATTTTAGTACATGAAACGTTATCTACATTTATATTTAAATATTTTTTAATAAATAATAGATCTGCTCTTGCAAAATGAAATATTTTATTAATATTTTTATTAATTAAAATATTTTTTAAATTTGGGGCATTATAATTTTCTTTATTTAATTGAATAATATGAGCATCATTATTTCCAGAAGAGATTTGCACTAGGCACAATCTATCTCTTTCAACATTTAAACCTGTGAATTCACAATCAATTGCAATTTTGTCTCTAAACTGTATTTGATCTGGTAAATCTTCTTTATGTAATTTAATATCCATATTCATTAGAAAGAATATATATATGAAACCCAAAGAAATTCTAGTTTTCGGTGCCTCCGGCCAGATAGGCAGACATCTAATTAGGAAGTTTACTAAAAATAACTATAAAGTAATAGCTGTAACAAGGAATATTCATCAAAAAGGATATATTTTAAAAACACAAGCCAATCCGGGCTACCTAGAAATAGAAGAATTAAGATTATTTGATGATAATAAATTAAAAGATTTAATCTCAAATTGCTCAGTATGCATCAACCTAATTGGAATATTATATGAAAAAAAAGAAAATCAATTTAAAAATATTCATACAGAGTTTCCAAAGCTTTTATCAAAATTGTCTAATGAACTAAAAATTCAACAACTTATTCATGTTTCTTCATTAGGAATTGATAATGCAAACGACAGTCAATATGCAAGTACTAAAATTGAAGGAGAAAAAGCAGTTAAAAAAAATTTTAATAAATCGGTGATTCTTAAACCGTCGATTGTGTATTCTGTTGATGATAATTTTACTACTAATTTAATGACATTATTGAATCGTCTGCCAATCATGCCTATATATTATGAGGGCAAAACTAAATTTACTCCTATTCATGTAACTGACTTTGCGGAAATTATTTTTGAAATTGTAAAAAAAAAAATTACAGGACAAACAATCGAGTGTGTCGGTCCAGAGGAAATTTCTTTTAAAGAAATAATTAATAAATTATTAAAATCAATTGGTAAAAAAAGACCATTAATTTCAATTCCTTTGCCTATCGCAAAGATATCTGCTAAATTATTTCAAATTATGCCTAAACCATTATTAACATGTGATCAGCTTAATTTATTAAAATATAACAATGTTATATCAGGAATAAATAAAACTAATTTTGATTTAGGGCTGATTGCAACTAAAAAATTTGAAACTGAAATAGAGAAATATAGTTATAATTGGAGAGAGGGCGGTCAGTTTTCAAAAAAAAAATTTTCAACAATTGAATAATGTTGAACTATTTTATTTATTTAATAGTATTTGGAATATTACTTTTTGTAATTATTATAGCTGTAAAAGCTATAAGCAGAGGAATAAAAGCTAAACAGGTTAAAAAAGAAAATTCAATTAAAAATATTAATGATAATTATTTAGATTTTGACCAAAAATAAAAAAAGTTCACCTTAGTTTACAATATCAACAAATTAAACGAAGCTTGCCTCAACAGAAAATTAAGAGACAAAGAGTTTAAAAAAGCAAAATAAAAATACTAAGATAAATTAAGCAGATTTTATTTTTTTTTCTATAAACTGAGGGACCTCATCATCTTTATCTACTACATCTTCTTTTTTACCTTTAGGCTGAAATACAATCATTAAATGAAGTGGACAGTAAGAAAATTTTTCTACATTTTTTCTTCCACAGAAAGAGGAGCCTTTTTCATCTGGATGACCATTCATATACTTACAAGTTTCATCCGTTAATTCCTCTAATTGTAAATTTTTTGCTGGTTCAAAATTTTTATCCAAAAGAAGTGATTTAAATTTATTCCTTCTTCCTCTTTTCTTAACTTGATTATCACTTAATTTTAATGCATCAGGATTATATGTTTTTGATGATCTTGTTTTTATTTTAGCAGATAGATTCAATCGATGAGCTTTTCCTATTATGGCATTTCTACTTAAACCACCAATAATTTCAGCAATTTGACTTGCGGTTTGTCCCTTTCCCCAAAGCTCCTTTAATTTGCTTACTTTATCCTCTGTCCAACTCATATTACTATATTTAGTGTGTATTAATTTTTATACAACATTATCTTGAAATCATAAACTTAGGTTAATAACAAGCTTTTTTTCTTGTTTTTTAACAATTATTAATAAAAAGGTTTAAGAGTAGTTACTTATGGTTGAATTAAAAAAGAGATATCAAATTGGAGTTAGAAGATTTGCATACATAAACTGGATTGGAGCCTTCAGTTTATATAAAAAAGAGGTTTTAAGATTTTTAATTGTATCAGGTCAGACTTTGGTTGGACCTATACTTACATCAATTTTATTTTTAATAGTAATATCTTTAGCAATAGGAGATGAGAGACCTGATGTTTTAGGCGTGCCTTATATTGAATTTTTAGCAAACGGTTTAATTATGATGCAAGTTATTCAGCAAAGCTTTTCTCATTCCAGCTCATCAGTTATGATGGGTAAAATGATGGGTACTATAGTTGATATTATTCATAGCCCACTTTCAGCAGCAGAAGTAACAATTTCATTAGTTTTTGCTTCAATTACAAGAGGTTTGTGTATAGCTTTTATCTCTTCCTTAATATTTGTATTTTTTTTAGATATTAGTATTCAAAATTATTTTTATTGGTTTATTTATTTATTTCTTGCTGGATTTTTTTTAGGATCAGCCGGAATAATTGCAGGACTATACTCAGATAAATTTGATCAGATGGCCACAGTAACAAATTTTATAATTGTTCCTTTATCTTTTTTATCAGGCACATTTTATAGTATAGAAAAATTACCAGATATTCTACAAAGCTTAAGTTATTATAATCCTTTTTTTCATATGATTGATGGATTTAGATATTCGTTTATTGGTGATTTAGATGGATCAATTAAATTTGGAACATTATATCTTTCTATTTTATCTTTGGTTACTTGGTATTTAGCTTATTATTTATTTAAAAAAGGATATAAAATTAAATCTTAATTTATGAGTTCATTGGCAAATAATTATAATAGAAGAAGATTGTCTTTTAAAAAAGGCAAAGGAAGTTTTCTTTATTCTACAAATGGAAAAAAATATTTAGACTTTGTTCAAGGTATTGCGGTCAATTCTTTAGGACATGCATGTCCTAAATTAGTAAGCGCAATAAATAAACAGTCTAAAAAAATATGGCATGTTTCTAATGCATTCATAATCCCAGAAGGTGAAAAATTGGCAAGAAAATTAACTCAAAAAACATTTGCAAAAAAAATAATATTTCAAAATAGCGGAACAGAAGCAACAGAAGCAGCAATAAAAGTCGCAAGAAGATATTTTTATTCTATTGGAAAACCAAAAAAAAACAGAATACTTTGTATAAAGAATTCATTTCATGGGAGAACAATAGCCGCAATTTTTGCAAGCAATTCTAAGAAAATGATTGAAGGATTTGGCCCAAAAGTTGGAGGATTTGATCATTTTGAATTTGGAAATATAAAATCCTTAAAAAAATCTATAACTAATAATACCGCAGCGGTTATGCTAGAACCAATTATGGGAGAAGGGGGCATTAAAGTTCATAGCAAAAATTTTTTAAGAAATTTAAAGAAAATATGTAATAAAAAAAATATTTTATTAATTGCAGATGAAGTTCAATGCGGAATAGGTAGATCTGGAAAAATATTTGCATTCGAGCATTCTAAAATTAAACCAGATATAGTACCAATAGCAAAAGGAATTGGTGGAGGATTTCCAATGGGCGCAGTCCTAATGACAAATAAAGTAGCCTCATGCATGGTTGCTGGAAGTCACGGAAGTACATTTGGAGGTAATCCTTTAGCAATGGCAGTCGGAAATGCTGTTGTTGAACAAATTTTTAAGAAAAAATTTCTCAAAAATGTTGAAAAAAAATCAAAATATTTTCACAACGAGTTAAAAAAAATTAAAAATGATTATCCAATGTTAATTAAAGAAGTTAGAGGCGTGGGATTATTGATAGGCCTGAAACTATTTAATAATCAAGCAAAATTTATTCAAAATTTAGAAGACAATAATTTACTAACTATCAGAGCAGCAGAAAATGTAGTTAGAATATTGCCACCTCTTAATGTAAAAAAATCAGAAATAGATCTTGCAATAAAAATTATTAGAAAAGTTTGTTCAGAATTAAATTAAAATGAAACATTTTATAAATTTGAAAGATATACCAGCTAAAGATCTTAGAAAAATTATTGTTGATGCGAAAAAAAGAAAAAAACTTAGAAAAAAGTTAAGCACTTTAGAGGTTGATAAGGGGTTTCCATTAAAAGGTAAAATACTTATTCAAATGTTTGAAAAAGCGAGTTCTAGAACAAGAATAAGCTTTTATTTAGCAATAAAGCAGCTTGGAGGAGGAACTTTAACTCTAAGATCGAATGAATTACATCTTGGCCAAGGCGGTGAAAGTATATCTGATACAGCTAAAATATTATCAACTTACGGTGATGGCTTTATGTTAAGAACAGATAGTGATAAAAAAATTGAAGATTTTAAAAAATATTTGTCAATTCCAATAATAAACGGCTTAAGTCCATCTTCACATCCAACTCAAGTTTTATCTGATGTTTTTACCGCTGAAGAAATAAAGAAAAAACCAATTTCAAAATTAAATATTTGCTGGATTGGAGATTCCAATAATGTTTTGGACAGTTTAATTGCAGCATCTGTTAAATTTTCATTTAAACTTAGCATAGGATGTCCTAAAAATTTTGAACCAGGCAAGGAAGTTAGAACATGGGTAAAGAAAAATAATAAAAAAATATTTATTTATAATGATCCGAAAAAAGCTGCCATAGGAGCTGATGTTATATTTTCAGACAAAGTTATTTCTCTAAATGATAAAGTGAATAAAAAGAAAAAAATTGAACAATTTAAAAAATTTAAGATAGATAAAAAATTAATGAGTTATGCAAAGAAAGATTGTATTTTTCTACACTGTTTACCTCGTGGATCTGAAGTAAGTGATGAAGTTTTTTTAGGAAAAAAATCTCATGTATGGCAACAATCTCTTAATAGAGTCCATGTCCAAAAAAGTATTTTATTATATTGTTTTGATAAATTAAGGTAGAGGCAAAGGATTGTCAGAATTTTGATTCATAAATAAAATTACAGAAGCTCTATCTTTTTCTTTTTTTAAACCAGCAAAAGCCATTTTAGTTCCTTTTATATGGGCCTGTGGTTTAATCAAAAAAGCATTCATTTCACCAAATGTCCAAGTTTTAGTATACCCAATAAAAGCTTTAGAATATTTGTAATTTGTTAAGGCTGCAACATTTCTTCCAAGCACACTATAAAGAGCTGGTCCAATTTTATTCTTTCCACCTTTTTTTACTGAATGACAAGCGCTACATTTTTTAAAAACATTTTTTCCATGATCAACATCTCCCAGAGCTAATAACGCTTTAATATCAACCTCTTGACTAGCATTTGAAGCTTGATTGGTGCTTGCTGTTGATATTTGTACTTTATATGAGCTAGTATTTGGTTTTTTAACATGAAAAACTATGTCAGAAATTTTACCTATTCCAAAAACTACAATTAAGACTACTAGAACAACAGCAACTATTTTGTTTATTTCAAATGAATCCATGATTTTTAATTATTATGGTCGTATAACATGTTAAACAAAAAAAATACTAAATTTAATTTCAATTATTGCGTCTGAAAGACGCATAATGCTTGAATTTATGACAAAAACTATAATTTTGATACCTTCAAGACTGGCAGCAACTAGATTGCCAAACAAACCACTTTTAAAGATTAATGGTTTATCAATTATTAACCATGTTTTTAAAAAAGCAAAGTCGGTTGAAATTGGAGATGTCTTTGTTGCAACGGGAGATAAAGAAATTTTTAAAGAAGTTAATGAAAATGGTGGAAGTTGTATTATTACTGAAAAAGAACATCAGACAGGAACAGATAGAATTTTTGAAGCTTACCAAAAACTGAAACTAAATAATATTGAATATATTATTAATTTGCAAGGTGACGAGCCAATGATTGACATTAATGATATTAAAAATTTATACAATAAAGCAGTAAAAAAAAAATCTGAAATAGCAACATTGGCATGCAAGATAACAGACCAAAAAATGTTAAATAATAATAATATAGTTAAGGTTATTACAGAGGAACCTTTGTCAATAAATAATATTTCTAAGGCAAAAAATTTTTCAAGAAAAATTTTGTCTAACAATAAAAATATCTATCATCATATTGGTATATATATGTATAAAGTTTCAATATTAGAAAAATTTGTAAATTTAAAACAAACGGAAAAAGAAATTGCACAAAAATTAGAACAACTAAGAGCCCTGGATAAAAATATTTCAATTGATGTTATATTGGCGAATTCTTCACCAATAGGAGTTGATACCAATGAGGATTATCTAGAAATTAAAAAAATTATGGAATATAAGAATTAAAATTATGAAAATAACATATCAAGGAATAGCAGGCAGTTATAGCGAGAGTTGTGCTAAAGAAATATATCCTGATTGTGAAACAATACCATGCAAAACTTTTGATGAATGTTTTGAAAAAGCAAGTAAGGATAATTCTATAAAAACAATTATTCCAGAATCAAATAAAACTACTGGCAATATTGGTGTTGAATACTTAATATTTAAATATAGATTAAATATATATGCTGAACATTTTTTTTCAATAAACCATAACTTATTAGGAGTTAAAGGCTCAAAATTATCAGATATTAAAAATGTATATTCTCACGCACAAGCTTTAAGTCAATCATCAGAATTTATAAAAAATAATAATTTGAATGAAAATGTAAGAGCAGATACAGCCGGATCAGCAAAATATATTTCTGAAACTAAAGATAAAACAAAAGCAGCAATAGCATCAAGTTTAAGTGCGAATATTTACAAACTTGATATATTAAAGGAAAATATTCAAGATGATAAACATAATGTCACTAGATTTTTATTAATGGGTAAAGAAATTTATCAACCTGAATTTAAAAAAGAAAATTATATTACGTCTTTTTTATTTAAGTTAAAAAGTAAACCAGCTGCACTTTATTCAGCCCTTTCTGGTTTTGCAATTAATGGTGTAAATATGACTAAATTACAGAGTTTTCCTGAAAAAAATTCATTTTCTTCATATTTCTTTCTTTGTGATATAGAAGGCCATATTGAAGATCAAAAAATTAAAAATTCTTTAGAAGAATTAGGGCTTCATTGTGAAGACATGCAAGTTTTAGGTGTTTTTAGTTCTGATAAATTCAGGAAAAAATAACATTTAAGTTTATTGTGGAATAGAAAAATTTATTGGTATAATAAAGTTGGAGGCCAATCAGGTGGAGTTACCATGAACTCCCCCAGGCTTGAAAGAGAGCAAGGGTAATGAGTATTTTCCAGGTTGGTTGGTCTCCTAATGATGACAAATAATTCTAAAGTATTAGCTTTAAAATATAGACCTCAAGTCTTTAAAGATTTGATCGGTCAAGAAGTAGTTGCTGAAACAATTTTTAACTCGATCAAATCAAATAAGTCTGCAAATGCCTACTTGTTTTCTGGAATACGAGGTATTGGGAAAACAACAATCGCAAGAATAGTTGCTAAATCATTAAATTGTGAAAAAGGTATAGACAATTTATGTGAAGATAATTTTTGTAATCATTGCTTGTCGATAATAAATTCTAATCATGTGGATGTATTAGAAATGGATGCTGCCAGCAAAACTGGTGTAGACGATGTTAGAGATTTGATAGAATTTTCTCGATATGGCCCAACATCGGCAAAATATAAAATTTTTATTATTGATGAAGTTCACATGCTTAGCAAACAAGCATTTAATGCTCTTTTAAAAACTTTAGAAGAACCACCCAAGTATTTAAAATTTATTTTTGCTACAACTGAAATAAAAAAAATACCCGTAACTGTAGTTTCAAGATGTCAAAGATTTGATTTATCCAGAATTAAATCTGACAATTTATTTCAATTTATCAAAAAAATTACTGAAAAAGAAAATGGAAAAGTGACTGACGAAGCCTTGAAGATTATAGTAAAAATTTCCGAAGGTTCTGTCAGAGATGCCTTGTCTTTATTAGATCGTGGATTATTAAGCAATCTAGATGGAGAAGAACTTGATTTGAAAAAAGCACAAAAAATTTATGGTTATTTAGACAAAAGTACATTGATTGATTTATTTGAAAATTTATTTAATGGAAATGAAGATGATGTAATTAAAATTTATAGAAAAATATATGATTCCGGCGTTGAACCCAAAAATTTTTTAAATGATTTTTTAGAAATTTTATATTATTTTAAAAATATATCTTCCATAAAGTTAGATGGAACAAACTTTTCATTAAATGATTACGATTTTAGCAGAATTAGTAAAATTTCAAGCAAAATTGATTCTCAAGATCTTATTTTATTTTGGCAGTTTACAATAAAATCATTGGATGAATTAGAAATAGTTTCAAATCCAAATATTTCGGTAGAAATGTTTTTAATAAGATTAATGTATTTAAAAGACTATAAAAAAGATGCTAAAAATGAGTTAACAAATTATTCTAGCCACGATCAAACAAAATTAAAAAATACGAAAATTGTTGATCAAATTAAAAATATTTCTCAAGAGGAAAAGCCGGTTCCCAAAATAAAATCGAAAGATACTACTGATGAATTAACCATAGGTAATTTTGAAGATTTAATTAATCTATGTAATAGTAAAAAAGAAATTAAACTTAAATATGAGTTAGAAAATAATATTAACCTTGTAACATTTGCTGAAGGAAGGATTGAAATAGCTTTTAATGAAAACCTAGATAAAGAATTTATAAAAGATTTATCTAATAGATTATATGAATGGACAAAAAAACGTTGGATTATTTCTTTGTCAAAAAAAGAAGGAGCAATTTCAAAAAAACAAGAAGAAAAATTGAGCAAGACTAAAATTATTGAAGATGCAAAAAAAAGCATAGTTTATAAAAAAGTTTTAGAAACTTTCTCTGATGCCGAATTAATAGATGTAAAAATGACAGAGGATCAAAATGACTGATTTTAATAAAATCTTAGATAAAGCGAAAGAGTTAGAAGAAAAAATGAAAGAAAGCCAAGAAAAAATAAAGCAAATTGAAGCTGTGGGAGTTTCAGGAGGGTCGGCTGTTAAAGTTACTTTAAATGGAGAGGGAGAAATGATTAAATTGGATATTAGCAAAGAGATTTTAAAAGAAGATAAGACAATTATAGAAGATTTGATTTCGGCGGCTCACAACAATGCAAAATCACAGTTGAAATCCAAAACTACTGAGGAAATATCTAAAGTAACAGGTGGTTTTGGTATACCAGGTTTTAAATGGCCCATTTAAATTAAATGCAGAATATTTCAGAAATAGATAATTTAATTAAGCTAATATCAAGATTGCCAGGATTAGGACCAAAGTCAGCAAAAAGAATAATTTTAAAAATGATAAACAATCGAAAAGAGTTAATGAAACCGCTGGCACAAACATTAAGCGATGTTTATAAAAATATAGTTAGATGCAAAATTTGTGGTATTTTAAAATCCAACTTTACTCCATGTGATAATTGTGAAAATATAAAAAATAAATATAGCAAAATATGTGTAGTTGAAAATATAGCCGATCAATGGACTATAGAGAGTTCAAGTATATTTCAAGGGTATTTCCATATTCTTGGAGGCACAATTTCAAATACAAATGATCAAAGAAAAGAAGATTTGCTTATAGATTCTCTAGTTCAAAGAGTAAAAAAAAATAATATAGATGAGGTAATTTTAGCAACCAGCGCTACAATAGAAGGTCAAACAACAGCATATTATATTCAAGATAGTTTAAAAAATGTTAATGTAAAAATTTCAAAACTTGCACAAGGATTACCTGTTGGTGGAGAAATTGAAAATTTAGATGATGGAACTTTAGTATCTGCATTTAAAAATAGAAAAAATTTCTAGAAAAAAATATTAATTTTTTTTAAGCAATCTATTAAGATGAAGAATTGGTTCGGTGTATCCCGAGGGCTGTGTTTTTCCATGAAACACAAGTTCGCAAGCAGCTTTAAAGGCAGTTGATTTATCAAAATCGTTAGACATTGGTAAGTATGGAGAATTCCCTTTCATGCTAGGATCTTTCAAATTTTGACTGTCTACAACTTTAGCCATTTTTTTCATAATTTCTAAAACATGTTTCTTGCTGCATATACCATGGTGTAGCCAGTTAGCGATATGTTGACTGCTTATTCGGCAAGTAGCTCTATCTTCCATTAAACCAATTCCATTAATGTCCGGCACTTTTGAACACCCAACAGATTGATCTATCCATCTAACTACGTAGCCCAAAATACCTTGTGCATTATTTTTTAATTCTTTAGTAATTTCTTCCATAGTCCAGTCAGGTTTTCTTGCAATTGGAATAGTTAAAAGATCTGAGAGTTTTGCAGGTTTCCTTTTTGACAATTCTTTTTGTTTAGCGAAAACATCAATTTCATGATAATGAAGGGCGTGTAATGCTGCGGCAGTAGGAGAAGGCACCCACGCACAATTGGCTCCCGATAAAGGGTGAACAATTTTTTGTTTCATCATTTCACCCATCAAATCTGGAGCGGGATACATACCTTTGCCAATCTGACATTTTCCAGAAAAACCACACGCTAGACCAATATCTACATTATTATTTTCGTATGCACGTATCCATTTTGATGATTTCATATCACCTTTTTTAATCATTGGACCAACTTCCATTGAAGTATGAATTTCGTCTCCAGTTCTATCTAAAAAACCTGTATTAATGAAAAAAACTCTATTTTTTAATACTCTCACACACTCTTTTAAATTAACAGATGTTCTTCTTTCTTCGTCCATAATACCACAAAGAATTTGATATTTTTTTAAATTTAAAACTTTTTCAACTTTTTCAAAAATTAAATTAGTAAAATCACATTCTTCGGGACCATGCATTTTGGGTTTAACTATATAAATAGAGCTAACTCTAGAATTTCCCTTTTTTTTAAAATCATGAAGACATGCAAGAGAAGTAACAAATGCGTCAAGTATTCCCTCAGGACATTCAGAGCCGTCTTTTAAAAGTATAGCAGGATTTGTCATAAGATGACCCACATTTCTATTTAACAATAAAGATCTGCCATGTAATTTGAATTTTTTTCCTTTTACAGAAATATAATTTCGATCTAAATTTAATTTTCTTAAAGTTTTTTTTCCATTTTTATTAAATTCTACTTTTAAATCACCTTTCATTAAACCAAGCCAATTTTTATATCCCAGAACCTTATCTTCAGCATCTACTGCAGCCACACTGTCTTCATGATCACAAATAGTAGATATTGCAGATTCTAAAAAAATATCATGTATTTTTATTTTATCTTGATTGCCGTCAGGGTTATTTATTTCCATTTGTCCATCTTGATCAAATAAAATATCAATATGAAGATTATTGTTAACAAATAAAAGAGAAGTTAATTTATTTGATTTTTTATTAAATCCTACAAATTGTTTAGAATTTTTAAGTTTTAAATCTATTCTATTGTTTATAATCTCTGGAATTTTTGTTAAATTTTTCCAACTTTTATCTTTTAAAGGCACATACTTATCTAATATATCACGAGCATATTCGATTACTTTTTCACCTCTTATTGGATTATAAGTTTTCCCTCTTACTGCTCCATAGGTTTCTGGAATTACATCCGTTCCATATAAGCTATCGTACAAACTTACCCATCTTGCATTTGCGGCATTTAATAAAAATCTTGCATTTGAAACTGGACAAACTAGTTGCGGACCACATATGTTTGATATTTCTATATCAACATTATTGGTTTTAATTTTAAAATTTGATCCAGGTTTTTTTAAATAACCAATTTTTTTTAAAAATTTTGTATATTTTTTTAAATTTAATCGTTCATCTTTTTTATCTATGTGTAATGCGTCAATCGCTTTTTGTAATCTCTCTCTTTTTTGAAGTAATTTTCTATTTTTAGGAGCAAGTTCGTGAACGCATTTATCAAAACCTTTCCAAAAATTTTCCTTTTTGATTTTAGTTTCTGGTAATAATTCTTTATTAATAAAATTTGCCAAATTTTCTGAAACTGATAAATTTTTTATTTTTATATATTTTTCTTTCATTATGATTGTTTGTGAATGTATTTTGTGGTTAATATAACTTTTTGATCATAAAATAGTCAATTTATAATTAATAATTTTTAAATTTTAACCATTTTCTTGCCCTTTTTTGCATTATAAACACTATAAGAAAAATATGAAAAACTATTTAAATTTTGAAACCGACGTAAAAAAACTTGAAGAAGAATTAGATCAATTAAAAGACCCATATAATCAAGAAGGATTATCTGAGGTTAATACTTCAAAAATTTCTAAAATTCAGACAGAAATAGACAGCAAACTAAAAGATATTTACTCTAAATTAGACTCTTGGCAAACAACTTTGGTTGCTAGACATGAAGACAGACCAAGAGCAAAATTTTTTATTGATAATTTGTTTGAAGAATTTATTTCTCTTTCTGGAGATAGATTTTATGGAGAAGATAAAGCGGTAATTTCTGGTTTTGCAAAATTTAATAACAAATCTGTTTTAGTCATTGGTCAAGAAAAAGGTGAAAATTTAGAAACTAGAATAGAAAGAAATTTTGGAATGATGAGGCCGGAAGGTTATAGAAAAACAATAAGACTTATGAAACTTGCTGATAAATTTAGAATTCCAATAATATCTTTAATAGACACGCCTGGAGCCTATCCAGGTGTCGGAGCAGAAGAAAGAGGACAAGCAGAAGCAATTGCAAAGTCAATTGAGTGTTGTATGGAATTAACAGTTCCGACAATATCAATAATAATAGGAGAAGGAGGATCGGGTGGAGCAATTGCATTAGCTTCTTCAAGTAGAGTTTTAATGCTACAAAATGCAATTTATTCGGTCATTTCGCCAGAAGGATGCGCAACAATTCTTTGGAGAGATCCAAAAAAAACCTTAGAAGCATCAAAAGCAATGAAGTTGACATCAATAGATCTTTTACAATCAAACATTATTGATGAAATTATACCAGAACCCAATGGTGGTGCGCATAGAGATAGAGACCTGGTATTGGATAATGTAAGAAATTCTTTAGAAAAAAATTTAGATTTTTTTTTAGCAATGGATAAAAATGAAATATTAAATCATAGAAAAAATAAATTTTTATCAATCGGTAGAAATGAAGGTTTCACCAGCCATTCCGCTTTATCTGAAAATCTCTCAATGAAAGAAAATATTTTTGATAGATTAAAAATTAAATTTAAGGAATATAATAAAATTATATATATTAGCTCAGCTGTAATAATTTTGATTTTTGTGGGTTTAATTTATTTATAGAGCGCCATGACAGTGCTTATATTTTTTTCCTGAATTACAAGGGCATGGTTCGTTTCTTCCAATTTTATTTTTTGATAATTCTCTAAATTTTTCATTTTGATTATTATTATCTTGTTCTCTTTCTGAGTTTTCAACAATTTTTAAGTTAATCAATATTGTAACTAAATCAGATTTTAATTTGTTTAATAAATTTTCAAATAATGTAAAAGCTTCTTTTTTATATTCTACCAAGGGGTCTCTTTGACCATAAGATCTTAAGCCGATCACTTGTCTTAACTGTTCAAGATATTGTATGTGCATTTTCCAATTTTGATCTATTAACTGTAAAAATATTCTTTTTTCAATTTCTAAACATTGACTTTCTCCAATAAGGTTAATTCTTTCTTCTCTTTTTTCTAAAAATTTCTTATTAATTAAATTTTCAAATTCACTTTCTTTAGAATTAATTAATTGATTTATTTGTTCTTCACTAAAAGATTTTCCAAGTAATGATTTTAGTTGATTTGACAGCTCATTTGAATTTTGTTTGTGCAAATGTTTTGATTTAAGAGCTTTTAAATTATTTATTATCTCATTCAAAAATTCGTTACTATATTTATTTGGGTTTTTACTATTAATTACATTATTTCTTTGGGAAAATATTACATGTCTTTGATCATTCAAAACATTATCAAATTTTAATAAAGTTTTACGAATATCAAAATTTCTAGCCTCAACTTTTTGTTGAGCTCTTTCAAGAGCTTTATTAATCCAAGGATGATCTATACTTTCGCCATCTTTTAAGCCAAGTTTTTCAAGAATATTATTCATAGATTCCGAACCAAAAATCCTCATTAGATCATCTTCTAAACTTACAAAAAAAACTGAATTACCCTCATCTCCTTGTCTTCCGGACCTTCCTCTTGCTTGATTGTCTACTCTCCTACTTTCCATTCTTTCAGTTCCAATTACAAATAAACCACCAACTTTTTTTATTTCATCTTTTTGAGATTCATTTTGTCCACCTAGTTTAATATCGACTCCTCTTCCAGATATACTAGTAGTTATAATTATAGAATTTTTCATTCCCGCGTTAGCAATTATTTCTGCTTCTTTCTCATGATTTTTTGCATTTAGAACCGTATGTTCAATTTTATTTTGTTCTAATAATTTAGAATAATGTTCAGATTTATTTATACTTGCGGTGAATACCAATACAGGTTGACCTGAATTATTGCATTCGATAATCTTTTTTATAATTGAATCGTCTTTTTCTTTAACAGTTCTAAATATTTGATCATTCCAGTCTTTTCGAATCATTTCTTTGTTAGTAGGAATTGATACAACTTGAAGATTATAAATTTCATAAAATTCTTCTGATTCAGTTTGTGCTGTTCCTGTGCAACCAGCCAATTTATTGTAGAGTTTAAAAAAATTTTGATAAGTTATTGATGCCAAGGTTTGATTTTCTGAATTTACAGTTAGTTTTTCTTTTGCTTCTAGGCTTTGATGTAAACCATCACCAAATCTTCTGCCGGGTAATTGCCTTCCAGTTTGTTCATCAATTATAACAACCTGCTCATCCTTAACAATGTAATCTCTTCCATTTTGGAAAAGATGATTTGCTTTTAAAGCTTGATTAACATGATGAACTAAATGTAGGTTTTCAGGGTCATAAAAATTATTATTTTTTAAAATTCCTGCATTTGAAAGTATTTTTTCTATACTATCTATACCTTTGTTTGTAAGTAAAATATTTTTATCTTTTTCATCAATTTCAAAATCATCATTTTTTAAGTTTTTTGTTAATTTATCAATTGCTATATATTGATTAGTTTTATCTTCAGCTGCTCCAGATATTATTAAGGGAGTTCTGGCCTCATCAATCAAACATGAATCAATTTCATCTACAATTGCATAATTATGATTTCTTTGAACCATTTCCTTTTTAGAAAATTTCATATTATCTCTAAGATAATCAAAACCTAATTCACTATTTGTGGCATAAGTAATATCTTTAGAGTAATTTTCTTTTCTATCTTCATCTGATTGATCATTGTTTATATATCCACAAGACAAACCTAAAAAATTATATATTTTACCCATATTTTGACTATCTCTTTTAGCCAAGTAGTCATTTACAGTTACGATATGAACTCCTTTTTTTTTTAGTGCATTTAAATAAGCTGCCAATACAATTGTTAAAGTCTTACCTTCACCAGTTTTCATTTCTGCAATTTTATTTTCATGAAGAACAACCCCACCTATTAGCTGTACATCAAAATGTCTTTCTTTATTAATTCTTTTGGAAGCCTCTCTTACCAAAGCAAATGCTTCTGGTAGAATCTCATCTATTGTCATACCTTTTTTTAATTGTTCAATGAAACTTTCTGTTTTATTTGGAAATTCGGTATCTTTTAATTGTTGAATATTTTTTTCAAAATCGTTTATCTTATTAACAATTTTTTGAATTCTATGTAGCTCTTTCTGATTTGCAGATTTTAATATTTTCGAAATAAGATTTAAAGGGTTAAACATTTTTGATGTATTATTTATTATTAAAAATATATAGTAATTAATTTAAAAATTTAAATATCATGGTTTTTAGCATAAACAACTTTTTTGATAATAGGAACAAAAAGACAATAATTGGTCATTTTCAAGATCTTGATCATTTGGATGGACTTTCAATTTCTACTGTAAGTGCAGGATTATATGAAAAAAAAAGAGATGACCTAGTGTTGTTTTATTTTAGAGATGGCGCAAACTATGCTTCGGTTTTTACTCAATCAAAAATTATATCTGAAAATATAAAATGGAATCAAAAGATTAAATCGCAGAAGTTATTTGCTCTTTTGATAAATACAAGAAACGCAAATGCTCTAACAGGATTAGCCGGATATAACTCATTGAAAGAGATATCTTTAGACTTGTCTAAAAAATTATCAGAAAAACAAATTAATGATGAAGAAAAACCAAAAAAAATAAGCACAAATGAAATAATGTTTGCATGCACAGGTACTATAGGCGAAAAATTTCCAAAGGATAAAATAAAAAAAAATATAAATGATTTAGTTCAAAAAATAAAATATACACAAAATAAATTAATTTGGATAAAAGCTGCGCTTGGTATAATGACAACAGATACTAAGCCTAAACTTTCAATGTCAGAATGCAAAATTGGCTCTACTATAGTGAAAGTTTATGGTATTGCAAAAGGCTCGGGAATGATTTATCCGAATATGGCAACAACTCTTGGTTTTATATTTACTGATGCTAATTTATCTTCTTCAGTACTCCAGGGCGTACTTAAAAAAAATATTGAAACTACTTTTAATGCTATATCTTGTGACGGAGACACAAGCACAAATGATATGGTTTCAATTTTTTCGACTAATAAAGCAAACAATCCATCAGTTAAAAATTTTAATGATCCAAAATTAAAAAAATTCAATGAATCAGTTCATGAGGTATTATTAAATTTATCAAAAAGAGTGGTAGCCGATGGAGAGGGAGCTTCAAAATTTATTACAATAAACTGTGAAAAATGCAAAACAGTAGCAGATGCAAAAAAAATATCTTTTTCAATTGCAAATTCATCTTTGATAAAAACAGCTTTTGCTGGTGAAGATCCTAATTGGGGAAGAATAGTAATGGCAATAGGTAAGAGCGGAATAAAAATAGATATTAAAAAATTATCAATTTCAATAGGGCCATATAAAATTTTATATAAAGGGAATCTTGTAAAAGATTATGATGAAAATAAAGTTGGCGATTATATGAAAAATGATTCTATAAATATTACTGTAGACTTGGGATTGGGTGGTAAAAAATTTACAGCCTACACAATGGATTTGACAAAAGAATATATAGAAATTAACTCAGATTATAGGTCTTAAGTATATTGAATTATATTAATATAATTATTAAATTTATTTATGATTAAATATTCTTTAAAATGTAAAGATTGTTTGTTTGAATTTGATAGTTGGTTTATTTCTTCAAAAGAATTTGATCGTTTAAAAAAACTAAAATTTATTAAATGTGAAGAATGTGGATCGTTTCAAATTGGAAAGTCTCTTATGTCTCCAAATTTAGTAAATACTAAAAAAAAAGAGACTGATCAAAATACTTCAAAGTTTAAAGAAGTTAAAAGGAAACTTAGAGATTATCAAAAATTTGTTAAGAAAAATCTTAAATATGTTGGTGATAATTTTGCTTATGAGGCTAGAACAATACATTACAACAAGAATAAAGAAAAAAAAGGCATTTATGGGAATGCTTCTTTAAAAGATGTAAAAGAATTAAAAGAAGAAGGAATTGAGACTGAGTTAATACCTTGGATAGAAGATAAAGATAATTAGGTTTTCTCAAATTTTGAAATATAGTTTACCGATTTGTCCGATGAAATATTCCATTTATTTAGTATTGGATTAAATTTCATACCATCTATTTTTTTTAAATTTAAAGAATTTTTTTTGCAAATATTTATCAAGCTTTCTGTTTTTACAAATTTTTCCCATTCATGAGTTCCAATGGGTAGCCACCTTAATACATATTCAGCTCCAATTATTGCAAATAAATAGGATTTTAAAGTTTGATTTAATGTTGCAATAAACATTATTCCATATTTTTTTAAAAATTTTGAAGTATGTTTTATAAAAGTGTTTAAATCCTCCACATGTTCAACAATTTCCATGTTTAAAATAATATCAAATTTTTGATTTGTTTTAAATTGTTCTGGCGAAGCATTAATGTATTTAATTTTAAGTTTACTAATTTTTAGATGATGTTTTGCAACTTCTATATTTTTTTTCGAAGCATCAATACCCACAACTTTTGCCCCAAGTCTTGCTAGCGGCTCTGAAAGCAAGCCTCCTCCACAGCCGATATCTAGAATATTAATACCTCGCAAAGGTTTATATTTATTTTTTATTTTAAAATCATTTACTATGTTTTCTTTGATATATTTAATTCTTAAAGGGTTAAATTTATGTAATGGCTTAAATTTTCCGTTTGGATTCCACCATTCTTCTGCAATTTTAGAAAATTTTTCTATTTCTTTTTTATTTATTGTGTTAATTTTCATTGTTTGTTGACATTACAATCAAGATGTATTTTATCAATATATTTTAACTTATATTAAAAAAATTATTCAATGAAAATTGTAGTTTTAAAATTTGGAGGAACTTCGGTAGGCACTATTAGCAGAATATCAAATGTTGCCAATATCATAGCAAAATTCAGAAAAAAAAAATATAAAGTTATTGTTTTGTCATCTGCCATGAGTGGCGTAACCAATGATTTGATAAGCAAATCAAAAAAAATAAGTAAGGTTTTTTCAGATTCAGAATATGATGTCCTTGTTTCTTCAGGCGAGCAAATATCTTGTTCATTAATTGCAGGGAAACTAATCGATAAAGGGTTTAAGTCTAGATCTTGGATGGCTTGGCAGATACCTATATTAACAGAAGGTAAGCATAAATTTTCAAGAATAGTTGATATCTACAAAAAAGAAATTTTGAAATATTTAAATTCCGGAGGCATACCAATCATAGCTGGGTTTCAAGGAATTAACCAACAAAGCAGAATTACAACCATTGGAAGAGGCGGAACAGATGCAAGTGCAATTATGTTTGCAAAATTCTTTAATGCTGAAAAATGTATTATTTTTACAGATGTTAAAGGAGTTTATACAACTGACCCAAATAAGTTGAAATCTGCGAGAAAAATCAAAGTAATTTCATACGAAGAAATGTTAGAAATGGCATCTTTAGGTGCAAAAGTTATGCAGCCTCACTCAATTCAAGATGCCAGATTAAATAGGAAAGATATAGAGGTAAGGTCATCTTTTATTAATAAACCGGGAACTTTGATTACAAAAAGAAAAAATATAATCAATAATAAAATTATTACTGGGGTAACCTCAACTCAAAACGATGCTAAAGTTACACTTGTAGGTGTTAAAGATAGGCCAGGAATTGCAGCTTCTATTTTTAGACCACTATCAGAGAATTCAATTAATGTCGATATGGTTGTTCAAAATATATCTGCAAATGGAAAAGAAACAGATTTAACTTTTACTATTAAATTAGACGATTTAAACAAAACAAAGAAAATTATTAATGAAAATAAAAATATTAATTTTAAAAAATTTTTATTTGATAAAAATGTTTCAAAAGTATCTATTATCGGAGTGGGAATGATAACTACTCCGGGTGTTACTTTTCGCATGTTTCAAAGCTTAGCCAAACAAAAAATTAATATTCAAGTTATATCGACATCAGAAATTAAAATTTCTGTTTTAATTAATAAGAAAAATATTAAAAAAGCTATTTTTGCTCTGCATAAAGAATTTAAACTAGATAAATAATAAAATGAGCATCAGGCCATTTAGAGACATTAAAAGAAAAAAAACAAAAGAGATAAATGTTGGAGAGGTAAAAATTGGAGGAAATAATCCTATTTCAGTTCAATCAATGACGAATACTCTTACAAGTGATATTAAAAAAACTATTAATCAAATAAATAAAATATCTGAAACAGGAGCTGATATCGTAAGAGTTTCGTGTCCAGATGAAGATTCGACTAGAGCTTTAAGAGAGATAATTAAACATGTTCCAGTACCTATTGTTGCTGATATTCATTTTCATTATAAAAGAGCAATTGAGGCAGCTAAAAATGGAGCAAAATGTTTAAGAATAAACCCAGGTAATATTGGTGATAAAAAAAGAATTAAAGAAATAATTAATGCTGCAAAAGATAATAACTGTTCAATAAGAATTGGAGTAAATGCAGGATCTATTGAAAAAGATATATTAGAAAAATTCAAAGAGCCTTGCCCAGAAGCTCTTGTAGAAAGCGCTTTAAGAAATATTAGTATAATCGAAAATGAGGATTTTTTTAATTTTAAAGTAAGCGTTAAATCTTCAGATGTTTTTTTATCGATTGCAGCATATCGTAAATTGTCAGAGAAAAGTGAATATCCATTACATCTTGGTATCACCGAGGCAGGCAGTTTCTTGCCAGGAAGCATCAAGTCATCCATAGGTTTTGGCACATTACTATTAGATGGTATTGGTGACACTATTAGAGTTTCCTTATCAGATGATCCAGTAGAAGAAGTTAAAGTCGGTAATGAAATTTTAAAATCACTAAGTCTTAGAAATCGTGGAGTAAAAATTATATCGTGTCCATCTTGCGCAAGACAAGCATTTAAAGTTATAGACACTGTTAAATTATTAGAGGAAAAATTATCACATATCAAAACACCTATAACATTGTCAATAATTGGCTGTGTCGTTAATGGACCAGGCGAAGCTTCGCAAACAGACATTGGTATAACTGGGGGCGGAAAAGGTAGCAATATGCTTTATTTAAATGGTATTGAGACTGAAAAAATAAATACTAATAAAATAGTATCAAAAATTGTACATTTGGTTGAAAAAAAAGCTGAAGAAATTGAAAAAAATAATTAATGCTACCAATTTCAAAAGTAAAAGAATTAATCTTGAAACACTCTCAATTAGAAAAAGAGCTTTCTTCGGGTGAAATTGATAAAAAAAATTTTGCAGAAAAATCTAAGGATTATTCAGATCTAAATGAAATAATAAAAGAAGCAAAAGATCACATTTCCTTCGAGAAAAATAAAAATGAATTAGAAAAAATAATCAATGATCCAGAAAGTGACACAGAAATAAAAAAATTAGCTGAGTCAGAATTAGAAGATTTAATTAAAAATTATAAAATTGGTGAAAAAAAAATTAAATTATTTTTACTACCCAAAGATGAGGCGGATACTAAAAATGCAATAATAGAAATTAGAGCTGGCACAGGAGGCTTAGAAGCCAGCCTTTTTGCTTCGGATCTTTTTAAAATGTATGAAAAAGTAAGTCATAAGAAAAAATGGTTAATGGATATAATTTCAATTTCCAAAAGTGATGCGGGAGGATTAAAAGAGGTTATAGTCGCAATTAAGGGAAAAAATATTTATTCTTCTTTAAAATACGAAAGTGGAGTTCACAGAGTTCAAAGAGTTCCTGATACCGAAACTCAAGGCAGAGTGCATACGTCAGCTGCAACGGTGGCAGTTTTGCCTGAGGCAGAAGAGGTAGATGTAAAAATTGAAGAAAAGGATTTAAGAATTGATGTTTTTAGAAGTAGTGGTCCAGGTGGACAAAGTGTAAATACAACTGATTCAGCGGTTAGAATAACTCATATACCATCAGGCATAGTAGTTAGCCAACAAGATGAAAAATCTCAAATTCGAAATAAAGAAAAAGGACTTAAAATATTAAGATCTAGGATATATGAGCTTGAAAGACAAAAAAAAGATGAAGAAAGATCCAGAGATAGAAAAAGTAAAATTGGTACTGGCGATAGATCTGAAAGAATAAGGACATATAATTTTCCACAAGGAAGAGTCACTGATCATAGAATAAATCTAACTCTTCATAAGCTAGAAGAGTTTATGGAAGGAGAGATTTTTGACGAAATGATTGAAAACTTAAGCATACAAGCTCAAAAAGAAGAGCTAAACAATTTAAATTAATATGAATTACCATGAAGTTTTAAGCGCTGGAAACAATTTTTTAGAACTTAATGAAATAAAAAATTCAAAACTTGATAGCGAACTTATTCTATCAAAAGTTCTTAATAAAACTAGAGAACAAATATTAAGTAATTTAAATAATAATATTAATCAAAAACAATTTAATGAATATAATTATTACTTAATTAGAAGAAAAAAAAAAGAACCAATGGCATATATTCTTGGATACAAAAATTTTTGGAAACAAAAATATTATATAAATAAACATGTATTGATACCCAGACCAGAGACAGAACATATTATTGAAGAGGCCTTAAAAAATATACCTGAAAATAGATCGCTCAATATTCTAGATATGGGAACAGGATCAGGATGTATCATTATTTCCATTTTAAAAGAGAGGACAAAATGTAAGGCAACTGCAATAGATATATGCAATAAAGCATTAAAAGTTGCAAAAAATAATGCAAAATTGCATCATTTAGAAAATAAAATTAAATTTATTAATATCGGCATTGACAAATATAAATCTTATAAATATGATTTAATTTTATCTAATCCTCCTTATATTAATAAATTTGATTTAGACAGATTAGATGAAGATGTAAAGGTTTTTGAACCCAAGTTAGCTCTATACGGTGGAATTGATGGGTATAGAGAGATTGAAAAAGTTATTTTAAAAAGTTCAGAATTATTAAAGGAAAATGGTAAGTTGATTATTGAAATTGGTTATAACCAAAAAAATAGGACTTTAAAGTTATTAAGCAGTAATGGATTTTATATTAATAAAATTTCTAAAGATTTATCTGGTAAAGAAAGATGTATTATAAGTACAAAAATCAATAAATGAATAATTATAAAAATAATATTAGAAGAAATAGGTTTAAAACCAATGGAGAAAAAAATTTTAGAAAAAGAAATGGCAATGGCCATAAGTCTAGATTAGATTTTACTCACAATTCAGATTTTAGAAGAAGGAACCCCGGCAGGAATAATCAAAATGCAGCAAAATTAATTGATAAATATAATGATATGGCTAGGGAGGCATTATCAAACGGTGATAAAATTTTATCAGAAAATTATTTACAACATGCTGAGCATTTTTCTAGAATTCATATTTCTCAAGAAATTGAAAAAGGCACAAATATAGATCTACAGAAAATAGACAATACTCCTGGAAAAAATAATTCTAAAAATGAAGAAATTTCAGAGAAGGATAACTTAAATCAATCAAATATTAACGACTAATTAAATTTTGATATTAATTTTGATTTTAAAACATCTATTTTAATTTTATTAACTTCGAATTCTTTTCTTTCTTTTCCTTTTAATGTTCTTCCAGAAGGCAATTTTAGCTTTTGAGAATTTATTTTTCGTCCATTTTCTATAACTTCATAATGTAAATGAGGACCAGTTGAAAGACCAGTTGAACCTACATATCCAATAATCTGTCCTTGTTTTACTCTTTTACCTTTTTTTATTCCTCTGCCAAATTTTGATAAGTGAGCATAAACAGTTTCATAAATTGAATTATGTTTAATTTTTACACAATTTCCACCACCACCACACCATCTTGCTTTTATTATTTTTCCATCTCCTGATGCCATTACCGGAGTGCCTTTTGGGGCAGCAAAATCTGTACCAGTATGCATTTTAGTAAATCCAAGTATAGGGTGTTTACGTTTACCGAATGAAGATGATAATCTTGCGCCATTTATTGGAGTTTTCATTAAAGTTTTCTTAAAACTTTTTCCGTTTTCATCAAAATAATCTATTTTATTTTTTTTATATTCAAATTTATAAAGTTTGAGATCTTTATTCTGCAAATTTAGATTAGCATAAATAATTTCTCCTACATCTACTAATAATCCTTCATTATTTCTAAATTCTTCATAAATAATTTGAAAACTATCATTTTTCCAAATATCTCTTTGAAAATCTACTTGAAATCCATATAGTCTTGCAAAATCAATTATTACTTGCGGTTTTATTCCAAGATTTATTGCAGAATTATAAAGACTATTTGTAATTATTGCCTCTTTGTAAGCTATTACCTTTTGTAAATTTTTTTCAATAGTTTTAGAAGTAAAACTACTTTCAACCTTATTTCTTACAAAGTATATTTCATTTTTATTATCAATTTCAATTTTAAATTCAATAATTTTAGTTTTTATTTTTCTATCTATCTTAAAAGATATTTTTTGATTAAGTCTCAAAACTTTTAATTTTTTTTTTTTAGATATTGTTTCTAGAAATAATTTTTTTTCTTTTTTAGAGATTTTTATATTATTGATTATATTTTCGTATGTATCACCTTGTTTGACAACATAATCCAATTCAATATATCTAGGTTTTAATTCTGATGTTATTTTTTTTATAGATTTAATCAGATAGGTATTGCTTAAAGATTTTTTTAAAAAGTTTGTCTGATTTTTCTTATTACTATCGTAAAAATTAGTTGTAATAGTTGCTACTGAAATAAGTAAAATTAACCAAATAAAATATGAATAATCTCTAATTTTTTTATAGATTTTATTCTTACCCATTGTTTTTTTGCTTTAAAATGCTTTGATTTATAAGGTTTTTTAGCACACTTTTTATTTATCTAATAACTTGATTTATAATTTTTTTCCAATATAAGCGTCACACTCAACATAAGAAAAAATGTTATTTATTAGGCTTTATAGGCCTAATTAGCTATTTAATTTGTTAAAATTTTAAGAAGAGAAGTGTGGACGGTTAAGGTTACCAAAATTTGTCGTACACACTTCAACATTACATAAATATTATTCTTAGTATTTATGTAGAAGCTAGTGTGCGCCGTTTTTAAACTTGAGAGTTTGATCATGGCTCAGAACGTACGCTGGCGGCACGCCTTATACATGCAAGTCGAACGGAGTAGCAATACTTAGTGGCAGACGGGTGAGTAACATGTGGGTATCTTCCCTTTGGTGAGGAATAACACGAGGAAACTTGTGCTAATACCTCATAAGTCTTTACGGAGAAAGCTTTATGCGCCAATGGATGAGCCTGCACTTGATTAGTTTGTTGGTGGGGTAATGGCCTACCAAGACTTTGATCAATAGCTGATCTGAGAGGATGATCAGCCACATTGGGACTGAGACACGGCCCAAACTCCTACGGGAGGCAGCAGTAGGGAATATTGCACAATGGAGGAAACTCTGATGCAGCGATGCCGCGTGAGTGAAGAAGGCCTTTGGGTTGTAAAGCTCTTTCGTCGGGGAAGAAAATGACTGTACCCGAATAAGAAGGTCCGGCTAACTTCGTGCCAGCAGCCGCGGTAATACGAAGGGACCTAGCGTAGTTCGGAATTACTGGGCTTAAAGAGTTCGTAGGTGGTTAAAAAAGTTGGTTGTGAAATCCCAGAGCTTAACTCTGGAACTGCAATCAAAACTTTTTAGCTAGAGTATGATAGAGGAAAGCAGAATTTCTAGTGTAGAGGTGAAATTCGTAGATATTAGAAAGAATACCAATTGCGAAGGCAGCTTTCTGGATCATTACTGACGCTGAGGAACGAAAGCATGGGTAGCGAAGAGGATTAGATACCCTCGTAGTCCATGCCGTAAACGATGTGTGTTAGACGTTGGAAATTTATTTTCAGTGTCGCAGCGAAAGCATTAAACACACCGCCTGGGGAGTACGACCGCAAGGTTAAAACTCAAATGAATTGACGGGGACCCGCACAAGTAGTGGAGCATGTGGTTTAATTCGAAGATACGCGCAGAACCTTACCAACACTTGACATGTTCGTCGCGACTCTAAGAGATTAGAGTTTTCGGTTCGGCCGGACGAAACACAGGTGCTGCATGGCTGTCGTCAGCTCGTGTCGTGAGATGTTGGGTTAAGTCCCGCAACGAGCGCAACCCTTACTTTTAGTTGCCATCATTTAGTTGGGCACTCTGAAAGAACTGCCAGTGATAAGCTGGAGGAAGGTGGGGATGACGTCAAGTCCTCATGGCCCTTACGTGTTGGGCTACACACGTGCTACAATGGCATTTACAATAGGAAGCAAGACGGCGACGTCAAGCAAATCCTAAAAAGATGCCTCAGTTCGGATTGTACTCTGCAACTCGAGTACATGAAGCTGGAATTACTAGTAATCGCGGATCAGCGCGCCGCGGTGAATACGTTCCCGGGTCTTGTACACACCGCCCGTCACACCATGGGAGTTGGTTCTACCTTAAGGCAAGGCTTAAAACCCTTGACCACGGTATAGTCAGCGACTGGGGTGAAGTCGTAACAAGGTAGCCGTAGGGGAACCTGCGGCTGGATTACCTCCTTTCTAAGGATGATTAAGGAATATTTCTTAATCAAAAAAATATAACAGGATAATGTTGACCGTCCTCATTTCTCTTCTTGAAAATAGTGTTTCTCTAGTTGTGCATAAGGGCCGGTAGCTCAGTTGGTTAGAGCACACCCTTGATAAGGGTGGGGTCGAAAGTTCGAGTCTTTCTCGGCCCACCAATATAATACTGGGGGATTAGCTCAGCTGGGAGAGCGCCTGATTTGCATTCAGGAGGTCAGCGGTTCGATCCCGCTATCCTCCACCAAGAAACACTTAGTTATTTTATTTGTGAATATTTTATAATTATTATCAATATCTATATCCGATTGTTCGAATAGATGAACAATCAAAGAATGTTCGAATAGATGAACATTCCAACAAAATTTGATTCAACACAGAATTTTTTTCTGTGCATAAATCAAGCGTTTAAGGGCGTGTGGCGGATGCCTTGGCACTGAAAGCCGAAGAAGGACGTGGTATACTGCGATAAGTTACGGGGAACTGTATGCAAGTTTTGATCCGTAAATTTCCGAATGGGGAAACCCACCACTTTATGTGGTACTTTAAACTGAATACATAGGTTTAAAGAGATAACCTGGAGAACTGAAACATCTAAGTAACCAGAGGAAAAGAAATCAATTGAGATTCCGTTAGTAGTGGCGAGCGAAAGCGGACTAGGCCAGTAGATTTGTTAAAAAAATTTGAATAGTTTGGAAAAGCTAACCATAGAGGGTGATAGTCCCGTAGAAGTAATGTTTAATAAATTTCATGAGTAAAGCGGGACACGTGAAATCCTGCTCGAATATAGGGGGACCACCCTCTAAGCCTAAATACTCTTCAGTGACCGATAGTGAACTAGTACCGTGAGGGAAAGGTGAAAAGAACCCCTATTAGGGGAGTGAAATAGAACCTGAAACCGCATGCCTACAATCAGTCGAAGCTCTTTTTAGAGTGACGGCGTACCTTTTGTATAATGGGTCAGTGACTTAATTTATAAAGCAAGCTTAAGCCATCTAGGTGTAGGCGTAGCGAAAGCAAGTCTTAATAGGGCGACAAGTTTTATGAATTAGACCCGAAAACGAATGAGCTTACCATGAGCAGGTTGAATGCAAGGTAACACTTGCTGGAGGACCGAACCAGTTGACGTTGAAAAGTCTTTGGATGACTTGTGGTAAGGGGTGAAAGGCCAACCAAATTCGTAGATAGCTGGTTTTCCGCGAAAACTATTTAGGTAGTGCGTTGAATAAATATGCGTTTAGAGGTAGAGCACTAAATGGGCTAGGGGGAAGAGATTCTTACCAAACCTAATAAAACTCCGAATGCTGAACGTAGTTCTTCAACAGACAGACTGTGGGTGCTAAGGTCCATGGTCAAGAGGGAAAGAGCCCAGACCACCAGATAAGGTCCCAAAATTGTGATTAAGTGTGAAAGGATGTGGAAATTCCTTAACAGCCGGGAGGTTGGCTTAGAAGCAGCCATCCTTTAAAGATAGCGTAACAGCTCACCGGTCTAATAGAGTTTCTGCGCCGAAGATGTAACGGGGCTAAAATCACATACCGAATCTGTGGGTTTATAAAACTTTCGAGTTTTGTAAGCGGTAGCGGAACGTTCTGTAAGCCTGTAAAGGGATACTCGTGAGAGATCCTGGAGGTATCAGAAGTGCGAATGCTGACATGAGTAACGATAAAAGAAGTGAAAAACTTCTTCGCCGAAAATCCAAGGGTTTCTGCGCAAGGTTAATCCGCGCAGAGTTAGTCGGCCCCTAAGGCGAGGGCGAAAGCCGTAGTCGATGGAAATAAGGTTAATATTCCTTAACCTGATGGAAGTGACGGATTTTGTAAGTTGTGTATTCTTAATGGATTGAATATGCCGCGAAAAAGTCCCAGGAAATAGCTCCATCATAAGACCGTACCCTAAACCGACACAGGTGGATTAATAGAGTATATTTAGGCGCTTGAGAGAATGATGTTGAAGGAACTCGGCAAAATGCTTCTGTAACTTCGGAATAAAGAAGACCTTTTAGTGGGCAACCATTAGAAGGTGGCACAAGCCAGGGAGAAGCGACTGTTTATCAAAAACACAGGGCTCTGCTAACACGTAAGTGGATGTATAGGGTCTGACGCCTGCCCGGTGCTGGAAGGTTAATGCGATGGGTGCAAGCTCATTTCTGAAGCCCCAGTAAACGGCGGCCGTAACTATAACGGTCCTAAGGTAGCGAAATTCCTTGTCGGGTAAGTTCCGACCTGCATGAATGGCGTAACGATTTCTCCGCTGTCTCCAACATCAACTCAGTGAAATTGAATTCTCCGTGAAGATGCGGAGTTCGCGTAGTTAGACGGAAAGACCCCGTGCACCTTTACTGCAACTTTACATTGGTGTTAGGAAAAACATATTTAGCATAGGAGGGAGACATTGAAGCGATGACGTCAGTTATCGTGGAGTCACCAGTGAAATACCTCTTTTGTTTTTCTTGGCATCTAACTGATTGCCGTTATCCGGCATCAAGACATTGTATGGTGGGTAGTTTGACTGGGGCGGTCGCCTCCCAAATATTAACGGAGGCGTGCGAAGGTAAGCTCAGAACGGTCAGAAATCGTTCGTAGAGTGCAATGGCATAAGCTTGCCTGACTGTGAGACTGACAAGTCGAGCAGAGTCGAAAGACGGTCATAGTGATCCGGTGGTTCTGAGTGGAAGGGCCATCGCTCAACGGATAAAAGGTACGCCGGGGATAACAGGCTGATACTGCCCAAGAGCTCATATCGACGGCAGTGTTTGGCACCTCGATGTCGGCTCATCACATCCTGGGGCTGGAGCAGGTCCCAAGGGTTTGGCTGTTCGCCAATTAAAGTGGTACGTGAGCTGGGTTCAGAACGTCGTGAGACAGTTCGGTCCCTATCTGCTATGCGTGTAGAAGAATTGAGAGGAGCTGTCCCTAGTACGAGAGGACCGGGATGGACGTACCACTGGTGGACCGGTTGTAGCGCCAGCTGCAGTGCCGGGTAGCTAAGTACGGACGAGATAACTGCTGAAAGCATCTAAGCGGGAAACTCACCTCAAAACTAGTTCTTCCTATAGAGCCGTGGTAGACCACCACGTTGATAGGCTGGGTGTGGAAGTGCGGTAACGCATGTAGCTGACCAGTACTAATAGCTCAATTGGCTTGATTTATGCACTGAAAAAAATTTTTGTTATAAGAAAATCTTAATATCTCAAAATAAAATATGTTACAATTTCAAAACATATATAATTAAATAATTAACGTTATTATTTTAAGATGAATATACTTATTCTTGGACTTGGATCTATTGGACAGAGACATCTAAGAAATTTAAATAAATTAAAAATAAATGCAAAATATTTTGCATATAGAAAAAAGTTTAGCTCACCTTCATTGAGCACTTTTAACAAAGTGTTAAAAACAAATATTAAGAAAAAATATTCATTGAACTATATAAATAATTTAAAAGATATTAAAAGAAAAAATATTGATTGTGCGTTTGTTTGTACACCTTCATCTCATCACGCAGAACAAACAATTTTTCTTTTAAAAAATAATATAAATTGTTTTATAGAAAAACCTCTTGCAACAAACTTTTCACAACTTAAAAAAATAGAAAAAATTTTAAAATCGAAAAAAAATATTATCACTATGATAGGATATCAATTGAAATTTAATCCAATCATTAATTATTTAGAAAAAATTATATATAAAAAAAATGCTTTTTTAGGTAAAATTTTATATGTAAATATTTCTCATGGCGAACATATAGATGATTTTCATCCTTATGAAAGTTATAAGGGATCTTATGCCGCAACTAAAAAGCTAGGTGGAGGTGTGGTTCTAAGTCAAATACATGAAATAGATTATTTTTTAAATTTATTTAAAGGTTATAAGATTATTAAATCAAATTCTCTTTCATCAAAAGTTACCGATTTAGATATAGATGTTGAGGATGTTTTTACTTCTAGCTTTCTATTAAAAAATAGAAAGTATAAAAATAAAATCTTATGTAATTTAAATTTAAATTATTTTGAAAGACCCAAAAGAAGAAAAATACAAATTTTAGGCTCAAGAGGTAGTCTAAGCGCATGCTTGAATTCTCAAAAAATTGAAATTTTTAAAAAAAATAAAAAAAGTATTTTAAAATTTAAATATAAGAAAAATGATATATTTATTAAAGAAATAAAATATTTCATAGACCATGTTAAAAATAAAAAAAAAATTAACGACAGATATAATATTATTAATGGTATAAAAACCTCATCATTTGCTCTTAAATTAAGAAAAAAAATTCACTAATGAAGTTTAATAAAGAAATTTGGGCAATAATCCCAGCAAGAAGTGGATCGGTAAAAATTATTAATAAAAATCTTATTAATTTAAAAGGAAAACCTTTACTAGCTCACAGTATAATCGCAGCGAAAAAAACTAAAAAAATTAATAAAATTGTATTTTCCTCAGACTCTGAAAAATATTATAAAATTGCAAAAAGGTATGGAAAATTGATATTCCACAAACGTCCAAAACTAATATCGAAAAATTATAGTACAGATTTTGAATTTTTTAATCATTTTATTAAAAATTACGATGAAACATTACCCGAGTATTTTGTTCATTTAAGGCCAACAACACCATTTAGAGATCCAAAGATAATTGATCAAGCCATAACTAAATTTTTAAAAAATAAAGAAAAATTTAGTTCATTAAGATCTGTAAGCTATATTTCTAATTTGATTTTTAAAACCGTTATAATTAAAGAAAAAAAAATTTATTCACCAATTTTTAATACTTTTCACTTAGATATAATAAATTCATCAAGACAGAGCTATGGAGTCTCTTACATTCCCAATGGATATATAGACATAATAAAAACAAAAAATATTCTTAAAAATTTTTTACATGGGCCTAGAGTAATGCCTTATATTAATAATAAATTTATAGATGATATAGATGATTATAAAGATTTAAAAAAAGCTAAAACAAAAAAAATTTTTACTATTGATTAAAAAATGTTTTTTTAAATATTAGAAAAGAGCAAATTAATTATTATGAAATTTAATTTTTTAAATGTAATTAGTTTAAGTGTTATTTTTATTCTGAGGTTTTATGAGAGATAAAATTATAGCTGTTATACCTGCGAGATCTGGATCTAAATCAATTAAAGACAAAAACATTAAAATTCTTGCAGGCAAACCATTAATTGCTTACTCAATTGAACAATGTTTCAAATCGAAATTATTTAGCAAAGTATATATATCAACCGACTCAGAAAAATATGCAAAAATTTCAAAAAAATTTGGGGATGTTGAGATACTTTTTAGACCAAAAAAAATTAGCAATGATAACTCAACCGATTATCAAATGATTAAGCATTTAATTAATAATACTGATAATAATTTTGAATTTATAGCTCACATTAGACCTACATCTCCGCAAAGAGAAATCGAAGTTTTAAAAAAAGCAACAAAAAGTTTTATTAAATCTAATTTTAGCTCTTTGCGATCAGTGCATGAGATGTCAGAAACTTCTTATAAGTCAGTTGAAATAATTAATGGACAAATCAAACCTTTAAAAAAATTACGACTTAACATAGAAGATATTAATAAACCTAGACAACACTTTCCAAAAACTTATTTTCCAAATGGAATTATAGATATTTATAGAAAAAAAGTTATAATTAAAGAGAAGCAGTTATTTGGTAAAAAAGTTAAGGCATTTTTAACATCATATTCACAGGAAATAGATGTTATCGAAGATTTTAAATATCTTAAATATTTATGGAAAAAAAGAAAATAATATCTAGGCATATTAATATTAAATCAAGTTTACCAGCGCCTGGTACAAAAAATTTATTTACTAGATTAAAAAAGGTTGAGTCCAGATCTATGCATGGACAACTTCCAATTGCCTGGAAAAGTGCTAAAGATTTTTATATTTATGATATTTCAGGAAACAAATTCATTGATTTTACCTCAACAATATTTGTTGCTAATACCGGACACTCTAATGACAGGATTAAAAAATATATAAGGAAAACTTTAGATAATAATTTCTTACATAGTTATGTTTATATTAACGAAATAAGAGCTAAATATATTGAAAAACTAGTAAAGTTTTTTGGTAAGGGATTTCAAAAAGCATTTTTAATGTCAGCTGGAACTGAAGCAACAGAAGCTGCATTTAAACTAATGAGAATGTATGGTCAGAAAAAGAAAAAAAGAAAGTTAGGCATTATTTGTTTCGAGGGTAATTGGCACGGAAGAACCTTGGCGGCCCAAATGATGAGTGGAGATGAAAATCAAAAAAAGTGGGCTGGATATAAAGATAAAAATATCCACCACTTGCCTTTCCCTTATCCATGGAAAGTATCCAGCACAACTCCTGAAAAATTTTTAAATAAAACAATCAGAAAATTAAAAAAAAAAATAGATTTAAAAAAAGATGTTTGTGGAGTTATGATTGAAACTTTTCAAGGTTGGGGTGCGCTTTTTTATCCAAAAGATTATATTCAAAAGTTAAGCGAAATTTGTAAAAAAAATGATATAATTATTACATTTGATGAGATGCAAGCTGGATTTTCAAGAACAGGAAAAAATTTTGGTTTTCAGCACTATGATATTGTACCTGATTTAGTTTGTTGTGGAAAAGGAATGGGCGGTGGAGTTCCTTTATCCGGAGTTGTTGGAAGAGCAGATCTTTTAGACCTACCAGATATTGGAAATATGAGCAGTACTAATTCTGCAAATCCTATCTCATGTAGTGCTGGATTAGCAGTTTTAGAGGAAATTCAAAAAAAAAATCTAACTCAAAAAACTAAGATTAAAGGAAAAATATTACATAAAGAACTAGAGAAAATTTCAAAATTAAAACCTAATATATTTAAAGTTTATGGCAAAGGATTAATTGCAGCATTAATTTTTGAAAAAAAAATCCCTGGTATTGAAGTAAAATTAAAATATTTTGTAGAACAATGTATAAGAGATGGATTATTACTTGTTTATACAGGAAGAGAGTCAATAAAAATTGGTCCACCACTCACAATTTCAAAAGATGCAATAATAACAGCGACAAAAATAATAAAGAAAAATATACTTTCTATTTTTTATGATAAAAATAAGACATACAGGTCTAGTAACTAATAATTTAAAAAAATCATTATTCTTTTGGAATAAAACTTTAAAGTTTAAGATTATAAAAAAAGCAATTGAAACAGGTAATTTAATAGATCAGATTATGGGGTATAATTTTGCTAAAGTTGAAACAATAAAATTATCTGATAATCGAGGAATGCTTTTAGAATTGCTTTATTTTAAAAATCCACCACAAAGAAAAAATAATATAATTAAACCTTATACGAATGGTTTTACACATATATCAGTTACTGTAAAAAATATTATGAAAACCTATAAAACTTTAAAAAAAATGAATATAAAATTTAATTCAAAACCCGCAAAATCTGCAGATGGCATGGTCTTGATGACATATTGCCAAACACCAGAGGGAGCATACTTAGAATTAGTTGAAGAACTAAAAAAATAATGAAAATTCATTATGGAGTTATGCAGGGAAGACTATCTCCAATTATAGGAAATAAGATTCAGGCTTTCCCTGAAAAATATTGGGAAAAAGAGTTTAAAGAAATTAAAAAAGTTGGTTTAAATTTTATAGAATGGACATTGGATTATAAAAATATCTATAAAAATCCATTATTATCAATTGTAGGAAAAAAAAAAATAAAATTTTTATCTAAAAAATATTCTATAAAAATAAAATCTATCACTTGCGATTGTTTCATGCAAAAGCCCTTTTGGAAAATTAAAAAAAATCAAAGAATATTAAATTATTTAAAAGAAATAATTGCATCTTCAGGTGAATTAAATATTAAATTTATAGTCATTCCACTTGTAGATAGAGGTTCAATAGAAAATATAACTCAAGCCAAAAATTTAATAAATATTTGTAAGAGTTTTGAAAAACATCTTAAACAACATAAAGTAAAAATTGTATTTGAGTCTGATTTTAAACCTAGAATATTAGGTAAATTTATTAAAAAATTTAATATTAATTATTTCGGAATAAATTATGATATTGGTAATAGCGCATCTTTTGATTATGATATGAATGAAGAGTTTCAAAGTTATGGAAAATATATAAGCAATATACATATTAAAGACAGAAAAAAGTTTGGGAATACCGTAAGATTGGGTAATGGGAATGCAAATTTTAAAAAATTATTTTTGAATTTAAAAAAAATAAAATATAAAGGTAATTTGATCTTGCAAACTGCAAGATCAAAAAAAAATAAACATTTAGAAGAGATTAAAATAAATTTAAATTATATAAGAAAAATTCAAAATGAGAATTAAACAAAAAACTGTATTTATTACCGCATCATCATCTGGCATTGGTTTTTTTCTTGCAAAAGAATTTTTAAAAAAAAATTACAAAGTTATAATAAATGGCAGGAATAAAAAAAAACTTTCTATCTCATCCAAGAAGCTTGACAACTGCAACTATATCTTGGGAGACATGTCAGACGCAAATGTCATAAAAAAAGCAACAAAAAAAATTTATAATAAATTTAAATCTATTGATGTGCTTATCGCAAATGTTGGTAACAGCAATTATAAAAAAAATAATAAAAATATAAATTTTTCTTTAAATAATAATCTTTTACCTACTGTGAATTTAGTTGAAAACTCAAAATCAATTTTGAAAAAAAAAAGTAATATAATTTGCATATCCTCTATTTGTGGTTCTGAAATAATTAAAGGTGCACCTTTGGGCTATTCTGTTGCTAAAGCTGCACTTAATTTTTATGTTAAAGCAGTTTCAAAAGATCTTGCAAAAGCTGGAATAGCCATAAATGCAATTTTACCTGGGAATATTATGTTCTATGGATCTACTTGGCAAAAAAAAATTAATAAAAATTATTATAAAACTAAAAAATTTATAAATGAAAACGTGCCAACTAAAATTTTTGGTAGTACCAAGGACATTTTTATGATTTGTGAAATGTTAAGTAATAATGATTCAGGTTTTATGACTGGTAGCCTTATAAAGATTGATGGAGGCCAAACTCAGAGTATTTAAAATATTATGTCAGAAAATAAATATCTTGAAACAATATATAATGAGAAAAGCGCCCCTTTTTCAACTTATCCCAGCAAGTTAATTAAATATTTAATTGATAAAGCTGGCTTAAAACAAAATCAGAAAATCTTAGAATTAGGTTGTGGTAGAGGAGATTTTATTGTTGAATTTAAAAAAAATGGTCTTGAAGCTTTTGGTGTAGATTTATCAAATTATAGCGAAAATTTTTTTCCTGAATTAAATTTTTCAAAAGTTGATATGACAAAAGAGAAATTGCCTTTTGAGGATAATTATTTTGATGTTATTTATTCAAAATCTTTTATTGAACATTTTTATTATCCCGAAAAAGTTTTTGAGGAAGCGTACAGAGTTCTTAAACCTGGAGGTGTAATAATAACTTTAACTCCTGAGTGGAAATACATTTTTAAATCGTTTTATGATGATTTTACGCATAGGGTTCCATTTACACAGGAGTCGCTAAAAGACATACATTTAATAAATAATTTTAAACTAGTTTCTGTTGAAAGCTTTATTCAGTTGCCAATTTTGTTTGAAAAAACATTTTTATCAAGTTTATTTTTAATTGCATCATTTTTAACTCGAGTAATAGTACCAGATTATTTTAGAATGAAAAATAAATGGATTAGGTTTTCTAAAGAACTGATGCTTTTATCAATTGCAAAAAAATAAATAACCTAAATTATTGTTCTTCCGCCATCAGCAATTACAATAGATCCGGTCATATAAGAAGAAGATTTACTACAGAGAAATAATATTAGATCATTATATTCATTTTTCTTCGCAAGTCTTTTTAGTGGAATTGCTTTTTTTATTTTTTTTAAAAATTTTTTATCTTGATTGTTAAAAATTCCTCCGGGAGCAATTGCATTACATCTTACGTTTTTATTTGCCCAATAAGCAGCTGTATATTTTGTTAATCCATTAATTCCTTGTTTAACAACAGAATAGGTCACAGGTTTAATAAAATTTAAGCTTTTATAAAGATCTTGGCTTGGAGCTATAATGCTTAAATCAGATGAAATATTTAAAATTACCCCTTGTTTTCTAGAAGCCATAATAGAACCAAAAATTTTAGTGCAAATAAATGCTCCATCCAATCCAACATTTAAATCTTTTTTCCAAATGTTTAATTTAAAATTTTCTAAAGATAAGTCATTTTTATTTTTCCCTGGCACATAATCTGAAGCAGCGTTATTAATTAATACATCTATTTTTTTATGATTTTTAATAATTTTATGTGACACTTTTTTTACTTCATTTTCTTTTGTAATATCACACTTATAAAATTTCGCGTTATTATTATTTGGTTTCTTAATATCTAAGATGATAATATTTGAACTAGTAAATTTAAAAGCCTCAACAATTTGTTGACCTAGGAAGCCACTACCACCTGTTAGGACTATATTTTTATTTTTTAAATCTCTGTACACTTTTGCTTTTATAGTCTAATTATATTTTATGAAAATAAAAAAACCATTTCTTATTGCAGAAATTGGAATTAATCACAATGGAGATGTTGAGTTAGCTAAAAATTTAATTTTAAACGCAAAAAAAGCAGGATTTGATAGTGTTAAGTTCCAAAAAAGAACAATTGATTTAGTTTATTCAAAAGAAATACTTGACCAAAAAAGAGAAAGCCCATGGGGCAGCACACAGAGACAACAAAAAGAAGGTCTTGAGTTTGGTTTTGACGAATATAAAGAAATAGATAATTATTGTAAAAAATTAGAGATTGAATGGTTTGCCTCTGCTTGGGATATTGATAGTCTATATTTTCTAGACAAATTTAAATGTAAATATCAAAAAGTAGCTTCCGCTATGATTGTGGATCTTAATTTTTTAAAAGAGATTGCAAAAAGAAAAAAACATACATTCATTTCAACTGGCATGTCCACGAAAGAAGATATTGATAATGCGGTACAAATATTTAGAGAGAGCTCATGTAGTTTTGAACTTATGCACTGTATTTCCACTTATCCAATGGAACCTAAATTAGCTAATCTAGATACCATAAATGCCTTAAAAGAAAATTATAAGTGCGATGTTGGTTATAGTGGACATGAAAATGGTGTTGTCATTTCAATAGCGGCTTTATTTATGGGAATTACATCTTTAGAGAGGCATATAACTTTGGATAGATCAATGTATGGATCTGACCAATCTGCATCATTGGAAATTTCCGGCATGATGAACTTAACAGAATCGATTGATAAAGTAATAATATCAGTTGGTGAAAAAAAGCTTGGAGTAGTATTTGAAGATGAGATTCCTATAGCAAAAAAATTAAGGGCTCATATCAAAAAATAAATTTATTAATTTAAACCTAGAGTCTCAAATCTTGATTTCCAATAATTTGATTTTTTTAGATATTCTTTGGCTAGTTTAAGTCTTTCTTTTCCTTCTTTCTTTTTACCCAACTTAATTTTTACTATATTTAAAAAATAATTTGATAAAGGATTATCTCTAGTCATTCGGTCGCTTATATCTTGTAAAAAACATTCTAGTTTAAGGAGTTTATCTATATCATTTTGTTTAAATATGGGTTTATAATTTATTTCGTAATCAGCCAAAAACCAAAGATCATTGAGTTCCTTTTGGCTTGGCACATATTCTGGTTTCGAATTTAATAACTTTATAAAATCGCTGTTAGCTCTTTTATCAGCTTCCTCAATTTTTCTTTGTCTTTCAGACTCTCTTACTGAAAACATTGTAAATCCTTCACCATCTAAATTTAGCTCATCTTTTTTTGCTTTTCCAGCCGCAACCATTTGATCGTATATTTCGGTTGATGGCAGAGGTGTTAATAATTGAACAGTATACCAATCTAGCTGTGCTGAAATTGCCATTTTTATTGTATCATTAATTTGAGATAAATTTTCGTCAGGAAATCCAATCATTAAAAAACCTCTTGTGAAAATTTTTGGGTGTTTATTCATCAAAGGCCCTAGTTTTAAATAATGTTTTAAGCCCGAAGGTTTATGTATACTTTTTAGTATCTTATCATTTCCTGACTCTAATCCGAAATAAGCACCAATGCATCCAGATCTTTCTGCGGCAGCTATAAGCTCTGGTTCGACTACAGCCGCTGAAGCAATTAATCCATTTGATGCATCCCATGTCATATTTAGTTTACTTTTTTCCATTTTGTTAAAGAGCTCATAAGTTAGTTCTTTATCAAAAAGTAGATCATCATCTAACCATGTTATATGATTTATTCCGTATTTATCTTTTAAATGTTTAAGTTCATTAATAACAGTATCTGCACTTTTAACTCTAACACCTTTACCATTAAAATTCCTTACGCTACAAAAAGAGCACCTAGCTCTACAACCTTTTTTTGCTAAAACCGCTGTACCCCTACTATTTTTTGGTCTCCAGTATCTAAAAGTTCCAATTTCCCCTAAATCTGTTAGCTTAGATATATCTATCTTACCATAATCAGGAATAACATTTATGTTTTCTCCTTCTGGCAAATTTTTTTTTTTTATCTCATAATATTTTTCGTTTACTAGTGTAGAAATTTGACAAATTTCGTATTTTTCTTCATTTATATAACCTAAAAAATCTAAAAGACTATTTTCAGCTTCATAAGTTAAGGCAAAATCAATGAAATTTTTTCCATCTTTAAGGACAAATTCTGTTGCATTTGATACGTGAACTCCACCGGCTAAAACAATTATATCATTATTTAATTTTTTAATTTCTTTTGCAATTTCAATTGTATTTTCATGATTCATAGTAAAAGTGCAACTTAAACCAACTATATCCGGTTTAAATATTTCTATTTTTTTTTTGAGATTATTTTTCCATTTAAAAGTTAGATCTTTTTTTTGTATATTTCCTTTTTTTTTGTGAAGTTCTGCAAATACATCTATATTTAAATCCAGTATATCCGAAACATAATTATTCTTCTTTAGTACACTGTTTAAAATACCTAAAGCATAAGGTGGGTAAATGTAGTACCTTTTATTTAAAGCAATACGTATATCAATTTTATCTTCAGCTATTTGCAAAGGCTGTATTAAAAGTATTTTTTTTACTTTACCTTTTTTAATACTTTTTATTTTTGAGGAGATAATTTTATAATCTAGATCAATTGCAATTGGTTCTGCTGACATATGAACAATATTATATTTAATTTAAAATTTTTCTTCTTGCATTTAAACCCGCAGTAAAATATTCCCCTTCTGCTATATAACTCATAGAGTATAGTGATCTGGATCTATTAGATTTATTTTCATAAGAACCGTGAATTAAATCTCCATGAAGAATTAGCATATCTCCTTTTTTAAAATATAAATCTTTTTTCTTAAATTTAGATAAATTTTTAACTAGATTCCCTGGTCTATTATTTTTTTCTCGATAGCTTATTTTTTTATTAAATTCTAATACACCATTAAGGTGAGATTTTTCATAAATAAATAGTGTACCGTTTAATTTATTTGCGTTATGCATAAATATGTTGGTTGTAATATACTCACCTTTTGTATTACCAACATAAGAACTGTCCTGATGGGGTAACCAACTTTGTTTTGCAGATTTTGTTTTTGATTTTTTGAATAACATCTGTGACATTAAACCATTTACTTTTCTTCCCTTTATACTTCTTAAAATTTTCAATATTTTTTTGTTTAAAATTTGTTTTCTAAAAAATTTACAGTCTTTTTTAATATCATATACTAAATCACACTTATCACCAAGATACTTCTCTTTCTCAATTAAATGAACACTTTGAGATATCAAATACTCTTGTCTATCAGGATTTAAGATTGCTGAAAAATTTTTATCCGCATATTTAGAAATTTTCTTTAAAAAAAATTCACATTTTTTTTTTGAAAAAAAATTTTTAATTATTACATAACCATTATCTTGAAATTCTTTTTTTATTTTATTCATTTTTAAAATTTCTTTGTATCAAATATATACTTCCATAAATTTTTTTCTTGATATAGATGAATAAGACTAGAATTACCACTTATTGAAATTTTTTTCATCATTTCTATATTTGAAAGATAGTAGTTAACTTTTTCAATTAAGTCATTCATTCCTTTATATTCAACAAAGTCTAAGCTTTGCTTCATAAAATCCCTTTTTAAGTAGTTAATTTGTGGCTCTAATAACAGGCATCCGCACGCTATAGCTTCTAAGGATCTTCCAACAAAATGTACTCTATCATTTGGAGATTTGTTAAAATTTATTAATATTTTTGTATTTTGTAAATAAGATTTATATGTTTTTGTATCAAAAAATTTTTTGTCAGTATCAAAGATCATAATATTGATTCTATCTTTTAAATACTTTAGATTTTTTTCTCTATCTGGCAAATTTTTAATTCTACCTATAAATAAAACATCGATTTCTCTTTCCGTCATAGGTTTATTTGTGTTTTTTAAAAATATATTTGAAATATTTGTAGGGCATAATCTTTTTTTTTGGTTATTAATTATTAATATGTTTCTATCCCCATAATAAATTACTTGGTTGGAATTTTTTATTACATTTGTTCTTAAAATATTAATTAGCCAAACCGAGTCCGCGGATATTGATATAACTTTTGATAATTTTAATTTAGAAATTAAATAAATTATTGAGATATTTATATGATATCTATCTTTATCAAAATCACTGTAAGCAAAAATGTATTCAGGTGATTTTATAAAAATATTAAAAATAGCTTTTATATTTTCAAATATATGAAGTTTAGATCTTTTTGTGTCAATATAATATATTTCAGATTTAATTTTAACATTCTCATTAAAAGCATCAAAAATATTTTCATCTTCAGTGTTTAATTGATTATTATTGAAACCAATATATTTTCTATATTTAGTCAAGAAAAAAAGAATTTTCTTTTCATTTTTTTTTTTAAAAAAATAAAATATTAAAAAGAATGGAAAATAAAAAAATAAACCTATATAGAATTTAGTATAGAATTTAATTATTGTTAATTTTTTTCTCAATTTAAAATTTAATGTAAAAGATTAATATAAAATTTTTACCATAATTCAAAAAAACTTAAAAGAGCGAAGGCACGTTTAGCTCTTAAATTTTTTGAAATTTACTCGTTTAACAAATAAAAGTATTAAATAAATTGATGTTAAATAAAATATTGTTGATGCAATTGTATTATTGAAAAATGGCAAAGCCAAAGTGTAGCAGTTAATCAAACCATTTAATGATTTTTCGTACATGTTTCCATTAAGCCAAACACCAAAATTGGTGATTAAGAAAAAAATTGAAGATGATATTATGGAATTAATTAAAATATTTTTAATATCTAATTTTTTAAAAAATATATTAGATATATAGAAAATTAGTAATAATGAAAAATAAACTATATAAATTCCATCATGCAATCCTATAATTAAATCTGATATGATCATAGATCCAAAAAGTATTATTAAAGAGAAAATATTATTTCTAACAAAATAATTTACTAATACAGCACTTGCTATTATTGGAGTAAAGTTTGGAGGATGAGGAATTATTCTAGAAAATACTAAAATAATTATAATAAAGATAAAAAAAGGATTAATTTTTGAGTTTAGATTCATATGTTAATCTGTATTTATAAACTATTATATACATTAATAACTTTTTTTAATACCAACATTAAATGACCTGCCATTTTGATTATATCCAAGCGGTCTTTGATATGACTCATCAAATAAATTTGACATTTTTATGAAAAAATCAATATTATTTATATCTTTGACGATTCTTAAGTCCACTAAATCTGTACTATCAACCTGAACAGTGCTCCATGGACTTACATTTTGAACATCAAAATGTTTACCATAATGTTTATAAGAAGCATTTAAATTTAGATTACCAAAATGTTTATTTTTAATTAATTTTGATAAATTTAATCCATATGTTTTCTCAGGTCTTCTAGTTTGGTCGGAGCTATTTTCTTTTTTTGAGGATAAAAATGATGCAAAGAAATTAAAATTTGTATTTTTATGTTTAAGTGAAATATTTCCATTTATTCCAGATTGATTTAAATTTACGTCATCATCATCATTCACATATTTTTTGCTTGAATTAAGATATTCTATATTATCGTAAATATTTGATCTAAAAAGTGTTGTTGATAAGCTTAAATTTTTATTAAAAAAGTAATCAAAATATATTTCATTTGTTAAACTTTTTTCTGCTTTCAACCCTTTATTTCCTGAATAACCGCTACTGCTGCTTCCAAACAACTCGTATAAAGTTGGAGTTCTAAGACCTGTCATCCTAGATAATCCTAATTTAAACTTACCAATTTTACGCCCTAAATATAATTTATAAGTGTAATTATTTCCAATTTGTTTATGGGTGTCACTTCTAATGAATAAAGATAAATTTGTATTTTCTAAAAAATTAAATCCAAAGTTGGAATAAATAGCAATATTATCTATATTTCCTTTAGTTGATGATGAATAAGATCCATTATTATTAAAATATCCCCAATCATATTTATATTCTGATCCTGCACCTAAAGAGATTTTTTTATTTAATGTTTTTGAAAAATCATACTTTAAACCAATAGCTTCACTCTCATAAATATCTATTATACTTCTTTCATCATATTCTCTGTCATATAAAGTGTAATAAAATATATATTTTTCCTTTTTTTTTTCGTTTAAATTTTCTAAACCAAATTGTATAGAACCCATATTATTATTTCCTTCGTATCCAGTCTGGTTTGTTGCAGAATTGTCATACTCTGCCACTGTTTGTCGTAAATAAGTTGTATTAAATAATCTTAAATTAGGTTTAATAAAAGTCTCATAATTTATGTTTGTTGTGTAATTCTCTACTCCATCTTTTTCATCATTTTTATCACCCTGAACACTAATAGTTTCATTTTTTATATTTCCAAATTTAATGTTCAAAGATGAATTATCATTCACAAAAGTTTTATTAGCTGTAAATTCATAATTATTATTTTTATCACTCAAAAAAGAAATATTATCTTTGTAATCACCAGTTAATATTATATTTATGGCTCCTCCTATTGCATTTGCTCCAAAATGAGCTGCATTAGATCCGGGATAAACTTCAATTTGTTGAACAGTTTGAATAAAATCAACCCCAAAGTCATGTAGACCTTGAAGAGCCGATTGGTCATTTATTGCAACACCGTTTATCATAACAAGAGTGTGATTTGACCCTGTTCCTCGCATAAAATTTGATGCTTGCTGGCCTTTTGGGCCTGATTGAGTTATGTTTATGTCAGGCACTAATTTCAAAACATCTATTAAATCAACTGCACCAACTTCATCAATTTGTTTTTTTGATATAATTATTTTTTTAATGCCATTCTTAGTAAATTCAGATGAATTTGGAATTTTTTTAATAATTTCAATACACGGTGTGATTAGCTTGTTATCCCAATTACATTTATCTGTGATTACATTATTTGTTGCTGATGAAATATTTGTAAAAATTAGAAGTAAAAAAATAAAAAAAAAGTTCAATACCAAAGACATTTTCTAACTTTCTAAGAGAAAAATCCTTCTCTTTAGATTAATTTTTGCCTCTGCTAACTTTTCATTGTAGAACTAGACTTTTCCTGGCCTTCATTCAACAGTGGACTTTATCGGGTGGCGCTCCGACTTTACGGTTGCAGGTACAGCCAGTGAATTTCACACTGATTTCCCACCAAGCATTTCGACTTTAATTATATTAATTAAATTATATTAATTTGTCAAACATCATATAAATCAACGTATATAAACTATTTAAATATAATTAAATAATTGTAAAAGATTAATTGATTTATAATAATAAATTAAATTTATGAAATACCAAGTTGGCTCAGTTCAGATAAATAACGGTTTTTCAGGTCAATATTATTTGCCATATTCTATCGGAACACTACAAGCTTATTTTATGGAATTTTCCAAAAATCCAAAAAAATTTGAATTTTCAACTCCAATATATAAAAGGCTACTTTTAAATGAATGCTTATTGAAATTATCTTCTGACGATATAGTTCTATTTAGTATTTATGTTTGGAATAAAAACATATCCCTTAAAATTGCGGAAAAATTAAAAAAAATAGATAAAAAGAAATTTATAGTTTTTGGCGGTCCATCAGCTCCCGATGGAGCAGAGGAATTTTTAAGAAAATACAAATACATTGATTGCATCGTTCACCAGGAAGGTGAAAGAACCATTACTTCAATTTTAGATAATTATCCAAATGAAGAATGGAGAAAAGTTTCAGGAGTAAGTTCAATAGACTCTAACGGTAAATTTATAACAAGCAAATGTCTACCAAAATTGAGAGATATTACAGTTCTTCCATCTCCTTACTTGACGGGTGTTTTTGATCGTACAATGAAGGAAAATCCAAATGAAAGATGGCTTGCAAGTTGGGAAACAAATAGAGGCTGTCCTTTTTCTTGTGCTTATTGTGATTGGGGTTCTGCTATAGCTTCAAAAGTTAGCCGAATGGATATGGAAAAATTAGAAAAAGAACTTTTGTGGTTTGCCAAAAATAAAATTGAATTTATTTATGTATGTGACGCCAATTTTGGAATGTTACCAAGAGATATGGAAATTTCAAAAATGGCAATTAAAATTAAGAAAAAATATGGTTATCCCCATGTTTTATCTGTGCAGACAACAAAAAATGCCAGAGAAAGATCATACAATATTCAAAAATTACTTTATGAGGGAGGAATGCACAAAAGTGTAAATTTGGCGATGCAGTCGATGAGCGCAAGAGCCCTTAAGGAGATTAAAAGGGATAATATTTCTTTAAGTGATTATAAAGATTTACAGAAAAGATTTATTTCAGACGGTATACCAACTTATTCTGATTTAATAATTGGATTGCCTGGAGATACTCTGAAAAGTTTCAAAAATAGTGTTAACGAATTGATTTCTATAGGCCAGCATTACAGAATACAGTTTAACAATTTATCAATTCTACCAAACGCTGAAATGGCTACACCTGAATATCTAAAAAGAAATGAGATAAAAACTGCCGAAATTCCCATAGTAAATATGCATGGATCTTTAGATGATGAACCAGAAGATGGAGTCAAGGAAAGCCAAGAAATGGTTATATCAACCAAAGATATGCCTATAAATGATTGGATTAAAACTAGAAGTTTTGCGAACATAACTGAATTTTATTATTTCAATAAAATGCTTCAAATACCGATACTATTAATAAATAAAATTACAAAAATAAAATTTTCTGATCTATTTCAAAATTTATATTCTGTAAACGATGAAAAAAATTTTCCAATAATAACAAAATTAAATACTTTATTTAATGATCATTCATCAGGAATTATTAAAGGAAAACCTGAATTTATTCATTCAAATAAATGGCACAATATTTATTGGCCACCAGGTGAATTTGCAATGTTAAAACTTTTCGAAAATAAGGAACTTATTCAATTCTATAACGAAGCAAAGTTTTTACTTAATAAATTTGTAAATAAAAATTACTTGACAGAATATATAAATCAAGCAGTTGATTTTAATCATGCATCATTAAAAAAACCTTTTTTAAAAAAAAATGTAATTATAGGTTTGGATTACGATATTCCATTAGACTACAAAAAATCTTTGTTAGATGAAAAATTTAAATTTCAAAAAAAACAATGCAAATATGAAATTAAAATAAATAAAGAAAAAACAAGAGATTTTTTACAATGGTCCCAAGAAGTTATATGGTATGGGCACAGAAGAGCTTCTTATCTGTATGATTCAACTTTGATAACTAATAGTTCATATATTAAATCAAAATGACCTTAATTATTCATGATAGAAAAAAAGACTTTAAGGTTAATTTATTATAGATTACAAGTTATATTTCAAATTATAATTTACCTACCGCCATTCACAGTTATTGTTGTTCCATTAATATAGTTTGCTTCTTCGCTATTTAGCCACATAATAATTTTTGCTATTTCTTGCGGGTTACCTATTCTTCCTGAAGGTATAGAGTTACTTAAATCTTTAATATTTTTTTTTGATTTTATATTATTTGTTGTTCTCATATTTTTAGTATCTATAATGCCAGGAGAAACATTTACTACTCTAATTTTTAATTCTGACAAATCTCTACTCAAACCTATTGTAAGATTTTCAATTGCTGCTTTTGTAGGGGCATAATGAGTAAGCATATTACCGCCAAATTTTGCAGCTGTTGAAGTAATATTAATTATCAAACTTTTTTTTTTTAAAAATTTAATTGCTTTAAGGCACATCCTATAAGTTCCTAGAACATTTACATCAAAATTTTTTTTAATTTCACTTAAATCTAAATTTTGGAATTTATTTTTTTGAAAAGTTTGAGAAGCATTATTTACAAGGCAATCTATTGTTTTAGTTTTTTTTGAGATTATAGTGAAAATATTATTAACATCTTTATCTAATGACAGATCAGCTTTAATTGCAAAACAATTTCTTTTATTTTTATTTATGAGGTTTTTTGCATTTTTTTCATTATTGAGGTATGTGAAGAAAACTCTAAATTTTTTTTTTACACTTTCTTCCACTAATGCTTTGCCTATTCCAGAACTTCCACCAGTAATTAATATAGTTTTCATCTTTGATTATTGTATAACTAAATTATTTTATCTATTTTTCATAGGTATTTTGGGTTTTTTAAGTCTATTTTCTTCAAATAAGTTATAAATATCATTAATAATCTTTAAATCTTTTTTTTTTAAAGGTTTAATATTAATTTTTTTAATCATATTTGTTAATTGATTTGTATTCATAACTCCAATAATTGCAGAATTAATAAATTTGTGACTAAAAATAAATCTTATGGCCAAATCTTCAATTTTTGTGTCAAATCTATATGAAATTTTTTTTGAAAATTTTTGCCAATTTTGAATTTGTATTTTATTCCATCTAGATCTATGATCATTCTTTTTAAAGATAATTCTTTTCTTATTTATAAAACTTTCAGTAAAAAAACCAAAATTTAAAACTGTTCTTACAAACAATGAAACATTATCTTTTTTCATATACTCATTTATATTATTTTTAAGAATTCTTTGATCCAGCATATTAAAATTACATTGAACCATATCAAACTTAAAATTTTTTCTTAATTCAATATAATCATTTGGATTTTGAAGACTTACTCCCAGATATCTTATCTTACCCTTTAACTGAAGTTTTTTTAAAAATTCTACAGCAGACAATAATTTTGCATCTAACGGGTTGGGGTTATACAATTGACATATATCTATGTAATCAGTTTTTAAATTTTTTAAAGATAATTCAATATTATTTAATATAGTTTTTTTTTTAAAATTTATATTTTTAAAATAGGAAGTACAGCCGACTTTTGTCGCAATTTTAATTCTCTCTCTTTTATTTTTTATAAATTTTCCTAATATTTTCTCACTGTTACCGTATACATTTGCTGTGTCGTAAGTATTAATTCCATTCTCAAAAGATAAATTTAAAATATCTTCAACAACTTTATTATCAATTTTTCCATATGAAGAAGCGCCTCTTGTTGGTCCTCCCAAAGACCATGTGCCTAAACAAAATTTAGATATATTTTTTATCATTAGACCTGTATGAATATACTAAAATATATATGAAACAAATTCAAAAAAAAAAAATATTTTCAAATCAAGTGTTTGATGTTTTTAAAAATAATTTTGCTTTAAGTAACAAACAAGTTGTTAAAGATTATTTATCTATTCAGCCAAATAAAAAATATAATCAATCTGGAGGTATTATGATTATTCCAATTAAAAATCACAAAATAGGCCTAATGAAAGTTTATTACCCTATAATTAAGAAATATTTATACTCTCTTCCACAAGGTTTTTGTGATAAGGGCGAAACCCTTTCAGTAGCAGCCATAAGAGAGTTAAATGAAGAAACTGGATTTGTTATATCAAAAAAAGATATAAAACCTTTGTCTAAATTTTACCCAAATCCAAGCATGATAAATTCTAAAATTTCAATTTATATTACTAATGATTTAATTGGAAAGAAAAAGAGTAAACAAAAGTTGCCAGAAATAGGTGTCGGAAAAATTAGTTTTTTTTCAAAAAAAAATTTAATTAACTTAATAAAAAAAAAAAGTTTTGATTTGACTTCATTGAATGCTATTTTATTTTATTTTCTAATTAAATAGCTATTTTTTAACTAAAATTTTTTCTATTTTAGATATTATCTCTTTACAATCTGGAGGAAGATTGTCACCTTTTTTTGAGAATCCTGCTGATTTATTTTTTAAGCCTAATGTATGTATCTTTTTGTTAGAAATGATTGATAAATCATTTGCTATATTCTTTGCTATTCCATCTTCATAATCATCATCAATAACAAGACCTCCATACTTTGCTTTTTTTAACTGATTAATCATCTTTTTTTTTACTTTAAAAGGTTTTATCCACAATATGTTACACAAAGATATTCTAAAATTTTTTTTGTTTAAAATCTCAACAGCTTTCTTAGCTTCAAATCTAGTTATTGATATTGCAAATATTACTAAGTTTGGTCTATTTATTTCTACATCTATTAATTCTTTATGATTATTAAAGCTTCCTCTATGTTCTGATACATAATAAACGTCGTCACCTTTCATGAATTTTTCATAAATTCCTTTATATTCTTTAGGTGTCATAGGAGATACAATTTTAATTCCTGGCATTCTATAATAAAGAGAATGGTGAGACGATCCAGCTACCGGACCTATTTTTCCTTCCATTGCTATACTTCTAATAAAGATTGGACATGATACATTCCATAGCTCTTTTGATTTGCAAGCATAATTTAATATCATTGGAGCATTGTACCAGTTGAAACCCTGATATCTTATAATATATATTGGTCTTTTTCCTGCAAGAGCAGCGCCTGTGGCAATTCCACCACCAGCAACATCTGCCATCGATAACTCTATCATTCCATCTTTCTCATATAGTTCAGGCAACGTTCCTCCAACCCACCCAACTGCAGATAAACACTGTCCCATTGCTAGGAATTTTTTTTTTTTCAAATGATAATAAACAATTTCTTTTATTGTTTCTCTAACTGTTTTTGCCATAAATTTGAAACTTCCATTTTGATTTTCTGATCAATTTCTTTTCCAATTGAACCTATTTTTTTTTTGGTATATTCGTATCTATCAAATCTTTTATAATCATCTTCTCCAGCACCCGCATGCCAAAAAAGTCTAGTAGTATTAATGTTCATCAAAAAAGGTTCTTTAAAAAATAATTTTTTTGATTTTTCTATATCTTTAGGGTCATCTTTAATATTTACACTTTTCATTTTTAAACCTTTAGCAAGATCGTTAGCTTCCCAGTGCCTCCTCACTTTTTTTTGCGTTAGGATGGATAAATTGTTATCTTCAACTATAATAAGTATAGGAAGTTTTTTGAATGAAGCCCAGCCTATGCTGCTCATAACATAGTCTTCTTCTATTGAGGCATCACCTAAAAAAATAATTGTTGGTTTTTTACTTGCAAAGCATGCTCCAAGTCCTATTGGCATCTGAGTTCCCATATGTCCATCATGTCCGAACATGTTAATTTTTTTTGAACTTATAGATGCCGATCCCCCTAATCCGGAATTAGTTCCGCTCTTTTTTCCTAACAACTCGTCAATTAATTTTTTTGGATTACCACCAAAATTTAGATACGTTGCATGACATCTGTGTTGAGCAAAAATTAAAGGTTTTATCTTTAATTCTTTAATAATAAAATATGATAAACTTGATGAAATGAATTCTTGACCAGCAGATAAATATGCAGGAATTTTAATATTTTTATTTTTAATATTTTTAAATACTTGGAGTTCAAAATGCCTTACAAAAGAAACTTTTTTAAAGATCTCTAAATTTTTATCTCTCATTTAATTTATCATCAAGTATGTAATATAATTTTTTGGCTTAAAAGATTTAATTAACTTTTTAAAAGTATTTTTTCTTATTATATCTCCTGGACCAAGTATACAGTTCTTATTAAAATACAAACCTCCATCAAGTATTGCAAAAATACTATTTTTAATTTTTTTTTTTAATATAACTTTTTTTTGTTTCAGAATTTGCATTGATAGGTCGTTGAGTTTGAATTCTTTTTTACTTTTGAAATTTTTTTGGATATAAATATTATTTTTGTCTAATTTTGTCATCTGGCTTAATCCTTCGTAAGGTTTTTTTTTTCTACCATATGAGTCTGAAAATCTTACCAGATCACTTTTATTAACAGGATTTTCAATCTCTATTACCTTTGCCTCACCATTTATAGCTTTAGTTTTGTGGAATAAACCAGGCCTAATCATCAATTTATTTGGGGCTTTTAATATTATTTTTTCATAAAATCCCAAATTTATTTCTATTTGGCCTTCTAACAATAAAAAGCCTGTTTTTTTTTTAGGATGACAGTGAAAAGAAGTCATTCTATTTTTTTTTATATTTAAGTACCACATTGCAACATTTTTATTCTGAAATATGAGAAACTCATTACCCCAAGGTTTTAGAACAACTTTATTTAAGTAGTTTATTTTTTTTTTCATTAGTTGTTTTTTTTATAAAAAACTTCTAATGTAGCCTTCATCCAAGGGCCCATATCTTTGTAATGTGCGGTAGTAATAATATTTTTGTCAATTACAGCAGGTTGATCAACATAATTAGCTCCTGCATTTATAATATCATCTATCATGCTATAGTAACCCGAAATATTTCTACCATTTACCACTTTTGCAGAAATAAGTAATTGAGCTCCGCTACATATACAAGCAATAGTTTTTTCTGCTTCATTAAATTTTGATATTATTTTTAAAATTGTTTTATTTTGTCTTACTTTTTCCATTGCTTTAACTCCACCTGGTATTACTAATAAGTTATAATTCTCTTCATTTACTTCTTCTGCTTTTATTATTTTTTGATCTTTATTAGGAGGAATATCGGTACCCAATATACCTTTTACCTTTGCACCTTCATTAATGCATACATCTATCTGAAATTTTTCCTCTAGCAATCTATAATAAGGATAAATAAATTCATGATCTTGAACTAAATTTCCAGTTATAATAAGTGCTTTTTTCATAATTTTTTATTAATAAACTTTTTATTATACCAGTCTAATGTTTTTTCAATACCCTGATTTAAACTTATTTTTTGTCTCCATCCTATCTCTTTTTTAATTTTACTTGAGTTAAGAGCAATATTTGTGTTTAAACCTTGAAATTTTTTATTATTAATTATTTCCTTTGAAGATCCAGATATTTTCTTAATTACTTTTGCAAGCTTATTTATTTTAACCCCTTTACCTGATCCAACATTATAAATTTTAAAATCTTTTAGTTTTTTATTTAATATTTTTTTTATGACTTCAACGAAATCATCTATATATAAAAAATCTCTTTTTTCTGTTCCTTTGCCAAGTATTTCAATTTTTTTATTTTTTTTGTTTAAAGTTTTAACTATTAAAGCTGACAAAACATGAGATTTGAAAAGATCATACTTATCTCCTGGTCCATAAATATTAGAATGCCTTAACACAACTATATTTGTAATTTTAAATTTTGAATAAAATTCAGCCATTTTTTCAAGATATATTTTTATCCATGCAAATCCGAAATATTTATTATAAAAATTGTTATTTAAATTTAATTGATTTTCTTTTACCAATATGTCCTTAGTTCCATAAGATGCATAAACTATAGAACAGCTCAAAAGGAGTAATTTTTTCACTTTGTTTAAAACAGAATATTTGCAAACAAGTGAGTTCATAATTACATTATCAGAAACAAACTTTATAGGATTTGATAAAACTTCTTTCGAACCCGATGTAACTGCCGCCGCATGTATTACCACATCTTTATTTTTTAGTATTTTCTTTACATCCTTCTCTTTTGTTAAATCAGCTTTAATAAGTTTTATATTGTTTATTTTGATTTTTTTTTTAAAAAATGTTCCAAATAATTGATATTTCTTATTTTTAGATAATTTAAGTGCTATATTTTTTCCTAAAAAACCACTAACACCTAAAATAATAATCTTTTGTTTTTTCATTAAAATGTAATATCAAAATATAAATAAAAAAAAAGATATTTAAAAATGCTTATATGCAGGACACCTTTCAGGCTTTCTTTATTTGGCGGAGGAACTGATTTTCCAAATTGGTATAATTCCAATGAAGGAATGGTAATTTCCACAACTATAAACAAGTACTGCTATGTAGTTCTAAGAGTTTTGCCTCCATTTTTTGAATATAAATATAGGCTAAGATATTTTAAAAATGAAATGACAACTGATGTAAAAAAGATAAAGCATAGAAGTATTAAAGCTATATTAGAAAATTATAATCCAAATAACTTTGGTCTTGAAATTATTCATAGCGCAGATCTTCCAGCCATGTCAGGTCTTGGAGCAAGTTCGGCTTTTACTGTATCTCTTTTAAATTTAATGCACTCAATAAATGAGGAAAAAATTTCTAAAAGAATCTTAAGTAATAAATCTATAGAGCTTGAACAAAAAATTTTAAAAGAAAATGTTGGTTCACAAGATCAATTTGCTTGTTCCTTTGGAGGTTTTAACTCAATAAAATTTACAAGAGAAAACATTGAAGTTCAACCCATGTTGATTAATGAAGAAATTAAAAGAGATTTAATGGATAATATAACTTTGTTTTTTACAGGTCATCCAAGAAAAGCTAATATTATCGAGAAAAGCAAGTTTAAAGTAATGAAAGAGAAAAAAAATATTTATAAAGAAATTTTTGAAATTTCAAAAGAGGCTCAAAATTTATTTTATGATAAGTCAAAAAAAAATATTATTAAACATATTGGAAAATTAATGAGAGAAAGCTGGAAACTCAAATCATCTTTATCACCATTAGTAACAAACAAAAAAATTAATGAGGTTTATGAATTTGGTATAAAAAATGGTGCGATTGCTGGAAAACTAACTGGTGCTGGTGGTGGAGGATTCATGCTTTTTTTGACAGAAAATAAAAAAGATAAAAAAAAATTAGAAACCAAACTTCAAAAATACAAGATAGTTGATGTTAATTATGATGAAACTGGCAGTCAGATTATATATCATGATAGAAGTGATAGATATAAATTTTATTTTAAAAAAGAAAAAAATTAGATCTTATAATGAGTAAATTTTTAAAAATAATTAATGAAAGTATTTCTACTAAAAAAAAATTATTAAGAAGTGAAAAAAAAATTAATTTAGCTGTAAATATAATGACAAATACAATATTGGCCGGAGGTAAGGTTATGTTATGTGGAAATGGAGGTTCAGCTGCAGATGCACAGCATCTTGCTGCAGAATTTTTAATAAGATTACGACCAAAAGTGAATAGAAAAGCAATACCAGTATTATCTTTAGCAATGGAAACCTCAAGCTTGACTGCCTGTGGTAATGATTTTTCATTTACAGATATCTTTGATAGACCTTTTAATGCATTTGCTAAAAAAAATGACTTATTAATAACAATTTCAACATCTGGAAATTCGAAAAATATTTTAAAAGTATTATCAAGTGCAAAAAAAAAACAAGTTAAAAGCATATCTTTTTTAGGTTCGGGTGGAGGCAAAGCTAAAGGTAAGGCAGATTTAGATTTAATTGTACCATCTAGAATAACAGCAAGAATTCAAGAGTGTCATATAATGCTTGGTCATTATATTTTTGAACAAACTGAAAATAATCTAATTAAGAAGAAATTTATTTAAACTTAAAACATTTTTTTTGTTTAAAAAAATGTACTTATTATCTCTTTTATTTTTACTATAAAGGTTTGAATTAAATTCAATATTAAAATTATTTTTATGGTATTTTTTATAGAATTCAAAAAAATCTTTAAAATTTAATATAATTTTTTCCCCGAAATGACTTCTTTGAGTGCTTGAAATTCCTAAAGAAATATATTTAAAAGACTTCATATAAATTTCAGACGGAATTGCATTATCAACAATTTGAATATTTTTGCTGAATTTTTTATAAATTTTTTTGAATAGCTTTGTTTTTTTGGGGTAAGAAGGATGAGTTTTATAATAAATTTTATAATTGTTTTTTACTAATGATTTAAAATATATCTCAAAATTTATAAAAGTTTTTTTTTCATCAAGTCCAAAATCATAACTTTGCTGAACCTGTTCGAATGAATCCTCAATAAATAAAACTGATTTTTTTGGAACTTTAATAAAATATTTAAGAGTTCCTTTATTTTGTTTATTATATTTTTGATTATTATTTTGAAATTTTAATTTAAAACCGACAAGTCTGGGTTCTAATTTGTTGTTTCTAAAACTACGTGCACACAAATCTAAATTTATTTTAAAAAAAAAGTAATAAATTCCACTTAAAAAATGTTTCTTATTAAAGAATCTTAATTTATAGAAGTTATATGCTTTAAGTTTTTCATGTTTAATAATATTAATTAAAACTCTAAAAGTTAGCATGTTCATTGGTGAAAAATAAAATAGATTTTTACAATGATATTTTGAAAACTTTGACTTGTGACTTATTGTAAAGAAAATTAAATTTAAAAAAATAATAATATGATCAGCTATTCTACCTAATAATGAGGTCTTTTTAGAGCCAAATATAACTTTCTTATCAGTATAATCAAAAGATTTAATATTAAAAAACATTTTTATTAATTTTTTTATTTTTTTGCTATTCTGATTAAGAATAATTAAATTTTTTTGTTCTTTGTTTTCATTTAGAATTTCTAAAATCCTGATGAAATTATCGTATGTATCTATTAGAAAAATATTATCATATTTGAATTTATTATTCATAAAAAACATGTATAACATTTGAATATAAAATGAAAATTTTAATTACAGGTGGAGCAGGTTACATTGGATCTATAATGGTACCTGAGTTGATAAATAAAAGTATAGATATAACTGTAGTTGATAATTTTATGTACAAGCAAAGTAGTTTAAATCATTTGTGTGCTTTTAAAAATTTCAATATTATAAATGGAGATATTAGAGATCCAAAGTTAATGCAAAAGTTACTAAAGGATCATGACCTAATAATTCCTTTGGCAGCTATTGTAGGAGCGCCATTATGTAATAAAGATCCATTTTCAGCACAAAGTATAAATCATGATGCAATCTTAGAAATGTTTAAAAATTTGTCTAAAGATCAAATCGTGATAATGCCAACTACCAATAGCGCATATGGCGCTGGAGATAAAAATAATTTTTGTGACGAGGAGTCAGACCTGAAACCAATTTCAAAGTATGCAATTGACAAAGTTGAAATTGAAAAAATTTTAATGCAAAGAGAAAATTCAATAAGTTATAGATTGGCCACAGTATTTGGCATGTCTCCCAGAATGAGAATAGATTTATTAGTAAATGATTTTACTTATAGAGCTTTTCACGACTCAGCCTTGATTATTTTTGAAGGTCATTTTAAGAGAAATTACATTCATATCAGAGATGTAGTTAGAGCATTTATACATGCCATTGAAAATTTTGATAAAATGAAATCTAATATTTACAATGTAGGATTAAGTGATGCAAATTTGTCCAAATTAGAATTATGCGAAGAAATAAAAAAACACTTACCAAAATTTACTTATGTAGAAGAAAAAATCAAAAAAGATCCTGATCAAAGAAACTATATTGTTTCCAATCAGAAGATTGAAAACACGGGTTTTCTTCCAAAGTTTTCTTTGTCTTTTGGTATCGATGAACTTATTAAAGGATATAGAATGTTAAAAAATCAAAATTTCGGAAATTTTTAACAATTAAATGATGTGATTCAAAATTTTTTCCAATTTTCTTAACTGAGGAGCTAAATCTTTAGGAAAATTACCTATAAAAAAGCCATTTCTATGAGCAATGCTTGCATTAGGTAAATTTAAATCACTTTTTGGAACATTAAGAAATTTGATTACATCATGCTCTGCTATATTTCCTCCAGTAATTGTTCTGAAATGAATTTTATTTTTTTTTAAGACTTTAAGAACTTTTTCTCTAGTTAAGCCCTTTTTGTTGTTTACAATTAATGTAAAGGAGAACCATGAACTAATCCCATGTTCTCTTTGAATAATAAAATTTTTATTCTTGCTGAAAATTTCTTGAAAAATTTTTGCATTTTTTCTTCGAACTTTTATCATTTCATTAAATTTTTTTAATTGTACCAATCCCATTGCAGCATTAATTTCCTGAGGTCTTACATTGTACCCGGGTAAAATAAATCTATACTGTTCGTGAAAACTAGATTTCTTTTTTTTAAAAATTTTAGATTCTTTTATATCCCTTGTCCATCCATGAGCTCTAAGAGATTTACAAATATCATTTAGTTCTTTACTATTTGTTGTAATTATTCCCCCTTCACCAGTAGAAATATGATGAGAAAAGAAAAAACTAGATGTTGATAGTTCACCAAACTCACCGGTAAATTTCTTTCCTACCTTTGCTCCAAGAGATTCACAATTATCTTCAAATAAAATTATTTTTTTTCTCTTACAAATCTTTTTTAACTCAATCAAATTTGCAGGATTTCCTAAAATATTTACTACAACAATTAATTTTGTTTTTTTATTTATTTTTTTTTTAAGAGAATTTAAGTCTACGTTTAATGTTTTAATATCAACATCACACAACCTAATTTTCAGACCATATTGTATTAAAGGAAAGTAGCTTGTTGACCAAGCTATAGCAGGAACAATTACTTCATCGCCAGGTTTTAGACAATTTTTTTTTCTATAGAATAAAGATGCTATTGAAATTAGATTTGCGCTCGATCCCGAATTAACCATGACAGCATATTTTCTATTAAATTTCTTTGCAAACCTTTCTTCAAAAGACTTTACATATTTTCCTAGTGTGAACTTTCCGCTCTTTATAACTTTGATTGCAGCTCTGGTTTCAAGATTATTAAAAGTGTTTGTTGTTAATTTGTATTCCATAAAATGACAAAAGTTTTGGGATTATTTAAAGTATTTTAGCTAATGTGTAAATTTATCTTTTTTAAAAAATTTAAGAATATAGTATTAATAATAAATTAATTCGAAAAAACTTAATGAATATAACAAAAATTGCATCATCGACTGTAATTATAGAAACAGACGACACAAAGATACTTTGTGATCCATGGATAGAGAACGGAGAATATTATGGGTCATGGTCAATTGTTCAACAATTGTTAGATAAAGATGAGCTATATAAACAAATGAATGAGTGTGAAAATATTTATTTTTCTCATATTCATCCGGATCACTTTTCCAAGAAAACATTAAAAAAAATTAATAAAAATAAAAAAGTGTTTATTCACAAATATTTCTCTCCTTTTTTAAAAAAAAATTTGGAAGCAATGGGTTTTAATAATATTAATGAGATTGAAAACGGTCAGTCACTCAACATAAAAGGAGAAACCAATATAACAATTTTTGCTGCAGATAATTGCAATCCAAATATTTGTAATAAATTTGTAGGTTGTAATTACAGTGACAATTCTAAAAATTCTCAACAGATAGATTCTTGTGCAGTAATAAATGATAAATCATCAGTTTGTGTAAATCTTAATGATTGTATGCAACCAATGATGATAGAAACAGTTAGAAAAATAAAACATAAATTTAAAAAAATAAGTATTTTATTAGTAAATTATAATAGCGCACATTCGTATCCACAAAATATTAAAAATATTTCAGATAATGAAAAAATCAACATTGGAAATGATCTTAAGCGTACAAATTTAGAAAAAACTATAAAGTATATTGATGATTTAAATCCTGATTTTTTTATACCATTTGCAGGCGAATATACTCTTTCAGGTAAGAAATTTTTATTAGATTGTTTTAAAGGAACAAATTCTCAAAACGAGTGCTATGACTTTTTTATAGATTCAAAATATAAAAAAAATTTTGTAATGCTAAATTATGGAAAAAATTTTGATGGAAATAAAATACCAAATTTTGAAAGAATAAATAAATCAGATATATCAGAATATAACCAAAAAATTTCAAATTTACCTTATGATTATGAGTTAATCGAAAAACCTACCAAAAGCGAAATAGAAGATCTAAGTAATTTAGCTTTAAAAAATATTATGAATAAAATAAACTTGTTTAAATTAAAATTTAATCATGTTTTATATATTCAGTATTTCAATAAATTTATTTATTTAGATTTTGATAATAATTCACTAAAATTTGTTAATGGCATTCTAAGCGATACCAGAAACTATACGATTATGCATTTAGATGAAAAATTATTACTACAACTTCTAAAAGGACCCAGGTTTTCTCATTGGAACAATGCTGATATTGGTTCACACATAGACTATACAAAATCAAAAGTAAAAGATTATGATTACAAACTATTTAATTGTATGGCATATTTTCATTCTTAGTTTTTTTAAAAAATGAAAAATATTGCAATATTTGGCTTTAAAGACTCAACCGTTGGACAGTTAATAAATTTACTTCCAATTAAATTAAAAAATAAAATTAAATGCCTAATTACAATAAAAAAAATATCGCCATTAAAAGAAAAAGATAAGTTTAGAAAAAGACCAAATGTTAAAACTAGTTTTATCCAAGATAATAAAATTCATGGACTCCCAGTCTATTATTCTAAAAATCCATTGGAAATTTTAAAAAAACAGAAAATATCTAAAATTTTTATATTAGAAGATAAAGGAAAAGATAGAAAAAAAGTATTTAATTTAATAAAAAAAAAAACAAAAAATATTAAAGTTCTTTCTTATGTACACAGAACAGTGATAAACGTTGGCAAAAACAACTTAGGCGAAGGTTCTATAATTTTTCCAAATAATTATATTGGTTACAAAACTGATATTGGAAGTTGTTGCTTTGTTCAGCCAGGCTGTCATATAGAGCATCATAATGTAATAGGTAATTTTTGTGATATTAACCCAGGATTAATTACAGGTGGTTTTACAAAGATATCTGATTTATGTGAAATTAATTTATCGGTTAAAATTATTAATAAGATAAATATAGGAAAAAATTCAAGAATTGGAGCTGGATCTTTAGTTTTAAAAAATATTCCAGATAATTCTCTTGCATATGGTCACCCTGTAAAAATTGTAAAAAAAAACAACGACTAGAAATTAGATATTAATTTTTTTTGATAATATTTTATTGTATCAGATACGCCGCTTTTTAACGATGTGAATTTAAATTTTGGAAACATTTTTTTAAAAGTTTTGTTTTCTAGAACTTTTTTTAGATCACCATCTTGTTTTGATTTATCAAAGACTAGTTTCCCTCTGTATTTTAACTCACTTTTAATAATTTTTGCGGTTTGTTTTATTGAATACCCTTTTTTTTGTCCAAAATTAATTGGATAAATTTGGTTACTAATATTAATTGATCTTTTTAAAATTTTTGCCATATCTCTTATATAAACCCATTCTCTTATTGGTTGTCCAGAACCCCAAACAATAAATTCTTTTTCATTCATTTTTTTAGCTTTTATCATTCTTAAAATCATACCATTCAAAGCATGTTCTTTATTTTCATTCATTGATGCTCCAGGTCCATACCCACCACCAAACATCCAGTTGATGCTATTTATATTGTTTTGACTATAAAATGCCTTACTCAAAGCATATAAAAACCTTTTGTATGATCCATATGAAAGTACTGAGTGGTGAGGACTTCCATCTAGCCATTCTTGTTCTTTTTGTATTGAAGTATTTTTTGGATAAGAACAATTAGCGAAGGGGTTAATTATTGTAATTTTTTTATTTATTAACGAGCATGCTTTATATAAATTTAAACTCATTATTGTATTATCATAAATTATGTCAGCGGGAAATTTAGACCCATAATGCACATTTCCAACATGACATGCGCAGTTTATTATTTTTAGTTCTTTATACTTTTTAAATTTGTTCAAAAAATTAAAAACACTTTTAAAAATCTTTAAATTCAATTCTTTTTTAGATGGACACAGGATTTTATTTGAAAATTCTTTTTTAATATTCTTTCCTAGAAATCCGCTCGAACCAATTAAAATTATTAGTTTATTTTTCATTAAATATCTTTATGATCAAGAAATGTCCAAATTACCTTTTTTCAAAACTTATATAAATAAATCTGCAAATAATAAAGTCAATTCAACACTCAATTCAAATTTTATTAATGAAGGTTTTGTAGTTAATGAGTTTGAACATAAATTAAGGAAATTCATAAATCTAAAATATATAAATACAACAAATAGTGGCACTTCTTCTCTACACTTATCTTTAATAGCTGCAGGAGTTAGTCCGGGCGATGATGTAATTTTATCACCCCAAACATTTATAGCCACAGGCCTTGCAATAAAATATTGTGGAGCAAACCCGGTTTTTTGCGATATTCAAATTGATACTGGAAATATTTGTCCCATCTCTATTAAAAAAAAAATCTCAAATAGGACAAAGGCAATTATTGCCGTTCATTGGAGCGGTTATCCTTGTGATATGGATGAAATTCAAAAAGTTATTAATAAATCTAAAAAAAAAATTTATGTTATAGAAGACGCAGCTCATGCATTTGGAGCAGAGTATAAAGGAAAAAAAATTGGTAAAATTTCCGATTTTACTTGCTTTTCTTTTCAGTCGACAAAACATTTAACTTGTGGAGACGGAGGCGCAATAGCTTGTTTGGATAAAAAACATTATGAGGAAATTAAGAAGTTAAAATGGTTTGGTATACATCGAGAAAAAGATAAACCGGGTTTTTTAGGAGAAAGAATATATGACCTAAAAAGTCTTGGTTATAAGTATCATATGAATAACTATTCAGCTAGTTTAGGCATAGAAAATATTAAAATTATGAAAAAAGTTTTAAAATATCATCGCAAGATTGGGGACTTATACTTTAAACATTTAGAAAATATAGACGGAATAAGTTTGATGAAATATGAAAAAATAAATTTACATTCATATTGGTTTTTTCAACTTCTTGCGGATGATAGGGAAGAATTTATTACAAAAGTAAGGTCTTTAAATATACCCTGCAATGTTGTTAATCAAAGAATTGATAAATATAAAATCTTTAAAAAAATAAGTGAAAAAAATATTAATTTTTTTTATAAGCATCACATTGGTCTTCCAGTAAATACTTCCATTAACGAAAGTCACATATTAAAAATTGCCAAAATTTTAAAAAAATAATTTTATTCTTTTAATACTTCATTAATTATTGATGACATTTTATGCTGATACTTTAATTGACCAAAGTACTTTTTTATTTTTTTAAAATTTGATCTCGAAATTTTATATCTGTTTTTTTTGAAATTAATTACCTTTTTTTTAAAACTTTTATTGTTAGTAAAATTATTTTCAATAAATGAAATATTTTTTGGAGAATTTTTTCTATTTGTGAGCAAATATTTGTTGTGTTCTATAGATTCTGTATAAACAGATGTCCAACCATGATTCATGTAAGTGCTAGATTTCATATAGGTTAACATAATGTCTGATTTCTTAAGATACTTTTCGTAGTCTTTTTGAGACAGTTTTTTTTTAAAATATTTAATTTTGTATCCTTTTCTTTTCAGTTTTTGAATTTCTGAAACTAATTTTATAAAATAATCGTCCGGTCGAGATGCAACATATTGTTGATTGCTTAAATACGATCCAATAAAAATAAACAAAATATCATTTTTTAATTTACTTAACGATTGAAATAAATTTAATATTTTAAAATAATCTCTTCTTATTTTATCAATTGCTCCAGGGACACCTATTGTTAGTAATTTTTTTTTATTATAGGAAAATTTTCTTGAGTTGATTGAAAACGGTATTTCATAAATTTTTTTTTTATTAAATTTAGTTTTTAATATTTTTGTATCTCTATAGCCGTTAGTTATAACCGCAGTAGATCTCTTAATAATGAGATATCTTATTAAATTAAAAAGAAAATTTTTTATTGAATGTATAATTCTGGATTTTTTTTCAATACCATGAAATAAATTTCCCAAGTAGTTTTCTACTCTAAATGCAATCAATATTGTTTTGCATTTTGGAAAAAACAAAAATCTAAAAGGAAGAATGAAAAAAAAATCTTGAACAGTAAAATAAAAACATAAGTCAAAGTTCTTTGAATTTTTATAGAAATTATACAAAAAACCTAAAAGTGTATTTTTTGGAACTTTAATTTCAACATTATTAACTTTATTGCCAAGGTAGTGACGAAGATCTCTCAAATTTGATTTTGTAGTAAATATAGTAACCGAATACTTTTTGAAATCGATTAAATCTACTAAAGTTTTAACAAATCCAAGATGGAATTCGATTTCTAAAATAGCAATTTTTTTTTTCATTTGCAATCTATGATTGTTTTTTTTATTTTAATGTTTAACAACTATATTATTAAAATCTAGTTAAACATAAAATGATATTAAAAAAATTCAATAAAGAAATATTTCAAGCTTTAAAACTTATTGGAAACGACAAATTAAAAGCATTAATGCTTTTTTGTTTATTTCTTATAGTAAGTATTCTTGAGTTTTTTGGATTAGGATTAATGGTCCCTCTTTTATCATTTTTTTTTGAAAGCAATAATAATGAAAAAATATTTATTTTTAATTTTGAATTACTAAAAAAAATACCAAAAGAAACAATATTAATCCTATTTTCAGTTGTTTTTTTAATTAAATATATTTTGTTATTATTGCAAAATTATTTACTTCCAAAATTTGCTTATAATAATCAAAAAAAATTAAGAAAAAATCTGATTAAAAATTTTTTTTTAAATAAATCTAATTTGCAAAGTTCAGAGTTAATACAAACGACTACTGGCACATTATCAATGTTTACAGCTCAATATTTAATTAACGCTTTTAAAGTGCTTTCAAGTTTTATTACTGTTTTTGTAATATTTTGTTTTCTATTGTTATTTAATTATAAAGGAACTTTATTTATAACAATTATTCTTTTAATTTTATTTATATTTTATAAGTTTTATTTTAAGCACAAGTTTAAACTTTTAGGTGATGAACTTATTAACTCTAATTCAAAGATTATAGAAATATCAAATGAAATTTTCAAAGGAATTGATGAAATCAAAGTATATGGAAAATATAAATTATTTTTAAATAAAATAAATAATATTAGCAGCAAATATACTGATGCTGAAGTTTCAATAAGATTTTTAGTACCTTTTCCAAGAATTTTGATTGAAATAATAGTTTTATCAAGTTTTTTTTTAGTTTTATCTTTTTCAGTTTTATTTGGAAATAAAATACAACTAATGTCTTTATTAATTTTTGGTTACGCATCATTAAGAATAATTCCGAGTTTAAATGAATTTATGACCTCAATTAATGTCGCAAGATCAGCAAAAAAAGCCGTGAACGATCTATACAAATATGCTTTAGAGAATTTAAATAAACCAAATAACAAAAATAGATTAAAAAAAAACAAATTTCAAAAATTAATTGTAAAAAAATTAAATTTTAAATATCAAAACTCTAAATTTCAAAGTATTAAAAATTTAAGTTTTGAGATAAATAGAGGGGATTTTTTAGGCATAATAGGACCGTCGGGAGTTGGCAAATCTACTTTAATGAAAATACTGATAGGTTTTATAAAACCAAATAATGGAAAATTAATATTAAACGGATTTAATAAAAAAAATTATGAAATTAATATTCGAAACTTTTCTAGCTACATTCCACAAGATAATTTTATCCTTAAATCTACAATTAGAGAAAATATTTCTCTAGAAGATAATGAAAATAAAAGTAATGATCAAAAAATTTGGAACTCGTTAAAATTAGCTGGGCTAAAAGAAAAAGTGAAATCTTTGAATAATGGCCTTAGTTATAAACTGAATGAGTATGGAAAAAATTTGTCAGGAGGTCAAAAACAAAGAATATCAATTGCTAGATCATTATTTCATAAAAAAGAAGTACTTTTTTTTGACGAGGGCACATCTTCTTTAGATCCTAAAAGTGAAAATGAAATTTTAAATTATTTAAGTAAAAGTAAAGATATAACAAAAATAGCAATATCCCATAGGAAAAGTATTATGAAATATTGTAATCTTATAATAGATTTTTCTTCAGGGGAGGCAGTTTTTAAAAAAAATGTTAAAAAATGAAATTAACAGATCTCCAGTATGTATTTTCTTATTCAACAAATATCATTTGATTGATAGGTTTTTAAGATCCATTAAGAGATGTAATAATTTTAAAAAGCATAAAATATTTATATTTTCAGATTCTTTTTCAAAATTAGAAGATAAAAATAAAGTAATTTTTATTAGAAAAAAAATTAGTGAATTTAAAAAGCTAAATAAAAATGTTCAAATAATATTTAGGAATAAAAATTTTGGACTTAAAAAAAATATAATTTCAGGAGTAAATGAAATTATAAATAAATATAAAAGAACAATAGTAATCGAAGATGATTTGTTATTAGCAGAAGATTTTTTAGATTACATGAACTTAAATTTAAATTATTATAAAAATAAAAAAGCAGTATTTTCTATATCGGGATATTCACCAAATTTTCACAAAACAAACAAATATCAAAATTTTTTTTCTTATACACCTTCATCTTGGGGTTGGGCTACATGGTTAAATAGATGGAGAAAGTTTAAACCGGTATATAAATTAGATGGTTCAAAATTAAAAAAAGTAAAAAGAAAATTTCAACTAACAAATTACGACAATTATATTTCCTTTAAAGATATTAATATTAAAAAGAGAGATTTATGGTCAGCTAATTTTACTTATGCTTCTCTTATAAATAAAAGTTTAAATTCTTTTCCCATTAAATCCAGAGTATCAAATATTGGCTTTGATGGTAGTGGACAAGGAGGAATATCCAAAAGATTTTCTCATAAACTAACAAATAATAATTTAAATAAAATATGTTTAAACTCTGAAATTAAAATAAACAAAAAACTAGATCAAAAATTATTATCTCATTTTAAGAAAAATAATTTTTTTATACTTATAAAATACTTTATACCATTAAATATAAAAAAAATTATCAAAAAATATTTTATTACACTGATGAAAAAATAATTTTAGCTATAATTAAAAATGAGAATAATTAAATTTATATATAGAAAAATAATCATTTTTTTACTTAATTTTTTATTTAAACGAAAAAAAATAAATTATTTAACTTTTGGTTCAAATTATGGTGCTTGGAGTTTTATTGAACTAGGTAATTTGAATAATAGTACTATAATTAGTTGTGGTGTAGGAGAAGATATTTCTTTTGATATAGAGATGATAAACAAATTTAACTCAAAGGTTATTTTTGTTGATCCTACCCCAAGAGCAATAAAACATTATGATTTAGTAATTAAAAACTTAGGTAAAAAAAAAATAAAAAATTATTCTTTAGAAGGAAAGCAGGATACTGAATCTTACGATTTATATAAGATAAAAATGGAAAATTTAAACTTGATTAAAAAAGCTATATGGAATGAAAATTTGGGTAAAAAAAAATTTTTTTCTCCTAACAATTTAAAGAATGTAAGTTATTCATTTTCAAATTTTTCAAATCAATATAATCAAAAAGCAAACCATATTAATGTAGAGACTATAAAGTATGATAATCTAATTAAGGAAAATAATTTAAAATCATTACCACTTATCAAATTAGATATTGAAGGTTCTGAAATTCAAGTAATTTATGATTTACTAAATAATAGAATTTTACCCGATCAAATTTTGGTTGAATTTGATGAGCTTACAACATATGACATAAAAAATATAAATAAGTATTACAAACTTAACAAAGAACTAAAAAAAAGGGGATATTTAGCAATCAATATAAATAGTTTTTCGAACCAACTTTATGTAAGGAGAATATGCCTAGAAAAATTGCATTAATAACTGGTATAACAGGTCAAGATGGGGCTTATTTAGCAAGATTACTTTTAAAGAAAAAATATATTGTTCATGGAATAATCAGAAAATCATCTTCATTTAATACTGCCAGAATTGATGAAATCTATGAGGACCCATTTAAAAAAAAAAAATCTCTAATTTTGCATTATGGTGATATGACTGATTTTTCTAGCATTAACTCTATAGTTTCCAAAGTAAAACCTGATGAAGTATATAATTTAGCTGCACAATCTCATGTTGCGGTATCTTTTAAAAATCCTGAGTATACAACTGATGTTAATGCACTTGGCGCTTTAAGATTACTAGAGTCTATTTATCAGAACAATTTAAAAAAAACTAAGTTTTATCAAGCAAGTACATCTGAATTATTTGGAAACCCAAAATATAAAATTCAGAATGAGAAGACGCCTTTTTATACAAAATCTCCCTACGGTACTTCTAAACTTTTTGCTTATTGGATTACAAAAAATTATAGAGAATCTTATAACATGTTCGCTTCAAATGGGATTTTATTTAATCATGAAAGTCCTTTAAGGGGAGAAACTTTTGTTACAAAAAAAATCACAAAGGCAATAACAAAAATTTATAAAAAAAAACAGGACTGTTTATATATTGGAAATCTTAATAGCAAAAGAGATTGGGGTCATGCAAAAGATTATGTTTATTTCCAGTGGCAAATCCTTCAACAAAAAAAACCAATGGATGTTGTGGTTTCAACAAATAAGCAATATTCAGTAAGACAATTTATAGAGGAATGCTGCAAACATATTGGCTGGAATATAAAATGGAAAGGACGTGGATTAAATGAAGTTGGTTACATTTTAGAAAAAAGAAGAAAAAAAATTATTATTAAAGTAAGCAAGGCATATTTTAGACCAAATGAAGTAGAATCTCTTAGAGGAAAATCTTTACTTGCTAAACAAAAATTAAAATTAAAATTAAAATATTCATTTAAAGATATTGTAAAAGAAATGATGGATGATGATTTAAAAAAAATTGAATATGAATAAAATTGATAAAATTTTTCTAGCAGGTCATAATGGCTTAGTAGGAAATGCAATTTTTGACGAACTTAAAAAGTGTGGTTTTAAAAATATTATTGTTTCAAATAAAAAAAAATTAAATTTGTTGGATAGTAAAGCTGTCATGAAATTTTTTAAATTAAAAAAATTTGACGTAGTATTAATCTGTGCAGCCAAAGTGGGTGGTATATATTCTAATTCTACTCAATCTTATAAATTTTTGGTTGAAAACGTAACTATTCAAAATAATATTTTTAATGCTTGCTTAAAATATAAAGTAAAAAAGACAATGTATTTGGGTAGCTCATGCATTTATCCAAAAAAATCTAAAATTCCAATTAAAGAAGAATACATTCTTTCAGGCAAACTTGAAAAAACGAATGAAGCTTATGCTCTCGCAAAAATTTCTGGTCTAAGGGCAGCAGAGAGTTTGATTTTAAATGATAATATGGATGTTAGATGTTTTATGCCATGCAATTTGTTTGGGAAAAAAGATCAATTTTTTGATGAAAAAAATAGTCATGTATTACCTGCGTTAATGCATAGGATTTATGAAGCAAAATTAAATAATTTATCCAAAATTATAGTTTGGGGTGACGGATCTCCAAAAAGAGAATTTATGTTTTCAGAAGATTTAGCAAAAAATTTAGTTAAGTGTATGCGCTTAAATAAGAATATTTTTTTCAAAAATATTGGAAATAATTATTTTTATAATATTGGATCTCATTTTGAAATTACAATTAAATTATTGTGCAAAAAAATTTCTAAAGTAATAGGATACAAAGGAAAACTAATATTTGATAAAACAAAACCCAACGGCACGTTGCGAAAGTATATGAGTAAAAATAAAATAAGTAAAATAATTAAGTTAGATTTGACTCATATAGATTATTCACTCAAAAAAACTTTCCAATATTATTTGAGTGAGAGGAAAAAAAATAATTTAAAGATAATTTAGTGCAAGAATATATAGTTAATATAAAAAATAATTTTAATAAATTAAACTTTTCAAATATTTTTTTAACGCTTATAATTCTTAGCTTTCCTTTTAATTATAAAATATTTTTATTTTTAAGGCTTCAAGATTTTTTTGTTTTAGGATTTATTTTTATAAATATTAAAAAAATTAAATTTCAAGAATTTAAATTTATTTTACTATTTATTTTTTTCTTACTAATTTCCTGTTTAAATGGGTACATTTTTTATGAAAAATTTTATTTTTTTAAATTAGCATTTATCTATAAAATCATCATACCAATTTTATTTATTTTTTTAATTAAAGATTATTTTAAATTTAGTAAAATCGATAATATTTACCTTCAAGTAAATTTAATATTTATTTTTTATTTGCTTTATATATTGAGTTTTTATTATTTTAGTTTTGCGGGAACTTATATATCTGTTCCAAAACTTCCAAGCAGTATAAGCATTTTTAACACGATCAAACAAAATACTCTACTTGATAAGCATTTGATGGGAAATCTTGTAGGTCTATTTTTCTCAATTCAAATAATATACCAATTTGAATTCATCAAAAATAATTCTAATAAATTATTTAATGTATTTATACTATACGTTTTTTTATTAATTTTTTCTAAATTATTTGAGAGTAGAGGAATATATTTATACACACTTATTGCAGCTTACTTAAACATTAATTATATTTTTCAAAATTATTTTTCCAAAGTTGCCAGAATCACAATAAACATATTATTAATATTTGTTTTATTTGTTATTTTACTGTTGTTTTATAGATATGATTTAATAAATAATTACTGGGTTTTTTATGATCTTAAATATTTATACAAAATTTATATTTCCGAGACTACTTTTGTTGGAATGCATGCTTCAAGAATAATGGGTTGGTATGATTATTTGTCAAATAATATATTGATCCTTATGTTCGGGAGAGGTCTCACTTCCTACAAACAGCTATTTCTTGATAATGGTATATTATTTATAATTTTAAATTTAGGATTTATACCTTCAATTATATTAGTTTTATTTTTAATTAAGAATTTTAAAATAAATGTAAATTTACCTTATTCTTTTAAATTTATATTTTATTCAGCAATTATTGTTAATTTATTTATATCTGAGTTTTACTTAGTATCCAGATATATTTATATTTTGATAATTTTATATTTTTTATTTGAAATAAAAACCAAGACTTTTATTTCTAAAAAGGAAAATAATGAAAAGACTCATGAAGTAAATCATTAATGTCGTCGAAAGACTTAATTTTAAATCATAATTTTCTATCTTTGGGACAATTTTTTTATCGAGAACAAAAAAAGTTTTTTTATTTAAATAATGCTCTCTTTCCTTAATCATATTTAATAATTTTTTTTTCTTAACTGTAAAATAAATTTCAGAGATATTCGATGTATTCATTGTGTTTAAAAGTTGATTGTAAATTTTTAATTCGTTTTTAATATTTTCGATAAGAATATTGTGAATTTCATCTTCATTAATTTTATAAATTAATAATTCTAAACTTGATTTGCTCCCTATAAAGCTTGTACGGTTTGTGGTGTAATGATCAAAGCATTGTTGAGAATTCAAAGTTGAAACTATAACCTTATCTAAAGAATCAGCATTATCATTTTGATTTTTATAATTTTTTATTATTTCTTGATAATAAAGATTATGTACAAGAAAATAGTCTACAGATACTTCATGATCATTTAATAATTTACTTCCTATTAATTCATAGAAAAAATCAAGTTGATGGCAAGTAATTTTATATTGTAAGAAAAGTGTGCTATAATCTTTTTTATTCTTTGCAAAATAGATTACAGTAATGTAAACCAGACAAAAAATCATTGTAATCGAAAATAAATGTTTGAAAACTAATCTCATTTTATTATGCTATTTAGTATCATAACACCAACTTCAAACTCTGATAAGTACTTAAATGATCATTTAAATAGTGTAAGATTACAAAAATTAAAAGATTTAGAACATATTTTTATAGATAATAAATCAGAAGATGACACTTTAAAAATTTTGAAAAAATATAAAAAAGACGCTCCATTTTCAGTAAAAATATATTCAAGAAAGGATAGCGGCATATATCACGCATTTAATAAAGGCTTAGATTGCTCAAAAGGTAAAATTATTACTATACTAAATTCAGATGATTTTTTTTCAAATCAAAATATTCTTCATAACGTAAAAAAAAAATTCGAGGAATCAAATTGTGACTTTTTGTATGGTGATATTAGCATTGTTTCTAGGGATAAAATTAATAAAAAAATTAGAAATTGGAAATCAAAATATATACAAAACGGCGAGTTTTATAAAGTGCCTCATCCATCTTTTTTTTTAAAGAAAAAATTTAAAGAAAATAATAATTTAAAATTTAACACCAAATATAAAATTGCATCCGATCTTGATTTTATAATTAGATGTTTTAAAAAATCAAATAATTTTTATTATTTTAATAAAGAGCTTGTTCGTCAAAGAAGTGGGGGAACTTCTCAAAAAATATTAAATATTTTTAAATCTAACTTCGAAGTATATAAAATTTTATATTCTAATAATATATATAATAAGTTATTTTTTCTATCAAAAAAAATTATTTTTAAAGTATGTCAATTATAAGTGAATTTAAAAATTTAAATTTTAGAGACAGATATTTAAATTTATTATTTATATTAATCATGCCATTGTTTGTTATAGGTCAGTTTTATTTTAAATTAGTACTTATAATTATAATTTTTTCAGGAATTTATATTTTTAAATATAAAATATTAAATATAAAAAAAAACTTTATTAATATATTTTTTTTAATCTTAATAATTTATTTTTTAATCAATGCAATCTTAATTAGTCCACATTATTATTATTTTAATCTAAGATTTTTAACTTTTATTGGAATAATTCTATTTTTTTTAGTTACAAATTATTTAATTGTTAATGATATTTTAAATTTAAAATTAATTTTTAAAACTTATGCTTTGTTTTTTTGTTTCATATTATTTGATACTTTGTATCAAATAATATATCTTAAAGATTTATTCGGATATGATTATCTTTTCGGATACAGTAGATTTGCAGGACCTTTTGGCGATGAATTTATACTAGGTGCTTTTATGTCTTTCTTTTTGATGCCGGCTATAATTTTATCATATAAAAATGATGTAAATTTACAAACAAAAATTTGTTTTTTATTTTTCTTTTATTTTTCCATCTATATAGCATTGAAAACCGGAGAAAGAATAGCTTTGCTAACAATTCTTTTGCAAATTTCTTTATTTCTTTTGATATTCAAATTTAACATTAAATTAATTTTTGCTGGTATTTTTTCATTAATAATAATTTTTTTAACAATTATATTTGATCATAATGTTAGAGATAAATATCAACATTTTTACAGATTAATATTTGATTATCAAAAAAACTTTATTAATACAGATAATTTAAATAATGAAGCAAAAGAACAAAAAAATATCAATTCAATTAGTTTTTTAAATACTCAATCAGGAGCACATTTTTTAACAGCTTATGAAATTTGGAAAAACTATCCAATTTTAGGAATAGGTATAAAAAATTTCAGAAATGAGAGTAGCAAAGAAAAGTATGCAAATATTAAATCACATCAGGTAGATTTTAGATCTGCAACACATCCTCATAATTATCAACTTGAATTGCTATCCGAAACTGGATTAGTAGGAATAATTTTATTTAATATATTTATGATAAGTTTAATTTATAATTTCTTTATTAAATATAGAGAGAAAAATAAAGATATCATTTACCTTAATGTTTTTATGATAATTATTATTAGTAAATATTTTCCGTTGAAAACTGATTCAAGCCTGTTTTCTTCGTCACTTGGTGCGTTATTCTGGATTTTTCTAATATACAGTATTGCAAGCTATAACAAATCAATCAAATATTAATTAATCATTTCTTGGTCTAAATATTTTATTTTTGATTTCAATGCCAGCTTTTTGTCTTTTATGTCATTGCCAATCATAAAAATATTTTTTCCTTTTTTTATCTCTAGTTCTTTTAGAGCATTAATTATCATTTTTGTATTTGGTTTTCTAAAATTACAATTGAATTTATAATTATTTTTATTTGCATCAATATGATGCGGACAATAATATATCTTTGACAAATAAATGTTATTCTTCTCTAATTTATTATTTAATTTTGCCATAAAATTTTTGAAATTTTTTTCACTAAAATAACCCCTACCAATACCGGATTGGTTAGTTACGATGATTTTTAAATAACTTTGAAATTTTTTTTTAATGAAAGAAATATTTTTATTTATTAGTTTTAAATCTTTTATTTTATATGTGTAACTCTTATCATATGTAATGGTATTGTCTCTATCAAGAAACAAAATTTTTTGATTGAAATAATTATTTTTCATAAATTTTTTTAAATTTTTTAATGATGAATATGAACCAATATCTATAAAATTATTATTTGATTTTATTCCCCTTACTTGTTTGGATAATATTTTTTTTTTTAAAATAAAATTTTCAAAAGAACATTTTTTAATTTTATAAAATTTTTTTAAATTTTTTTTTTTGAAAAAATAAATTCCTGAATTCATAAGTTTTTTTTTTGAAAAATAAATTTTATTTTTTTTATTTATATTCATAGAATTTAATTTGCTGCTTTCTTTAGAACTTTTAATTAATAACATCTGCAATGAATTTTTTTTTTTAAATTCATCATAAATTAAGTTAAAATCAGCATTTAAATAAGTGTCTCCATTTATTAGCAGAAAATCATTTTTATTATTTATTTTGCTCAAGGCGTTTATAACCGCTCCCCCTGTATCCAGTTTTGTTTTTTCTTTTACTATGCTAATTTTAGTTTTAATTTTACCTTCATATTTTTTTTTAAACTTAATAAAATCTTTATTTTTATAATGTGTTAATAAATAAAAATTATCAAAATTGTATCTGGTTAGGTTTTTTATTAGAAAATATAGGAAAGGTTTATTAAAAATCTTAACTAATGGTTTGGGCGTTTGTTTTGTTACCTTTGATATTCTTGATCCAAAACCTCCACATAAAATCATTACATTAACTTTCTTTTTTTCTAAAATTATTTGATGAGAATGTTTCATTAAAGTAAAAGTTTTTTTTCAAATTTATTTAAAAGTAAATAAAAAATTAAATACAAAATAAGACAAATTAAAAAATATAATTTACATGCAAAATTATCATATCTAAAAAAAAATGAGGGAAATATAATAATTAAATAAAATAAATTTATAAAAATACTTGTCATATAATTTGCTTTTAATTTATCTTTAAAAAATTTTATATTTAAAATTCTAAATAAAACCATATGTAAATGATTGTCATCTGGCAGCAAAGGATTATGGTTTATTATTTTTTTTCTTGTAAATGAAAATAAAACTTCAAAAAAAATATAAAATAACAATATACAGAAAAAAAATGGCGAAACTTCAGAGTTATAATTTGAAGTTTGTATTACAAAAAGTGAAATTATAAAACCGATAGAATAAGCGCCAGAGTCACCCAAAAAAATTTTTGCTTTAGGAAAATTTAAAAACAAAAACAGAAAAAGACAAATTAATAAAATTAATGTCTGATTGAAATAAATATTGTGCATATTTAGCAATAAAAGAAAAAATGAAATGATTATTGAATGAATAAGTAGTAGGCCGTTGAATCCATCTATAAAATTACATCCATTAATAATAGTTAAGAAACAAAATAATAAGAAAATGAACTGTAAAATAAAAAAATTGCTAAGTAAATAGTTTAACAATTGTACGCCAGTACTTTCCACATTTGTATTTGATAAAAATATAACAATTAAAATACTCGATATGAGTAAAGTTATTCTTAATTTAGGATTTTCTAAAATTTTAATATCATCTAAAAAACCAATAAAAAAAAAAGGAAATAAACTAAAAATATATCCAATTTTCATTTCATTAAAATAAGAATATGAAACTGATAATAAGATAAAGTTTAAAAAAAATAACAGACCTCCTATTCGAGGGGTTGGTTCTACATGAAATGCCTGTGGTTTAGAAAAATTTTTATCAACAATATTGAATGTATTTATTTTTTCACGAAACTTGATTATGATATAAAGATTAGCTAGAAATAAAAATAACCCAAAAAGTAATATTAGTATATAATTTGTCATAAATGGGCTATATAAATTTCTTAAAAAAATTAATACCTAATAATATAATTTTTTTTTTAAAAAAAAGAAGTATTTTAAGAAAGAAATTTTTTGGTCTTAATAATTTAGACGAAAAAATTTTAAAATACCTTAATTACCAAAATGGATATTTTGTAGAATTAGGAGCAAATGATGGTATTTCTCAATCAAACACATTACATTTTGAATTGTATAAAAATTGGAACGGTATTCTTATTGAGCCGATTAAGTTAAAATTTAATCAATGCAAACTTATAAGAAGTAAAAATAATAAATATTATAATTGCGCATGTGTTTCTGAAAAATTTAATAAAGAAACTGTTGAAATAATTTATTCAAATTTGAGAACGGTTACAAACGATTATAAAAATCTTATAAATCCCAAACATCATATTAACAAAGAAGATTTAAATATTTATGAAAACCATGACAACAGATCTGTGAGCGCTAGAACATTAAACTCGATTTTAAAAGATGCAAATGCTCCAAAATTGATAGATTTTTTATCATTAGACACGGAGGGTTATGAGAATGAAGTGTTAGGAGGTATAGATTATAATGAATTTAAGTTTAAATATATTATGGTAGAGACAAAAGATTTTGAAAAAACAAATGAAATACTTACTAGTAAAAATTATGAATTAGTGGAAAAATTTACCTACCACGATTATTTTTTTAAATATTATGATAATAAGCTTTATTAGCCCAATTTATAATGAAGAAAATCTTATAAACAATCTTCTAAAAAAAATTGAGTTTTTTTATAATGATTATGATTTTGAATGGATTTTCATTGATGACCATTCCACAGATAAAAGTTATGAAATTTTAGAAAATTTTGCAAAAAATAAGGATAAAATTAGGCTTATAAAAAATCCGGGACGTGGGAAAATTGATTCAGTAAATGAAGGTTTAAGAATTTCCAATGGAAGTTTTATAAAATTCGTAGCCGGAGATGATGAAGTGGATTTATCTTTTATAAAACTTTTACATGAATACAACGATGGCAAAACTTCAATAGTGCATAACGGTAAAATAGTAGATGAGAATAATAAGACATTAGGCAATTACATTCCACCTTATCAACTATTTAATTATGATTTAGATAGTTATATTTTGAATAACATTAGTTGCCCAAGTTGGTGCTGGATCTTCCCCAGAGAACAGGCAAAGAAATTTTTTCCAATACCAAAATGCGAATATGAAGATTTATATTTATCATTTTGTCTTAAAAAATTTACCAAAGTTCATTATTTAAAAGATTTCTTTTATAAATTTAAACAAAATCGAGGACAAACATTTGGAAATATTTTGAAGTTTGATGATAAAATCGGAATTTACAGAAGCAAAAGAAGCTTAAAGAGTCTTTCTATTATGAAAAACTCGAAAATTTTTAATTTGAGGGAAAAGTATTTATTATCAAAGAGTCGTTTATATTTTATTTTATATTTAAAAAAAAAAAATATTCTTCAAGTTTTTAAATCTGAATTACCATTTCAGAGAAAATTAAAGTTAATAATTTTTAGATATTTTTTTAGATTTTATGGAATATTTCAAATTATTAAGTATCAGTATGATAATATTTATCATTTTTTTCCAAGAAGTAATCTTGATAAAAATAAAGATATAGAAAAAAATTCATCGTTTAAAGAAGATTTTAAAGAGATTAAAAACAAAAAAATAATATTTTTAAAAACCTGTGTAAGTTTTCCTTCCTCAGATGGACTTACTAATCAATATTATGATTTTCTAGATTATTTCTGTTCTAAGAACGAATATAAAGGTTTTCTTTTTTGTAAAAAAGATTTTAAAATTGATGATTTTTTAAATAGGTACAAAAACATTAAAAATATTAAATTTATCAATGATTATCCTGACAAATTTTCAATTTTAACTATTAAATTAATAATTCAAGTTATAATTCATAAATTAAGAATAAAAAAAAATAAATTATTTTCAGATTTGGAAGTTCTTTCAAAAGATTCAGCTTTTAAATTTTATTTTCACGACATATCACTTTATCCATTATTACTTTTAAATATTAATAAAAAAAAAATAATTTTTAGTATTACTGACTTTCAAGTAAATAGATTGTTCAAGTTAATTTTTATATCGAAGGGAATTTTTAATTCTTTATATTATTTTTTAGGTTTCTTGCACTGTCTAGTTATAGAGCCTTTTATTTTTAAAAAAATAAATACACTGCATGTGTATTCTCAAAAAGATGAATTTTACTTAAAAAACTATTTTTTCTGTAAAAATACTGTATCTATTCCAAATTTTAACCTTACTAAAAGATCGGATATCAATGAAGAAAAAAATAATTTTTCTTCTAACAAAAATAAAATTTTAATAATGGGAGATTTAAGTCAATCAGAATTATTTGATGGTGTTATAAAATTAAAAAATACAAAATATTTTTCAAAATTTCAAAAAAAATATACTTTTGTTGCTAAAGGCAAATATAGCCTAGAACTAAAATTAGAATTAAATAAAATATTTTCAAATATTGAATTTAATGAATATTGGATAGATAACAAAAATTATTTAAATTATTTAGATAGTTTCAAATTATTATTGTTTGTTGATAGTATAGACTTTGGTTTATCAAATAGGGTAGCAGACGCCCTTAAGTCAAAATCTCTTATTGCAGGTTTTGAGACAGCTTTTACAGGTTATAATTTAAAAAATTTTCAACATATAATTTTAATAAATAATTTTTATGATTTAGTTTATGCTACTAATTTAAAAAATATCAATAAGCAATTACTCATTGAAAATGCAAATAAAGTTTCCAAAGAATACAATTTATCTATAGTAAAAGATAAATGGAATTCTATATTATAATTAATTATGAATAAAAAATTACTTACAGTTAATGATGCAAAAAAATTAGACATAGGCACAGTACAAGAATTTTATAAAAATCATATTTCAAAATCACAATTAAATTTTTTTAAAAATTTTACTTTTGGTAATGATGTAATTCAAAAAGCTGAGGGCAGTTATATATATACCTCCAATAAAAAAATCTTAGATTTAACAGGAGGAATTGGAGTACTTAATCATGGTCATAATAATAAAAAAATATTAGATGAAAGAATTTGTTTTCAAGAGGAAAAAAGAATGGAAGTCCATAAACTTTTTTTTTCACAATACTTAGCTGCCTTAAGTTACAATATAGCCCAGATATTACCTGGAGATTTAAATAGGTCTTTCTTTCCCAACTCCGGAGCCGAGGCAATCGAGGGTGCTATAAAATTAGCATATAAATATTATAGCGGAAAAAGAAAATATATTCTTCACTCAGATATATCATTTCATGGCAAAACAATTGCTGCGGCTAGTATTTCTGGATCAGAAGAAATTAATTTTGATTATCAAAAAATATCAGGTGTAGATAAATTTATTTTTAATAATTTTGAAAGCTTGAAAAAAAAAGTTTATGAAATTAAACAAAAAAACGAAGATTGTTATGCAATTATTATTGAGCCTTTAAGCGCGAGCACATTGAGAAAAAGTGATAATGATTTTCTTACACAAGCTAGAGATTTATGTGATAAAGAAAATATAATTTTAATATACGACGAAATCTACTCTGGATGGTGTAAAACAGGTCATCTATTTAATTTTTTAAGATCAGATACAATTCCTGACATACTGGTTTATGCAAAATCTTTTGGAGGGGGAAAGGCCTCAATATCTGGCTACACAACAAGAGATCACATTATGTTAAAAGCATATGATAACTCTGATGATTTCAGCCTACAATCATCTACATATAATGGCTTCGGAGAAGAATGCATAACTGCAATAGAAGCTATAAATTTAATAATTGAAAATAACTATGAAAAAAAGTCACTTGAAAATGGAGAGACATTAAGAAAAATCCTTGAAGAAACAAAAAAAAAATTTCCTAATATTATAGACGAAATTAGAGGATCGGGAAGTTTCTACGGGTTTACATTAAATAATCCTTTTAATGAAAAAATTGAGAATTTAATAACCCAATTTATACCAATTAAAACTTATAGAGACAAAAATTTTTTTAAAAAATTACTTTGCGCATCTATAATTAATCAATTATATCAAGATAAAAATATTTTAACTTTTGGAAGTTTTGCATCGGACATATTATTTAAAGTTTCTCCAGCAATCGAAATTGATAAAAAAGATTTGGAAGAATTTGAAATTGGACTTATTAATGTTTTAAAAATTGGAAGTTTGAATTTAATTGGAAATTTTTTAAAATATAAATTTTCAAAAAAATGATTCCTTTTTTTCAAAATAAAAATATTATTCATGAATAAATTTTTTATAAATGAGAGTATTAAAATAAACTGTCATATCTTAAATTTGAAAAGCAGATTAGACTATAACGATTTAATAAAAGAATTTATTTTAAAATTGGAACTTCCAACAAAATTGCTTGTATTCTTTGGTTCAATATTTTTTATTTTATTTTATTTTATTTTTTTATTTTTTCTTCCAAAGGACATCCAATTTAAAATATTACACAATATTCCGTTGATTAATAAAATATTACATTTTTATAGAAAAATAATTTTAATTACATATTACGAGGAAAAGTAGATTAAGTATGAGCGACTTTACAATTATTGGATCGGGAGCTGGAGGTTCATCGGCTGCACTTGAATTATTGGAAAATGGTTATTCCGTTGAAATCTTTGAGGAAGGAATTAACTATAATAATGAAAAAAACAGTGTTTTACAAGGATTGATGTCTTTGTGGAGAAATAATGGAATTAATCTTTTTCATGGTAGTCCAATTTTAAATTTTGGAGAAGGAAAATGTGTTGGAGGCTCTACTATAATAAATGGTGGAGTAATAGAACCCACTAACGAAAAAATACTCGAATTATGGGATAATATTTTAGATGAAAACTTTTTTTTGAATGATGAATTTATAAAAATCAGTAATGAAATTAAAGAAAAGTTGGTTCCCGAAAACCAGCAAGATGATGATAATTTGATTTCAAGTTCAAGTGAAATTTTATTAGAAGCTGCAAAAAAAAAAAATTACATTACTAAATCAACTAATCTTGCATTTAATAATCTCAGAGTAAATCACAATAGTCCTTTTGGTTGTTCAGATAATTCTAAAAATAGTCTTGATAAAAATTATCATATTTTTATTAAAAATAAGGGTGGAACTATAATAAGCAATTCTAAAGTTGTAGATATAATTAAAAAAGAAAATGCTGCAGAAAAAATTACTATTGAAAATAATAAAACAAAAGAAAAAAAAGAAATAAAAATTAAAAATTTAATTTTAAGTGCTGGACCCACGCAAACCCCAAAACTTATACTAAAAAATAATTTATCAAATTTTGTAAATAATTTAAATTTTCATATGAACTTAAAAATTCTATGCTTTTATGAAAACGAAATTGAAAGTTATAAATCAAGTTTGTTAACGCATCATGTAAGAGAATTTGAAAAAAATGGAGTTCTTTTTATGGCCTCGAATTACATTAAACCTTTAATTGCATCTTATCTAAATTTTCAGAAATCAGATAATATAACTGAATTTATGGAGGTTTATAAAAATGGGACAATTTTTAACTGTCAAATCCAACCCAATTTTAGCACAGCTAATATTAAAAAATCTAATTTATTAAATAAAGTAAATATATCCTGGAATTTAGATGAAAGAGATTTTTTAAAAATTAAAAAGTATTTAAAAATTTTAACTGAATTAGTTTTTATAAGTGGTGCTAAAAAAATTTTATTACCCTTTGAGAATAATTCAGCAATATCAAGAAGTATTGATGATGCATTTAACAAGATAGATACTTTAAAAAAAAAACATTTAGAAATAACCTCAGTTCATGCTATGAGCTCATGCTCATTAAACAATGGTGATAAAAATATAATTAACAAATTTGGATTATTGAAAAATTTTAAAAATATTTATCTGATGGACTCAAGTATTATGCCGTCTAATACTGGCCAACATCCTCAATTAACAGTGATGACCATGGTAAAAAAATTAATTCAAAAAAATATAGAAAATAAAAAATTCAAAGTATAAAAATTTATTTTGCTAATATGAAAAAAATTATAAAAAAAAAAAAAATAAAAATTAATAATATTTCTATTGGACTACCATGCTATAACGAAGAAAATAATATTAAAAAATCAATTACGCAATGTCTTAATTTTATTAAATCAAATAAAATTATTAATTATGAAATATTAATAGTTGACAACAATTCAAGTGATAAAACAATTCAAAAAATTGAGATTTTCAAAAAAAATAAAAATATTAAAATTATAAAAAATAAAAAAAATATTTTTTACTCAGGGTCAGTAGGAAAAATAATAAGATTATCAAAATATAAAGATATCGGAATAATTGATACCGATGGCCAATATAGCTATAATGATTTTAAGAGACTTTTTTTTAAGTTGTATGAAGGAAATGATATTGTTTTTGGTTTTAGATCAAATAGAAAAGATAGTTTGTTTAGAATTTTAGTTTCAAAAATATTTAATCTTCTTTCAAAAATTATTTTAAGTAGTAATTTATATGATTTAAACTGTGGTATAAAAGTTCTAAAAAAACCAAAAAAATTTAAAAATTTAAAGTTCAAAATAAATCATGCTAATCCTGAGCTTTTTTGTATTTTTAAAAGTAACAAAAAAATTATAGGTGAAGTTGATGTTTCTCACAAATTTAGAAATGAAGGGAAAAGTATACATAATATACTTAATTTATTTTATACTTTTTTTGAGGTTTTGATTTATTTTATCAAATTAAAAAAAAAATATTCAATATGAAAAAAGATAATATTTGGTAATCTAATTTTAGTTAATAATTTATAAAATGAAAACAATAATATTGTGTGGTGGAAAAGGTCTCAGAATAAGAGATGTTTCTGATAGTCTGCCTAAACCAATGATAAAAATTGGCAAATACCCAATTGTTCATCATATCATGAAAATATATTCTAAATATAATTTTAATAAATTTATTTTATGTGTTGGATATAAAGGTGAAGTTATTATAAATTATTTTAAAGACCTTCCTTATATTGACTCTGATATTTTTTTTAACTACAGCAAAAAAAAGGAAACTTTTGAAGTAGAAAAATACATTAAAAAGTGGGAAGTTCAAATAGCTCAAACTGGCAATGATTCAAATACAGGGTATAGAGTATTTGCAGTAAAAAAATATATAAAGGAAAAAAATTTTTTCCTTACTTATGGTGATGGAGTTGGCAATATAGATATAAAAAAATTATTAAATTTTCATTTTTCTCACAAAAAATTAGTAACCCTTACGGCTGTAAGACCCCCTTCAAGATTCGGGGAAATTATTACCAAAAACAATTTAGTTTTAAATTTTAATGAAAAACCACAAGTTAAAATTGGTAGAATAAATGGAGGATTTTTTGTTTGTAAAAAAGAAATTTTCGACTACTTCAATAAAAATGATATTGAAACGTGTAGTTTTGAACATGATATTTTGCCAAGGATAGCAAAAGACAAACAATTGATGAGTTATGATCATAAAGATTTTTGGATGCCAATGGATACAAACCGAGAATATGAGGTTTTAAATAAATTATGGAAAAAAAGTCCAAAACTTTTCTTTTAAAAAAGTATTATAAAAAAAAAAGAGTTTTAGTTACTGGAGCAAATGGCTTTAAGGGTATTTGGTTGAGTTTAATACTTAAAACGTTTGGAGCAGAAGTCTATGGCATTGGTATCTTTAATAAGAGTTACTTACTTTCAAAGTATTTAAAATTAGAAAATATAATTAATTACAAAAATTTGAATATTAATAATCAATTACATTTAAAAAGATACGTAAATAAAATAAAACCTGATATTATATTTCATTTAGCTTCAGAAAGTTTAGTGAGTAGTTGCCATGAAAATCCAATTAATGCATTTAACACAAATGTATTGGGTTTAGTAAAATTCTTAGAAATATTTAAATCATTAAAATCAAAAAAAAAATTAATATTGAATATCGTTACATCTGATAAATGTTATCTACCACAATCAAAAAAAAAATATCAAGAACATGACTCGCTTGGTGGATACGATATTTACAGCGCATCAAAATCTTGTCAGGAGATCGTTGTTAAGTCGTATTTTGAGAGCTTTTTTAAAAAAAATAAAAATATTTTTTTAACAACTTTTAGGGCTGGAAATGTAATAGGCGGTGGCGATTATGCTTTAAATAGACTTTTTCCCGACATATCTAGAGTTCTTAACAATAAAAAAATAATTAAAATTAGAAATCATAGGTCTACAAGACCATGGCAACATGTATTGGATTGTCTTAATGGTTATTTACAAACAACTATTTATTGCGATTTAAATAGAATAGCTTTTTCGAATTGGAATTTTTCACCATCATATAAATCAATGTCTGTTAAAAATATTATTTCTTTATTAATAAAAAATAAATCAATAAATCGAAAACAAGTAGTTTTTATAAATAATTTTATCAAAGAAAGTTTACATTTAAATCTGAATAACAAAAAAGTTACAAAATTAATTAAGTGGAAAAATAAGTTTAATTTTAAACAGACAGTGATTGAAACAATAAATTTTTATATCGAAATAAATAAAAACAAAAAAAATCCAATTTTACTCATGAAATCTGTGGAAAAAAAAATTAGCAACTTTTTCAATTAATGGATATTCATTTAGGATCGAGTAGTTATTTAAGTAGATCTTTAAGAAAGAAAGAAACAAATTCTTTAAATATATCATCAAAAAATAAAAATAAATTTATATACAGTAATTTTAGCTTAAAACTTATTAAAGATTATAAATATAATTTCATATTTATTTTTTTAGGAAAAAACTTTAAAAATAGAAAAAAACAAAAATCTGAAAAAATAAATTACAAATTACCCCTGAAATTAATTAGTAAATTAATTAGATCAAAAAAAAAAATAAGAGTAATTTTTTTTGGTTCATTTTCTGAATTTGATAGTGTGCTTGGAAATAATAGAGATTATATTCAAAATAAAATAAAACTTAGAAAAAAATTAAATGACATAAGTAGAACAAATAAAAATTTTGAATTTGTTTGGATATATTTGCCAAACATTTATGGAAAAAAACAAGTTAAAAGTTTTTTAATTCAGAGACTAATTTATAATGTAAAAAAAAGGAAAAAATTAAAAGTAAATAATGGATTAAAAAAAATCTATCTATTAAATATTGATGAGTTTGTAATTATGATTGATCAAATAAAAAATAACTGGATTAGATATAAGAATAGATCAATTTTCTCTCCATATGAGGGACCTTTTGTACTAAAAGATATTATAAGTAAAATAATAAAAAATTTTAAAAAAAAAATTGCAATAGATATGTCTTTTAATGATGTTTATGAGAAAAAAATTAAGTCTAATTTTAAGTTAAGTAAAAAAAATAGTTTTTCTAAATTTTTAAGAAATGTCGACTAAAAATCTTATTTTAGGATCAGGACTTTCGGTATTAGGTTTTCTAGAAAAAAACAAATTAAATAATTTTGAAGTCTTTGATAAAAATGATTATTTTGGAGGCCATGCCTATTCTCATAATATTAATGGATATTTTTTTGATGAAGGTGCACACATAAGTCATTCTAAAAATAATCAATTTCTTGAAATTGTTTTAAAAAATAATGATATTAATTTTAATCAATTTAAAAGCTTAATTTTTAATTTTAAGAACTCTAAACAATTAGGTTACCCAATTCAGTTAAATTTAAAAGATTTAGCAATTTCAGAAAAAACAAAGATATTCATGGAAGCATTATTTCACAATAAAAAAAATATAAATAAAAACTACTATGAATGGCTAGTTTCAAACTATGGAGAATACTTAACTGAAAATTATTATAAGATTTACACCAAAAAATATTGGAGATGTGATCCTGAGGAAATGGATGTAAATTGGGTAAGCGGGCGACTAGCAAAAAGGAATATTTCAAAAACTTTATATAGTTTATTTCTAAAATCAGACAATAATAATTTATCCTATAATAAATTTAGATATCCTGTAAAAGGTGGTTTCTTTGGACTATTTCACAATTTATATAAAAATAAATCAATAAATTTAAACTCAAAAATTACTAAAATTAATTTAAAAAAAAAAACAGTTTTAATTAATAATAATTTAGAAAAACCATTTGATAACTTAATTAGTTCTATACCTTTAGTTGATTATCAAACTTTAATACCTGAATTAGATGATGATATAAAATTTAATCTTAGTGAATTTAAATATACAAGTTTGATTTCATATAATTTTAAAATAAAAAAAAAAATTACAATAAATTTTCAGTGGTGTTATTTCTATGATAGAGATATTGACGTTTCAAGAATGTCTATAATTAACAATTTCAATCAAGAAAAAAACGAAGATGACTTTTATATAGTTCAAATGGAGGTATTTAGAAGAAATGATGAAAAGATAAATTATGATGAAATAGACAAAAACACTAAAAATCACTTAATTAATTTTTTTAAAATAACACATAATGATATTTATTTTGAGAAAAGATTTTTTGTAGAAAAAGCATATCCTATACCTCTTATAGGAGTAGAGGATAAAAGATTGAAAATATTAGATTATCTAAAAAAAAATAAAATATTTCAAATTGGTTTATATGGAAAATGGAAGTATATGTGGTCAGATCAAAGTTTTTTAGATGGATACAATTTTGAATATGAAAATTAATCATATTATTAATAAAAATTTAGCACTAATAATAATATTATTTTTTTACTCTATTTTTTTGTCTTTATTGCTGCCAGCCAGAGATTGGGAAACCGATTATGGATCTTATTATAGTTTGTCAATGTTTTTAGACAATGAAAATATTTTATATGAAAATATGTTTTCTCACAGTGGTCCTTTTTATTTCTTTTTTATTAAAATTTTGGGCTATGTAGTAGGTTGGGGTTGGAAATCAAGCATAATAGTTTATGCAATATCTTATTTTCTTCTTTTTTTATCAATATTTTATTGTTGCAAAAAACTTAAAATTGGTTTCTTTGAAACTCTTATTGTCTTAGTTTTATTTACTTCATATCAAAAGTATTTCGGTTCAAATGTATCTCTCCAGATTTTCTTTAATATAAATTTAGTACTTTTTTCACTTTATTTATTATTATTTATTACAGAAGAATTTAAAAAGAAAAATTTATTTCTCTCAATATTTTTTTTATCTTTATTAATACTAACACGCATAGATGGAATTATTTATTCAGCTTTATTTATATTTTCATATTTGTATTTTCTTTATATCAAAAAGATAAATTTAAAATTGTTTTTTAATGATTTAATAATTGGCTTATTAATTTTTTTAATAGTATTTTTATTCTTTAAATTTTATTTTGGTTATTCTTTTAAAAGTTATTTTGATCATAATATAATATTTAATTTAAAATATGGTTTGCTGCATGATAAACTAAATAATTTTAGTTTTATTTTAGATTTAACACCTAAAAAATTAACATTATCTATAATATTTTTTATAATTACTTATTTTATAATAATTTTTGCTAAAGAAAAAAATAAATCTAAATTTACAATTCCATTAATATTTTTATACATTGTTTTATTTTTAATTTATAACTTCGAAATTCAAATTAATTATTATTTCTTTGTTAACTTAATTTTAATTATTTTAACTCTAAGTTTGCTTATATTAAAAGATACTAGATATATATATCTTTGTTATAGTACTATTTTTTATCTTATTTCAATTTTTATATTAAATTATTCTGGTGGCTACAAATTGTACTATACTGCAATGCTTCATCCCCCTTATATATTCTTATTCATCTCTGTATTAATATTGATAAAGAAAATTAATTTAAATATTTATAAATATCTTGCATATTTTGTCTTTATTTTTTTAATTGCTGATCAATATAAAAAACATATATTTTTTTTTAATAGTCAAGTATTGGAAAGTGAAAAAATAAGTTTTAAAAATGATATAAATAATTTTTTTTATGATGATAGTCTTATTAAAGATAGCAAGATAATAGTTTTTCAAAAAAAAGAAAATGTTAAAGTAATTTGTGGCAGAGGGTGGTTGAATGTATTTTCAGAAAAAAAAACCAAAGGGAATTTGTATGATTGGTGGTATTTTGCTTACATTTTATTTGATACAGAATATTTTAATAATGATTATGAATACTTCATAAAAGGAAATTTAGGAAATTTTTTTTTGATTGATAAAGGTTGCTTAAAGCCAAGTATAAAAAGTTCAGATAAATTAAAATACATAATTAAAAATTCTGTTCCAAATAAAGAATTTAATTTTTTCAATAATACTTATGAATTAAGAAGACTTTTGCAATAAATCTATGTGCAATTTGTACTATATGAATTATGTAATATTTTATTTACTTTACAAAATTTAATTTATCACTTAAATAATCTTGCCTGGTGATTTTTGCGAAAGGGTAATACCCGATCCCATTCCGAACTCGGAAGTCAAGCCTTTCTGCGCCGATGGTACTTTGTCTTAAGACATGGAAGAGTAGGACATTGCCAGGCAAATATTAATCAATCCAGATGAAAAACATTTTAGTAATAACTGGTGGTGCTGGATTTGTAGGATCTAATCTAGTTAATTTTCTTTTAGAAAAAACAAAATTCAAGATTATTAGTCTAGACAATTATTCAACAGGGACAAAAAAAAATCATAATAATTCTAAAAGAGTAAAATATATTAGAAGTGATACTTCAAATATTAAGAAAGCATTATCGAAATATAAAAAAAATATAAATTCAATTTTTCATTTTGGAGAATTTTCAAGAATATTTCAAAGTTTTGAAAAATTTAATAAATGTATTAAATCAAATTCTATTGGAACAAGTGAAGTTTTTAATTTTTGTTTGGAAAATAAAATTAAACTTGTCTACTCAGCAACATCAGCAACAATCGGTAATAATGGAGAAGATAAAAACTTATCTCCATATGCATTTACAAAATCTAAAAATTTAGAATTATTAGAAAATTTAAGAAGTTGGTTTAATTTTAAATATGAAATAATTTACTTTTATAATGTATACGGACCTAATCATATAAAATCAGGTGAAATGGCAACAGTCATAGGTATTTTTGAAAATCAATTTTTAAAAAAAAAACCTTTAACCGTTGTCAAACCAGGCACTCAATCAAGAAGATTTACTCATATTTATGATACAATCAATGTTTGTTATGAAGCGTGGGTGAAAAATAAATGTGCTTATTACAGTATTTCACATAGAAAATCATATTCAATAAAAAAAGTTGCAAAAATGTTTAAAAAAGAAATTAAATATTTGCCTCCAAGATTAGGTGAGCGTTATGCATCTGCGCTTACAAATATTTCTTATGAAAATAAAATTTTTAAAAGATTTGGAAAAAAAAGATTGGAAGATTACATAAAAAATTTTATTCAAAATAATCAATCTAACAAGAAAAAAAATTAAAATAATGTTAAAAATTGGTATAATTGGATGTGGAAAAATAATAATCAAACACTTAAATGCAATTCAAAAATTGAAAAAAAATTTAAATTTAGTAAGTGTTTGTGATGTTGAATTATTTAAAGCAAAAAAAATAGCTAATAAATTAAATATTAAACCTTATTCAAATTATAAAGAGATGCTTAAAAATGAAAATTTAGATTTGGTCTCATTATTAACACCACATGGATTTCATTTAAAGCAGTATCTAGAAATTTCCAAGTTTAAAATAAATTGTATAATTGAGAAGCCATTAGCAATAAAATTCAATGATGCTAAAAAAATAAAACAAAGAAGTAAAGAAATAAAAAAAAAAATATTTGTAGTTAAGCAAAATCGATTTAATCCTACTTTAAAATATTTTAATGATTTAAATAAAAAAAAAATATTTGGAAATCTTTTTTTGGGAAATGCAACAATTAGATGGAGAAGGAATGAAAAATACTTTAACCAAGCAAAATGGCGAGGTACCAAAAAATTAGATGGAGGAGTTATTGCAAATCAAGCAAGTCATCATTTAGATTTTTTAATTCATACACTGGGAAAAGTTAAATCTGTACATGCAATGGGTTCGAAATTTCTAGCTAAAAATATAGAAGCAAAAGATACCTTAATAGCAAACTTAGAATTTGAAAAAAATAAATATGCCTCTATAGAGGCTACTACAGCCACATCTCCAGAAGATATAGAGGGATCTATTTCATTTCTTGGAACTAAAGGAACAATCATTATAGGTGGTTTTGCTATGAATGAGTTAATATATTGTAAATCTAGCAACAAAATAAAAAAAAATAAATTTATATTGAGTCAAAAAAATATTAATTCTACCAGTAATCACAAGAAATTTTATGATTTTGTTATTAAAAATTATAATAATAATAAAATCATAAATAAAAATTTAGATTTAGCAGTTCATGTTTCTGAAGTAATTGAGGCTATAAATAAATCAGCTGAAACTAATAAATTAATAAAACTTAAAAATTAAAAGTGACTATCAGTATAATTGATTACGGTGTCTGTAATTCATATTCAGTTAAAAATATGATTAACAGAATAGGGTATCCATGCAATATTATAAATTCACCAAGTGAGATAAAAAATGATAGCAAACTTATTCTTCCAGGAATAGGATCTTTTGACAACGGTATAAAAAATCTTAAAAAATTTTCTTGGGATATATATTTGAAAAACGATTTTAAACCTGACAAACAACATCTTCTTTGTTTTTGTTTAGGTATGCAGCTATTATTTAACAATAGTGAAGAGGGTAATTTAGATGGTTTAGCTTTAATAAGTGGAAATGTGAGAAAATTAAAAAAAGGCTCAATGAAAATTCCAAATATGGGATGGAGAAATTTAAAATTAATTAAATCACATCCCATCACAAATAATATATTGCTTGAGGATAAATTTTATTTTGTACATTCTTATTTTTGTGATCTTGATGAGAAACATACTGTGTTAGCCGAGTCAAATCATGCAGAACCATTTCCCGCTATTATAGAAAAACAAAAAATAATTGGTTGTCAATTTCATCCTGAAAAAAGTAATATTTATGGAATGAAAATCATAGAAAATTTTATAAATTTATGAAAAATTATCATAGAGTTATACCCACCCTTCTTCTTCAAGATAGAGATTTTGTAAAGACAATAAAATTTAGCAATCCAAGGTATCTCGGCGATCCAATAAATATAATGAGAATTTTTAACGATAAATTTGTTGATGAATTGTGCATATTAAACATTACAAATAATTTAAAAAAAAATAATTTTGATTTTTTAAAAGATATATTTAGCGAATGTCTTCTCCCATTATCTTATGGAGGAAATATTGGAAGTATAGAGGATGTTAGAAAAATTTTTAAAATAGGTGCGGATAAAATTATTTTTTCTAGCAATCTTTATCAAAAACCAGAGTTGGTTAAAGAAACAATCAAAGAAGTTGGCTCACAAGGAGTTGTTGGCTGTGTAAATGTTATAGAAAATGCTAACAATTACTCAATTTATTTGTCTGGCACGAAAGAGTTAATTCACACAAATAATATCCAAGATAAAATCAAAGAGTTAGTAGATTTCGGTTTAGGTGAGTTGATAATTAACTTTGTCTCAAGAGATGGGATGAAATCAGGATATGATTATAATTTTATAAAAAAAATCTCCACAAAAATAGGAATACCCTTAATCGTTCTTGGTGGAGCCAATTCAAAAGACGATTTTAATAAAGCTATAAATTCTGGCGCTAATGCCGTCGCGGCAAGTTCATACTTTGTTTTTATGGGAAATAGAGATGCGGTTATGTTAAGTTATAATAAATAATAAATGTACGATAATAAAAATATTAATTTCTATTATGATGATCCAATAAAAACTGTAAAAGATTCATTACAAAAAAAATTTGTTTCGAATTATAAGATTTGTAATACTTGCATATTTGATAATTCAATTGAAGATATATATTTTGACAAGAATGGATCGTGCTCTTTTTGCTTAGGATATAAAAAAAACAAAATTTCTGAAAAAAAGTTAAGCAAAATAATTAATAAAATTAAAAGTAGTAAAAAAAAATATGATTGCATTGTTGGTCTAAGTGGGGGAGTAGATAGCAGTTATGTGGCCTTAAAATGTAAAGAATTAGGATTAAATGCATTGCTTGTACATTTGGATAATGGATGGAATACAGAAACATCATGTAAAAATATAGAACTTATACAAAAATTTACTGGTTTTGACTTAATTACACACATTGTTGATTGGAACGAATTTAAAAATTTGCAATTATCATTTTTAAAAGCAGGACTTTCAAATTTTGAAGGACCATCAGATCATGGAATTTTTGCCACAATATATAATTATGCGATTAAAGAAAAAATTAAATACATAATTACAGGAGTTAATATTTCAACAGAGGCAATAAATGTTAAAACAAAAAGTAAAAAACTTTTATTCTGGTATGGATATTTATATCATGATTTATATCATTTAAATTCAATTAACAAAATTTTTTCACCAAAAAATAAATTAAATACATTCCCAAAAATATCTATATTTAAAAGAAAATTATTAGAAATAATTGGGAAAGTTGAAACGGTACATATTTTAAATCATATTAATTATGATAAGAAGCATGCTTTAAAAACTCTTAAAGATATTGGTTGGCAAGAATACAAAAACAAGCATTACGAGTCTATTATAACAAGGTTTCATCAATCTTTTATTTTACCAGTAAAATTTGGCATAGATAAAAGAATGTGGCATTTGTCCAGTTTAATATGGTCAAATCAAATCACAAGAGATGAAGCAATAAAAAAAATAAGTGAAGATATTTGTGATGATAAAATTTTAGTTCAGGATTATTATTTTTTTTTAAAAAAATTTAATCTATCGCAAGAAGAATTCGTGTCAATTTTGAGAAATAAAAACAAATATTTCTTTGAATATCCAAATAGATATTGGCTTATTAAACCAATGATAGATATAAGAAATATAATTAGTTAAATGAAAAAAAAAATTAAATTTGTTGACTTGTATGCTCAGTATAAAAATCATAAAAAATTAATTGATAATTCCATAAAAAAAATAATTTTGAAATCAGATTTTATTAATGGTCAAAGCGTTAAGAGATTTGAAGACAATTTTAAAAAAAAACTTAAAATAAATTATTGTATTACTACCAACAATGGAACAGACAGTTTGTATATTGCAATGAAATCTTTAAATTTAAAAAAAGATCAAGAAGTTATAACTTCCGCACATACATGGATATCTTCAAGTTCATCAATTACACAGGCAGGAGGAAGACCTGTTTTTTGTGATACTTACGAAGATACCTTTAACATTGATGTTGATCAAATCAAAAAAAAAATTAACAAAAAAACAGCTGGAATAATTGTAGTCCATTTATATGGTCAACCTTGTAATATTTCTGAAATAGTTAAATTGGCAAAAAAAAATAAAATGTGGATTATAGAAGATTGTGCACAGTCACATTTTGCTAAATATAAAAATAAATTCACCGGAACGTTTGGAGATTTTGGATCTTTTTCTTTTTATCCAAGCAAAAATTTGGGAGCTTACGGAGATGCTGGTGCTTTAGTTACAAATAATAAAAGATTATATAAAAAAGCTCTAGTCTTTTCCAAACACGGTGGCTTTAAAAAAAATCAGCATCTAATAGAAGGAACAAACTCCAGGATGGATGGATTACAAGGTGCTATATTGGATATTAAACTTAAATATATTGATAAGTATAACTTAAAAAGATTGAATATTGCAAGATTGTATTCGAAACTCCTTTATGATGTAGGAGATATAGAGACACCAAAAATTATAGAAAACAGAGACCATGTCTTCCATCTATATGTTATTAAAACAAAAAAAAGAGATAAATTAAAAAAATTTTTATTACAAAATAATATTTCTTGTTCAATTCATTACCCTAAATGTTTACCGAAACTTGCCGCCTATAAAAAATATAAATTTAAAGTAGACAGTTACCGCAATGCTCTAAAAAATCAAAAAAAAATTTTATCTCTTCCAATCTATCCAGAACTTGAAAAAAATAAGGTAAAATATATTTGCAAAAAAATTAAAGAATTTTTCTCTTAAATCTTGCGGGATTACCCGCATATATTCCAGGTTGAGATATATTTTTTGTTACCACAGAACCAGCTCCGATTATTACATTTTTACATATTTTTACTGGCAATATTGTACTGCCTGATCCAATTTTTACATTATCTCCAACTTTTGTTTCTAACCAACTACTTTTTTTTTTACTCTTATATTTTTTTTTTGTAAATAAATCATTCGTAAACATCACTCCATGACCTATAAAGCAGTTTTTTCCTATTTTAACTTTTTCACATAAAAAAGAATGACTAGAAATTCTAGTATTTTTTCCAATTTTGACATCTGCTTGAATTTCTACAAAAGGTCCAACAAATACATTTTCATCAAATTCACAGTTGTAGATATTTACTGGATTTATAATTGTTAAATTTTTTTTATATTTGATGTTTACAACTTTAATTGACTTTTTAATTATTCCCATATTAGAAACTAATCTTTTTTATTGATGTCCAAGTCTAACATTCTGGGATTTTATTTCATCAAATATTTTATTTTTAAAGGTTTTTTAATCATAAATAAAATCAATAAATTTATTAATATATATTAAATATTAAAAATTATTTTAACAAAAGTGCCTCAATAAAAACAAAAAACTATTTGAAAGATAAGACTAATCAATATATACGAACTAAAAAAATACAAAAAATGAAAATCGCAAGCTCACTTAAATCTTTAAAAAAAAGAGATCTAAATTCTAAACTCGTAAGAAGAAGAGGAAGAGTTTATATAATTAATAAAAAAAATCCTAAATTTAAAGCAAGACAAAAGTAATTTTATGGGTCAATATAACCATAAAAATTTATGGAATGTTTGTTATTATTCTAATCTCAATATTTCTAATTTAAAATGATTATTGGATCAATTTCAGAAAATGTTAACTTTGAAAAAAGAGTTGCTTTAACGCCAGAAATTTCAAAAAAATATAAATCATTAGGATTTGAAATATGTATAAATAAAAATTATTCAAATCACCTTGGATTTTTTGATGAAGATTATTCAAAAGAAGGTGTTAAAATTTTAGAAAATGAAAAAGAAGTTATTTCTAAATCAAATATTATTGTTCAAATGAATATCCCTGATAAAAATATGCTTAATTTTTTAAAAAAAGATCAAACATTAGTTGGAGTTTTAAATCCATATTCTAACGAAGCAATATTAAAAAATTTAACAGAAAAAAATATTAATTGTTTTTCTCTTGAATTGCTTCCAAGAATTACCAGAGCTCAAACTATGGACATCTTGTCTTCTCAAGCAAACTTATCTGGCTACAAAGCAGTTGTTGACTCATTCTCACATTTTCAAAAAGCTATTCCAATGATGATGACTGCTGCTGGAACTATTTCAGCAGCAAAAGTCTTGGTCGTTGGAGCTGGCGTTGCTGGCTTACAAGCAATAGCAACAGCAAAAAGAATGGGAGCAATTGTATATGCTACAGACGTAAGAATTGCTTCAAAAGAACAAGTTGAAAGTTTAGGGGGAAAATTTTTAACAGTAGATGAATCAGAAAATATGGAAACTCAAGGCGGATATGCAAAAGAAACATCTGATGATTTTAATAAGAAACAAGAAAAATTATTAAATGATACATTAAAAAAAATAGATGTTGTGATCTGCACCGCTTTAATTCCAGGAAAAAAAGCGCCAATAATAATAAAAAAAGAAATGATAGAAGAAATGCAAAGTGGATCGGTAATTTATGATTTGGCGGCAATCCAAGGTGGTAACACAGAATTAACCAAAGTTGATGAAGTTATTGAAATTAAAGGAGTTAAGATTCTTGGAGAAAAAAATATTTTAAATAAACTTCCAGTTTCTGCATCAAATTTATATGCAAAAAATATGTTTAATTTTATAAGCAATCTATACAACAAAGAAGAAAAAAAAATTGAAGTTAACTTAGAAGATGAGATTATAAATAAAACTTTGATAAAATAATTATGGAAATAGACCCTTTTATATTTAGATTGAGCATATTTATTCTTTCGATATTCGTTGGTTATTACGTTGTTTGGAGCGTAACACCATCTCTTCACACTCCGTTAATGTCAGTAACCAATGCAATTTCTTCAGTTATAATAGTTGGAGCAATTATTGCAGCTTTAGCTGGATCATCTTCAAATATTTTTGAAGGATCAAATATATTTGGCTTTTTGGCAATAATTTTAGCAGCAGTAAATATTTTTGGTGGATTTTTAGTCACTCAAAGAATGTTGCAAATGTACAAAAAGAAGAAAAAATAATTATGATCTCGGTTAATTTATCTGCAATTTTTTATTTAATTTCTGGAATACTATTTATCTTGGCGCTTAGGGGGCTATCTTCTCCAGAAACATCTAGACAAGGTAACTATTTTGGAATTGCAGGAATGCTAATAGCTATCGTAGTAACCTTTTTATCTGTAGGAAATTTTGGAACAGGTTTTATATATGTATTAATATTTTTGCTTATAGGAGGTTCGATTGGAGCTACAATAGCTTTTAGGATACCCATGACAGCAATGCCAGAATTGGTAGCGGGATTTCACAGTCTTGTTGGCTTGGCTGCCGTTTTTGTTGCTATATCTGCATTCTTAAAACCCGAGGCATTTAATTTAGGAGCTGTTGGAAATATTAAACTAGCGAGTTTAATCGAAATGTCATTAGGAGCCGCCATTGGAGCAATTACATTTTCTGGATCAATAATTGCTTTCTTAAAATTAAGAGGAATTATGTCTGGAGCACCAATCACTTTTAGTGGTCAACATATTATAAATTTAGTTTTAGGATTATCTATAATTGTTCTTATGTTCTATCTATGCAAAACTCAATTAGATAGTCTATTTTGGACAATAGTTGCAATATCTTTTTTGGTTGGCGTGCTGTTAATTATTCCAATAGGTGGAGCCGACATGCCAGTTGTGATTTCAATGCTTAATTCATATTCTGGATGGGCAGCGGCAGGAATAGGATTTACCTTAGAAAATACAGCTTTAATTATCACGGGTGCATTAGTAGGTTCATCAGGAGCAATTTTATCATACATAATGTGTAAAGGGATGAATAGATCATTTTTCAATGTTATTTTGGGAGGATGGGGAGCAACCGAACAAACTTTATCTTCAACATCTAAAGAACAAAAACCAGTAAAAAATGGAAATGCCGATGATGCTGCTTTTTTAATGAAAAATGCATCCTCAGTTATTATAGTCCCTGGCTATGGAATGGCAGTTGCGCAAGCACAACATGCATTGAGAGAAATGGTTGATGTATTAAAAAAAAATGGTGTTAAAGTATCCTATGCCATTCATCCCGTTGCAGGAAGAATGCCCGGTCACATGAATGTCCTTCTGGCTGAGGCTAATGTTCCCTATGATGAAGTATTTGAACTAGAAGAGATAAATAGCGATTTTGCGAATTGTGATGTAGCTTATGTAATTGGTGCAAATGATGTAACAAACCCAGTTGCAAAATCAGACCCACAAAGTCCAATATATGGCATGCCAATTTTAGATGTAGAAAAAAGTAAGTCAGTTTTATTTGTTAAAAGAAGTTTGTCACCTGGTTATGCAGGAATTGATAATGATCTTTTTTACAGAGATAATACTCTTATGTTATTTGCCGATGCAAAAAAAATGACCGAGGAAATAGTTAAAAGTTTATAAAATGACTAAAATTTTTTGTGATATTGCTGATATACATCTTGTTAAAAAATTCAATAAATTGAATTTAGTTAAGGGTTTTACAACAAACCCAAGTCTTATGAGAAAGGCTGGAGCTAAAGATTACACTTCTTATTCTATAAAAATTCTTAAAATCACAAGCAAACCGGTATCTTTTGAGGTTTTTGCTGATAATGAAAAAGAAATGATTTCTCAAGCATTAAAAATATGCAAATGGGGAAAAAATGTTTATGTAAAAGTTCCAATCACTAACTCAAAAGGAAAATTTATGGGTAAAGTTATTCAAATTTTGAATGAAAAAAATATAAAACTCAATATTACTTCCGTTTATAGCGCTACACAAACCAAGAAAATTCTTAAAAAAATAAACAAGAAAACAAAAGTTATCATCTCAATATTTGCTGGAAGAATGGGAGATGTTGGTAAAGACCCAATTCCTGAATTAAAAAAAAGTATAAATTTATCTAAAAGTTATAACAATGTAGATATTCTTTGGGCTAGCACAAGAGAACCTTATAATTTTGTTCAAGCTAAAAAGATAAACTGTGATATAATAACTGCTCCTCCAGCAATAATTAATAAAATAATAAAATTTGGAAAATCATTTGATCAACTTACCAAAGATACAGTAAAAGGTTTTCTAATAGATTCAATAAAATCAAAATTTCGAATTTAGTTTTTAAGATAAATCCTTATCCTATGAGGATATTCGCATTACTCTTTAGTGATTTAAGAATTAACTTTACTCCAATTCCTAATAATTATTTTTGGTTGCGGGGGACGGATTTGAACCGCCGACCTCAAGGTTATGAGCCTTGCGAGCTACCAGGCTGCTCCACCCCGCGATAATTAAATCCTATTTTTGAGTTTGTTAAGTTTCTTTACTCTTTTTATATTTTCTTGAAGAATTCTCTTCTTCTTTTCTGATGGTTTTTCATAAGTATTTTTTAATTTTATTATTTTAAAAAAACCATCACGCTGTAGCTTTCTTTTTAAAACTCTTAGCGCCTGTTCAATATTATTGTCTTTAACTTCTATTTTAATAACAACCTCCAAAAAGTGCGATTAGATATCACTTTAAAAAATGTTTGTCTATTATAATCCATTAAAATCATTTAGATAATTGAGCTTTTTCTTTTTCTTTTTTTTCTCTATTTATTCTTCGTTCTGCTTTTTGAACTGCATCTAAGAGATCCTTTTGTGTAAATAAACCCATTGCAACTGGATCTTTTGCATTTAAATTATTAAAATTCCAATAACTTTTATTTCTGATTGCCGTAACAGAGTTTTTAGTTATTCCAACTAATTTTGCAATTTGTGAATCTTTTAAAATTGAATGTTGTTTTATAAGCCATAATGCAGAGTCCGGTTTATCTTGACGTTTTGATAAAGGTATATATTTTTTTACTTTTTTTTCAGAGCTTTCGATTTCAACTTCGCTTGTTATGAGGCTTAAAGGTCTATTGTTGTCTTCTGAAGAAAGTTTAATTTCTTCTCTGCTCAATTGACCAGATATAATTGGATTGTAACCCACTATTCCTTTCGCAACTTCTCCATCTGCAATACCCTGCACTTCAACTTCATGTAATTTACAAAATTCTGCAATTTGCTTAAAAGTTAAAGTAGTATTTTCAACAAGCCAAACAGCAGTTGCCATTGGCATTAATGGAGCGTTGGACATTAATCTTTCTTTTCTGATCTAAAGTTTTGGAATTTTTTATTAAATTTACTTATTCGACCTTTATCCAAAATTCTTTGCTTACCGCCAGTCCAAGCAGAATGAGATTTTGGATCTATCTCAAGTTTTAAAACATCTCCCTCAGATCCCCAAGTTGATTTTGTTTCAAATTGTGTGCCATCGGTCATTTCAACTTTAATTGTATGATAATTGGGGTGTAAATTTTTTTTCATATGCGGGTTTATAACAAAAGTCTTCGTAAAAACAATTAAAAGTTCTTGAGTTTTTCAAGCATTTTTGGGTAAATATTACTACTAGCTGCTCTTATATCTATATTATTTATTTCAAAATTATTTAAATCATTAACTTTACCGCCAGCTTCTTTTATAATTATTGCTCCTGCCGCTATATCCCAGATATTTATTTTATTTTGAAAAAAACCATCTAATCTTCCAGCACCAACATATGCTAGATCTAAAGCTGCACAGCCAGTGTATCTTAAATTTAAATCCGAGTATTTTGCTCCTAAATGATTAGTTGTAAACAGACATTCTTCTAAATCATTTTTTTTGGAAACTCTAATTCGTTGATTATTAAAAAAGGACCCATAATTTTTTTCTGCATAAAATATTTCGTTTTTTATTGGATCAAAAACCACTCCCGATCTAATTTCATCATTAAATTTTAAAGCAATAGAAATTGCAAAGTGAGGAATTCCATGTAAAAAATTTGTTGTTCCATCAATTGGGTCAATTATCCAAAAAGTATTTTTATCTGAATTTTTTATAATTCCAGTTTCTTCAGTTATAAACGAATAGTTTTTTTTACTTTTTGTTAATTCTTCAATTAATATTTTCTCTACGCGTTTATCTGTTTTTGTTACAAAATCTTTAGGACCTTTTTTTGATACTTGTAAGTTTTCTAATTCACCAAAATCTCTAATAATAACTTTTGAAGCTTTTTCACAAGCTTTAATCATAATATTTAGATTTGGAGATATTGAATTCATTAAAATTAAAATTTAAATTTTCTTAATATACTCAATAGTTCTGGTATCAACAATAATTTCATCTCCATTTTCAATAAAAGGAGGAACTTGAATGTTTATCCCATTATCTAAAATTGCTGGCTTGTAAGAAGAGGATACCGTTTGTCCTTTGATTGCAGCATCTGTCGATTCGATTTTACAAGTTACTTGATTCGGCAAATCAACACTTAAAGGTTTATTTTCATAAAAGCTAATATTTACTTCCAGATTTTCAGTCAACATTTTCCCTTTTTCTCCGACAATTTTTTTTGTAATATTTATTTGGTCAAATGTTTGGGGGTTTATAAAATAGTAATCAGTTTCATCTTCGTATGAATAACTAAATTTTGACTCTTCTAATGAAGCTTTTTCAACAGATTCACTAGATCTAAATCTCTCATTTAGTTTTGTATTTTTCATTAAACTTTTCATTTCAACTTGCGCAAAAGCTCCTCCTTTTCCAGGTTTTACATGTTGAGTTTTTAATACTTGCCAAAGATCATCTTTATATTCTAATAGCATTCCAACTCTTATATCGCTTGCGCTTATTTTCATTTTAATATTTTAATAGCTTCAATAGGTTTATATTTTTTGTTGTTCCAAATGTATCCTGAGATAGCCAAAAAGTTAGCTTTATTCAATAAAAGTTTTTTATAATTGTCTAAATTTATCCCTCCAATGGCAACTATTGGTATGTTTGTGATTTTTTTAACCAAATGGAGAATTTTAATATTTGATTTATATTTAGTTTTTTTAGTTTTAGATTTATAAAAAGAGCCAAAAGCTATATAATCAGCTTTATTACAAATAGCTACTTTGGCCAATTTTATAGAATTGTGGCAAGTAATACCTAATATTTTATTTTTTAAAATTTTTCTTGCATTTTTAATATTGAAGTCTTTTTGTCCTATATGACAACCGTCAGCTTTTATTTTATTTGCTAGATAAGGGTCGTCATTAATTATGAATTTTACTTTATATTTTTTTGTTAATTTTTTTATTTTTTTTGCAATTATTATTATTTTTCGTTTTTTCTCTTTTTTAAGCCTAAGTTGGAAAAAAAATATTTTTTTAGTTTTAAAAATATTTTCCAGGTCATCATAAAAATCTGAAGATAAAATTTTTTTTGGAGAGATTAAATAAATAAACTTTTTATATTTTCTCAAGTTCCTTTTTCCATTCTCCTTTAGCGGCAAGAGTAGACATGCGGGCCCTATGATTAAATACTTTTTGAGTTCCTTCAGTATCATCTTGGTTTTTTGACCAGTATTTTAAAGCGCTTTGCTGAAGAGCTCTTCCATAAGAATAAGTCATTTTAAAATTAGAACTATTTTTTAAGTTAATCATATTTAAGTTTTCTGTTGCTTCAATTTCAGACTGTCCTCCTGATAAAAAAGCAATTCCTGGAATTTCACTTGGAACGTTTTTAATCAAACATTCCAAAGTTAATTTTGCAATTGTTTCAGAATTAATTTTTTCTTCAGAATTTGTTCCAGGAAGTATCATATTAGGTTTTAAAATTACTCCTTTAAGATCAACTTTTTGATCAATCAGCTCATCGAAACATTTTCTAATTACTTCAGATGTTTTGTCTAAGCAAGTTTTTGAATTATGATGTCCATCCATAAGAACTTCAGGTTCAATAATAGGAACCATGCTGGACTCTTGAACTAATGATGCATACCTAGCTAATGCGTGGGCATTAGTAGAAATTGCTACTTTGCTAGGGTAAGATTTTGAAATTGTATAAACACCCCTCCATTTTGTAAATCTTGCTCCTAGTTTATAATACTCTTTTAATCTTTCTCTTAAACCATCTAATCCTTCAGTTATTTTTTCTTCTTTTGAGCTCGATAGAGTTTTTGCACCAATATCAACTTTTATTCCTGGTATTGCTCCAGACTCCGAAACAATTTCAGAAATTGATTTTGATCCAATAGATTGTTTAATTGTTTCGTCGAATAATATTACTCCACCTATACATGATTTCATATTGCTGGATGTGAAAAGAGTATTTCTAAATTTTAATCTACTTTCAGGAGTTGATTTTGCATTAACTGCTTCTAGTCTTTTAGTCATAGTGCCATTGCTTTCATCGGCGGCAAGTATTCCTTTTCCGGAAGAAATTATTTTTAGCGCTATTGAATTTAATTCAGACATTTAATCTAGAGCACTTATACCAGGTAAATTTTTTCCTTCAAGATATTCAAGAAAAGCTCCACCAGCGGTTGAAACAAATGTAAAAGAATTTAATTTATTAAATTTATTTATTGCCGCAACAGTTTCCCCACCTCCAGCAACAGAAAATATTTTATTATTTTTTGTTCTTTGAGAAATTATTTCTAAAATTTGTTTAGTGCCATTTTGAAAATTAGGATTTTCAAAGTATCCAGCCGGTCCATTCCATAATACAGTATTAGAACTATCAATTACTTTTTTAATAGAAGAAATAGTATTTGTTCCAATATCTAATATCATATCATCTTCATCTATTTCTTTCAGGTTCTTATTTTCTCCATTACTTTCCATATTTTTTGAAACGACAACATCCTCGGGACATATAAGTTTACAATTATATTTATTAGAATTTTCTAAAATTTCTTTTATTAGAGACCCGCAATCTTTTTCGCATACAGATTTTCCTATATTTGAACCGGTATGATGCAGCATTGTATTGGCCATACCTCCTACTATAATTATATTGTTAAATTTTTTTATTAAATTATTTATAATTTTAATTTTTGTTGAAATTTTTGATCCTCCTATAATTAGAGTAATCGGTTTTTTTATTTTAGATGTTATTTTTTTTAGAGCATTAATTTCTTCGGTAATTTGCAGACCAAAATAAGAAGGAATATGTTTTGTAATACCTTCTACAGAAGCGTGAGATCTATGAGAAACTGAAAAAGCATCGTTAACGTATATATCTCCCAATTCTGATATTTTTTTTGAAAATTCTGCGTCGTTTAGTTCTTCTCCTTCGTTAAAGCGAATATTTTCCAACATCATTATCGAACCGTTTTCAATTTTATTTACTTCTAAAAGAGTATCTTCGTTAATTGTATTTTTGTTAAATAAGATTTCTTTATTTAATAATGAAGATAATTTTTTAGAAATTGGTTCTAAAGTCATTCCTTTTACGATCTTACCTTTTGGCCTGCCAATGTGAGATAAAATTATTATCTTTGCCTCTTTTTCTATTAATAGTTTTATTGTTGGTATTATTTTTTCAATTCTGGAAGTTTCAGTTATAGCTCCATTTTTTATTGGAACATTCAAATCAACCCTAAGTAAAACTTTTTTACCCTTAAGGGTTAAATTTTGATTTGAAATATTGTTCATAAAAAAATTAGATTTTATGAAGATACTCAACAATATCACACATTCTATTTGAAAAACCCCACTCATTATCATACCAAGCTGAAATTTTTCCCATATTTTTTCCAACAACATTGGTTAAAGAGGAGTCAACAATTGCTGATGCGGGATTATGATTAAAGTCAACCGATACAAGTTTTTCAAAAGTTATTTCTAATATTTTTTTTAATTGTTTTTTAGAAGCTTTAGTAAATGCTTCATTAATCTGTTCTTTAGTTATTTTTTTTTTTGTGCAAAATACCAATTCTATAAGCGAAACATTTGGAGTGGGAACTCTCATTGCTACGCCTTCTAGCTTGCCCTTTAAAGATGGAATAATATCCCCAATTGATTTTGAAGCACCTGTAGATGTTGGAACGATAGATTGACTTGCAGATCTCGCTCTTCTAGGGTCTTTATGAGAATTATCCAATATTCTTTGGTCAGTCGTAAAAGAATGAATAGTTGTCATAAATCCTTTTTCAATATTAAAATTTTCATTTAAAACATTTGCAACTGGAGCCAAGCAATTTGTTGTGCAAGAAGCGGCAGAAATTATTTTATCATTTTTGGTAAGTCTTTTTTCATTTACTCCAAATACAATTGTTTTATCAGCATTTTTACATGGAGCAGAAACTATTACTTTCTTTGCGCCATTTTTTATGTGTGTTAATAATTTTTCTTTTGAATTGAATTTTCCAGTACATTCAAAAACATAATCAACTCCGAGCTTTTTCCAATTTATTTCTTCAATATTTGTTTTTTGAGAAAATGAAATTTTATTTTTATTAATAATTAAATGACTTTTATTAAAAGATAGATTTGCATTAAATTTTCCATGGATTGAATCGTGCTTTAGTAACGTACAACACATTTCCAAATTCGTTCTATTATTGATGTGTTTAATTATTATATTTTTATTTTTATTTTCAACAATAGCTCTTACTACCATTCTTCCAATTCTACCCATTCCGTTGATTCCAATTTTTATTTTCATACTTATTTTTTTAAGAAATTCTTTGTAGTTTTTGAAATTTTTTCAGCGGTTAATCCAAAATGTTTAAAAATTTCTTTATAAGGAGCACTTTTGCCAAAGTCATTAATGCCAAATGTTAAACCTTTTAAACCAACATATTTTTTCCAAGAGTCTACCGAGCCTGCTTCTATTGATATCTTAAATTTTGTTTCATCAAGAATCTTATTTTTATATTTATTTGATTGTAAATCGAAAAGATTTTGGCTTGGCATGGATATAACTTTAGAATAAATATTATATTTGGCTAATTTAAGGCTGGTTTGGATCGCTAAATTAACTTCAGAGCCACTAGCTAAAATAGTTAAACCAATCTTATTTTTTGTTCTTAAAACTTCGTATGCGCCAAAAGAACATTTGTTTATATTGGAGTATTTTTTTCTAATCGGATTAAGATTTTGTCTCGTGAGAGATAAAACGCTTGGAGAATTGTAATTTTTTAAAGCCAATTCCCAACATTCAATTGTTTCCATTCTATCTGCTGGTCTAAAAACATTTAAATTGGGTATGGCTCTTAAGCCAGATAATTGCTCTATTGGTTGATGAGTGGGTCCATCTTCACCCAATCCTATGGAATCATGAGTCATTACGAAAATAACTCTTTGTTTCATTAAAGCTGATAATCTTATTGAAGGTTTGCAATAATCGGAAAAAATTAAAAATGTCCCACCATAAGGAACTAGTTTACTATGTAGAGCCAGTCCATTCATAATTCCACACATCGCATGTTCTCTGACGCCATAATGAATATAATTTCCAGCAAAGTTTCCCGGTTTAATTATTTTATGAAATTTAGTTTTTGTATTGTTTGAACCAGCCAGGTCAGCTGATCCACCGATCAAAGTATTGTCATATCTCATAAGAGTTGTTAATGTGGATTCTGAAGATTTCCTGCTAGCTATACTTCTAGTTTCTTTTATTGCTTTTTTTTTCTCAAAATTAAAAGAACTAGAAAAATTATTTTTAAATAATTTATTTATTTTTTTCTTTTCTTTTCGATAATATTTATTCCATTTGGTTTCAAGTTTTGCACCTTTATTGCCAATTTGTTTCCATTCATTTAAAATACTATTTGGAATTTCAAATGGTTTATATTTCCAATTTAATTTTTTTCTTACTAGTTTTATTTCTTCTCTTCCGAGAGGGCTACCATGAGAAGAAGCTTTTCCGGATTTATTTGGTGAGCCGTAACCAATTTTAGTTTTGCAAGAAATTAAGGTTGGCTTATTTGCAATTTGCGCTTTTTTTAATGCCTTAAAAATATCTTTCTGATTATGACCATTTATATTAATATAATTCCAACCATAGCTTTCAAATCTTTTTTTATAATTGTCTGAAACAGCTAAACTAGTTGATCCATCAATAGATATAGAATTGTTATCAAATAACATAATTAAGTTTTTGAGTTTTAAATGTCCAGCTAAACTCATTGCCTCATGACTTATTCCTTCCATTAAACACCCATCTCCAGCCAATACATATGTTTTGTGATTAAAGATTTTCTTTCCTAATTTTTTTTTTAAAATTTCTTCTGCAATAGCAAATCCAACCGCATTAGATATTCCTTGTCCAAGAGGCCCTGTAGTAGTTTCAATTCCAGAATTAGGGCTATACTCTGGATGTCCGGCACAAATAGAATTCAACTGCCTAAAATTTTTTATATTATTTAAAGAAATACTTTTATAGCCAGTTAGGTAAAGAATTGAATACAAAAGCATTGAGCCATGACCAGCAGACAAAACAAATCTATCTCTATTAAGCCAGCTTGGATTTTTTGGATTAAATTTTAAAAAATATTTAAAAAGAATAGTTGCAACATCGGCCATGCCCATGGGCATGCCAGGATGGCCAGAATTAGCTTTTTCAACAGCATCCATTGATAGTGCACGTATTGCGTTAGATAAAGTTCTATTTTGTTTATTCAAAATTTATCCTTTGTAGACTCAGCTAATTGAATTTAATAATATAGATATATATATGAAAACTATTGATGAAAAAGAAAAAAAACTTGATGAAGTTTTGAATGAATTAAAGAATTTAGAAATTTCAAAACCTAAAGAAAAAGAAGAGCTAGAAATTTTGAAACATCAGAAAAATCAATTAGAAATTGAAAAATTAGAATTAGAAAACAAATATAATTGTCTTGAGCAAGAAAACGAAAGGCTTAAACACAAATTTGAAGAATTTAAGAAAAAAGAGATTGATGGACAAAAAAAAGAACTCGAGTTTTCAGAAAAAATAGATGAATTAAATCAGGAAACAGATAGTTTGATGAATGAGCTAGAAAAATGGCAAATGTAAATATAAAGTTCAATGGTAAAGAATTCTTGCTTTCCTGTGAAAATGGACAAGAAGAACATCTAGAAGATCTATCTTTACATTTAAATCAAAAATTTAATGATTTAAAAAAAAATCTTGGAAATATTGGTGAAAATAAACTTTTACTAATTACTTCAATTACTGTTATGGATGAATATTTTGAGACCAAAAAAAAAATTGAAGAACAAAAAGATGAGATTAATAAAATTAAAGATAAGTTTAAAGAGCTTAAATCTCTAGTTTATAAATATAAAGATGATAAAGAAAAGGAAATTTATAACTTTAGCGAAGACCAATCAATGCTTAAAAATGATATTGAGAAGCATAAAATGAATTATGAAAATTTAGTTGATAAAGCAACTTCGCAAATTGAAAATTTTATCAAAAAAAACGATACCGATTCTCAGGTTCAATAAATATTATAGTGTCTAAAGAATTTGTAAGAAGAAAATTAATACTTTCTAGAAAAAAAAAATTCAAAAAAGTAAATATTAAAATTTCAACAGTCATAGGGGTTTTTAAAAAATTTAAATTATTAAAAAAAAAAATGATAGGAGCTTATTATCCAATTAATTTTGAAATTGAATGTTTTGAAATTTTAAAAAAATTAGAAAAGCTTGGAAATCAAATTGCACTACCTGTTACAAAAAAGAAAAACCAAATGGATTATTTTGAATGGTCTTTTAGTGAACCTCTTAATGTTGGCAAAATGGGAGTTCCGGAACCATACAAAAAACGAAAAGTTTATCCTGATATTTTATTTGTTCCTTTGGTTGCTTATGATAATCATAAATATAGACTTGGGTATGGCGGCGGGTACTATGATAGATACATAGAGAAAATTTCAAAAATAAAAAAAATATTAACTATAGGTTTGGCTTTTTCATCTCAAAAAGTGAATAAACTTCCTATAGATAATCATGATAAAAAATTAGATTTTATTTTGACAAATAATTATATTAAAAAATGAAAATTTTATTTTTGGGAGACATTGTCGGTAATTCTGGATGCTTAGCAGTAAAAAATAATTTGCAGAATATAAAAAAAGAAAAAAATATAGATTTTGTAATTGTAAATGGTGAAAACGCCGCTAAGGAAGGTGTTGGTATTACAGAAAATATTACAAATGAATTATTTAGTTCAGGAGTTGATGTAATTACCACAGGCAACCATGTATGGGATCAGAAAGAAACCTATGATTTTATTGCTAAAGAAAATAGATTGCTTAGACCTTTAAATTTATTAAATGATGCTCCCGGAAAAGGTTTTCATATTTATAATTCGACAAAAGGTTTTAAAATTGGTGTTCTAAATTTGATGGGAAACATATTTATGAAAAAATGCAAAGATGTATTTGAGGTTGCAAAAAAATTTTTAGACGAAAATAAACTAAAAGATTCTTATGATTTTTTAATAGTCGATTTTCATGGTGAAATAACTAGTGAAAAAATGGCTATGGGGCATTATTTTGATGGAAATGCAACTTTATTTGTTGGCACACACACACATGTGCCAACAAATGACGGAAGAGTTTTGGAAAAAGGAACAGCTTATTTAACTGACGCCGGCATGTGTGGAGATTATAATTCAGTGATAGGAATGAATACTCAAAATTCTTTAAATAAATTTTTAAAAAATAATTCACTTAAACATTTTCCAGCTGAAGGAAAAGCATCTTTAAGCGGCGTGATAGTTGAAGCTAAACAAGATAATGGTCTAGCAAATAAAGTTGATAGTTTTATATTTGGTGGTGATTTAAAAAATATAAATTAAGTTATGGCAGGACATTCACATTGGGCAGGAATAAAACATAAAAAAGGTAAAGCCGACAAACAAAGATCAAAAATTTTCTCAAAACTATCTAGAGAAATAACTATAGCAGCTAAATTGGGAGATAAAAATCCAGAAATGAATGCGAGATTAAGATCTGCAATTCAAGCAGCAAGATCGGCTAATATGCCAAAGGACAATATAGAGAGAGCAATAGACAAATCATCAGTTAATACAGATTCTAATTTCGAAAACATTAGATATGAGGGTTTTGGACCAAACAAAACCGCAGTTATTGTTGAAACTTTAACAGATAATAAAAATAGAACCGCTTCGAGCATGAGAGTTTTATTTGAAAAAAATGGAGGAGGACTTGGAACGCAAGGGTCCGCATCTCACAATTTTCAACAGTTGGGAGTAATAAAAATAGAAAAAAAAGAAATTGAAGATGAAGAAATATTTGAGCTTGCAATTGAAGCAGGAGCAAATGAATGTTACTCAGATGAAGATTATCATGAAATACATGCCAATGTTAATGAGATCTATGAAGTAAAAAAAAAATTAGAAAATAAAATATCAAATTTTATATCAACTGATATAGAATGGATACCAATTAATTTAATTAATTTAGATGGAGAGAATAAGGATAATATGATTAAATTTTTAGAAAAATTAGACGATAATGATGATGTTCAAAATATTTTTACAAATGCAAGCCTTAAAAATTAAATGTTAATAATTGGAATAGATCCAGGAATATCTGGTGCAATATGTTTTTTTGAAAATGGAGAAGTTTTGGACGTAATAGACATGCCAACAATGGCAGATGGAAAAAAAAATAAAAGACAAGTTAATGGTAGACAAATTTATAATGAAATATCATCAAGAATTAAAAATTATTCCCTAACAAACATTAGAGTAGTAGTGGAGCAAGTTTCGGCTATGCCAGGACAAGGTGTAACTAGTATGTTTAATTTTGGTCAGTCTTTTGGGGCAATAAAGGGTATTTGTGCTGCTATGCAATTGCCAATCTTTTTTGTAAGACCCGCAAAATGGAAAAAATATTTTGATCTAATAAAATCACAAAAAGATGCAAGTAGAACAAAAGCTATTGAAATATTTCCTAAAATTTCAACGATTCTTTCAAAAAAAAAAGATTCAAATAAAGCTGATGCAATTTTAATAGCTAGTTTTTTTGATAATACTAAAGAAAGCGCTTAATAGTTTTATTAAATAGTCAAATTCATGACACATTTTAGTGTGAAATAATTTGAATGGAAGCGGATATAACTTCACAAGCAGTAGGCCTTGCTAGCAATACTGATTTTTCAATAGTAAGCTTATTTTTTAGAGCAGATATAATCGTAAAATCAGTTATTATAATTTTGATCGCAAGCTCTGTTTATTCATGGGCAATAATCTTTGATAAAATAAAGATGTTTAGAAAAATAAATAAAAGTGCTGAAGAATTTGAGGAAAAATTTTGGAAATCCAAATCAGCAGAAACATTTTATAATAATTTACCGGCAACATTAGATGATCCTATGGCAAAATTATTTAAAAATTCAATGCAAGTAGTGATGAAAACTAGATCCAGATCTAATCTTAGTGAAAAACTTACAACTATTTTAGAGGTTAATGTTGAAAAGGAAATGTATGAAGTAGATAAAAATTATACTTTTTTAGCCACAGTAGGTTCAACAGCTCCATTTATTGGATTGTTTGGTACTGTCTGGGGAATTATGAATTCTTTTCAATCAATAGCCATTTCAAGAAATACCAGTTTAGCAATAGTTGCCCCTGGAATAGCAGAAGCATTATTTGCAACTGCTTTAGGTTTATTGGCTGCTATACCTGCAGTTATTGCATACAATAAATTTAGCAATGACTCAAAAAAATATTCTCAAAAATTAGAAAATTTTTCTAAAAGATTTATTTCAATAATTTAGAATGGCATTTAAGTTAAGACGTTCAGAAAAAGAACCTATTAGCGAAATTAATGTTACTCCATTTGTTGATGTTATGCTTGTTCTTTTAATTATTTTTATGGTTACTGCTCCATTATTAACAGTAGGAGTTCAAGTTGACTTACCAGAAACTTCAGCGGATACTTTGCCAGAAGAAATAGAACCTTTAACATTGACTATTAATGCCAAAGGAGAAATATTTATTCAGGAAACTAAAGTTGAGTTTAAAAAGATAATTCCAAAAATTCTTGCAGTTTCAAATAATAGAACAGACACTAGAATATTTGTAAGGGGTGACAAAAATATAAACTATGGAAGAGTTCTTGAAATTATGGGGATGCTTTCAGGTTCCGGTTTTACAAAAGTTGCTTTAATTTCCGAGCCCTACAAAGAAAGATAGTTATGTATAAAAGTCTATTCTTCTCTTCTGGTTTTCACATAGGGATTATTTTTTTAAGCATATTTACATTACCTTTTATTGCTAAAAAACCAATCGATGTTCCTCCTTTAATTTCAGTTGAATTAATTCAAATTTCAGATGTTACAAATATTCCATATGCACCTAAGGCAAAAAAAATAATTGAAAAAGTTAAAAAAGAGAAAGAAAAATTATTATCAGAACAAGCTCCACCAAAAAAAATAAAAAAAGACAATATTAAAAAGATTAATTTAGATAAAAAAAAAGAAAATATAAAGGAATTGACCCCAAAGAAGACACCTACACCTGAAAACAAAAAAGAAAAAGTAAAAAAAGAAAAGCTGGATGCTATACCTATGCCGAACCAAAAAAAAGAAAAGCTTCAAATTGAAGAAGAAAAAAAACAAAACCCATCAAAAAAAATAGATAAGGATAAAAAGTTAAAAAAAATTATAGAATCTAAAAAACCAAATACACAAGAAAATAAAGTAAAACAGGTATCTGAATTTGAAAAAAAAGAGTTATTTGACCCCAATAATATTGCCGCTTTAATTGATAAATCCAAGGAAGATTTGGGAGAAACAAATAAAAAGACTGATAAAATAACTCAGTCACAAGATGCTTCTATGAATATTTCAACATTAACTCTGGGTGAAGAAGATGCTTTAAAAGCACAAATTTTTGGTTGTTGGAGCATTCCTTTAGGTTTACCATATAATGAAAATTTATTAGTTAGGATTAAATTAAAATTAAAACCAGATGGAACTTTGCTGAAATCAGAAATAATAGATCATGCAAGAATGAATATGCCTGGGCAAGGTTTTTACAAAGTACTTGCCGAGAGTGCTCTTAGAGCTATTAGGTTGTGTCAGCCTTTAAAAGTCCCAACTAGTGGTTATGAAAGATGGAAAGATTTGCAACTTAACTTTGATGCAAGAGAAATGTTAGGAGGTTAATGAAAAAATTAAAACTATTAACTATAATAATTTTATTTTTTATTATAAAAACATCTAATTCGTATTCTTTAATTGAGGTTGATATTACTAGAGGAAATTTAAATCCCTTACCAGTAGCAGTTTCTCCTCTTTTTCAAGATAATAAATCAAAAAACGAATTTACTAAAGAATTAGATTTAGAAGATTTGGGATTAGAGATTTCTAGAGTAATTGAAAATAATTTAAAACAATCTGGTTTATTCAATCCTTTAAGTAAAGATGCTTTTTTACAAAAACCAGATATAGCTCACCTAAAGCCAAGGTTTGAAGATTGGGCTTTAATTAAAGCACAAGCATTAATTACCGGTAAAGTTTCATTAGATAATCAAAAATTAAAAGTAGAATTTAGACTGTGGGATGTCTTAGCAGGAAGAGAAATGTTAGCTTTAGCATTTACAACCGTTCCAAACAACTGGAGAAGAGTAGGCCATATAATTACCGATAAAGTATATGAAAGATTGACAGGAGAAAAAGGTTATTTTGATACAAGAATTATTTATGTTTCAGAAGAAGGTCCAAAAACTCAAAGAATAAAAAAACTTGCCATAATGGACCAAGATGGATTTAATAACAAATATTTAACTTTAGGAAATGAACTTGTATTGACACCAAGATTCAATCCAACAAATCAAATGATAACTTATTTATCTTATTTTAGAAATCTACCTAGAGTATACTTATTAGATATAGAAACTGGAATTCAAGAAGTGGTTGGTGACTTTCCGGGAATGACATTTGCACCAAGATTTTCTCCTGATGGGAAAAAAATAATTATGAGTTTTGCAAAAGATGGCAACTCGGATATTTATACAATGGATTTGGAGAATAGAATTGTCGAGCAAATTACAAAGCATCCATCAATAGATACATCCCCGTCATATTCTCCAGACGGAAAATACATAACATTTAATTCTGATAGAAGTGGTTACCAACAAATTTATGTTATGAAAAGTAATGGCAGTAATGTCAAGAGAATTTCTTTTGGCAACGGCATATACGGCACTCCTGTTTGGTCGCCAAGAGGGGACTTAATTGCTTTCACAAAACTACATAAAGGAAAATTTTATATTGGTGTTATGAGAACAGATGGCAAAGGTGAAAGATTATTAACAGAAAATTTTTATCAAGAAGCACCATCTTGGTCTCCAAATGGAAGAGTTTTAATATTTTACAGAGAAACAAAGACTAATAAAAAAGGAGAGGGTTTTAGTGCAAAATTATGGTCAATTGATTTGACAGGATACAACGAGAGGTTGGTTGAAACTAAAACTGACGCTTCCGACCCATCTTGGTCATCTTTATTAAGTAATTAGTACTATTTTTATATATTTAACGTAAATTAAGTTGATTTTTATGCTTGAAACATTTAATTAGTTGTGAATAAGTTCTAAAATTACAGTTAAGGAGATTTAATGGATCCATTCAAAATTTTAAGAAATGCAGTTCTTCTGATATTATTTGGTTTAGTTGTAACCGCCTGCGCAACTAAGAAATCAACTACAGCGCCTAGTAAGATAGATTCACAAATACAAGGTGATGTTTATATCGGATCAGACACTGTTGGAGAACTAGCCAAAGGAGTTCCTGATAGAGTTTTCTTCGCAACAAATGAGTCAATTTTAACAACAAAATCAAGAGACACTTTAAGAAAACAGGCTGCTTGGTTAAGAGAAAATTCAAACGTAAATGTTGTTGTTGAAGGTCATGCGGATGAAAGAGGAACAAGAGAATACAATTTAGCTTTAGGTGAGAGAAGAGCAAATGCAGCTAAAGATTATTTGATGACTTATGGAATTTCAGCGGATAGAATTTCAGTAATTAGTTATGGAAAGGAAAGACCAGTTGACCCTGGATCTAACCCTTTATCTTGGTCTAAAAACAGAAGATCGGTTACAGTAAAAGCTAATTAAACTATATTAACAAAAATTAAGACTCTGTTCATAATAATTAAATTATGTGCGGGGTCTTTTTTTTGCCATTATTATAATTAGTAATCAATTAATGAAACAATGTTTAAAGAAAATTTTATTTCTTTTAATTATTTTTCCTTTTACATTCATATTTCATTCAAATGCAGAAACTTTAGAAATAAAGGAAATTTTAGAAATTATTCAACAGGATTTAAGAACTCTGGAAAGGGCAGTATACTCAGAGTCATTTTCTAAATCTTCAGAAAATTCATCATCTCAAAGTCCTTTAGATCAAGACACTGAAGAAACTTTAACGAGGCATTTATTAAAACTTTCAGAAATTGAAAAACAGTTTCAAGAATTAACAAACAGATATGAGGAAATTAATTTTAAATTAGATAAATTATCTTCTAGAATATCAAAAGTTCAAGCAGATAATCAATTACGTTTTCAACAATTAGAAAGCAACTCAACATCTAATAATGTAAATAATTCTACAGTAAAAATACCTAAATCAGAAACTAATCAAGAAAAAATATTACCCGGATCTTCACAGCCTCAAGAACTTGGTTCAATATCATATAAAGACATGACTGATAACAGCGATACCCAGGCAATCCAATCGGTTGATCAAACTAAAACTGTAGTTACAGAATCTTTTCAGTCAGAAGAAAAAATATTACCAGAAGGAAGTGAAAAAGAACAATATGAGTTTGCCACAAGTTTTTTGAAAGTCGGAGATTATAATATGGCAGAGAGAGCCTTCAGGGAGTTTGTTGATACTAATCCCAATCATGCTTTATCAGGTAATGCCCAATATTGGTATGCAGAAACTTTTAGGATCAGACAACTATATACAGATGCCGCTTCAGCATATTTAGAGGGTTATCAAAAGTATCCAAAAAGTGAAAAGGCTCCTATAAATTTATTAAAACTTGGAGTATCATTAGTCCAGATAGGAGAAAAAGATCAAGGCTGTTTAATGATTGCAGGAGTTAAACAACAATATCCAGATGCAACTCAATCAGTACTTCAAAAAGCAAAATATGAAGCAAAGAAATTTGAGTGCAAAAAAGAAAATTCATAGTTTTTTTTTAAAACATCTAAAAAATCATAAAATAAAAAAAATATATTTAGAATTTAAAAAAAATATAGAAAATAGTGGTGCAAAAAATTTTTGTATAGCTCTTTCAGGTGGTCCCGATAGCATAGCATTAACTTTTTTGGCCAAATGTTATTCTATTGAAAAAAAAACTAACTATTATTATTATATTGTTGATCACAAACTAAGGCCTAATTCCACAGATGAGGCAAAGTTGGTAAAAAAACAATTAGCTAAATTTGATATAAAATGTGAAATTTTAACTTGGAAAAATAAAAAAATTTATTCAAATATTCAGTCTAAGGCTAGAAATAAAAGATATGAATTAATTTTTACAGAATGTTTGAAAAAAAAAATCAATCTTGTTTTAACTGCCCATCAAAAAGACGATCTATTTGAAAATTTTTTTATTAGATTGATTAGAGGATCGGGCTTAAAAGGTTTAAGTTCTTTTAGTAAAATTAAAACAAGAATTATCAAGAAAAAAGATATTTATGTTTTAAGACCATTATTAAATTTTTCAAAATTAGATTTAATTTATATTGCAAAGAATACGTTAAATTTTTTTGTAAATGATCCATATAATGAAAATGATTATTTTTTAAGAATAAAAATAAGAAAATTAATTAAACAATTAAATCAATCAGGTCTAAACTTTAAAAAATTTAAACTAACATTAGAAAATCTTTACAAAAGTAATTTAACAATTGAATTTTATGTTAAGAAAAATATTCAGAAAAATACAAAATTTTTAAGTAATAAAAAGTCCATTATTATTAAAGAAAATTTTTTTAAAAAACCAGATGAAATAGTCTTTAGATCGCTTTCTGAATTAATACATATGATTGGTAATAAACAAATGTATACCAGAGGAAGTAAGATAAAAAATTTAATAAAAAATATTAAATCTATTAATAATTTCAAAAAATCGACTCTTTCGGGTTGCATTATTGAAAAAGCCAATAAATCAATAATTATTTATTCAGAAAGTTAGTTTTTTTTACTTTTTTGGGTAAAAATGACACTTGTTTAATCAAGAATAATTCTTACTTTACACTAATATATGAACTTAAAAAATTTAGCGATGTGGGGAATTATAGTCCTGTTAACACTAGGATTATATAACATGTTTAAAAACCCCCAAGGATCTGTTGCCCAAAAAAAAAATATAATCTTCTCAGAATTCTTATCGGAAGTAGATAATGGAAGAGTAGTTCAGGTAGAAATACAGGGTAAAAATATTAAAGGAGTTTTTTCAAATGGTGAACAGTTTAATACTTATGCTCCTGAAGATCCAAATTTAATTCAAAAACTAAATGATAAGGGAGTTAGTATTTCAGCAAGTCCTCTAGATGAAAAAATGCCATCATTATTAGGAGTTCTACTTTCTTGGTTTCCAATGTTGTTACTTATAGCCGTATGGATATTCTTTATGAGACAGATGCAAGGAGGCAAAGGAGGTGCTATGGGCTTTGGAAGATCCAAGGCTAAAATGATGAATGAACTTAAAGGAAAAGTAACTTTTAATGATGTTGCGGGAGTAGAAGAAGCAAAAGAAGAAGTTGAAGAAGTTGTTGAATTTTTAAAAGATCCAAAAAAATTTAGTAGACTAGGTGGAAAAATACCAAGAGGCTGTCTGCTTGTAGGTCCTCCTGGCACTGGAAAAACTTTACTAGCAAGAGCAATAGCTGGAGAAGCTGCAGTACCTTTTTTTACAATATCAGGATCTGACTTTGTAGAAATGTTCGTTGGAGTTGGAGCCTCAAGAGTTAGAGACATGTTTGAACAAGGAAAAAAACATGCGCCGTGTATAATATTTATAGATGAAATTGATGCCGTTGGAAGAAGCAGAGGCGCAGGATTAGGAGGAGGAAATGATGAAAGAGAACAAACTTTAAATCAATTATTAGTAGAAATGGACGGATTTGATACTAATGAAGGTGTAATTATTATTGCAGCAACAAATAGACCAGATGTACTAGATCCAGCTTTATTAAGACCGGGAAGATTTGATAGACAAGTTGTTGTTTCACTTCCAGACATCATCGGAAGAGAAAAAATATTAAAAGTTCATGCTAAAAAAATATCAATGGCACCAGATGTCAATCTAAGAACAATTGCTAGAGGAACTCCAGGTTTTTCAGGAGCAGATTTGGCAAATTTAGTTAACGAATCAGCTTTATTAGCTGCTAGAAAAAATAAAAGAATTGTAACTTATCAAGAATTTGAAGAGGCAAAAGATAAAGTAATGATGGGCGCTGAAAGAAGATCGATGGTTATGACTGAAGAAGAGAAAAAATTAACCGCATATCACGAGGCTGGACATGCGATTGTAACTATTAATGAAAAGGCAGCACACCCTATTCATAAAGCTACAATAATTCCAAGAGGTAGAGCGCTTGGAATGGTTATGCAATTACCTGAAAGAGATGAATTATCTCAGACTAGAGAGCAGCTGCATGCGCAAATGGCTATTGCAATGGGAGGTAGAGTGGCTGAAGAAATAATTTTTGGTGATGATAAAGTTACTACAGGGGCAGCAAGCGATATTGAGCAGGCTACCAAAAGAGCAAGAGCCATGGTAATGAGAGCAGGCTTAAGTAAAGAGTTGGGACCGGTAGCTTATGGAGAAAATGAAGAAGAGGTGTTTCTGGGAAGGTCTGTTGCAAGACAACAAAATATGTCTGAAGAAACAGCTAGAAAAGTAGACAATGAAATAAGAAAGATAGTTGATAAAGGGTATGAAAGAGCAAAAAAATTATTAACAGAAAAAATTGACGATCTACACAAGCTGGCTAAGGCTTTGTTAACTTACGAAACTTTAAGTGGTACTGAAATTGAGGAATTAATTAATAAAAACCTTTACCCTAAAAATAAAGAAGATCTAAAATTAAATGAAGACGATGAACAGTCGGCTTTAGGCTCGATAGGTTTGAAGCCAAAAGTAGTTCATTAAGTTTTAATGAAAAAATATTACACTAGAGCGTGTAATTTTTATTATGGCTTAATTTCAAAAGAAAAGATAAAAAAAAAACTTTCTTTACCTATTGGTGGAAATAATTCAATATCATTTGATCAAATCGAATTAATAACCAGAAAATCAAAAAAATTAATTCATATTAAAAAAATTAATAAATTACCAAAAAAAATAAAAAATAAAGTTTTTTTAGACTTAAAAAATATTACAAAAAAAAAATATTTTAAAGGTATAAGTTTTAAAAACTCACCTATATTAATGGGCATTTTAAATGTGACACCAGATAGTTTTTCTGATGGTAAAAAGTTTTTAAATAAAATCTCTGCAAACAATCATATAAAAAAATTAATTAAAGATGGAGCAACTATTATTGATATTGGAGGAGAATCAACTCGCCCAGGTGCATTAGAAATCAATGATAGAAAAGAATGGAAAAGAATTAAATCAAAATTAAATATTTTAAAAAAGAAAAAATGTTTTGTCTCACTAGACACAAGAAAAAGTTATATAATGGAAAAAGGTTTGAATTATAATATAAATTTAATCAATGATGTATCAGGTTTGAATTATGATAGGAATACAATTAATATTTTAAAAAAATATAAAATACCTTTTGTATTAAATCATATAAAAGGAAATCCAAAAACTATGCAGCAAAGCCCGACTTATAAAAATGTTTTACTAGACATTTATGATTTCTTTGAAAAAAGGATAAAATTCATTAGATCTAATAAAATTTATCATAAAAATATAATATTAGATCCTGGAATAGGATTTGGAAAAAACTTGAAACATAATATTACTCTAATAAGCCAAATTTCTATTTTTCACTCTTTAGGTTTTCCTATAATGTTAGGATTATCTAGAAAAAGATTTATTAAAGACCTGTCGGAAAAAAATGATAGCAAAGAAAGAATAGGAGGAACAATATCTTCATGTTTGTATGCAACCTTGCAGGGAGTTCAATTTTTAAGAGTTCATGATGTAAATGAAACGAAACAAGCATTAAAAATATTTAAAAAACTACAATTTAATTTATGAGAAAAAAATATTTTGGAACAGATGGAATTAGAGGGAAGGTTAATCTTGATAAAATTAATGGAGAAATGTTTTTTAAATTTGGATTGGCGGCAGGAACATACTTCAAAAATTTAAAAAAAAATAAACAAACAGCCATAATATCAAAAGATACAAGACTTTCGGGATATGCTTTAGAACCCGCTTTAGTCTCAGGATTAGCTTCTGCTGGAATGCACGTATATACTTTAGGGCCCATGCCAACCAATGGACTTGCAATGCTTACAAAAACAATGAAAGCGAACATGGGCATTATGATTACCGCTTCTCATAATCCTTACTATGAAAATGGTTTAAAACTTTTTGGACCAGATGGACTCAAACTTTCTGACAATATAGAAAGAAAAATTGAAAAATTAATAGACTCTAATATTGAAAGAAATCTTAGCAAACCAGAAACTTTAGGCAGAGTAAAAAGATTAGAAGATGGAAATGAAAAATATATAAATATTATTAGAAAAAACTTCCCTAAAAATTTTAGTCTTAAGGGTATGAAAATAGCAATAGATTGCGCAAATGGCGCTGGATATAAAGTTGGCCCTTTACTGCTTAAGTCTCTTGGGGCAAAAGTATATGCAATGGGAACCTCTCCAAATGGATTAAATATCAACCAAAATTGCGGTTCTACTTTTCCCAAAAAGATAAAAAATCTATCAGCAAAACACAAGGTTGATTTAGGAATTTCTTTAGATGGCGATGCAGATAGAATTATATTATGTGATGAAAAAGGAAATATAGTAGACGGAGATCAAATTGTAGCAACTCTTGCAGAAAGATGGAAAAGAAAAAAAATTCTTAAAGGAGGGGTTGTTGGCACTTTAATGTCAAATTACGGTTTGGAAAAATTTTTTAAAGCCAAGAAAATTAAATTTTTAAGAGCAAATGTAGGAGATAGATATGTAAAAGAAATCATGCAAAAAAATCATTTCAATTTAGGTGGAGAACAATCGGGGCATATTATACTTGGAAAATTTGCAACAACAGGAGATGGAATGTTGGTTGCTCTTGAAGTTCTTTTTTCTATGAGAAAAGGAAAGAAAGCTAGTGATTTATTTGAAAAGTTTAAACCAACTCCTCAACTTTTAGAAAACATAACAGTTAAAAACAAATCAATAATTAATTCAAAAAAGTGCAAAAAGGCAATAAATAATGCCAACAAACTTATAAAAGGTTATGGAAGGATGTTGGTAAGAAAATCAGGAACAGAGTCTAAAATTAGAATAATGGCAGAATCTAACAATAGAGATCTAATTATTAGATGTGTTAATATTGTAAAAAGATCTATTAATTAAATTGAAACCTAATTCCAAAATATTGATCATAGCTGGTTCAGACTCATCTGGAGGAGCGGGCATACAGGCAGATATTAAAACGGTTACCTCATTAGGCTCATATGCTATGACTTCTATTACCGCGGTTACTTCTCAAAATTCGACTGGAGTTTTGTCTATAACACCTATTCCTTCTAAAGAAATATCCAAACAAATTGAATTTACATCTAAAGATATAAAACCTGATGCTATAAAAATTGGAATGTTAAATTCAGTTGGTGTTATTAAATCAGTAATCAAATCACTTTCTAAAATAAGAATTAGAAAAATAATTTTGGACCCAGTAATGGTTGCTAAAGGAGGAACTAAACTTATAGATAATCAATCTATTAAAATATTAAAAAATGAATTATTAAGAAAAGTAACACTTATAACTCCAAATATTCCTGAAGCTGAAATATTAACAAACATTAAAATTAATTCAAAAAAAGATATGATATCTGCTGGAAAAATTTTAATAGAAATGGGTGCTAAAAATGTTTTAGTAAAAGGAGGCCATCTTTCTTCAAATGTAATGTTAGACATTCTAATAAATAAAAAAGAAATTTTTATCTTTAAAAATAAAAAAATTAGAACAAAAAATACTCATGGAACTGGATGTACATTATCTAGCGCAATAGCTACATTTTATTCATGTGGAAAAACGCTAAAGAAATCTTGTGAAATGGCAATTAATTATGTTAACCATGCAATAGGAACAAGACCTAATTATGGTAAAGGTCATGGACCGATTAACCACTTAAATACAATTATTATAAAAAAAAAATTTAGATGAAAAATGTTGTAGTAGTAGGTTCTCAATGGGGAGACGAAGGAAAAGGCAAGATTGTAGATTGGTTATCAAGTAAAGCTGATGTTGTAATAAGATTCCAAGGCGGACATAACGCTGGACATACATTAGTTATAGATGGAATAACTTACAAGCTTAGATTGCTTCCTTCCGGAATAGTTAGGAAGGATAAAATCTCAGTTATTGGAAATGGTGTTGTGGTAGATCCATGGGCTCTTTTAGAAGAAATAGAAGAGATAAAATCAAAAGGAGTAGAGATTAATAATAAAAATTTAATTTTATCTGAAGCGGCTACTTTAATATTGCCGATACATAGAGAAATGGATGAAATTAGAGAAGATTCATCAGGAGTTAATAAGATCGGAACAACAAGAAGAGGTATTGGACCAGCTTATGAAGATAAGATTGGTAGGAGATCTTTAAGGGTTATGGATCTGGCTTCAGAAAAAAATTTAGATAATAGATTGGAAACAATTCTAATACATCATAATGCTCTAAGAAAAGGTTTAGGAAGAGAAGTTTATAAAAAAGACAAATTAAAAGCTGATTTATTAAAAATTGCACCTAAACTTCTTAAGTTTTCCCAACCAGTATGGAAAAAAATTGATGAATTTAAATCACAAGGAAAAAAAATATTATTTGAGGGAGCGCAAGGAATATTACTTGATGTTGATCATGGAACCTATCCTTTTGTAACTTCTTCAAATACAGTTGCGGCATCAGCATCAATAGGATCTGGATGCGGCCCAAATTCCATAAATTATGTTCTTGGAATTACTAAAGCTTATACGACTAGAGTAGGAGAAGGCCCTTTTCCAACAGAGTTAAAAGATGAAATAGGAGAGCATCTTGGAAATGTAGGAAAAGAATTTGGAACTGTAACAAGTAGAAAAAGAAGATGCGGTTGGTTTGATGGTGTTCTAGTTAGGCAAACAATAAAAATTTCAGGTATAGATGGTATAGCACTTACAAAGTTAGACGTTCTAGATAAACTTGAAGAGATTAAAATGTGTGTTGCCTACGAAATTGAAGGAAAAAAAATTGATTATTTGCCAGCTTCAGCAGATGATCAATTAAAAATTAAACCAATTTATAAAAATTTTAAAGGATGGAAATCTTCTACCGCTGGAATTAAAAGTTTTAATGATTTGCCTGAAAATGCCAAAATATATATTAATGAATTAGAGGCTTTTATTGAAACAAAGATATCAAGTATATCCACAAGCCCTGAAAGAAATGATACAATATTAGTTGAAGATCCTTTTAATTATTAATTTGCAGTAAGTAAGTTTTTTGATTTGGCCGAATTTAGCATGTGTTTTTGAAGTTTTTCAAAAGCCCTATTTTCAATTTGCCTTATTCTTTCTCTACTAATTTTAAATTTTTTACTCAAATCTTCTAGAGTAATAGGTTTATCTGTTAGTCTTCTTGAATATAAAATTTCTTTTTCTCTATTATTTAATATTTTAATAGAATCTTGTAAAAGATCTTTTCTTTGTTCCATTTCTTCGTTCTGAGCAAATCTAACCTCATGATCCATTTCTTTATCAACAACCCAATCTTGCCATTCATCACCATCTTCTCCTATAGGAGTATTTAAAGATTGTTCTTTACCTAAAAGTCTTCTGTTCATTGAAACCACTTCTTCTTCACTAACATTAAGTCTGTTAGCAATATCTTTTACATGTTCATCTTTTAAATCACCTTCAGTTTTTGGAGATATCTGATTTTTAATTTTTTTCAGATTAAAAAATAATTTTTTTTGTGCGGTAGTTGTTCCAATTTTTACCAGACTCCAAGACCTTAATATATATTCTTGTATCGAAGCTTTTATCCACCACATAGCATATGTTGCTAGTCTAAATCCTTTTTCTGGATCGTACTTTTTTACTGCTTGCATTAATCCAACATTTCCTTCTGAGATCATTTCATTTAAAGGAAGACCATAACCCTTATAACCCATTGCTATTTTTGCAACCAATCTTAAATGGCTTGTTACAAGTTTTTCAGCAGATTTCACATTTCCTGTTGCAAGCCAATTTTTTGCTAACATATATTCTTCTTCAGCATCTAACATTGGAAATTTTTTGATTTGAGCAAGATAAGCTGTCAAACCTCCTTCGTTAGAAAGTGCAGGCAAATTATAAGTTTTAGTATTCATAGCGAGTATTTATTTAATAAAGAATTAAATTATTACAATAATTTATTTGTTAGTATTTCTTAGCTTTTTTAAAATATTTTCCAAATCCAAAGGTAAATTTGAAGAAAATTCCAAATACTCCTTAGTATTTGGGTGTTCAAATCCTAGAGTTTTAGCATGTAGAAATTGCCTGTCTAACTTAAAAATAGATTCTTCAAGTTCAGGTTTTATATTTTTAAATTTTTTAAATTTTTTTTTGTATTTTTTATCTCCTAATATATTATTTCCTTTAAAACTCATATGAACTCTAATCTGATGAGTTCTTCCAGTTTCAAGTCTACATTCAATAAGACTAAAAGTTGGAGTGTTATTATTTTGAAATATTTCTATAGTTTTATAATTTGTTATTGCTTTTTTTCCTTTTGTTGTTCCAACTTGCATTAGTTGTCTATTTTTTGTACTCCTTTTTATCAAGGTCTCTATTTTTCCATTTTGAGGTCTTAGCTTGCCCCAAATAATGGCTTGATAGATTCTTGTAATTTTGTGTTCGCTAAATTGATTTGATAAATATTCATGACTTTTATTATTTTTTGCAATTACAATTAGTCCAGAAGTGTCCTTATCAATTCTATGTACAATTCCAGGTCTAAGTTCATCTCCAATATTTGATAAATTTTTGTTATAGTATATTAATGCATTAACAATAGTATTGTCATAATTGCCAGCACCTGGATGCATTGATATTCCAGATGATTTATTTATAACAATTAAATCATCATCTTCATAAACAATATCAAGTTTGTAATTATAAGGTTTTAGAGAAGATTTTTTTGGACTGGGTATTTCAAATATAATTCTATCACCCTTCGATACCTTTTTTGAAGGATCTTCTAAAATCTTGTTGTTTAGTTTTAGTTTTTTTTTTAGAATTAAATTTTTTACTCTTGTCCTGCTTAATTCTTTTTTTTTTTTAGTTATAAAAGCATCTATTCTTAATGGACTGTCATTATTATCTACAATTAAGTTAATGATATTTTTCATATTTTATAATAATAATACTATATGCGTTCGTAGCTCAACTGGATAGAGCGCCAGATTTCGGCTCTGGAGGTTCAGGGTTCGACTCCTTGCGGGCGCACCACTACTCACCTATATTAATTAAAGTGCCTCTTTTCCTTGCTTGATTAAAAGAATAGTAGAATAAAGATATTGCAATTATCAAATAAACGCCATTTAAACTAAATGCAGTAATTATATTTTCCATATTTACAGTTTTGTCTATAAGTATACTTCTAGCTTCTTCAAAAATATATACAAGTGGTAGCGAATAAGCGATTTTTTGAAAAGTTTCTGGTAAAATTTCAATTGGATAATATATACATCCAAAAGGCGCTAACAGAAACATGGTCGACCAAGCTATATTTTCAAATGAAGGACCAAATCTAAGCAATCCAGCCGATACTAAAATTCCCAATGTGATACCAAAGAAATACAAGCTTAAAAATAAGAAAAATAAATAAATCCCTAGATCTAATATTGATATTCCAAAAAGAGGCGAAGTTAAAAGAATTGCAGGCACCAGACCTATTAATGCTCTAATTAAAGCTGTAAAAACTAATGAAATGATTATTTCACTAATTTTTATTGGGGCAATAAATAGATTGGTAAAATTTCTGCTCCAAATCTCCTCTAAAAACAGCATATTAAAACCAATGCTTGTTCTAAATAAAAAATCATAAAGAATTGCACAAGTTAGTATTACTCCGACTGCATTATTGTAGTAAGTGCTATGAGAAGCAAAAAAATTTGAAATAAATCCCCACAAAGTTATTTGAATTGAAGGCCAATAAATTAAATCTAATATTCTTGGAAAAGATCTAGTAATTAAATAAAAATGTCTTAAAAAAAGTCCATAAATTCTAATTAAATTCATCTTCACTCCTTGAAAGTTTTAGGAAAACTTCTTCTAGATTTTGTCTACCGTGTTTTTTTATTAATTCTTCAGGACTGCCTTGATCTACAATAACACCTTCTTTCATCATTAATGTAGATTTGCACAATCTAGTAACTTCATTCATATTATGTGAGGCCAGCAAAATTGAAATTTTTTTTTCTTTTTTATAATTTTCTAAAAATGTTCTTACATAATCTCCAATTTCAGGGTCAAGTGAAGCGGTAGGTTCGTCTAACAATAATACAATAGGGTCGTTTATTAAAGCTTTAGCTAAACTTACTCTATTTTTTTGTCCCGAAGAAAGTTCTCCTGTTACACTATTTAATAAATCAAATAATCTTAATTTTTCAATTAGATATTCAATTCTATTATTTAGGTTTTTAATATTATATAATTTTCCGTACACGATTAGATTTTGTTTTACTGTAAGTTTTTTTGGTAATTCAATATAAGGAGAGATGAAATTAATTTTTTGAAGAATTTCAATTCTATTTTCTTCAATTTTTTTACCTTCTATAAATATTTCTCCATTTGTGGGTTTTAACAAACCCAACATCATTCCTATTGTGGTTGTTTTCCCACATCCATTTGGACCAAGCAATCCCAGGATTTCATTTTCTTTTATGCTAAATGAAACTTCTTCTACCGCTTTTTTTGTACCATAATTTTTTTTTAAATTTTTAACTTCTACTAAATTTTTCATAAAATTTTGATGCTCTTTTTAGTCTATCGTTGATCGCTTCACCAATTCCTTTATTGGGAATTTTTTCAATAGCTATATATTTAAATTTTCTCTTTTTAATTGTTCTAAGAGTTTTATACAAGTTCTTTGCAACTTCTTTTAGATTTTTATTATAACTTAAATAATAGAAATTTTTACCTGAATGTTTTCTTTTTTTAATTAATATGAAAGCTTCATTTTTTTTTGGATTTTTCACATTTAATCTAATTGGAATATTAGGAGAATAATGAACCTTAGATTGCCCTGGAGATAAAATATTTTTTTGTTTTTTAACAAAATGTATATTACTTTTTAAAAATTTATTTATGTCTTTTTTTTCTATTCCTCCCAATCTTAATATTTGAGTTCTATCAGTTAAATTTATTATGGTAGATTCAAGACCTATTTTTGATTGTCCGCCATCCAAAACATATTTAATTTTTTTTCCAAACTCATCTATAACATCTAATTTTGATACAGGACTAATTTTTGTTGAAACATTAGCGCTTGGAGCAGCAAGTGGATATTTTAGTTTTTTTAGCAATCTTCTAGTTAAAGTATGTTTTGGGAATCTCACGGCTAGAGTTTTTTTATTATTTGTAACATTTTTTGAAATTAAACTGTTTTTTTTAAGTTTTAAAACGAAAGAGATTGGTCCAGGAGAATATTTTTTATATAATTTCAAAAATTTACCATTTATCACGCAATCTTTTTTTAAAAGATTTAAATTATAATAATGAACTATTAGAGGATTTTTTTTTGGTCTTTTTTTTAATTTAAAAATTTTTGAAGTTGCTTTATTGGAATATGCATTTGCAGCTAAACCATATACAGTTTCGGTAGGTATTCCCACACACTCATCATTATTTAAATATTTTATTGCTTTTTTAATATTTGAAAGATTCTTATTCATATAATATTACAAACTAATATATGAATGAAAAAAATTTGCCAGATGATATTAATTTAAAAACTTTAAACGAATTAACTGAAATGGTTAATAAAATTATCGAAAATTTGGAGAATGAGAAAGATTTGGAAAAATCAATTAACGAATATCAAAAGTTGCTAAAATTAAACAATATAATTGAAAAAAAATTTCAAATAAATTTTAAAGAAATCTCAGAAAAAACAAAATTGAAAATTAAAGATATAGCAGTTAATAAAAATGAAAGAAAAATTAAATAAGATAGCCAAGGACACAAATATTTTTCTCAAAAAATATTTAAAATCCCAAAAAAAAACAGATTTAATTATACCTATGACTTATGGTTTATTGCCTGGCGGAAAAAAAATACGATCAAAAATTCTAGTTGATATAGGAAAAATTTTTAGAATAAATTATCAAAATCTTATTCAAATAGGCGCTGCAGTTGAATGTATTCATGCATACTCTCTTATACATGATGATTTGCCTTGTATGGATAATGATAGTTTAAGAAGAGGAAAATTATCCACACATAGAAAATTTAGTGAGTCAACAGCTATATTGGCAGGCAATTCTTTATTGACCATTGCTTTTGAAATTTTAAGTAATCACAGTCTAAGATTAAATAATAAAATAAAAATAAGTTTAGTAAAATTAATATCGGAATGTTCGGGACATTCTGGAATAGCGGGAGGACAATATTCAGATTTAAGATTTGAAAAAAAAAAAATTTCCTTAAAAAGAGTTATTGAAATGCAAGTTAAAAAAACTGGAAAACTTTTTAGTTTTTGTTGTATGGCACCAGTTATTATAACTAATAAAAAAAATTATCTTAAAAAGTTTGATAAGATTGGATCTGATATAGGACTATTGTTTCAAATTGCTGATGATTTAATTGACTATAGTGGCAATACTCAAAAAGTAGGAAAAAAAACTAAAAAAGATTTAAAAAAAGGTAAAGCTACTTTAATTAGTTTACTGGGTTATAAAAATACTATTAAATACAGTGATAAATTAAAATTAGATATATTTAAAAGACTTAATATTTTTGGAAAAAAAGCTGAAGATTTAAAAAATACAATTAATTATATCATAGCAAGAAACAAGTGAATAAAAAATATAAATATTTAAATGATATAAATTTTCCTTCAGATGTTAAAAAACTTTCACAATCAGAATTGAAAGTATTGTCTGAAGAAGTTAGAGAAGAATTAATCGAAACCGTATCAGAGACCGGGGGTCATTTAGGTGCTGGCCTCGGTGTTGTAGAATTAACTGTGGCTTTACATTATATCTTTAATACACCTAATGATAAATTAATTTGGGATGTTGGGCATCAATCTTATCCGCATAAGATACTAACAGGAAGAAAAGATAGGATTAGAACTTTGAGAAAAGGTGATGGACTTTCGGGTTTTACAAAAAGATCTGAAAGTGAATACGATCCTTTTGGTGCAGCGCATAGCTCTACGTCTATATCTTCTGCTTTAGGCATAGCTACAGCAAATAAACTTTCAAATAAATCTGATAACGTAATTGCTGTTATAGGAGATGGAGCTATAAGTGCTGGGATGGCATATGAAGCAATGAACAATGCAGGGACAAGCAAAACTAAAATGATAGTTATTTTAAATGATAACGATATGTCAATTTCTAAACCAGTTGGGGCAATGAGGAAGTATTTAGCAAAAATATTATCTGGAAAGATTTACTTTAGCTTTAGAGAAACAGCTAAACTTATAATATCAGCATTTTCTAAAAGATTTAGTAGAAGAGCAGGAAAAGCTGAAGATTTTTTAAGATCAGCAGTTACAGGTGGAACTTTATTCAACTCAATGGGCTTTTATTATATTGGGCCAATAAATGGACATGATATAGATGCCCTCGTCTCAATTTTAAAAAATGCAAAAGAAATAGATTTTAATGGTCCAATTATGATTCATGTAAAAACAGAGAAAGGTAAAGGATATGAGTTTGCTGAGAAATCAATTGATAAATTTCATGGAGTTACAAAATTTAATATAGGCACTGGCGTGCAAGAGAAAAAAAAAACAAATATTCCTGCGTATACAAATGTTTTTGCAGATACACTCATTAAACATGCAGAGAGGGATAGTAAAATTATAGGAATAACTGCAGCAATGGCATCAGGGACAGGAATGGATAAATTTGGTAAAAAATTTCCATCAAGAATGTTCGATGTTGGTATAGCAGAGCAACATGCGGTAACTTTTGCAGCAGGACTTGCAACTGAAGGATTCAAACCGTATGCTGCGATTTATTCAACATTTTTACAGAGAGCGTATGATCAAGTTGTTCATGATGTTGCAATTCAAAGTTTACCAGTAAGATTTGCCATAGATAGAGCGGGATTGGTTGGGGCTGATGGTCCTACACATGCTGGATCTTTTGATATAACATATTTAACTACCTTGCCGAATTTTGTTGTAATGGCTGCAAGCGATGAATCGGAATTAGTAAAAATGATTAATACATCAGTTAATATAAACGATAAACCTTCAGCATTTAGATATCCAAGAGGTAGCGGAATAGGAGTTAATTTACCCACAATTGATGAAATATTGCAGATTGGGAAAGGAAGGATAATTAAAGAAGGAAAAAAAATTGCCTTACTTAATTTTGGAGCAAGATTAAAAGAATGTTTGATTGTTCAGAAAAATTTATCAAAGAAAGGTATAAACTTAACTTTAGTTGATGCAAGATTTGCAAAACCTCTTGATGAAAATTTAATATGGCAAATTGCAACTGATCATGAAGTGTTAATCACATTAGAAGAAGGTTCGATAGGAGGATTTGGATCTCACGTGGTTCAATTTCTTACGGATAAAAATTTATTAGATAATAATTTAAAGTTTAGATCTATGGTTTTTCCTGACAAGTTTATAAATCACGACAAGCCAGAATTAATGTATAAATATGCAGGATTGGATGTAGAGAATATAGAAATTAAGATTTTAGATACTTTGAATTCAAAAGTAATAATAAAAAAAACTAATTAATTTTTGCATTGAGCAATATTCATTAAATAATGATCTAGAAGAACACAATTCATCATTGCTTCTCCAATTGGTACTGCTCGTATGCCTACACAAGGATCGTGTCTTCCTTTTACAGATATAGATGTATTTTTTCCAAATTTATCTATGGTTTTTCTAGAAGAAAGAATTGAAGAAGTTGGCTTAACAGCGAATGAAACAATTATATCTTGTCCAGTAGATATTCCTCCAAGAATACCTCCGGCATTATTTGATTTAAAATTGGTTTTATTTTTATATTGATAAATTTCATCGGAATTTTGTTCACCAGTCAATTGTGCAGAATTCATTCCAGATCCAATATTAACTCCCTTTACAGCATTTATGCTCATCATTGCTGAAGCTAAATCCATATCTAGTTTTGAATATATTGGAGCTCCTAATCCAACAGGAACACCTTTTGCTCTAATTTCTATTATTGCTCCGCAAGAAGATCCTGCTTTTCTTATATTTAATAAATATTTTTGCCAAATTTTTAGCATAGATTTATCTGGGCAAAATAAAGAATTTTTTAAAATAAACTTGTCATTCCACTTTTTTATATTACATCCCAAGATACCTAATTGTGTAACTGCTCCAACAACTTTATATTTTTTTCCAATTTTTGTTTCTAAAACTTTTTTGGCTAAAGCACCTGCCGCGACTCTAGCTGCCGTTTCCCTAGCTGACTGCCTTCCTCCTCCTCTGTAATCCCTAATTCCATATTTTTTAAAATATGTATAATCAGCATGTCCGGGTCTGAATTTATTTCTTATGGTTTCGTAATCTCTTGATCTCATGTCTTTATTATAAATAATCATTGAGATTGGAGTGCCAGTAGTTTTCCCTTTAAATATTCCTGATAATATATTAACTTTATCATCCTCCTTTCGTTGTGTTGTAAATTTTGATTGACCAGGTTTTCTTTTATTTAACTCTATTTGAATTTCTTTTTCAGTAATTGCTACATTTGGTGGACAGCCGTCTATTACACAACCTATAGCTGGGCCATGAGATTCACCCCAAGTTGTGAAACGAAATAACTTTCCAAAAGTATTAAATGACATTAATTTATTATATAAATTATTTTGTTTAAATTATGAATGAAAAAAATTCACTAGGTCTAAATTTGTGCTTTAAAGACAAAAATAATCCCTTAGAGCTATTTAAAGAATGGTTTGAAGCGGCAAAAAAATCAGAAATTAATGATGCAAATGCCGCAGCTCTAGGCACTGTTGATAAAAATAGCCATCCATCAGTTAGAGTGGTTTTGTTAAAAGATTTTGATAATGATGGTTTTGTTTTTTATACAAATCTTAAAAGCGAAAAAAGTGAATCAATTAAAAACAACCCAAATGTTTCTTTGTGTTTTCATTGGAAGAGCTTGTTAAGACAAATTAGAATATCAGGTATAGCATCGCAGATATCAGATAATAAAGCAGATAAATATTTTAGATCAAGATCATACGCAAGTAAGATTGGAGCTTGGGCTTCAGACCAAAGTTCAATTTTAAAAAATAGACAAGATTTACATAATTTAATAAAAAAATTTGAAAATAAATTTTCTGATCAAAATAATATTTCTAGACCAAAATATTGGTCAGGCTGGGTTCTTAAACCAAAGGAAATTGAATTTTGGTTAGCGGGTGAAAACCGAATACACGAAAGACTAAAATATTTTAAAAGAGATAATAATTGGGAAAAATTTTTATTATATCCTTAGAATTTTCTTTCAATACTAAAAGATGTAAGATTTTTTAAAATTCTTTTTTCCTCTGAGTCTTCAAAGATGCTTAATGAATTTGATGCTAGATTAATAAAATAATCAGCTTTATTGTAACATTCTTTAATAATATTATTTTTTTTAATTAAATTTAAAACATATTCAAGTTCTTCAATTCCTCTTTTTTCTTTGCTAAAATAAGATTTTAATTTTATTTTATCTATCTTGTCAATTTTTTGATAAAGCAAAATAATTGGTAGTGTTATTTTTCCTTCGAAAAAGTCATTGCCAATTTTTTTACCAAATAATTTTAGTTCAGAATTATAGTCCAATGCATCATCCGCTATTTGGAATGTAAGTCCTAAATTTTTTCCATAAAATTCTAAAGCTTCTTTATATTTTGATTCTTTATTCGCTAATATTGCTCCAACTTTTGTTGCGGATGAAAATAAAGAAGCCGTTTTAGAGGAAATAATTTTTAGATAAGTTTCTTCTAACATATCAATTTCTCCTTTATTTTGTAACTGGAGAACTTCTCCTTGAGCTATTTCAGATGATGTTGAGGATAATAGTCTTAATATTTCCAGGTTTCCATCTTCCACCATCATTTCGAAACATCTACTTAACAAATAGTCTCCCACAAGTATAGAAGATTGATTTCCCCAAATTTTGTTTAATGTTTTTTTTCCTCTTCTAATTTCAGCTTTATCAATTACGTCATCATGCATCAAAGTTGCGGCGTGAATTAACTCTACACAAGCTGCAAGATTAATGTCTCTACCACCTTTTTTATAACCACATAGTTTTGCGCTTTGTAAAGTTAAAAGTGCTCTCAATTTTTTGCCGCCTGTTTTAAGGTGATAATCTGTCATTTTGTGAATCAGGTCTACTTTACTTATCAGTTTTGAAGTAATTTTTTCTTCTACAAGAATTAACTTATCTTCAACAGAATTACGCAAATTCAAATACGAATTGTTTATTTGTTTTTTTAGCTGAACTACAGATCCCATATTTTAAAACTATTATATTAATTGTATTATTATACTTATCAATTGACGCACCCTATTCTTCAACTATAAGTAGCTTTATAAATAATAAAAAATTTTATAAGCATTAATTATGTTCTCTTTTTTCAAAAAAAAAAATATAGTAAGTCATATCAAATTGACAGGGGTTATAGGAAACGTAGGAAAATTTAGACAAGGAATTGAATATTCCGGACAAGAAGAGATTATAAGAAAAGCCTTTTCAATAAAAAAAGCTAAAGCGGTAGCGGTAACAATTAATTCACCAGGCGGTTCTCCCGTACAATCACATTTAATTTACAAATTCATTAGAGAGCAGGCTAAAAAAAATAAAAAAAAAGTGATTGTATTTGCTGAAGATGTTGCTGCTTCCGGCGGATATCTAATTGCCTGTGCAGGAGATGAAATTTATGCAAATTCAAGTTCAATAATTGGTTCTATCGGAGTAATTTATTCATCATTTGGATTTAAAGATTTAATTCAAAAAATTGGAGTACAAAGAAGAGTTTATACTGCTGGCAAAAATAAAAGTACTTTAGATCCATTTTTAGAGGAAAAAGAAGAGGATATTAGAAGATTAAAAAATATTCAGCTGGAGCTTCATCAAGATTTTATAAAAGTTGTTGAAGATAGCAGAAGTTTAAAACTTAACAAAGAAAGTGGAATTGAATTATTCTCTGGAGAATTTTGGTCAGGTAAAAAAGCTAAAGAACTTGGTTTAGTTGATGGTATAGGAAATGCAGAACAGATTTTAAGAGAAAAATTTGGTGAAGAAGTGCAAATAAAAACATTTCAAAAAACAAAAGGATGGTTGGCTAAAAAACTTTCATCATCCGAAGATCATGCTGACAAATTAATAAGTATTCTTGAAGAAAGATCAATTTGGCAGAGATATGGTTTCTAAAAAAAAAAATAATAAAAAAGCAGCTATTAGTTTTCAAGATACAATTCTTAATTTACAAAAGTATTGGAGCAAACAAGGATGTCTCATTCTTCAGCCATACGATTTAGAAGTTGGAGCCGGAACATTTCATCCAGCAACTACACTCAGATCGCTAGGAGAAAAACCTTGGAAAGCAGCATATGTTCAGCCATCAAGAAGACCTACTGACGGACGTTATGGAAACAATCCAAATAGACTCCAACATTATTATCAATTTCAAGTATTAATTAAACCTTCTCCAAAAAATATAAAAAAATTATATTTAAGCAGCATTGATTCTATAGGAATAAATTATAAAGAACATGATATTAGATTTGTAGAAGATGATTGGGAAAGTCCAACACTTGGAGCTGCCGGTTTAGGGTGGGAAGTATGGTGTGATGGTATGGAAATTACTCAATTTACTTATTTTCAACAAATGGCCGGTCTAGAATGCAAGCCAATATCTGTTGAAATTACTTACGGCCTGGAAAGACTTTGTATGCTTAATCAAAATAAAAAAAATGTCTTTGATTTAACTTGGAATAATGATGGAGTTTTATATAGAGATATATTTCATCAAGCTGAAAAAGAATTTTCAGAATATAATTTCGAACATGCTAACGCAGAAAATTTATTTAAAATGTTTGATATGCTTGAAGGAGAGGCAACGTCATTAACAGAAAAAAAATTATCTTTTCCAGCATATGACCAATGCTTGAAAGCTAGTCATGTGTTTAATATATTAGATGCCAGAGGAGTAATTAGCGTTGCTCAAAGAGCAAAATATATAGGTAGAATAAGAGAACTGACTAAGGCCATAGGAAAAGTTTGGCTTGACAGCCAAGATTAATATGTCTGAATTTTTTTTAGAATTATTTAGTGAAGAAATTCCAGCAAAACTTCAAGTTAATGCAAGAAAGTATTTAATTGAAAATTTTAAAAAATTTTTTGATGAAAATGACATTTCAATTAAAGGAAAATTTAATGTTTATTCTACGCCAAATAGATTGGTTATCTGTATAGATAAAGTCCCAAATAATATAACTAGAAAGGCTGTGGAAATTAGAGGTCCCAATATTAAAGCTTCAGAACAGGCATTGCAGGGATTTATTAAATCAAACAATATAAGTAAAAATAAAATATTTAAAAAAGAAACAGATAAAGGTGATTTTTACTTTTTTAAAAAACAATCTATAAAAATCAATACTTCAGATTTGCTTAAGAAAAATATCCCAAAGATTTTAGATAAAATTTTATGGAACAAATCAATGAAATGGGGAAATCATGATTTATTTTGGGGAAGACCTTTAAAATCGATACTTACTGTTTTTGGTAGTAAAAAAGTGGAGTTTGATTTTCATCATTTAAAAAGCTCAAATATCACATATATAGACAAGGATTTGGAGGAAAAAACTAAACTATTTAATAATTTTAAAGCTTATAAAGCATATTTTAATTCAATAGGAGTTGTAATTGACCATGAAAAAAGAAAAACAATTATTAGAAATGAGTTAACAAAACTATCTAGAAAAAAAAATCTTAAAATAAATTTAAATGAAAAATTATTAGATGAGATTACAAATATAGTAGAAAAACCTAAAATATTATTTTGTGAGTTCAGCAAAAAATTTTTGGAAGTCCCAAAAGAAATTTTAATAATAACTATGCAAAACCATCAAAAATATTTTCCAACTTTTGACAAACAAGACAATATAACAAATAATTTTTTTGTTATTGCTGATTGCAAGGATCAAAAAGGATTTGTTAAATTGGGAAATGAAAATGTCATAGAGTCAAGATTAAGTGACGCGCAATTTTTTTGGATAAAGAATAAATCTCAAAACTTAGTTAAACAAGTTTCAAAATTAAAAGAAGTAAATTATTTTAAAGGATTAGGATCTTATTTTGATAAAGTTCAAAGAATGAGAAAATTAAGCTCAATAATTTCTGATGAAATAATAATTAGTAAGGAAAAAATAGAAATAGCTTCATCAATTTGTAAAGTTGATCTTATGTCTGATTTAGTAGGAGAATTTCCTGAACTACAAGGTGTTATGGGAGGTTATTTTGCAGAAACACAAGGTTTCGATAAAGATATTTGTTTAGCGATTTCAGAACATTACTTACCAATAGGTATGGATAGTAGAACACCAAAAAAACCTTATAGCATTGCGCTTTCACTAAGTGACAAAATTGATTCTCTAGTAGGTTTTTTTGGAATTGATTTAAAACCTTCCAGTTCTAAAGATCCATATGCACTTAGAAGAATGGCAATTAGTTTAATAAGATTAATTATTGAAAATGATAAAAATATTAAAATACGAGACTTAATAAATTATTCATGCATGTTCTATAAAGATCAAAACTATGAATTTGACATTAAATCATTACAGAAAGAATTAGGAGAGTTTATTGTAGAAAGATTAAAAAATTATTTAAGAGATAAGAAGATTAGAAACGATATAATAGAAATTTCAACTTCATCATTTATTTTAGACGATGTATTAAAGATTTATAAAAAAGCTATTATTTTGAACAAAAATATAAAAACAGATTTAGGTATAGATGTGGTTTCTATTTACAAGAGGTCATCAAATATATTAAGTAGCGAAAAAAATAATTCACCAGATATCATTGGTTCTGCTGATCCTGGTTTATTTAAGAACGATTTTGAAAAAGTTCTTTATAAAAGAATTCAAAATATAAAAAAATATTTTTTAAATGCCGGCAAAGATGAAGACTACAATGAAACTTTAAAAACTTTATCAAATGCAAAAAATGATGTTAATAACTTTTTTGATAACGTTATAGTTAATGATCAAGATCCAATTATCAAAAAAAATAGACTAGAACTTTTAAAAATGTTGTGCACAAGCTTTGATAACTATTTTAATTTTTCAAATATAGATACCTAAAATGAAAAAATTTGTTTTTAATTTTAATTCTATTGATTCAAAAAATTTAAAAAATAAAATAAATGTTCTTGGAGGAAAGGGGGCCAACCTAGCAGAAATGGGAAGGTTAGGTATGCCAGTTCCATCAGGTTTTACAATTTCAACAGAATTATGTGATTTATTCTATAAAAACAAAAAAAAATTAAATACCAAAGTTATAAAAGAGATAAATAAAGAATTAAAAAGTATTGAAAAGACTTCTGGTAAAATATTTGGAGATTTAAAAAATCCATTGTTAGTTTCAGTAAGATCTGGAGCGAGAGTTTCAATGCCAGGAATGATGGATACTATTTTGAACTTAGGCCTAAATGATAAAACAGTAATTGGAATTGGGAACAAAACTTCAAATATGAGATTTGCAAAAGATAGTTATAGAAGATTTATTCAAATGTATTCGAATGTAGTTTTGGGCGTTGAAAGTTACAATTTCGAGGAATTAATTGAAAATTATAAACTTACCAAAGGAGTATTATTAGACAATGATTTAGATGAAAAAGATTTGGATGGTTTGATTGATGATTTTAAAAATATTGTTAAACAAAAAACAAAGAAAAATTTTCCTCAAAATGTAAAAGAACAACTTATTGGAGCTATTAGCGCTGTATTTTTATCATGGGAAAGTCATAGAGCTAAAGTTTACAGAAAGTTAAATCAAATCCCATCAAACTGGGGAACCGCAGTGAATGTCCAGTCAATGGTATTTGGTAATATGGGTGATAATTGTGCTACAGGGGTAGTTTTTACTAGAAACCCTTCGGATGGAAGTAAAGATATATATGGGGAATATTTAATTAATGCTCAAGGAGAAGATGTTGTTTCGGGAACTAGAACTCCTCAGCATATAACAAAAAAGGCTAGAGCAAATGCAAAAGAAAAATTTCTTTCAATGGAAGAATCAATGCCTTCAGTTTACAAGCAGTTAAAAATAATATTATTAAAATTAGAGAAACACTATAAAGACATGCAAGATGTTGAGTTTACAGTGGAAAATAATAAGTTGTGGATGTTGCAAACAAGATCGGGAAAAAGGACAGCAAAATCTGCAGTAAAAATAGCCGTAGATATGGTTAAAGAAAAACTAATTTCAAAAAAAGATGCAGTTTTAAGAATTGAACCAAACTCTCTTAATACCTTACTTCATCCGACCTTGGATGAAAAAAGCAATATAGAAGTAATTGCAAAAGGATTACCTGCATCACCAGGAGCAGCAAGCGGAAAAGTTGTCTTTTCCTCAGATGAAGCTGAAAGACTTAATGACATGATGCAAAATACAATATTAGTCAGAGTCGAAACATCTCCAGAAGATATTCATGGTATGCATGCTGCTAAGGGAATTTTAACTGCTAGAGGTGGAATGACAAGTCATGCTGCGGTAGTAGCAAGAGGAATGGGTCGCCCATGTGTCTCTGGATCAAGCGAGATAGAAATTGATTATGAAAATAATTTATTTAAAACAAATGGGGTTGAAATCAAAGAAGGAGATTTAATAACTATTGATGGCTCAACGGGTAGAATTATATTAGGAGAGGTAAAAACTGTTGAACCTGAAATTTCAGGTGATTTTTCTAAATTAATGAGTTGGGCAGATAGTTTTAGAAAATTAAAAGTCAGAACAAATTCTGAGACACCTTTAGATAGTAAAATAGCTAGAGATTTTGGGGCTGAAGGCATTGGCTTATGTAGAACAGAGCATATGTTTTTTGATGAAGAAAGAATCTTATCAGTTAGAGAAATGATACTTTCAAAGTCAAAAGGAGATCGATCAAATGCTTTAAGCAAGTTATTACCACATCAAAAAAATGATTTTATAGAAATATTTAAAATTATGAATGGGCTTCCAGTTACAGTTAGACTTTTAGATCCTCCGTTACATGAATTTTTGCCTAAAAATACAATTGAGATTACAGATATTTCAAAATCTCTAAATTTGTCAATTAAAGAAGTAGAGGGAAGAATTGATGAATTGCATGAACAAAATCCAATGTTGGGTCATCGAGGTTGCAGGTTAGGTATTTCTTTTCCTGAAATTTATGAAATGCAATGTAGAGCCATATTTGAAGCATTAGTAGAATGTAAAAAAAGAAAAATAAAATCAACTATGCCCGAAATAATGATCCCACTTGTATCAACTGAGGCTGAAATTAAAATTATGAAAAACTTAGTAATTAGAGTTGCAAGAAAAGTGCAAAATGAAAATAAAACTAAAATTAAATTTCTAGTTGGTACAATGATAGAACTTCCAAGAGCCGCGATTAAAGCAAAAGATATAGCAAAACATGCTGAATTTTTTAGCTTCGGAACTAATGATCTTACACAAACTACATTTGGAATTAGCAGAGATGATAGTGGTAAATTTTTAAACGATTACATAGAAAACAAAATTTTTGATATTGACCCATTTATCTCAATTGATGATGGAGTCGGTGATTTGATTGAAATAGCAGCAACTAAAGGAAAAAAGCAAAATAAGAAAATTAAACTTGGAATTTGTGGCGAACATGGCGGAGATCCAAAAAGTATAGAATTTTGTTCTAAAATTGGTTTAGACTATGTTTCTTGCTCTCCTTACAGAGTTCCTGTTGCTAGACTTGCAGCGGCGCAGGCTCAATTAAAAAAATAGGGATGCTAAAGGATTTGAACTTGAGACCTACTTATAATTACAATAATACTAAATAAGATTTTGAAAGTCCTTTTTAGATCTCTAACTTTACATCTAATGAATTAATATTGTGTGTTAATGCTCCAACAGATATTCTGTTTACACCGGTTCCAGCGATTTTTCTTACATTATTTAAAGTAACGCCACCTGATGCTTCAGTTTCATAAAGTTTTTTAGCTAGTTTAACACCCGCTCTAAGATTTTTTGTATTCATATTGTCAAATAAAATTCTATCAAACTTTAAACCATTAATTTTTTTAAGTTGATTTAAATTGTCAACTTCAACTATAATCTTTTTGCCTTTTTTTGATTTAATTGCTTTTTTTACAATCTCTTCAATTTTCTTTGATGAGGCAATGTGATTATCTTTAATTAAAAATTCATCACTTAAATTAAACCTATGATTAGTTCCACCTCCTAATTTTACAGCATATTTTTGAATGACTCTTAGATTTGGAATAGTTTTTCTTGTGCAACAAATTTTTGTTTTTTTTCCAACTTTTTTTACAAATTGATTTGTTTTTGTTGCAATTCCTGAAATATGAGAAACAAAATTAAGAGCTACTCTTTCACCTATTAGTATATTCTTAATTTTACCTTCTATTATTGCAACTATTGATCTTTTATTAACTAAAGATCCTTCTTTCTTTTTTGAAATAAATTTAATTTTTTTATCCAATAAATTAAAAGTTTGTTTAGCAAATTCTAAACCCCCTATTATTCCTTTTTGGTTGCTTATTAATTTAATTTTTTTAATAGAATCATTATCCAACAAATTTGACGTTATATCTCCAGATGGGTAAAGGTCTTCAGCCAGAGCTAACTTGCAAGTGTTTCTTATAAAATTTTTACTTAATTGAATTTTTGACACAGATTTTATCTGCCTATCTCTGTCATTCTTTCTACAGATTTTCTAGCTTTTTCTATTGTTTCATTATCCATTATTAGTTCATTTGTTTCATTTTCTAAACAATCTAATATTTTTGGTAGTGTAATTTTTTTCATATGTGGACATAAATTACACGGTCGAATAAATTCTATATTGGGATTATCAATTTGAACATTGTCGCTCATTGAGCATTCTGTAACCATCATTACTTTTTCAGGTTGATTATCTTTAACGTAACTAATCATGCCGCTTGTTGATCCTGCAAAATCACTAGCTTTAATTACGTCTGGCGGGCATTCAGGATGGGCAATAATTTTTATGCCAGGATTGTTTTTTCTTATCTCATTTATTTCTTCATCATTAAATTTTTCATGAACTTCACATGTTCCTTTCCATGAAATAATTTCCACATCTGTTTGAGAGGCTACATATTTTGCTAAAAAATCATCAGGCAAAAATATAACTTTTTTTACTCCTAAGGATTGTACAATTTTTACAGCGTTAGCTGAAGTGCAACATACATCGGTCTCTGCTTTTACATCTGCAGATGTATTCACATAGGATACAACTGGAACTCCAGGATATTTTTTTTTTAAATTTCTTACATCTTCACCCGTGATTGATGCTGATAAAGAACAACCAGCATTCATATCGGGTAGTAGAACTTTTTTTTTAGGACTCATTAGCTTTGCTGTTTCAGCCATAAAATGTACGCCACACATTACAATTATATCTGCTTTGGTCTTTGCGGCTTTAACTGCTAAAGCAAGAGAATCAGCTGAAAAATCTGAAATACCATGATATATTTCTGGTGTTTGATAATTATGAGCAAGAATTATTGCATTCTTTTCTTTTTTTAATTTGTTAATTTTATAAATATATGGAGCATGGATTGCCCATTCAATTTCAGGAATAGTACCAGAAACTTTTTCATAAATAGAATTAGTTGCTCTTTTTATTTCTGTATTAAATTCCATAATAAAAACTTATCAACTTGAATTAGAATTGTCATTCATTTAATCTGCCGCATAAAACACGACCATGCTGAAATTGCTAGACAGGCAAGGTTTAGGGCTGTGCGGGTTTAGCTAATGAGGTATCGAGTCTCTTTGGCCGCACCATAAATTGGAAATTTTAATAATTAATGATATTGATTGTTTGAGATATAATTTTTTTTAAAAATAATGATATTTAGTTTTTTAATTTTAATAGCCATATATTTTTTGCACAAATACATTACTGCTTGGATAACTTATTACAATAGTACTGATACAAGATTTGGAAACTCTATATGGCGCTGGAGTTATGATTATCAAGTTCAAGGAAAGAGAGATATTTCAGAACTAGATGATAAAATTTTTGTAAAAAAAAGAAGAATTAGAAATCGAACTGTCTCATTAATGTATTGGAATTTTTTCTTAGGCTTCACAGTATCAATGTATTTTTTAAGCAATTTACTGATACTTATATTGCATTAATTATTTGAGAGGGGGCGTTCTGTTGCCAGGTGCCCCGGACTTTGACTAGTGAATATTGAATAATTTGAAATAGAAAAGCTATATTTAATTGCAAATGCCGACTCTAGGCCGACTAGATTATTTGTGATAGTTTTAGATATGCAAAACGCTAGTTCTGAGCTTAAAAAATTTTTAGATAGAAAAGCATTTAATAAAAAAGCTGAAACATCTGGTGCAGCAGGATTATCAATAGGTGATTTAATTTATGATATGGCAAGAATAGATCCTGAGTATGTTAAAGGAGCTCAATTTTCTAGACCTGATACTGATATAAGTTCTAAATTTAAAATAGGAAAACAAAATATTGAAGATTCAGAAGCGGTACGACCAGGAAAAGCACTACAAGGAGAAGAATATTCGGAACATCTTCATGAAGTTAATTATAGAGGAGGTGTACAAGAATTTCTAACAGATCGTTATATGCTTGAAAGAAATGTTGAAATTGTAATGCCAACCAAGATGAATCAACCTGGTTGGGATAGAATTTATAATGGAGAGAAATGGCAAATAAAAGGAGGAGGAGTTTCTGATGTTAGGGAAGCTAGAACAGAACATCCTGAATATAAAGTTGCAACAACAACAGAAACTGCAGCTGCTTATCAACAACAATACCCAGCTGATGCAGAAGCAGTTTTAGGAACTTATTCTAAAAGCGTCACTGATAATATATTGTCAGAAGGAAAAGAAGCTAGTATGGAAATTCATGAAAACGATGAACTTTTCGATAGTAGCGTACCTGAAATTTTTGGAATAGCTTCAATAGTTTCGGTCGTTAAAAATGTTTCTTATTATAATAAAAAAAAAACAGATTTTAAAACTGCAGTAAGCAATGTTGCTGGAGATTCATTAATGAAAGGTGGAGCAATGTGGGCTGGAGCCACCGCAGGAAGTATTTTAGGACCAATAGGTACTGTTGTTGGTGGTATAGCAGGCTTAGTGATGAGCAAGAGATACATTGATGATTTAAAACTAGAAACATTTGCAGAAAAAGAAACAAATCAAGTTAGAGAGGATTTAGATAATTATATTATTGCTGCTAGAGATATTCTCGAAAAAAATTTAAAAGTATTTTGGAAAAAAAGAAAGAAAGTATCAAATTTAGGAACAAAATCTTCTTTTTTTAAATTATATCAATATTTTAGAGTTAAAATTTTAAAAAAAAAGAAGCAATCATCTGTCCCAAAAGGTTTAATTAATTATATTATTGAAAGAATGGACTCTGAATACAAGGCAAAAAAATTTATTCTAAAAAAATTAAACTGGTCTCTAGAAGAAGATCAGACAGGATCTGGAGTTAGAATTAGTTATGGATGGTTAAAAATGGGTGAGCTTAATGATAAATCTCTTTCTCATCTACCACAGTATGCTCAAGCAGCAATTGAGGTTTGTGATGAAGCTGGTATTTCACCCATGTTTTTAACAAAAGAATATAAAAAACTTCAAAAGTCCTTAAAGAAATTTATTAAAGTAACTGAAAAAAGAGGAATTTAATGATTGAAGCTTTAATTATTATTGGTCTTGCAATGTTTATTTTTATTGTCGTTTTTAGTTTGAAACGTGTGAAAGAAAAAAAGAAAGAACAACAAGAAGAGCATGAAAAAATCAAAGCTTATGGTGAAAGCATAAACGAAGAAACACGAAATAAGAATAAATAAATGCCGACTCCACGCCGACTCATCAAGTTGTATTTTAAAATTAACATTGAAAATTCAAACTACTTTAAAAAAAGGAAGGGGCGTTCTGTTGCCAGGTGCCCCAAGACCCCGTAACTTAATTAATAAATTAATTAAGCTGCAAGTGCGTAACTTTCGTTAGCATTTATAAATTAGCCCATCACGGCGGAACAATACCGAACGAAAGAATAACTTTTAGACATCCGTCGATCCTAATTCACCCCCGCAAGTTTTGATTGGTGGAGGTGGTGGGTACTGCCCCCACGTCCGTAATGGTTATTACGAAATTCGTTTATCGTCATAGTTGTAAAAACAACGAATTAATTATAAAAAATAATTATTTATATTCAACAATTTAATTGTGAAAATTGTAAAATATTAGATTAATCATAATATTTAGTAAGATAATTAATATAAATACTAATAAAATAATAAAACTATGAAATTAATGCAAAGAAGTTTTTTACTTAAAAAAATATCTTTACTATTTTTATATTCAATTGTTCTATTATTTCTCTTTCTTTTTATTTTAGAGTTTATTTTTTCAAAGATCGATTCATTTTCTAGTCCTCATATAAAGGATAAAGAAATCAACTTGTTGAATAGATTTATAAATCTAAGAGAACATCCTATAAACCAACAAAAAAGCTTCAAGGTTAGTAAATTTCGTAGTGCACAAACCCCAAGTCTTAGAAATAGAACTTTTAAATATAATACAGATGATGATGGCTTCTTAATTCCAGGAAATAGACATGTAAATCCAGAATTTAAAATTTTCTTCTTGGGAGGATCTACTACTGAAAATTTGCTAGTAGAAGAAAAAAATAGATTTACTTACATATTTGAAAAAACTTTAGAGAAACAGACTAAAAAAAAAATTAATGTCTATAATTCAGGTCGGTCTAAAAATAATTCGATGCATAGCCTTAATATTTTAATCAATAAAATTATAAAACTAAATCCAACACATGTGTTTTTGATGCATAATATAAATGATTATTTCTCTATAATAGAATTTAAAAACAAGTCTCTTTTTGATGAATTTTCAGATTTAGAGAGAAATTTGTTAACTCAACCAGTTCAAAAAAAAAAATGGAATTATTTAAGATTTAGATCACTATTTTTTAATAATTTTCCAAATTTAGCAATAAGAATTCAATTAATAAAAAATAGATTTGCTCCATCAATGGCTAAAGAAAAATATAGCAAAACAAAAATGATAAGTGAGGAAGATATAGAATATTTTTTTGAAGAGAAAATTAAAATTTTAAAAATATATAATGAGATATCAAAAAATTTTAATTTTCATTTAATTTTAATTACTCAACCTCAAAATTATGAGAATTATAGAGAAAAAGATTTTTTATTAAAGGAGATAGATTTGAGAATAAAACTTCATAAAAGAACAAACGAGATGTACAGAAAGTTTGCAAAAGATAACAATTTAAATATAGTTGAACTTTCCGATAAGTTTGATGATAAAAATGAATATTTCTATGATATAATTCACTATAATGATAAAGGTAGTCAAGAAATAGCAAAAGAAATTAGTAAAAATTTTAAAAATTTCTTTAATTAATAATAGGTTTTGTTTAAATATAAAAGATGAATTTAACAGAAGAACAATTGAAAGAGATAAAAGATCAACAATCTCAGTCTAATCAAACGAAAAGAGTTGTTGCACCAGAATTAGAAAAAATACTATATGAAGCCATTTCAATTTTGGATCATGGATTCATAAGGGTAGTTGATTATATGGGTGACGATACTTCTATTGTTCAGGCTGCTAGAGTTTCATATGGAAAAGGAACAAAAAAAATTTCAACAGACTCTGGTCTTATAAAATATTTAATGAGGCACTGGCACAGCACACCATTTGAAATGTGTGAAATTAAATATCATGTTAAACTTCCAATATTTATAGCTAGACAATGGATTAGACATAGAACAGCGAATGTTAATGAATATTCCGCAAGATATTCAATACTTGATAAAGAATTTTACTTACCAGCTCCAGAGCATTTAGCGGCACAATCACAAAACAACCGGCAAGGAAGAGGAGATATTCTTGAAGGCGAACAGGCAAAGAAAGTTATAGAACTTCTTAAAGGAGATGCTGAACAAACTTATAATAATTATGAAACGATGTTGAACGAAAGATATAATGGTTCTGTAATCAGAGAAGATGGAGTTGGATTAGCGAGAGAGCTTGCTAGAATGAATTTAACCCTAAATACTTATACACAATGGTATTGGAAAACTGATTTATTAAATCTAATGAATTTTTTAAGACTTCGCGCAGATCATCATGCTCAATATGAAATTAGAGCTTACGCAGATGTTATGTTGGATACTGTTAAAAAATGGGTGCCAATAACATATGAAGCATTTATGGATTATAGGGTAGGTGGTACCGAAGTTTCGGCTAAAGGAAAAATAGTTATTCAAAAACTTATTAAAGGCGAAGAAATATCTATAGAAAAATCAGGTCTTTCCAAAAGAGAATGGAATGAATTAATGGAAACTTTTGAACAAAAGGATAAATTAATTTAGGTTATTTATTAAATTTTTAAATGAAAGAATTAACGCTACCATCAAATCGTAATTTTGGAATTTTATTTTTTGTTGTCTTCTTGCTAATTGGCGTATGGCCAATATTTAATAATAACGATATTAGAATTTGGTCCTTGATAATATCTCTTTCCTTTTTAATACTGGCTATATTAAATTCTAAATTTTTAACTCCATTGAATAAAATTTGGATGAAATTTGGATTAATTTTAGGAAATATAGTTTCCCCAATCGTTATGGGGCTTGTTTATTTTGGAGTTGTTACTCCAACAGGACTTTTATTAAAATTATTTAATAAAGATATTATAAATTTAAAAAAAAATAACAAAAATACTTATTGGATAAAAAAAGATAATTCAAATAATAATATGAGAAATCAATTTTAATATGGATTTTTTGATTGAGTTTTGGAATTTTCTAAAAGTGAGAAAAAAGTATTGGCTATTTCCTATCCTTCTTTTTCTAATTATTTTTGGTACTTTAATAGTTTTAAGCCAAGGATCAGCAATAGCTCCTTTTATATATACAATATTTTAAGAAATTGAACTCTATACTTGGCATATCAGCTTTTTATCATGACAGTGCAGCAACCATTATAATTGATGGCGAAATCATCGCAGCCGCTCAAGAAGAGAGATTTACAAGAATAAAACACGATTCTTGCTATCCAAAAAATGCAATAGAATTTGTCTTAAAATATGCAAATTTAAAACTTTCAGAAATTGATCATGTGGTTTTTTTTGAAAAACCTTTTTTAAAGTTTGAAAGACTTTTAGAAACTTATGTTGCGTTTGCTCCTAGGGGTTTTATTCAATTTTCAAAAGCTATGCCATCTTGGCTAAGAGATAAATTATTCCAAAAAAAACAATTATTAAAATATTTAAAAAATCATGATAAAAATTTCAATGAAGATGAAAAACTTTATTTTTCTGAACATCATTTAAGTCATGCGGCAAGTGCTTTTTATCCATCACCTTTCGAGGAAGCTGTTGTATTAACAGCTGATGGTGTGGGAGAGTGGGCAACAACAACAGTCGCACTCGGCAAAGGAAAAGATCTTGAAATAAAGAAAGAATTACATTTTCCACATTCATTAGGACTTCTTTACTCTGCATTTACTTATTACACAGGTTTTAAAGTTAATAGTGGCGAATATAAACTAATGGGTTTGGCACCATATGGTGAACCTAAATATTCAGAAGTTATTAAAGAATACTTAATTGATATCAAACCAGATGGTACGTTTAACCTAAATCAAGATTACTTTGATTATGCCACAGGTCTTAAAATGATCAATTCAAAATTCAATTCTCTTTTTGGCCAAAATGAGAGAAATAGCAATAAGGAGAATTTAACCCAATTTCATATGGATATTGCTTCATCTATTCAAACAGTAACAGAGGAAATAATGATGTCTTTAGTTAAATCTTTAAAAGAAGAGTATAACGCTAGCAATTTATGTTTAGCAGGTGGAGTTGCGCTAAACTGCGTATCTAACGGCAAAATTCTTAAAGAAAAAATATTTGATAATATTTGGGTGCAACCTGCCGCTGGTGATGCCGGTGGCTCTCTTGGAGCCGCTCTTGCATATTGGCATTTACATTTAAAAAAAGATAGAAAAGTTACAAATTTTGATAAAATGAAGGGATCATTTTTAGGTCCCGAGTTTACTCAAAAAAATATTGAAGAAGAATTAACCTCATTAGGAGCAAATTTTGAAATTTTGGGAGAAAATGAAATATTAGATTTCACCACTCAAAGTTTGATCAATGGTGAGGCGGTGGGTTGGTTTCAAGGTAGAATGGAATTTGGTCCAAGAGCTTTAGGAGGAAGATCAATTCTAGGCGATCCAAGGTCATCAACAATACAAAAAAATTTAAATTTAAAAGTTAAATATAGAGAAAGCTTTAGACCTTTTGCTCCGTCAATTTTGAATGAAGATGTTAGAGACTGGTTCGAAATCGAGAGCGATAGTCCTTATATGTTAATGGTATCAAATGTAAAAAAAAGTAAAATTATCAAAATGACCGAAGACCAAAAAAAATTATTTGGTATTGATAAATTAAATATTAAGCGGTCAGAAATTCCCGCAGTGACCCATGTTGATTATTCTGCAAGGATACAGACTGTTCATAATAAAACAAATTCAAAATATTATAAACTTTTAAAAATGTTTAAAGAAAAAACTGGTTGTCCGATATTAATAAACACATCTTTTAATGTAAGAGGTGAGCCAATTGTAAGTACACCAGTAGATGCATTTCATTGCTTTATGGGTACTGAATTAGATGTTTTAGTAATTGGAAATTGTTTTTTAAAGAAAAATAATCAAAATAAAAATCTTAAAAAAAATTACAAAGAATCATTTGAGCTTGATTAATTAAGAAGATAATCAGATTTGATTTTTTTTGCAAAATCTAAATAAATTTTTGAAATCTTGTGTTCTGGTTTACTTTCAACAATTGGCCATCCTAAGTCCCCCTGTTTTCCAACCTCAGGATCAATTGGAATTAGTCCGAGGAATTCTTTTTGAAATTCTTTAGCAGTTCTTTTTACGCCTCCCTCTCCAAAAATTTCATATTTTTTTCCATCATCTCCAACAAAATGGCTCATATTATCGATTAAACCAATAATTTTTACTTTTAATTTATCAAACATTCTAATTCCACGTTTGACATCTTGAAGTGCAATTTCTTGAGGTGTTGATACAATTATTACTCCATCCATATTTATTTCTTGAGCAAAAGTTAGCTGAGTGTCCCCAGTACCTGGTGGCATATCAACAATTATAAAATCTAAATCTTTCCATTTAACTTTTTGAGTAAAAGTTTTAATAGCACTTGTTACCATCGGTCCTCGCCAAATCATAGGAGTTTGTTCTTCAGTTAAGAATCCAATAGACATACATTGAATGTCATATTTTTTTATAGGTATTAAATTTTGTCCGTCACTTTGGGGCTTTTCATTTATTGAAAATAATTTAGGCAAAGATGGTCCATAAATGTCAGCATCAAGCAAACCTACTTTGCAACCAATTTTTTTTAAAGCTAAGGCAAGATTTGTAGCAAAAGTAGATTTACCTACACCACCTTTTGCGCTTGAAACTGCGATAGTGAATTTTGTTCCAGGAATTGGGTTTTTTTTAAAGCTTTTTGTTTCTTTTTTAGCTTTTATCGTGTCATTCATGCGCTTATCAATATCTTGTTTTTAGATATAAAGACACTATATAGAATGTCTTATGAGTGATTTCAAAAATCAAAGCCCATGGGGAAGCCCTCCAGGAGGAGGTGGAAATGGTGGATTTAGAAGAGGACCTACACCGCCAGATATTGATGAAATTATAAGAAAAATTCAAAATACCATCAACAGATTTATGGGTGGTGGCAAAGGCGGCTCAAAACCAATATTATTTGGTTTAATTGTTCTTTCAATTCTTTGGGCTCTAAGTGGTTTGTATAGAGTGTTACCTGATGAACAAGGAGTTGTTTTAAGGTTTGGAAAATTTGTAAATACTACTCAACCAGGACTTAATTATCATATGCCATATCCAATAGAAACCGCTTTAACTCCAAAAGTTACGAAAGTTAATAGAATAGATATTGGATTTAGATCAGAAAGAGATAGTGGTTTTACTTCAGGTGGCGTTGCAGATGTACCAGAAGAAAGCTTAATGCTAACAGGTGATGAAAATATTGTAAATATCGACTTTTCAGTTTTCTGGGTAATTAAAGATGCAGGAAAGTTTTTATTCAAAATTCAGGACCCTCAAGGAACAGTTAAAGCGGCAGCAGAAACTGCAATGAGAGAGGTAATAGCAAGATCAAACATTCAACCCATACTAACCGAAGGTAGATCGGTGATTGAAACAGATACAGAGGTAATAATTCAACAAATTCTAGATGAGTACAATAGCGGTATTCAAATTACACAGGTACAAACTCAAAAAGCTGACCCGCCAGATCAAGTAATTGATGCTTTTAGAGATGTGCAGGCAGCAAGAGCAGACATGGAAAGATCAAAAAATGAAGCAGAAGCATATGCAAATGATGTAATTCCAAGAGCGCGTGGAGAAGCTGCAAAAATATTACAAGCTGCAGAAGCTTATAAAAAAGAAGTTGTTGCAAAAGCAGAAGGTGAAGCGAGCAGATTCCTTTCAATTTATAATGAATATGCAAAAGCAAAACAAGTAACCCAAGAGAGAATGTTTTTAGAGACAATGGAAAAAGTATTGGGCGATATAAATAAAATTATAATAGATAAAAATGCAGGATCTGGAGTGGTTCCATATCTACCATTACAAGAATTAAAGACAGGTACAAATTAATGAAAGCTGGAAAAATTTTATTACCGTTAATAATTGTTATTGCTGCAACGCTTTTCTTTTCAGTATTTATTGTAAAAGAAGTTAATCAAGCTATCGTTCTGCAGTTTGGTGATCCAAAAAAAATTATTTCAAAACCAGGTTTAAACTTTAAAATTCCATTTATTCAAAACGTTGTGTTTTTAGATAAAAGAATTTTAAATTTAGATACGCCACCTGAAGAAGTGATTGCATCTGACCAAAAACGTTTAATTGTTGATGCATTTGCAAGATTTCAAATTATAGATCCATTAAAATTCTACATTTCAGTTGGCAATGAAAGAGTTGCAAGATCTAGATTAGCCACAATTATAAATTCAAGAATAAGAAATGTTTTAGGTCAACAAGAATTACAAACTTTGTTATCTGAAGATAGATCAAAACAAATGGCTTTAATTCAAGAAGGTGTAAATAATGAAGCTGAAAATTTTGGAATAAAAATTGTTGATGTAAGAATTAAAAGAGCCGACCTTCCACAGGCTAACAGTAATGCCATCTTTAGAAGAATGCAGACAGAAAGAGAAAGAGAAGCGAAAGAATTTAGAGCAAAAGGTGCGGAAATGGCAGTAACTATAACTTCAACTGCAGATAAAGAAGTGACTGTGATTTTAGCAGATGCTCAAAAAAAATCTGAGATCATGAAAGGAGAAGGAGATGGTGAAAGAAACAGAATTTTCGCCGATGCCTTTGGACAAGATCCAGAGTTCTTTGCTTTCTATAGAGCTATGCAAGCTTATGAAAAATCTCTAATTGGAGGCGAAACATCATTAATACTTTCTCCAGATAGCGAATTTTTTAAATTTTTTGGAAATATAAAGCCTAAATCAGAATAATCATTTGTCATGAAGGAATTGGTCATAGCCTTTGGTCTCTTCTTATTTGTCGAGGGGATTTTGTACGCCTTATTTCCATCAAAAATGAAAAGTATGCTTTTAAAATTAAATGAAGTGAACAACGGTCAGTTAAGAACAGGCGGATTGATATTTGCAATTATAGGATTTATTATTATTTGGTACTTAAAAGGATGAAAAAGTATTTAAATTTTTTTTTAGTATTAATTGTTTCTATAAACTTTTCTTTTGCAGCAAATACAAAAGATATCCCTATATCTTTTGCTGATCTTGCTGAAAGATTAATGCCATCAGTTGTAAATATTGCAACAACAACAACAATTACAACTCAATCTAACCCTTTTCCTTTCCAGTTTCCTCCAGGCTCACCATTAGAAGACATGTTTCGTGAATTTGGGACTCCTCAACAAAGACAAACCAGCGCTCTAGGATCAGGATTTATTATTAATGAAAACGGAATAGTTGTTACAAATAACCATGTAATACAAGGAGCAGAGGACATTTTCGTAAGAGTAAATGGTGATAAAGATTATAAAGCAAAAGTTTTAGGAGCAGATTCAGGTATGGATTTAGCGGTTTTGCAAATTGAGTCTGATGAAAAATTTAAACCAGTTAAGTTTGGTAACTCTGATGAAGCAAGAATTGGAGATTGGGTTATAGCAATTGGAAATCCATTTGGCTTAGGAGGAACTGTTACTGCTGGAATAATTTCTGCAAGAAATAGAAGTATTGGATTATCTAGATATGAAGACTTTATTCAAACTGATGCATCTATTAACCAAGGAAATTCCGGCGGACCTTTATTTAATATAAATGGAGATGTTGTAGGTATTAATACGGCTATATTAGGTCAGTCAGGATCTATAGGAATTGGTTTTGCCATTCCTGCAAATAGTGCCAAAAAAGTAATTAATCAATTAATTGAATTTGGCGAAACCAAAAGAGGTTGGCTTGGCGTTAGAATTCAAACTGTTAGTAAAGAAATTGCAGATGTAGAAAAATTAGATAGACCTAGAGGAGCTTTAGTTGCAAGCGTGGCACAAAATAGTCCATCTGATAAAGCTGGAATAAAAGCTGGAGACATTATTTTAGAATTTGATGGAAAATTAATTAATGAAATGATTGAGTTGCCTAGAATTGTTGCTGAAACAGATGTTGGTAAAAAAGTAAAAGTAAAAGTCTGGAGAAATAAGAGAGAGTTATATAAAAATATTATACTTGGTAGATTAGAAACTTCAGATGATTTTAAAATACAAGGAAAATTAACGGAAAAACCAAAAGAAATTAATATAGAAGGTTTAAAAATTACAGTTAGATTATTAGGTAAAAAAGATGTTGAAGAAAGAAATTTACCAAAAGGTACTTCTGGAGTAGTGATTACAAAAATAGAACAAGACAGTCCTATTAGTTATTTGGAAGTAAACGATATAATTGTTGAAGCCCAAAAGAAAAAAATAAAAACCATAGGTGATTTTGATAATATAGTTAAAATGACGTTAAAAAGTTCACAAAAAACATTATTAATTGCAGTTTACAATAAACAAAATCAAAGAAGATATATTGGTGTTAAACTAGATTGATGATGGACCTCAAGTCCAAAATAATTTTAATAGCAGGCCCCACTGCTTCCGGAAAATCAAATTTTGCAGTTAAACTAGCAAAAAAAATAAATGGTGAAATTGTTAATGCAGATAGTATGCAGGTTTATAAGGAATTGAAAATATTAACAGCAAGGCCTAACAATAAAGAATATCAAAATATAAAACATCATTTATATGGATTTCAAAGTGTTAGGAAAAAATTTTCAACTGGGAATTGGCTAAATCTTGTAACAAAAAAAATACAGTCAATAAGAAAAAGAAAAAAAATACCAATAATTGTGGGCGGAACTGGTTTATATTTTAAAGCCTTAACTTATGGTTTAGTTAAAATTCCAAACATTCCAATTAGATTTAGAAACAAAATAAGATCTCTTCAAAAAAAAATAGGTCAAAAAAAATTTTTTAAAGAATTAATTAAGATAGATCCATTAATTAAAAATAGAATTATTCCAACAGATGTTCAAAGGTCAATAAGAGCTTATGAAGTTAAGACTTACACAAACAAATCATTAATTGATTGGTTTAAAAACACCAAGTCAAAGTTTACTGAAGAAGATTTTTTTAAAATTTATATCGATTTTCCAAGATCTGAATTATTAGAAAAGATCTCAAAACGAACAGAGCAGATGATGAAACTAGGAGCTGTCAAAGAGGTAAAAAAATTTTTAAAATTGAAAATAAAAAAAGATAGTACTTCAAATAAAGTGATTGGCATTAATGAAATTAGAGATTTTCTAGTAAAAAATTCAACTTTAGACGAAGTTAAGGAAAGAATTTCAATAAAAACAAGGCAATACGCCAAAAGACAAAGTACATGGTCTAGAGGTCAGATGATGAATTGGCATAGATTGAATTCAAAAGATTTAAATAAATTTTTAAAAAAAATATAATTTAATCGTTCAAAAACTTGACCAATGAGCACAACTTCAGCTAGATTGGCTGAATGTCAAAATTATATTCAGGAGCTGAGATTGTATTCAAGTGCCTTGAGGATCAAGATGTAAGTAATATCTTTGGCTACCCAGGAGGAGCAGTTCTTCCAATTTATGACGAATTAAAAAACTTTAAATCAATCAAACATATTTTAGTAAGACATGAGCAGGGAGCAGGTCATGCTGCTGAAGGTTATGCAAGATCAACAGGCAAAGCAGGAGTATTATTGGTTACTTCAGGTCCGGGAGCAACTAATGCTGTCACTGCCTTAACAGATGCTTATATGGATTCTGTTCCTCTAGTTTGTATAACAGGGCAAGTCCCAACACACTTAATTGGAACAGATGCTTTTCAAGAATGCGATACAACAGGCATAACAAGACCTTGTACAAAACATAACTGGCTGGTGAAAGACATAAAAGATTTAGCCCATGTTATTCATAAAGCTTTTGAAGTAGCAACCACAGGAAGACCGGGTCCTGTTTTGGTTGATATTCCTAAAGATATTCAGTTTCAAAAAACAGCTTATAAAAAATATAAAAAACAAAAAAAAATAAACGGCAAGTCACACAATAATTTCTCACAAGAAAATATAGATGATCTTATTCATCTAATTACAAAGTCTTCTAAACCTATTTTTTATACTGGAGGTGGAGTTATTAACTCTGGACCTAAAGCTAGTGAATTATTAAGAGAATTTGTTCATGCTACAGGTTTTCCAATAACGACAACTTTGCAGGGGCTAGGTTCTTTCCCAGCAGACGATGGTCAGTTTTTAGGTATGCTTGGTATGCACGGAACCTATGAAGCAAATAACGCAATGTATGAATGTGATTTAATGATAAATATTGGCGCAAGATTTGATGATAGAATTACTGGAAAGATTGATGAATTTTCTCCGAAGTCTAAAAAAGTTCATATTGATATTGATCCATCGTCAATCAATAAAAATGTAAAAGTTGATTTAGCAATTGTAGGAGATGTCAAATCAGTAATTACTTCAGCTATAAAAAGTTTAAAGAAGAAAAAATCAAATTTTGTTAAATCAAATAAACAAAAAACTTCTAAGTGGTGGGAAAAAATTCAAAAGTGGAGATCAAAAAGGTCTTTAGACTATATTGGTAGCGAAGAAACTATTAAACCTCAATATGCAATTGAAAGGTTGTATGAGCTTACTAAGGATAAAGATGCTTACATAACAACAGAAGTTGGCCAGCATCAAATGTGGGCAGCTCAACACTATAAATTTAATAAACCAAATAGATGGATGACATCTGGAGGTTTGGGAACAATGGGTTACGGTTTACCAGCAGCTGTTGGTGTTCAAGTAGCTCATCCAAATAAATTGGTAATCGATATTGCAGGAGAGGCATCTGTACTAATGACCATGCAAGAGATGTCGACAGCTGTTCAATATGGATTACCGATCAAAATATTTATTTTGAACAATGAATACATGGGAATGGTTAGACAATGGCAAGAATTATTGCATGATAAAAATTATTCTGAAAGTTATACAGCGGCTCTTCCTGACTTTGTTAAATTAGCAGAAGCATATGGTTGCGTTGGATTAAGAGCAAAAACACCCGAAGAATTAGATGATAAAATTATTGAAATGTTGAATACTGATAGACCGGTTATTTTTGATTGTATGGTAGATAAACAAGAAAACTGTTTTCCAATGATTCCATCAGGAAAACCTCATAATCAGATGTTATTGGGGCCAAAAGATCAAAAAGAAAAGAAAATTACAGGAAAAGGAAAAACTTTAGTTTAATGGCAAATACAAAATCAGCATATAGTTTTGCGGGCAAAAAACAAAAACTTGATACTCATATCATTGTAGTTTGGGTAGATAATGAAGCTGGAGTTTTAGCAAGAGTTGTAGGTCTTTTTTCAGGAAGAGGCTATAATATTGAGTCCTTAGCAGTTGCGGAAATTGACCAAAAATTAAATATTTCAAGGATTACTATTGTAACCACAGGAACGCCTCAAGTTATAGATCAAATTAAGTTACAATTAAAAAAACTTGTTCCTGTTCATAAAGTTGCAGACTTCAAAAGAGAAGACAATAATGTTATTTTTAAAGAAATGGCATTATTTAAGATTGTCGGGAGCAAAAATAAATTAGAGAAAGCTTTTAAAGCTTGTAAAAAGTATAACGCTGTATTATTGGATAAAACAAATAAATCTAACGTAATTCAAATTACTGCACTTAGAAGAGAAATAGATAATATGGTACAAAATTTAAAAAAATTTGGTTTAGTAAGTGTTTCACGAACAGGAGCAGTTGCTATGACAAGAGGGGCTGAAGTATTTAAATAATTAAAAGGAGATAAATATGAAAATGTTTTATGAAAAAGATACTGATGTAAATTTAATTAAAGATAAAAAAATAGCTATTTTTGGATATGGTAGTCAAGGCCATGCTCATGCACTTAACCTAAGAGATAGCGGCGTTAAAGAAGTGGTAGTAGCACTTAGGGAAGGCTCATCTAGCATTTCAAAAGCTGAATCAAAAGGTTTAAAAGTTATGAATTTATCTGATGCCGCAGAATGGGCGGATGTAGTTATGATTTTAACTCCAGATGAATTACAAGCATCCATTTATAAAAATCATATTGAACAAAGAGTTAAAGAAGGAACATCAATTGCATTTGCTCACGGATTAAATGTTCATTATGATTTGATTAAAGCAAGAAAAGATTTAGATGTTTTCATGGTTGCTCCTAAAGGACCTGGTCACTTAGTTAGAAGTGAATATGAAAAAGGAGGTGGTGTACCGTGTTTATTTGCAGTTCATCAAAATGGCTCAGGCAAAGCAAGAGATCTTGCTATGTCTTATGCATCGGCTGTTGGTGGTGGAAGATCAGGAATTATTGAAACGACATTTAAGGATGAAGTTGAAACAGATTTATTTGGAGAACAAACAGTTCTTTGTGGAGGTCTTGTTGAATTAATTAAAAATGGATATGAGACTTTAGTTGAAGCGGGATACGAACCTGAGATGGCATATTTTGAAACTGTTCACGAAGTTAAATTAATTGTAGATTTAATTTATGAAGGTGGAATTGCTAATATGAACTACTCTATTTCAAACACAGCAGAATACGGAGAATATCAATCAGGACCTAGAATAATTAACAAGGAAGAAACTAAAAAAAGAATGAAAGAAGTTTTAACTGAAATTCAATCTGGTAAATTTACTAAACAGTGGATGGATGAATGTAAGAATGGTCAAAAAAATTTCCTTGCTACAAGAGCAAAACTAGCAGAGCACTCAGTTGAAAAAGTTGGAGCAGAGTTAAGAGCTATGATGCCGTGGATTGCTAAGAAGAAATTAGTCGATAGCGATAAGAAGTAGATCCATAAAGATAATTTTGGGCAGAAAAGCCCAATTTATTTTGCAATCTGAGCGTGAGCATGTATGATGTTCAAGCTAAAAAAAAATTATGTCAGACAAAAACAGAGTTTATATATTCGATACTACGATGCGAGATGGTGAACAATCACCAGGAGCATCAATGAGTTTGGAAGAAAAAATCCAAATCGCAAGAGTATTTGACGAGCTTGGTATTGATATAATTGAAGCAGGTTTTCCGATTGCTTCCCCAGGTGACTTTGAAGCAGTATCTGAAGTAAGCAAAATATTAAAAAAATCTATTCCAGCCGGTTTGGCGAGACACTCTAAAAAAGACATTGATAGATGTTATGAAGCATTAAAGCACGCACCAAGATTTAGAATTCATACATTCATATCAACAAGTCCATTACACATGAAGCACAAGTTAAACAAATCTCCAGAAGAAGTATACGAGTCAATTAAAGAGCATGTGACTTATGCAAGAAAATTTACAGATGATGTAGAATGGTCTTGTGAAGATGGAACAAGAACTGATATGGATTATATGTGTAAAACAGTAGAATTAGCAATTAATTGTGGTGCAAAAACTATAAATATTCCAGATACAGTAGGTTATACAGTTCCTTCAGAATTTACAAAAATTATTCAAACTTTATTAAACAAAGTTCCAAATATTGATAAAGCAATTTTATCTACTCATTGTCATAACGATTTAGGTTTAGCAGTTGCAAATTCTCTAGCAGGTGTGCAAGCAGGAGCTAGACAAATAGAATGTACTATTAATGGAATTGGAGAAAGAGCTGGTAATGCCGCTCTTGAAGAGGTTGTCATGGCAATGAAAACAAGACCAGACTTAATGCCTTATGAAACTGGAATTAACACAACACTTTTAAGCAAAGCTTCAAAAATTGTTTCAAATGCAACAGGATTTCCTGTTCAATACAATAAAGCAATAGTTGGAAAAAATGCTTTTGCACATGAAGCCGGAATTCATCAAGATGGAATGTTGAAAAATAGACAAACTTACGAAATTATGACACCAGAAAGTGTTGGAGTTAAACAAACTTCTTTGGTGATGGGTAAACATTCAGGAAGACATGCATTTAAAGATAAATTAATAAGCTTGGGATATGTTGATGTTACAGACGATGTTATAGGAAATGCATTTGGTAAATTTAAAGTTTTAGCAGATAAGAAAAAACATGTTTACGATGAAGATATTATTGCATTAGTTGATGATAGTTTAATTGTTGATAACAAAGTTAACGCAATCAACTTAAAATCATTAAAGGTTTTTGCCGGCACTGGCGAACCTCAAAAAGCAGATATGACTTTAGATGTTTTTGGAGAAGTAAAAACAGCAACAGAAACAGGTGATGGTCCAGTTGATGCTATATTCAAATGCATAAAAACACTTTATCCGCACGATGTAAATTTACAGCTTTATCAAGTGCATGCCGTAACAGAAGGAACTGATGCTCAAGCAACAGTAAGTGTTAGAATTGAAGAAAATGGCAAAACTACAGTTGGACAGGCTTCTGATACCGATACTCTGGTTGCCTCAGCAAATGCTTATATAAATGCTTTAAATAAGATGATTATTAAAAGAGAAAAAACTTCACCAGAACAAAATTATGAAAATAAACTTAACGAAAAACAGAAAATGAAAGGAATATAAGTAATGGCAATTTTTGCAGATTTAAAAAAATTTTGGAGCCAAGATATGGCGATTGATCTTGGAACAGCTAATACTCTTGTAGTGCTAAAAGGAAAGGGAGTTGTGCTAAACGAACCATCTGTTGTAGCAGTAGTGGATAATAAAGGAAAAAAATCTGTCTTAGCTGTAGGAGACGAGGCTAAAACTATGCTTGGTAGAACACCAGGCAATATTCAGGCGATAAGACCTTTGAGAGATGGAGTAATTGCTGACTTTGTTGTTACAGAAGAAATGATTAAACATTTTATAAAGAAAGTTCATAAAAAAACTATAGCAAATCCAAGAATTTTGATTTGCGTACCGACGGGTTCAACTCCAGTTGAAAGAAAAGCCATACAGGATAGCGCATTAGCTGCTGGAGCTAGAAAAGTCCAGCTGATTGAAGAGCCTATAGCGGCTGCTGTTGGTGCTGGCTTACCAATTTCTGAAGCAACGGGTTCCATGGTTGTGGATATTGGAGGAGGCACGACAGAGATAGCCATTTTGTCTTTAGGAGGCGTTGTTTATTCGGAGTCGCTAAGAGTAGCAGGAGATGCGATGGATAATGCTCTAAAAGAATATATGAGAGAAGAGTACAATTTAATGATTGGAGATAGTACTTCAGAAAAAATAAAAAAAGATATTGGAACAGCAATTCCAACCAATAACAATACTTACGCCGTTAAAGGCAGGGATCTTAGATCGGGAACACCTAAAGAAGTAAATATTTCAGAAGAAGATACAGCGGAAGCTTTAAATCCTATTTTAAAAGATATTGTGTCAGCAATTAAAAAGGCTTTAGAACAAACGCCTCCTGAGTTATCAGCTGACCTAGTAGATATGGGATTAACCATGACGGGTGGAGGGTCATTGTTAAAAAATATTGATAAAAGATTTTCAAAAGAAACAGGTTTACCAGTTAATATTGCAGATGACCCATTGTCATGCGTTGCTATCGGAACAGGAAAGGCATTAGATCAGCAAGAAACATTTTCTACTGTATTATCTGAGTATTAAAACAGTATGTCCACAGAAACGGATAGAGATGATTTTATAATTTCTATTCGATACGCTTTTTTAAATAAGGGAACTCGTCAAAAATTCTCGTTGTTTACTCTTTTAATTGTTTCAATATTAGTTTTGTCCTTAGAGTATTTTAAATCAGGACCGGTAGACAAATTTAGATCTATCACAAAAGATTTTATTTTTAAAGGATCTTATGTCATTTCAGTTCCTTTTATATTTATCAAAGACAATTACTTTGTTTTGCAAGATCATTTGAGAATGTACGATAAATATGAAATTTTAAAAAAAAAAGATTTAAGATTAGAAAGTTTGAAATATGAAATTGAATTTTTTAAAGAAGAGAATAATAAACTAAAGAAATTGATAGATGAAAAAACTTTAATTTCAGAAAATTATCTTTTAACAAAAGTTTTATTAGATCAGCAAAGTCCATATTTAAAATCGGTAATAATTAACAAGGGATTTAAGCATGGCTTAAAAAACGGCACAGCCGTATTGGATAATTCTTATTATGTTGGAAAGATTATTGATGTTAATCATTTAACATCAAGAGTTTTACTGGCTAGCGACTTAAATAGCAAAATACCTGTGATAATTGAGCCAGGCAGCATAAGTGCAATTTTATCAGGTAATGGAAATAATGATTATGCTGAACTGGAATTTTTACCTAAAAATGATCAAATTGAAAATGGATATATAGTCTATACTTCAGGAATTGATGGATATATTTCTGCGGCAATACCGGTAGGAAAAATTTTTATTGAAGGAAATAATAAATTTGTAAAATTTTTGTCTAATCTTAATCAACTTGAATTTGTAAAAATAAATTATTAAAAAATGAATACAATTACTAGATTATTATTTAAAAATTTAATTAATAGTTTTCCAATCATAATTTTATTTCTCTTAGCTTTTACTGGTTTTGATTTTTCATTGTTTTTTTTTGGAAAAAATTTTTCATTTAATTTTATCTATATAGTTATATTTTACTGGATACTAAAAAAACCTGACACAATTGGTTATGGTCTTGTATTTTTTGCAGGCTTAATTAATGATGTGGTGCAAAATTTTCCAATTGGAATTTCTTCTATAAACTTTTTATTATTATGTGTAATTACTTCATTTATAAGATCAAGAACTCTTTTACCAAACTTACTATATGATTGGATTTTATTTTTCGTAGCAATTACAATAATTAGTTCAATTAATTACAGCATTCTCGCTATTATATTTGATTCTCCAATTAGGTATGGAACGTTAATGTTTAACTCTTTTATTACTTTTGTCATTTATCCAATTTTTTCTAAAATTTTTGATTTAATTAATTTAATACATTTGAGGCAACAAGATGCTGAATAGAACTAGTAATATAGAAAAAGGTCGTATTATTTCTAGAAGAGTATTTATTTTAGGCGCAGCAAAAATACTTTTATTAGCAGGAATAACTTCACGTTTATATAACTTACAGATTTCAGATAGAGAAAAATATGAAATATTATCTGACAAAAATAGAATAAGAGAATGGAAAACACCTCCCCAGAGAGGAATTATAACTGATTATTTTAATAATATATTAGCAGAAAATGATAGAGTTTTTCAAGTCCATCTAGTTCTAGATGAAGTTAAAAATTTTAACAAAACTATTTTTAGATTAAAAAATATTATTGATTTAAATGATCAAGAGGTAAGAAATATTTATAAAAAAAAACAAAAACTAAAACCCTGGGATACCCTAGTAGTTTCCGAAAATCTTTCCTGGAGTCAGTTTTCAAAACTTAATTTATATTTACATGAATTAGAAGGAGCAAAACCAGTTTTATCTACTTCACGTTATTATCCTTATGCCAATGATTTGGTTCATGTGGTAGGATACGTTGGCGATGCAAGTGTTAAAGATATTGAAAGCAAAAAAGAAATAGAGGAAAATTTTGTTCCTGGATTAAAGGTTGGAAAATCAGGACTTGAGAATTCACAAGAAAAACTATTAATAGGCAAGTATGGCATAAAAAGATATGAAGTAAATGCTTCCGGAAAAAGAATTAGTCAAATTGATTATTTAAAAGAAACTCAAGGACAAAGCGTTAGGACCACAATAGATATAGAAGTGCAAAAGTTAGCACAAAATCTATTAAAAGATAAGTCGGGCTCTATTTGTGTGATGGATATTTATACTGGAGAAATCTTAACAATGGCATCTTCACCTACATATGATCCAAACAAATTTACTCATGGAATAGAAAGCAAAGATTGGAAAGAAATAAAAAATAATCCTTTTAGACCTCTTATAAATAAATCTATAGCAGGACTATACTCTCCCGGATCTACTCTAAAACCAATAGTTGCACTAGCAGCTTTAGAGTATGGCATAATTAATTCTGAAAAAGTAATAGAATGTAAGGGGCATAAGCATCCATACGAATTATATGGTGAAAAATTTCATTGTTGGAAAAAACATGGCCATGGGTTTATGAGATTAAGAAATGCAATAAAACAATCTTGTGATATTTATTTTTATGAAATTGCGAGATTACTTGGTGTTGATAAACTTTCTATAATAGCGAAAAGATATGGACTTGGTTCAAAAGTACTTGGCAATAATTATATTGATGAAAAAAGTGGAATCGTTCCATCAACAAAATGGAAGAGGCAAGTTTTAGAACAATCATGGTATTTAGGAGAAACCGTTATTACTGGTATTGGCCAAGGGTATATACAAACTACACCTTTACAACTTTGCTTAATGACAGCTCATCTTGCTAACGGTGGATTTAAAATAAAACCTAATATTATTTACCAAGATGAAATTAATTTTGATGCAATTATTTCAAAAATTAAAAGCGATAAAGATAAACTTTATCAGAAAAGCATGCTACAAGAACAAGAAATTGATACCCACCAAAGATTGTATAGCAATCCTGAAAATATAAAATTTGTTTTAGATGCAATGTTTGGATCTACAAATGAAAAATACGGAACATCTTATAGATCAAGATTTGATGATCCAAAATATCAATTCGCAGGAAAAACTGGAACATCACAAGTAAAGAGAATTACAGATAAAGACAGAAAGTTAGATTTAGATTTATCTGAAATTGAATATAAAAATAGAGATCATGCATTATATGTAGCGTTTGCTCCATATAAAAATCCAAGGTACTCAATTAGTGTTTTAATTGAGCATGGAGGTTCAGGAAGTAAAGCTGCGGCACCACTAGCAAAACAAATTATAAAAAAAATTATTGATAGACACAAATTTAGAGAACAAATAAGAAAGGCTAGTACAAACTCAGCTTAATGCTTACTAAAAGATTTAACACTTCTAGCTATTCTTTTATTGATAAATTAAAGTCAATAGATTATTTCATGATATTGGTAGTTATGTTAATTGGTTGTATAAGTGTGTTTGCAATTTATTCAACTGAAGGCGGACATTTTTCTTATTATACAAAAAATCATTTAATAAGATTGGTTGTTTTTTTTTCAATGTTTTTGGTTTTATCTTTTATTAGAATTTCAATTTGGTATCGATATGCATACATTTTTTACTTAATTGGCTTAATTCTATTAATTTTAGTATTGTTTTTTGGAATATCTGCTTCAGGTTCTACACGTTGGATTGATTTATATTTGCTAAATTTACAACCATCTGAGTTAATGAAAATTGCAATTATTGTTTCTTTTGCAAGATATTATCATCGAATTCAAAATGCTGAAATACAAAACTATAAATTTTTACTTCAGCCAATCATATTGTTAATTATTCCATGTTATTTAGTAATTAAACAGCCTGATTTAGGAACGTCAATATTAATTGCAGGAAGTGGAATAGCAATTATTTGGCTGGCAGGTTTAAATATAAAGTATTTTGTTTACTCTAGTTTAGCACTTTTAGTTTCTCTTCCTTTCGCAATTTCAATATTAAAACCATATCAAAAGTCTAGAATATTAACATTTTTCAATCCAGATCGAGATCCTCTTGGCGCAGGATATCAAATCATCCAGTCAAAAATTGCAATAGGGTCTGGAGGTTTTTACGGAAAAGGTTTTTTAAAAGGTACGCAAAGTTATTTAGAGTTTTTACCTGAAAAACATACTGACTTTATTTTTACGCTTTTTTCAGAAGAGTTTGGTTTTTTGGGATCTATGATTTTATTATTATTATATGTTTTGCTAGTTTATCGAATTGTTAGAATTGGTTTTGAAACTAGAAGTTTTTTTTCAAGATTGTATTGTTTTGGTTTTGCATCAGCATTGTTTCTTTATGTTTTTGTGAACATAGCTATGGTAGTGGGATTATTGCCAATAGTAGGAGCACCTTTACCTATAATGTCTTATGGCGGTTCTTCAATGTTATCAATAATGCTTGGATTAAGTATAGTTATGAGTTGTAAAATATATAGTCAGGACCAAATCTCTAACTATTAATCAAATTTATCTATAATATATTTGCTTTTTTTGCCCGCGATCAAATAACCACTATTATAATCTTTTTCTAAATTTATATACTTTACTTGTGGGAGAAAAAATTCTTAAAATTGGTATTATTGGAGCCGGCATTCAAGGCGTGTGCAATGCATTGTTTTTACAAAAAAAAGGTTACCAAGTAACTTTATTTGATAGAGACGAACCGGGAAATTCAGCTTCTTATGGAAATGCAGGACATTTTTCTCCTTACTCTTCAGTTCCGCTAAATAGACCGGATATAATTACAGATGTGCCTGCAATGCTATTAAGTTCCAGGGGACCACTTGCATTAAAATGGAACTATATTCCAAAAATGATTCCTTGGTTTTTTAAATTTTTATTAAATTGTAGTAACAAAAAAATGATGCATACCGCACAAAGTATGCATCAAATTTTAGATCAATCATTGCCTGCTTTTGACGAGTTATTAGATGAAATTGATTTAGATAACTTGATTGAAAGCAAAGGAATTTTATATGTATGGGATAATACAAACCTTAAAAGTAGAGAATTAGAAATTAAAATAAGAGATGATTTTGGGATTAAACAGCAAATTGTAAACCCAAAGGAAATTCATGATCTTGAACCAAATCTTAAACCTTTTTATCACGGTGGTGTGTTTTATGATTATGCAAAACATACAAGAAATCCAAAAAAAATACTTATCAAACTATTTGAGAATTTTTTAAGCAAAGGAGGAAAATTTTTAAAATTAAATGTAAGAGATATAAATTTTGATGAAGATAAACCTGTGTTAAGAACAGAAACTCAAAGATTTATTTTTGATAAATTGGTAATTGCATGTGGAGCATTTTCAAAAAAATTAACAGATAAACTTCATGAAAGCATTCCTTTAGATACTGAAAGAGGATACCATGTGCACTTTAGCAATTGCGATAACTTAATTTCAAGACCAGTGGTTTATTCTAATAGAGGGTTTGGTATGACGCCTATGGAACAAGGATTAAGAGTTGTAGGAACTGTAGAATTTGGAGGACTTGATAACCCGCTATCAAAGACTAGAATTAAAAATTTAATTTTAAATGCAAAAGATATGCTTGAAGGTTTGCCCGAGCACAAAGATGAATGGCTAGGATTTAGACCATCTTTGCCTGACTTTTTACCAGTAATTGGACCTTCAAAAAATTATAAAAATGTATTTTATTGTTTTGGCCACAATCATTTGGGATGGACTCTGGGAGCCATATCTGGAAAAATAATATCTAAATTGATAGCTGATGAAAATACAAATTTAAATCTTAAACCTTATAGTTCCTTAAGATTTTCTTAATTAACTGGAAAAAAATTTAAATTACATTTAAAATTATATTATGATTGGAATATTAGGAGGAATGGGTACTCAAGCAGGTCTTGATTTTTGCAATAAGCTTTCATTATTAAATAGAGGTAAAGTAGATCAAAATTATCCACTTTTTATTTTATATAATAAATCAAATATTCCCAAAAGACCGGAAAACATTAAAAAGTATTACAATGTTCTTAAAAGTTTAATTAAAGGCTGTCTTCTACTTAAAAAAAATAATTGTAAGTTTATAGTTATGCCATGTAATACAGCACATTATTGGTATGAAGATTTGCAGAAAAAAATCAAAATTCCAATATTGAGTATGCCTAAAGAAGTTTATTTACACACTAAAAAAAATTGCAAAAAAAATTCAAAAATAGGAATATTATGCACGGAGGCAACTTTGGAAACAGGAGTTTATAGTAAATATTTTGATAAAAATTATAAACTAGTTAGTCCAAGAAAATCTTTGCAGAAAAAAAGTGTTAATAAAGCAATCAAGCTTGTAAAAATGGGAAAAATTAAATTAGCAGAAAAATCGATTAAACCCGCGGTAAACGAATTAGTTAAAATGAAATGTAAAAAAATAATACTTGGATGTACTGAATTACCCATCGCAATTTTTGCGTATAAATCTTTTAAAAGAATAAAAAAATCAAAAGTTTTTATTGACCCAAATTTATTATTAGCTAGCGTTTCTATGAAAAAATATAGAAAGAAATAAATTAAGTGTTAAATAAAAGCAATCTTGCATATTTATTATTAGTTTTAACAACACTTTTTTGGTCAGGTAATTTTATTGTAGGTAAAGCCGCAAGCATCTATCAAATTCCACCTTTTTCATTAAATTTTTATAGATGGTTGTTTGCTTTTTTAATTTTATTACCTTTTACTATTAAAGAAATCTTAAGGCATAAAAAATATATTCTAGAGAATATTGGTTTTTTTATAATTTTAGGAATAACAAGTATTACTATTTTTAATTCAATAGTTTATTACTCATTATATTATACTCAAGTAATCAGCGGTGTTTTGATGATTTCAACAATACCTGTCTGGATTATGTTTGTTGCCTCAATCCTTAAAATTGAAAAAACAAATATATTTCAAATTATAGGTGTAATTTTGTCCTTAACAGGTGTTCTTTTCATAATAACTAAAGCAGATATGGAGTTAATAAAAAGTTTAGAATTTAACAAAGGAGATTTATCCATGGTTGTAGCCATGTTTTCTTGGGCAACCTATTCAGCTTTACTTAGAAAAAAAACTTACGAAGTCTCACAAATTGCATTATTAGAAATAATTATTATGTGTGGATTAATTTTTTTAATTCCAGTTTATTTTATAGAAATGAGTTTTGGTAATTCAATTATAATTAGCAAACCATTTATACTAACTTTAACTTATGTGGTATTATTTCCGGGAATTTTTGCTTTTCTTTTTTGGATAAAAGGAATTGCAATTATTGGAGCAAATAGAGCAGGTGTATTTTTACATTTGATGCCTATCTTTGGAGCTATAATGGCAATGGTAATTTTTAATGAAAAATTTATGTTTTATCATATTCTTGGAGCAATATTTATTGTTGCTGGCATAACACTTTCAAATAAAAAGAAAATTAATGCTTAAAGTTGCAATTTTAGATGATTATCAAAACATCTCTAAAGAATTAATTGATTTAGAAAAATTATCTGGAAAATATCAAATAAAAGTATTTAACGAACCATTTGAAAATGAAGATACAGCAATTGAATCGTTAAAAGATTTTGAAGCAATCTTGATTATGCGAGAGAGAACTAGAATAACTTCTAATTTAATTAAGGATTTAAAAAAACTCAAGTTTATAGCAACTAGCGGTATGAGAAATAATGCGATCGATTTTGAAGCCACAAAAAAAAGAAAAATTGTTGTTACCGGAACAGATATAAATTCTAACCCTACTTGTGAGTTAACCTGGGCATTAATTTTAGGATTAGCAAGAAATATCAAGTTAGAAATAGACAATATGTTCCAGGGATATTGGCAGACAACTGTTGGCTTTGAGTTAAAAGGTAAAATTTTAGGTTTGATTGGACTTGGAAGAGTTGGTTCTCAAGTTGCAAAAATTGGAAAAGCTTTTGGAATGGAAGTAATGGCTTGGAGTGAAAATTTAAGTCTAGATAAATGCAAAGAACTAGGCGTACTTCCTTCAAACAAACAAGATTTAATTCAAAATTCAGATTTTATATCAATTCATGTTCAAGGTGGAGAAAGATATAAAGACTGTATTAAGCTTAATGAGTTTGATATGATGAAAAAAACAGCATTTTTAATTAATACTTCCAGAGGTCCCATTGTAAATGAAGACGATTTAATAATAGCTCTTTCTACAAATGTAATTGCAGGAGCGGGCATAGATGTTTATGAAAAAGAACCTTTGCCAGCGAGTCACAAATTAAGATTTGTTCAAAATGCTTTATTACTTCCCCATCTGGGTTATGTAACTGCAGAAAATTATTCTATTTTTTATTCTCAAATGATAGAAAATTTAGAAGCTTATACATCTGGAAAACCAATTAGATTAATAAAATAATATGATAAAAAAAAATCCTGATTTATCTTCTAAACAAAAATCAATTTTATTTGATGAAGAAACTGAATCTCCTGGCTCTAGCGATCTTAATAATGAAAAAAGAGAAGGAAGCTATCATTGTGCAAATTGTGGAATAAAATTGTTTGACTCTAAAACCAAATATGAGAGCGGATCAGGATGGCCATCTTTTTATCAATCTTTGCCAGATGTATTTGAAACAAAAACAGATTATTTATTAGGATATACCAGAACTGAATACCACTGCAAACATTGTAAAGGTCATCATGGTCATATATTTGATGATGGTCCAGAACCTACAGGAAAACGATTTTGTAATAATGGAGTGTGTTTAGTTTTTAAACCGAAAAATTAAGCAAATATATCTATTTTTTTATTAAAATTATTATTTGTAATAAATTTTTTAAAATATAAAATTCGTTCTATTATTTTTTTTATGAGAATATTTTCTAAAATTTTTATTATATTTTTTGTATTTATTGCACCGTTATATGCAGATGGATACTCAAAACTTTCAAAAAAACTTAGTGAGTACATTTCAAATATAGTTCCGGGCGATGGATATACAGAAGCAAGTATTGATTTAAGAGAAAATGCCAGTCCTGACTTTAGTATTCTTGCAGTTAGAGAACTAGAAAAAACAGATACTGGAAATTATTTTACTCAGTTTTCAATATTTAATAACGAACAAAACTCAGACGAAAGAATTACAGGAAATATTGGTTTTGGAAAAAGAACTTTAAGTGATGACAAATTTTTGATGAGTGGTTTTAACGCCTTTTTGGATATTGATGATAATGAAAACGCAAGAGCAAGTATAGGCGCAGAAGCGAAGAATGCAGTATTAGAATTTGCATCAAATTATTATATGGGAATAAATAATGGTACTGATGAAAAAGTTTTGGATGGCTATGATTTTAGGTTGGCATCACAAATTCCTTATTTGCATTGGTCTAAGGGATTCGTAAACACTTATGCGTGGAAAGGTGAGGACAGAGATGACATTGAAGGAACAAAGTTTGGATCAGAGATGCTCTTATCGCCTTATTTAAATTTGGAGTTAGCATATGATGATAAGGAAAAAGCAGGCGTTGCCGACGAGTGGTATGCTAAAATTATGTTTTTTCATCCTCCAAGAAGCGGCCCAACAGCTAAAGATGGTATAAGCGATACAATGTGGAAGACAGAAAAAGATATGTCGGGAGAACTTTTAAATAAAGTTCAAAGAAGTAATAAGATTATGGTTGAATTTAAAGGATCTTCTACAATTTCAAGGACTGATTAATGAGAAATTTATTTAAATATTTAATTGTAATTAAATTAATCTTTATTTCATATATAGCAACAAGTTACGCTAATGTAACAGGAGCTGCTGCTAAATATGAAGTTACGATGAGAAAAGTTGAGATGTGCACTGGAAGCACAGGAATAACAAACTGCGATAATGCTGTAGTTTTAGGCACAGGAGATAAAGCAGTCGATATTGCAGCTGTTGATGCAGGAGCTGCAGCAGGAAGTTATGGTGATCCAGCATTATTACCATTAGGCGAAACTTATACACATATGAGGGTTACAATAGATAGAAAATTTGTAATCAAATCTGGAGAGCAATTAGATCCGAGTGGTGCTGCTTCAGGATGTGTTACTCAAGCAGTAACAGACTCAATGTATGATACTGATGAGGCTACTGATAAATATACTCATAAAGTGTCAGTTACTGATGATACTGCTTTATCAAGTGCTGCTGATATGAATGTTTATTTAGAAAATGACTCATATACGTTGTGTGCTAACGCTGATTGTTCTGGAACATCAAGTCAAACAAATGACTATTCAAGCCCTTCATATGCAACATATCAATCTACCCATGACAGTGATACAAGCGATGATCATGTTATGGTTTATAAATTAACAAATCCTTATACTGTAACTTTAATTCCACCAGTTATTGATATTTCTTTTGGAACGCAGGATGCAGTGGGAGCATATACTGTCTCTGCTACTAGATGTGCAATATATGGCGTTGAGCCTGTAGTAACTATTACAGTAAAATAATATTTATTTTAAAGAATTAATTAGTTCACCTTTTTTTTCAAGTTCTCTAAGTTCTATATACCCACCAACATGATGATCATCAAAAAAGATTTGAGGAATGGTTCTTCTTCCATTGGCTTTTTTAATCATTTCATCTCTTAGCCCCTCTTTTGTTGAAATGTCTATTTCTTTAAATTCTAGATTATTTCTTACAAACAGCCTTTTTGCCGCTTCACAGAAATTACATAATGGACCAGTGTACATGATGATATTTTTCATAATTTAGATATAAGCCTTATTTTTTTATTTACCAGTTAAGATTTTTAATGCAATTTATATTGTCTATGATATTGTGCTTTTTAGATAGTCCTATCTAGCCATCTTTAGCTCCCGGTTTTTTAGGACTATCCAAAAATGCTTCCATTAGAATATATTCTATTTTTACAGATTATAATCTTCATGTTTATAACTCCTGGCACCCCCAGAGTGGTGATCATTTCATATTCAATGAATTATGGTGTAAAAAACTGTGTTTGGGTTGCATTAGGAGATATTTCAGCAAATTTTATTCAAGCAACTCTTGTAATTTTTTTTATTGGATCTTTTTTTTCAGATCATCCTTTATTTTTAAACACATTCAAGTGGATTGGCATCGCTTACATAACATATCTTGCTTATGATATTTATAGAGCAAGACCAAAAGATATTAATTCAAAAGAAATTTCACAAAAAAGTTTTTTTTCTTTTTATAAAGACGGTTTTTTAGTTGCGGGCACAAGTCCAAAAGCTTGGATGTTTTTTCCGTTTATTTTTCCTCAATTTATTGACTTTAACACAAATTATGTAGCACAATTTTTAATTTTGATAACTAGCTATGTTGTTTTAGATTTTTTATCTCTCATTGGTTATGCAATGCTAGCAAATAAATTAATCGTTTGGTTAAAAGCTAACCCAAAAATAATAAACACAATTTCTGCGTGTGTACTAGTTATAATAGCAATAATAATTGCTTTAACACAACAATATTAATTTTTATTGCGCTACTACTGTCACTTGCAAAACATCTAAATTATTAGTTTAATAAGATATTAATTAATTAATTAAAGGGGAAATAAATGAAAATAAAAAACATTATAATTACATTTGTTTCTGCATTAGCATTATTATTATCAACTTCTGTTGTATCATTTGCAAAAGTAGTTGGAGATAAGATTGTTTTAGGCGCTGCTGTTTCGTTAACAGGAAAGTATTCATCAAATGGTGTTCATACTCAAAACGGTTACAATATGGCCGTTGACAGAATTAACAGTATGGGCGGTATTAAAGTTGGTGGAAAAACTTATAAATTTGACATTATTTACTATGACGATGAGTCAAATCCAAAAAGAGCAGCTCAACTTGCAGAAAGATTAATTAGCCAAGATGGCGTTGAGTTTATGCTTGGACCTTACAGTTCAGGTTTAACTAAAGCTATGGCTCCAGTTACTGAAAAGTACGGAGTACCAATGGTGGAAGCAAATGGTGCGTCTAGATCTTTGTTTACTAAAGGATACAAGTATTTATTTGCAGTACTTGCACCAGCAAATTTATATCTTGATGTAGCTATTAGAACTGCTGTTGAATTAAATGGCGGAAAAGGTGTAAAAATTGCCCAAGCTTTTGAGCAAGACGCTTTTTCTCAAGACGTTAGATTAGGTATTTTAGATGCTGCAAAAGAAACAGGTTCTGAAATCATAATTGACGATAAATTGCCAAAAGAACTTAACGATATGGCAGCTACTTTAGCTAAAGTAAAAGCTACTAAGCCTGATGTTTTGGTTGTGTCAGGTCATACAAAAGGAGCTTTAACTGCTATCAGACAAATAGCTGAAATGAAAGTTGATGTTCCAATGCTTGCAATGACACACTGTGATGCTGCGAAACTATCTAAGCAACATGGTAAAAATGCTCAGTATGCTTTATGTGCTTCTCAATGGCATAAAACTTTAACTTACAAAGATGAGTGGTTTAAAGATGGTATGACATATGATGCAGACTTTACTAAAATGTTTGGATATGCACCACCTTATCAAGCTGCTGAATCTTCAGCTGCTTTATTGGTTTTCAAAGATGCTTTTGAAAGAGCAAATTCTTTCGATCAAAAGAAAGTAAGAGATGCTCTTGCTGCTACTGACATGCAAACTTTTTATGGAAACATAAAATTTGCTCCTGGTGGTCAAAACGTTTCTAAACCAATGGTATTATTCCAAGTTATTTGTGATAGCTCTGGAAAATGTGAAAACAAAGTTGTTGCTCCGCTTAAATGGGCTTCTGCTAAGTTAATTCATCCAGTACCTAAGTGGTCTGAAAGATAAAAACTAATATTTAATGCCCCCTAATATTTTAGGGGGCATTTTTTTTAATTAAAATTCTATGGACTTACTAATTTTTCAAGCCCCGATTTTAATGGTCCAAGCATCAATGGATGGAATTCTTCTTGGTATTCTATTTGCTTTAATTGCATATGGAATGGCTCTTCAATGGGGAGTCATGAATATTATTAATATTGCACAAGGAGATCTTGTAATTCTTGGTGGTTATATTGCATACTTTATGTATCTTTACGGAATCCATCCCGCATGGGGAGTAATAGTTTCACCAATAATAATGTATTTTGTAGGTATTGGAATTTATAAATTAGTTATAAATAAAGTTGTAGATAGAGATTTATTCATATCAATTTTAGCCACATTTGGGATCAGTATTTTATTTATGCAGTTGATGAACTTTGCATTTGGCGCAGATGTTGTTCTTGCAAATTCTGGTTATGGAACAACCATGTTATTTGATAATTCTGTAGTTTTACCTAATTCAAAAATATTTGCAGCAGTCATAAGTATTGTGTTTGCGATTGGTTTAGTAATTTATATGAAAAGATCAAAGCTTGGACGTGCAATCAGAGCAACGGCCCAGAATGCAAGAGCAGCAAAGATTTTAGGAGTTGATACTGAAAAAGTTTATGCAGCTACATTTGGCATAAATGCAGCTCTTTGTGGTGTTGCTGGAGCACTAATTTCTATAACATTTACAATTCATCCTTATATGGGTCTGCCTTACACAATTAGATCATTCATGATCGTAATTGTTGCAGGTTTAGGAAATCTACCAGGTGTAGCATTATCAGGCATGGGTCTTGGAGTTTTTGAAGAATTTGCAGATTATATTTTAGGAACAGAATTTAGAATTGGTTCTGTATTTTTATTATTAGTATTAATTCTAGTTTATAGAAGATTTAAGCTTTCTAAAAAAAGAGAGTATTTGAAGTAATGAAAAGAATTATTAAAGACGACAATGGAAAAGACGTAGAAGTGGATTTAAAAAAATTTATGGAACATATAGACCAATTTCATAAAACTGGAACCAGTATTCACGATGAAGATGGTCGCTACTTTACAGTTAATGATGATTTCAGAAATAAATTAAAAAAAATGGAAGATAAGTAAAATGAAAAAAAATAATTTAATTTTATATGCTGCTATTTTAATTTTTGGTTTAGTTGCGCCATTTGTTTTTCCTGCATTTAAAGTTCAATTATCGATACTTTGTGTTCTTATAATTTTAGCAATAACTTGGAATATTCAAGGTGGAGAAATGGGGTATAACTCATTTGGAAATATTTTATTTTATGGTTTAGGCATGTATTTATGTGCATCTGTTCAGGTGGGAATGTTTTTTCCCTTAGCTGAATGGACTGAAAGTGGAGGAGAAAAAACTTTTGTTCATACTCCTGCTCAATTTTTTCAAGGTTTTGGTGTTGGTTTAGCTGTTGCTGCAATTGTACCAACGATAGTTGCAGGATTAATAGGATATTCAATTTTAGGATTAAGAGGACATTATTTTGCAATCTGTACTCTTGGTTTGGGTGTTGCCGCAGGAGAAATATCAGGAGGAATAGAGATTATAGGTGCAGGACAAGGTTTTACAACTCCACCATTTCCAAATATTGGAAGTCTAGAGGCAAGAGGTGAATTTTTTTATTTTTGTAGTTTTATTGCGCTTGTACTTACATTTATTGCAGTCAAATCTATTTACTCAACAAGGTTTAAATTAGTGCTTAATGCAATAAGAGATAATGAAGACAAAGCTGAGGCAATGGGAATTCAAACAATGAAATATAAAATTATTGGTTGGATGATCTCAGCATTTTTCTGTGGTCTTGCAGGTGGAATAATGGGAGGTCTTGTTGGATACATAGATTCAACAGATGTTGCATTTGATGGAAGAGAGATGGGAGTATTCATGGTTTTAATGGCAATATTAGGTGGCAAAGGAACTTTATGGGGACCAGTTATTGGAGCAACTATATTTCATGTATTTAAAGAAGGTTTTTGGACTTTCTTCCTAGGATGGCAGTATGTTGCTCTTGGAGTTTTGATTGTTGTAATTGTAATTTATTTCCCAGAAGGAATTATGGGTTGGCTCAGAGAAAAATATCCGGAGAGATTTGGTGAAGTAGTCGACGAGGCCGATCGAAAGGCACAGGTAGAACTTAAATGAGTATTCTAGAGGTAAATAACGTTAGCAAATCATTCGGAGGTGTAAAAGCCAATGTTGATATTTCTATGTCAGTAGAAAAAGGAAAGATAGTAGGACTAATTGGGCCAAATGGATCTGGAAAAACTACATTATTTAATTCTATTGTTGGAACTTACCCTATAGATCAAGGTTCAATTAAATTTAATGATAAAGAAGTTTCAGAATTACCAGTACCTGTAATAGCAAAGCTCGGTTTGCTAAGAACTTTCCAACAAACAAGAATTTATGGAAAATTAAATTGTGTGGACAACATGCTTATAAGCCACAAAGGGAGTGATGAGAGCATACTTAAAATATTTTCAAAAATTCCAAAAGATTTAACTGAAAAAGCAGAAAATTTACTTAATTTCGTTGGCTTATATCAGAAAAGAAAATTAAGAGCCGGAGATTTGTCTTTCGGACAACAAAAGCTGCTGGAGCTTGCTATGGCATTAATGAATGAACCTGAAATGCTGTTATTAGATGAGCCAACTGCTGGAATAAATCCAACATTAATAAACGGAATTATTGATAGATTAATCAAAGTTAATCAAGATTTTGGAATTACACTTTTAGTAATCGAGCACAATATGAGAGTAATAATGCAATTAGCAGAAGATATTTTTTGTTTAGCACATGGACAAATGTTGGCAAAAGGTAAACCTGATGAAATTAAAAATGACAAGCGTGTTGTTGATGCTTATCTGGGAGCACAATAATGTCTAATCAATATGAAGTATTAGGAAAAGCACCAGGAGCTGAAGACTTAAAAAAATTATCTTCTGATAATGTTCATTTAACAATAAAAAGTTTATCAGCTGGTTATGGAAAAATGGAAATTTTACATAATTTTGATTTATATGTTAGTAAAGCCCAATCATTATGTCTAATAGGACCTAATGGTGCAGGAAAATCTACAATTCTTCATTCAATATATGGTTTTACAAATATTTTTTCTGGTCAAATTGAAATTGAAGGAAAAGAAATTACTAATTTATCGCCTGCTCAAAAATTAAAGTCAGAAGGTATTGCATATATTCTTCAGGACAATTCTGTATTTCCAGATATGACAGTTGAAGAAAATTTATTAATGGGAGGTTATATAAAAGATAAAACTGATGAGTCATTTGAAGAGGCAGAAAGGGTTCTTCAAAAATATGAAAGGTTGAGAAATAGAAGAAATCAACCTGCTAAAGTTTTATCAGGCGGCGAAAGAAGATTATTAGAAATTTCAAGAGCTTTAGTTATGAAACCTTCCATTTTATTAGTAGACGAACCATCAATTGGATTAGAACCAAAATATATAGAAATGGTTTTTGAAATTCTTAGAGATCTTCAGCAAAATGAAAAAAAAACAATTATTCTTGTTGAACAAAACGCAAAGAAAGGATTGGAATTTGCTGATATAGGTTATGTTTTAGTTTCAGGTCAAACCGCTATAGCTGGTAAAGGTGATGATCTTTTAAACAATCCAGATGTAGGTCGTCTATTCTTAGGCGGCTAATGATAAATTCAAAATATTTTTTTAAAGGTTTAGGTTGTATAAAAAGTTTTGACAGTCCTGCAATTGCTCTTGGTTGTTGTATGGTTGCTATAGGAGCGCTTTTTAAAAATATAGGATTTAATCTTCAAGAAAGTGTGTTTTCAACATTTCTAACTTATGCTTTGCCAGGTTCATTGGTTATGGCCGAGACGATGATTGTTGGAGGTTCACTGTTAAATATTTTTTTTGCTGTTTGGTTAGTTAACTCTCGTTTGTATCCTATGACAGTTTCTTTGATGCCTTTAATGATTCATGAGAGTCAGCCAAAATGGAAATATTATATTTCATGTCATTTTGTTGCTGTTTCAGCTTGGTTAATCATGAAGAAAAATTATAAATCAATTGATAAAGAAAATAGAATTGATTATTGGATTGGCGTTGGTACCGCAACATGGTCAATTGCTATCATTGCTACATTCATTGGTTTCGTT
>CACDAL010000002.1 GCA_902550805.1 uncultured Pelagibacteraceae bacterium
CTATTGAAAACGCAGAAAAGAAAAAATTAGACTTAGAGAAACAAAGGATACAAGAAGAAGAGCTTCAATTAAAAATTAAAGAAAAACAATTAAAGGATGAAGAAAGATTAGAAAAAGAAAGAACAAAAGATATAAAATTATTTTTAAGAAAAGAACAAGCTATTTTAAGAAAAGAACAGTCAGAAAGACAAAGAAAATTTTTAGAAGAATTAAAAATCCAGAAACAAATTGAGAGATTTAGAGTTAGAGAAGTTAAAGAATTAGAAAAATTAGAGAGAATTTCATTAAGAGAAAAGAGAGAAGATTATGCTGGACTTCAGGAAAGAATTGAGAAATTAAAAAACAAATATAGGTTAATTAGAGATCAAAAAATTAGGGAAAGAGTAGAGGCACTTGGAGTTAAAATTCAAGAAGGAGATGATAGGGAAGCCCTTCTACAAAAAGAAAGAGAATATAATTTAGCAAGGCAGAAAGTAGAATTCGCTTTAGAAAGTTTTTATAGAAGCGCAAATAGTTTGGTTTTTCAATTAAATAAAAGATATATCACAAAACATATGTCAATATTAAAATGTATAGACAGAAGATTTGAGACAGGAGAAATTTTTATAAAATGGGATGAATCATTGGATGATGAATGGTTAATATTAATTTATATAAAAGATAATTCTCCTGATGAAGGAATAGTTATTGAAGACAAATCAAACGAAGAAAAAAATTTATCACATGAATTTAAACCAAGCGAAATATTTAAAGCTTCTGATATGATGGTAGACTCTTTGACACAACTTATTTCAAGAAAAAGAAATAAAAAAGGGCAGAATTAATAAAGAAAATAGAGCATTTTTATTCACTGACATAAACAGATACTCCTCTGGAGTTAATATCAACATCAAATTTTTTATGTAAAGGAGGAAATGCTCTTTGAGAACAATCTAATCTGTCGCAAGTTCTACAAGATACACCTATAGGTAATTCTGATTTTTTATCATTTAAATCTAAATTTTCTGTATAAATAAAATCTTTTGCATATTTAGCCTCACATCCTAGACCAATTGATAATATGCTTTTTTTTTGTCCATATCTACCAACACCTTTTTCTACTGTTCTAGCTATGCATACATATTTTTCCCCATTGGTCATTTTGCTGACTGCAGCTTGAATCACTCCTGGTCTTGAAAAGGCAGAATAAACATTCCATCTTGGACAAGCTCCACCGTAACGAGGTATTTCAATTCCAGATAAAGAAAATCTTTTAGAAATATTGCCCGCAACGTCTACCCTTAAAAAATGAAAAGGAATTCCTGGAAGTTTTGGATCTTGTAAACAAGTTACTCTATGAGTAACTTGTTCAAAGGAAGTTGCAAAAGTATTTTGTAAAAGTTCTAGATCATATTTCAGTTCTTTACATTCTTTATGAAAAAGTTCATAAGGCATTAAGATTGCAGCACCACAGTAATTTAATAGAGCAACTCTAGTTAATTTTTTTGCTTCTTCAGATGGAAAATTAAATGTGGATAAATATTCATCTATTTCTTTTGATGCGCCTTCTTGTGAAATTTGTGCTGCAGCATGCAATTTTTTTGTTTCTAAAGAAAGATAGTCTGATAACAGCAATTCCTTTTCTTTCGCTTTATATATTTTTGAAAAAGGCTTTCCTTCTTCTGGAATAATATCTTTTACAAATATACCATATTCACTTTTTAAAAAATCGCATAAAGCTATATATCTCGTTCTATTATTTTGCTTTACTTTTTCAAAGATAGTATTTGCAAAACTTTCCAATTTAGGAAAAAAGTTTTTATTTTCTTGTAGAAAATCAGAAATGACCTCTCCAGGAAAAGCTGCCTTTCTACTGTCTATAATTTTTCCAGAAATATTTTCTAATTTATTTATAATTTCATGATCTTTTTGTTTAAAGTTATCACCTAATTTTATTAAAGCTTTTGCAATTTTTGGATTTGTGCTAACTAGATCTTTTACTTCAGGGCCAAGTATGTCTAAATCTTCAAACAAATCATCACTTAATAACTCAGATATATTACTTTCGAGATTTAGATCTGTTTTACTGGTTAAATCAGAAAGTTCTATTCTTAGTTTTTCACAAACATTTATTAGCAAATCTCCATCTATTTTTCTTTTACCTTTCTCAATTAAATTTAAATAACTTGGAGATATACCCAATTCTTCAGAAAGCTTATTCGCTTGCATTCCCATTTGTCTTCTAAATGCTTTAATTTTAGGACCGATTTTACTATCTAATTTACCCATTTCACTATTTGTAAATTTTGTAAATTAATTTTTACAAAAAATTTATCAAATTTACAAGGAAAATATATATTATTGTAGATTTAGTAAATCATGTAAATTATATCATTTATATGGATAAAAACAAAATTAAAAACACTGAAATTAGTCAACAAATAACCAATCAAGAAGAACACTCTGAATATCAATCTAGAGGAATATATCTTAGAGATGATCATTGCGACTGGGGATCTAGTGGCATGAACGAGTTTACTGAAGAATTCACTAAAAATAAATAGTTCTTAGTTTACGATTATATTTCAATAAATAATTAAGGAAGAAAATGTCAGCAGAAAATATTTCATATGATTTAAAAAGATTTGCGGGAATTAATAGAGATTATACTCCTGAAGAAGTAGAAAGATTGAGAGGTTCTATTAAAATTGAATATTCAATGTGCAAACATCAATCTCAAAAATTATGGAAATTATTAAATAGCGAACCTTATGTAAACACGCTTGGATCACTTTCAGGTAATCATGCCGTTCAACATGCAAAAGCAGGTTTAAAAGCTATTTATCTTAGTGGTTGGCAAGTAGCTGCAGATGCAAATAGCGCAGGAGAAATGTACCCAGATCAGTCGTTATATCCGTATGATAGTGCTCCAAAACTAGTTGAAACAATGAATAATTCTCTAGTTAGAGCAGATCAAATTCAGCATATGGAATTAATAGACGGCGATATGGATAAAAGTAAAAAGGTTGATTATATGCTTCCTATTATTGCAGATGGAGAAGCTGGTTTTGGTGGACCCTTAAATGTATTTGAGTTAACAAAAAAATTTATTAAAGCAGGTGCTGCCGGTGTGCATTTTGAAGATCAGCTAGCAAGTGAGAAAAAATGTGGACATATGGGTGGTAAAGTTTTAGTTCCAACAGGCACTATGGTTAGGAACCTAAAAGCAGCAAGATTGGCAGCTGACATTGCTGATGTCCCTCTCATAATTCTTGCAAGAACAGATGCCAATGCTGCCAAATTAATTACAAATGATTTTGATGAAAATGATAAGCCTTTTTTAACAGGTAAGAGATCACCCGAAGGTTTCTTTTATGTTAAAGATGGAATCGAGCAAGCTATATCTAGAGGACTTGCGTATGCTCCTTATGCTGATTTAATTTGGTGCGAGACTGCAACACCAAACTTAGAAGAAGCTAAAAAATTTGCTGATGCTATTCATTCAAAATTTCCAGGAAAATTGTTAGCTTACAATTGTTCCCCATCTTTTAATTGGAAAAAACATTTATCCGATCAAGAGATAGCTTCTTTCCAAAAAAACATTGGAGAAATGGGTTACAAATTTCAATTTATTACTTTGGCAGGTTTTCATACTCAAAATATTGCAATATTTGAATTGGCAGAAAAATATAAAACTGAAGGAATGGCTGCTTACTCAAAAATTCAGCAACATGAATTTTCAAGAGAAAAAGACGGATACACAAGTGTAAAACATCAAAGAGAAGTGGGAACTTCATATTTTGATGCAGTTTCAAATACTATCACTTCAGGTAAAAGCTCTACTACAGCAATGGAAGGTTCAACAGAATCTGAACAATTTTAATTAGATTTTAATTTTTGAATTTGGTCCCATGCAGAGTTAATTGCTCTCATTTTAGCTTTGCTTTCATCAATAACTTCTTGAGGAACTCCTTTGCTCATAAGTAAGTCAGGATGGTGTTCTTTGCTTAATTTTAAGTATCTTTTTCTTATAACATCAATTGCATCATCTGGATTGCTCTCTAAAACAATATAAGGATTAAGTTTGTCCAAAGATTTTCTACTTTCTTTAATGCTGTTAAATTGAATTTCGGTTAATCCAAATATTTGAGCAATATGCTCAATCATTTTATGTTCGGACTCACTAACATTTCCATCTGCCTCAGCTATATAAAAAAGTATGTTTATAACTTCTTCTAGTACATTAATATTTCCTTTGTAAATTTGAGATATTTGTTGAGCGTATGGTTCATATCCTGCACTTTCTTCTTTGGCTTTATTAAATATTTTTCCAACTTGATCTAATTCATTTTCAGGAATTTTTAATTTATCTTTTACAGCTATCAATTCTTCTTTGCTTACTTGACCATCGGCTTTACTTAGCTTGGCCGACAATACTATTAAAGATAGTGCAAAAATTTGTTGAGGTTGAGCAAAAGATCCAAAACCAGCTCTTGATCTTGCTCTAGAAATTTTTCCTCCTATTAAAGAACCTAATAACATTCCAAAAGGTCCTCCAAGAGACAAACCTATCATTCCGCCAATTAAACTTCCCCAAATAGCCATTATTCAAAATTTTTTAATCTATATTCCCAATTACCCATTTTGGAATAAGAAACTTTTATTATTAAATTATTTTTAGGATTATACCATATATCAAAATTTAATTTTTTATCATCGGGTAAACTTTCATCTTTTGATTTTAATTTGAAATGTTCAGCTAAATATTCTTTATTATTAATATTAATTTTTTCTTTTCCAATAAAAGTTACAATCTGCTCCTTTACACTTCCGGAAAGAGGACTAATTTGTTTACTTGCTTCAAAAATTTTATGATTCCACCAATTCCCTATTATACAATCTAAGCTCGCTTCTCCTTTGTAGGAAGATCCATCAATTATATATTTTTTTGATGATTTATCATAATTTAAATTTACATATTTTTCTTTATCATTTTGAAATGTATTTGACTTAAATGAAATCAATTTATCATTTTCATATTTTTCAGTCGATTCACTTGAGATTGAAAATACAGTTATTCCTAATAATTCGACTTTGAACTTTGTATAATTTTTTACATTCATATTTTTATCTTTATTTTCAAAGAAGTAATTGCTGTAACCAATAACCTCTCCATTTCTAAGAACATCCATTTCAATTTTTTTTATGCCTTCATAGTGACTTGTGTGTGAATATGCTTTTAAAGAAAATAATAAAATAATTATAAATAAATACTTTCTCATTTTATTGGATTTTAGTTTAAGAAAGTGTAAATGATAGTCAAAAAACATGTTTTTAACTATAAAAAAAATACCCAAAGTTTCCTGGAGTTCTGAAAAACCTCTTAATTTAAGACCTAAATTAACAACTTTTTTCTTTCTGTCTTTAGGTTTAAGCTTATTTGGAATAGGCGAGGGATTGTTATTAGTTTCTTATATGGGGGCCTCACCTTGGAGCGTGTTTGCACAAGGCATATCATTACATGTTGATTATTCGATAGGTTTAATAACTTTTTTTACTAGTTTAATTGTAATATTTCTTTGGGTTTTTTTAAGTCAAAAGCCAGGCATAGGAACAATATTAAATGCAATTATAATTGCAGCAATGATAGATATTTGCCTGAATTACTTTCAAGCACCCGAGACCTTTACTGCTAAAATTTTATTGGCTTTTTTCTCTGTATTTTTGGTTGGAATAGGAAGTGGGTTTTATTTAATAGCAAACTTAGGACCCGGTCCAAGAGATGGATTGATGACCGGATTACAAAGGAAAACTAATTTGCCAATTGCTTTAGTAAGAGCTCTCATGGAAATAACTGTAGTTTCAATAGGTTGGTATTTGGGGGGAACTGTAGGTATAGGAACTTTATTATTTGCTTTTGGCGTAGGACCAGCTGTCGCTTTAGGATTATTTTTGGTAAATAAAATATTCTCTTAAAAAGTGATACATACAACCATCATGATTTTATAGAATCAAATTATGTGGTTTGTTAGAAAAAGACTACATAAGTTTGTTAGATTAACCATTAGGCCACCTTGAACGAGGTGTTTAGTTTATTTGACTGAGTAGATAAATTCCATAAATAGCGAAAATTATTCCGGCCAGTCGTAATATAAGTGAAGATAAAGTAGTTTTTATTGAGAAGTGACCAATACCAACTCCAAATAGATGTAAAGTTGTTGTTCCACAAATAAATCCTAAAACAAACAAAAGTGGGTTAGCCGCCGCAGGAACTTCTATTCCATGAGCAATTCCATGAAATAAACCAAAAATTCCAACAAAAGCCATTATTAATTTTGTTGGAATTTTTTTTTCAATACTAATTCCAAATCCTAAAAGGATAACAGATAAAATAATTCCAACTTCTACAAAAAAAAATTCATCTATAATTAATAAAAAACCAAACAACCCTCCAATCGTCATTATAATTACAAAGGTTGATGGCACTGTCCAGATAGCTTTTCCTCCAATTTGTGCCGAAAGTATTCCCACACTTATCATTGCAAGAAAGTGATCTAGTCCTAATACTGGATGAGAAATTCCATCGTAGAAACCAACCATTCCAGTAAAATTATGAGCAAACACAGGCAATGGATAAACTAATAAACAGCTTAGAAAAATAATAAGTTTTTTATTCAAGGTAATTTTTTTTTTTAAAAAAAATTTTTTTAATAATTATATATATTAAGAAAAATAACACTAGTAATGAAATATGAGGAATATATGCCGCAACATCAAATTTTTTCCAGTGAACTATATCCATATAGGGCCCAATATAAAAAATAATTGGTGTCCAAGTGAGTATTTTTTCAAAAGTATTGGATCCAAAAAATTCGGCCTCGCCAACTGCCAAAGAGTAGTTTCCAATATTTTCATTATTATAAACTTTGATAATATAAGTTCCTGATTTAATTAAAAAACTTTTTTTAAAGCCAGTTTCCTGATTTATTTCTCCACCAATTTCTGGACCTTTCCAATACCAGTCCCTTGCATATGGTTCGTACCAAGGTTCCCATTTAAATTCAGATCCATCAACTTGATATACAATATTATTATTCCCATCAAAAACTTCTAATGATAACCAAATGTAATTATCATTAATTTTTGGACTTAGTATACTTGTATAAAACAAAAAATCTTCATCACTTTTTATCCTATAGTAGTGTGGCTCTCCTTCTAACTTTGCATAATATGCTTTTGAAATTTCTGGATTGATTACTTCATGGGGATTATCTTTAGAGGGAGAATATTTTATTAATTTAGGCTGATGAGCAAAAGCTTTAATTGAAATTAAGATTAAAATTAATGAAAGAAAAAATCTCATATATCAATAATATAATTATTGTTATAAAAAAAAACCCCCGAATTAATCGGGGGTTTTTAAGAATTTTGGGATTAGAATAACGGTTTACATTCCCATTCCACCCATTCCACCCATTCCACCCATGCCACCAGGAGGCATTCCACCGCCAGCAGCATCTTTTTCCTCAGGTTTATCAGCAACCATGGCTTCAGTTGTAACTAAAAGTCCAGAAATTGAAGCTGCATCTTGTAGAGCTGTTCTAACAACTTTTACAGGGTCAATAATACCTTCTTTGAACATATCAACGTATTGCTCTGTTTGAGCATCGTAACCTTGAGAAGATTTATTTGCCTCTAAAAGCTTGCCAACTATAACTGAACCATCAACACCAGCATTTGTAGTTATTTGTCTAATTGGTGCTTCTAATGCACTTTTAACAATATCAACACCTGCTTTTTGATCAGGTCCTTTAATTTTAACTTTATCAAGGTCTTGTGAAGCATAAAGAAGAGCGCAACCACCACCAACTACTATTCCTTCTTCTACAGCTGCTCTAGTTGCATTTAATGCGTCTTCAACTCTATCTTTTTTTTCTTTTACTTCTACTTCTGTTGAACCACCAACTTTTATTACAGCTACACCGCCAGCTAATTTTGCTAATCTTTCTTGCAATTTTTCTTTGTCGTAGTCTGAAGTTGTTTCTTCAACCTGTTGTTTGATTTGATCACATCTTGCACTGATATCAGATTTTTTTCCTGAACCACTTACAATAGTGCTATTTTCTTTATCAACTTTAACTCTTTTAGCTGATCCAAGATCATTTATTTTTACATTTTCTAATTTGATACCTAGATCTTCAGAGATAACCTGTCCGCCAGTTAAGATTGCTATATCTTCAAGCATTGCTTTTCTTCTATCTCCAAAACCTGGAGCTTTAACCGCAACAACTTTCAAACCACCTCTAAGCTTGTTAACAACTAAAGTTGCCAAAGCTTCACCTTCAACATCTTCAGAAATAATCATAAGAGGCCTTGCAGCTTGAACAACTGATTCCAATAACGGAACCATTGGTTGTAAATTAGTTAATTTTTTTTCATGCAATAGAATTAGAGGATTTTCTAATTCTGTTGTCATCTTTTCCGCATTTGTAACAAAGTAAGGAGAAAGATATCCTCTATCGAATTGCATACCTTCCACAACATCAAGTTCGGTTTCGATACTTTTTGCTTCTTCAACAGTTATAACACCTTCGTTGCCAACTTTTTGCATAGCTTTTGCAATCATATTTCCAATTTCCTTATCACCATTGGAAGAAATTGTTCCAACTTGTGCGATTTCATCACTATCTTTAACTTTTTTAGCAGAAGAAATTAATTTTTCTTTTACATGTTCTACCGCTGCATCGATTCCTCTTTTTACATCCATAGGATTCATGCCTGCTGTCACGTACTTACAGCCTTCTTTTACAATTGCTTGTGCAAGAATTGTTGCAGTAGTAGTACCATCACCCGCTTCATCATTTGTTTTGCTTGCAACTTCTTTAACCATTTGAGCGCCCATGTTCTCAAATTTATCTTCAAGATCTATTTCTTTTGCAACCGTAACACCATCCTTGGTAGTTCTTGGAGCGCCATAAGATTTGTCTATAACAACATTTCTTCCTTTTGGTCCAAGAGTAACTTTTACGGTATTTGCAAGTATATCAACTCCTTTTAACATTGCCGTTCTAGCGTCTGAGTCGAATTTTACTATTTTTGCCATTATAAATTCTCCTTATTATTATTATTATTTTCCTGAAGAAATACCCATAATGTCAGATTCTTTCATTATACTGTATTCCTTACCATCAATTTTGACTTCAGTTCCAGACCATTTTCCAAAAAGAACTTTGTCACCAACTTTAACATCCATAGGGATTACTTTTCCATCTTCAGTTTTGGCACCACCCCCAACAGCAACAACTTTGCCTTCCTGAGGTTTTTCCTGGGCCGAATCTGGGATGATAATGCCACCAGCAGTTTTTTCACTGCTATCTAATACTTCGATTAATACTCTATCGTGTAACGGTTTAAATTTCATATAAACTCCTTTAAATAAGCACTCATATAGAGACCAAACTTAATTATTTCAAGATCCAGCGCAAAATATAAGAAATTTAAAAAAGCAAAGAATTAAGGAGTTTTTTAAGCTATATCTCAATTATGACTAAAAATTTAGATCAATTTGGACTTAAATCAATAGCTAATAGCTACGATCTATTTTTTATAGATATATGGGGCGTAATACATAATGGAATTAATTTACATTCTAATTCAATCGAAGTTTTAGAAAATCTCTCAAAATTAAATAAAAAATTTGTTCTTTTAACCAACGCTCCAAGACCAAACGATACTGTGGTTAAGTTTTTGAAAAAAATGGGTTTTAATAAATTTTATGAAAATGTTTTTACTTCTGGAGAGGCTGCTCTTAAATATTTAATCAAAGATTTAAAAAAGGAAAAATTTTTTCATATAGGTCCGCAAAGAGATTTTGATTTATTTAGATCTTTTGAAAAAAGTAAAGTTTCAAATATAAAAAATGCGGATTATTTATTATGCACAGGACTTTTTGACGAACATAGTGATAATTTAGATTATTATAAAAATTTATTTATAGACCATATTAATAAAAAAATGATCTGTACAAATCCAGACTTAATAGTTGATAGAGGAAACGAAAGAGAATACTGCGCAGGTTCACTAGCAAAAATTTTCGAAGAAATCAAAGGAGATGTAATTTATTTTGGAAAACCATATCCTCCAGTTTATAATTTGTCCATAGATACGAAAAATAAAAAAATACTATGTATTGGAGATAACTTAAACACTGATATAAAAGGAGCAAATATTCAAAATTATGATTCTTTATTGATAACTAGCGGCATACACAAGCAGGAAATTTTGCAATATAAATTAATTAATTTGATAAAGAAATATAAAGTTAAAATTGATTATTTTCAAACAGATTTAAAATGGTAAAAAAAATAAAAATTTATAAAGGTTTTAAAATTAGTAATGTTCATAAAAATTCTATTATTCTTATAGGAAATTTTGATGGTTTGCATTCTGGACATCAAAAACTTTTTAAGGAAGCTCAAAAATATAAAACAAAATTTAAATTAAAAGTAGGAGTTGTAACTTTTGATCCTATACCCAAAATGTTTTTTAATAAAAAAATTAAAAATTACAGAATTTCAAATTTTGATCAAAAAATAGGTTGTTTTAAAAATTTTGGAGTTGATTTTATAATAAATAAGAATTTTAACATTCAATTTTCAAAAATTACTTGCCATAATTTTATAAAAGAAATTTTATCAAAAAAATTAAAGGCAAAATATATTTTTGTGAGCAACAATTTTAAATTTGGATATAGACGAGAAGGAGATGTTAATTTGTTAAAATATTATCAATCGATCTGCAATTACAATTTAATAAATCCAAAGCCTTTAAAAAAAAATAATAAAATTATCTCATCTACTATTGTAAGGAAATTGTTAGAAAGTGGTTATTTAGATAAAGCAAATAAATTTTTAACTAGAAAATGGACCGTAGAAGGAAAAGTAGAAAAAGGAAGAATGATGGGTAAAAAAATTGGATTTCCAACATGTAATATAGATATGGGAAATTATGTTATAGCAAAACCAGGAGTATACGCAGTTAATGCAAAAATAATAAAAACAAAAAAAAATTATAAAGGAATTGCAAATTTAGGATTTAGACCAACTTTTAACCAAAAAAAAATATTATTAGAGGTAAATTTATTTAATTTTTCTGGAAATATTTATAATAAAAATCTATCAGTAGAGTTCATAAAGTTTATTAGAGGAGAAAAAAAATTTAAAGGAATTGATGAGCTGAGAAGTCAAATAAAAAAAGATCTTTTGAAAGTAAAAAAAATTAAATGAGCAAAGAACATATTAACCTTCCCAAAACTGCTTTTTCAATGAAAGCGGGACTGCCAGTTAAAGAGCCTGGAATAATTGAATATTGGAATAAAATAAACTTGTATCAAAAACTTCGAGACAAAACGAAAGGAAAAGAAAAATTTATTCTTCATGATGGTCCGCCATATGCAAATGGAAATATTCATATGGGTACAGCATTAAATAAAATTTTAAAAGATATAATTACTAAATTTCATCAAATGGACGGAAAAGACTCAGTTTATGTTCCGGGATGGGATTGTCATGGTTTGCCAATAGAATGGAAGATAGAAGAACAATATAAAAAAAACAAAAAAAATAAAAATGACGTTCCAATTATCGAGTTTAGAAAAGAGTGTAGGGATTTTGCAAATAAATGGATCAAAGTTCATAAAGAACAATTTAAAAGATTGGGAGTAATAGGGGATTGGGAAAATTATTATTCAACGATGAGTTTCGATGCAGAAGCTCAAATTGTTAGAGAGCTAGGTAAGTTTTTATTAGAAGGAAGTCTTTACAGAGGTTATAAACCAGTCTTGTGGTCGACTGTTGAAAAGACAGCTCTAGCGGATGCCGAAGTAGAATATTTAGATCATACTTCTGATACCATCTATGCTTGTTTTTCAGTTAAGGAAAGTAAACTAGAAGATTTAATTGGATCAGAAATAATAATTTGGACTACAACTCCGTGGACGATTCCAGCAAATAAAGCATTAGCTTATAATTCTAACTTAATTTATTTGGTTATAAAAATTAATGACGAGGGAGATTTTAAAAATAAAAAAATTGTTGTCGCAAAAGATCTTTTAGAATCTATAATTAATGAATGTAAAATTAAAAATTTTGTTATTAATAAAGAATTTTCAGGAAAAGAATTTAAAGGAACAATTTGTACGCACCCATTTTTTAGCATAGGTTATAAATACGATATTCCAATGCTTGAAGCCAGGTTTGTTACAACAGAGCAAGGCTCGGGAATAGTTCACTGTGCACCAAGTCATGGCCCAGATGATTTTAACTTGTGTTTAAATAATAATATTAAAGCCGTGGAGACAGTAGACGATGATGGAAAATATACTAATAATATAATTAAGTTTGAAGGCATTCATATTTTTAAAGCTAATCCTATTGTTATAGAAAACTTAAAAAACCAAAAAAAACTTTTTGCAAATGGCAAGTTAACACATTCTTATCCACATTCCTGGAGATCAAAAGCGCCATTAGTTCATAGAGCCACAGCACAATGGTTTATATCTATGGAAAGTCATGATCTAAGAACAAAATCTCTAAAAGCTATTGATCAAACAATATTTTTTCCTAGCAAAGCAAAAGAAAGGATAAGATCAATGTTAGAAACAAGGCCAGATTGGTGTGTTTCAAGGCAAAGAGTTTGGGGAGTTCCTTTGCCAATATTTTTATCTAAAAAAGATGGAAAAGCATTAATAGATAAAGATGTATTTGAAAATATTGCAAAAATTTTCGAAAAAGAGGGATCTGACTGTTGGTTTTCTGACGATTCACAGAAGTTTTTAGGAAATAAATATAAATCAAAGGATTATAATAAAATTAGTGATATTGTAGAAGTTTGGTTTGATAGCGGATCAACACATTCATATGTTTTAGAAAAAAGAGAGGATTTAAAATGGCCCGCATCAATGTATCTAGAAGGTTCCGATCAGCATAGGGGTTGGTTTCATTCATCTTTATTAGAATCTTGTGGAACTAGAGGTAGAGCTCCTTTTGAGAGTATTTTATCACATGGATTTGTAGTTGATGGAAAAGGACATAAAATGTCTAAATCGACGGGTAATGTTATTGCACCTGATGATATATTAAAAAAATATGGTGCAGATATTTTAAGAATCTGGGTAGCATCTTCAAATTATGCAGAAGATTTAAGAATTGATTATTCAATACTAGATCAGCACGCAGAGTCTTATAGAAAAATAAGAAATACTTTTAGATATTTATTAGGAAATATATGTGATCAATATAGTGATAATAACTTTAAAAAATTAGATATAAGCAAACTACCTGATCTAGAAAAATATATATTACACAGAATTTATATAATTAATAAAAATTTTCATAAATATTTTAAATCATATAATTTTCATAATTTGTACAAAGAACTATTAAACTTTTGTACAGTCGAGCTTTCTGCTTTTTATTTTGATATTAGAAAAGACCTACTTTATTGCGATCCAATTGATTCAAAAAAAAGATTAGACTGTATATTAGTCTTAAATATAATACTTCAGTGTTTGCTTAAATGGTTTGCTCCAATATTGTCATTTACCACAGAAGAAATTTATAGATTGTTAAATAAAAATGATGAAAACAATAGCATTCACTTAAAAAACTTTGTTATAATACCAGAAGAATGGAAGAATGAAAAATTAAATTCTAATTGGGAAAAAATTAAAAAAATTAGAGACGAGGCAAATATTAGTATTGAAGCTCAAAGAGCTGAAAAAATTATAGGCTCTAGTCTTGAAGCAAAGATTCAAATTAGATTAAAAAAAAGCCTTTATAGTATGGTAAAAGAGGAAGATTTTTCAGAAATTTGTATAACATCAGCAGCCACAATTATAGAAGACGATAAAATTAAAGACGACATGCAAGTTTTTGCAGAAAAAGCAGAAGGTAATAAATGTCCGGTTTGTTGGAAAATTAGCAAAGATGATTGTAAAAGACATGGTCATTTAAAATTTTAATGAAGATTGAAAAAAACAAAAAAATAATTATTAGCATTCTATTATTACTTTTTGTGTTTATTTTAGATAGGGCAAGCAAAATAGTAATACTTAATATAGCGGAAGAAACAGGAAAAGTTGATATTTATATAAATTCTTTTTTAAATCTATTTTTAGTTTGGAACAAGGGAATAGGATTCGGATTATTGTCCTTTGATCAAAAATTTATTTATGATGGAGTTACGATTATTATATCTATAATTAATCTTATAATTATTTATCTAATAGTTATTGAAAAAGGTTTAAAACCTTATTTTTTATTAATTATTTTAGGTGGTTCCCTAGGCAACTTATTTGATCGATTATATTATAGCGCTGTGCCAGATTTTATTGATTTGAATTATAATGGATACCATTGGTTTATCTTTAATGTAGGCGATATATTTATAACTGTTGGAATTATTTGTCTTATTTTAGTTGAAATAATAAATTATAAAAAGGTTAAATGAATAAAAATTTTAAAATAATAATCATATTTCTATTACCTATTTTTTTGTATTCTTGTCAGACAGCAAAAGATGCACTTCAAGGAAAAAAGAGATCAGAACAAAGTGATGAATTTTTGGTTGAAAAAAAAAATCCTTTAGCCCTTCCTCCAGACTATGAAAAATTACCTTCACCTAGTAGCGAAGAAGAAGATTCAAATAATCAAAATAAATCTTCGGATATAAAAGATCTTTTAGTTATAAATCAAGAAGGTAAATCTGAGAATTCAAATTCAGAAAAAAATTGCGACCCCAAGACTGCTGAATGCAAAAAGTCAGATATTGAAAGTTCTATACTTAAAAAGATTCAATAATTTGATGTTTTCTAAAAATATAATTTTTAAAAATTTTAAAAGTAAAATTGATAAAAAACAAAAAATAGATTTAGAAAATATTTTAAAAAAAGAAAATCTAATAAAAAAATACCCTTTGTTGAAAAGCTTAACAAGTCAATACGAATACAGTTATAATAAAAAAAATATTAAAAACATTAAAAAATTTTCATCATTTAATTTAATTGGAATGGGTGGATCGACTTTGGGTGCCGAGGCAATATATGATTTTTTAAATCATAAGATAAAAAAAAAATTTACTTTTTTTAATAATTTGCAAAATGAAAAAATTTCAAAATCAAAAAATAAAAAAGTCAATTTAGTTGTGTCAAAATCTGGAAATACTATTGAAACTATTTCTAATTTTAATTTAATATTAAAAAAACAAAATAAAAATAAAAATGTAATTATTACTGAAAAAAAAAATAGTTATTTGTTCAAGCTTGCAAAAAAATTAAAAGCAGAAATTTTTGAACATAAAAATTATATCGGTGGAAGGTATTCTGTATTATCCGAAGTTGGAATGTTGCCTGCTGAATTAATGGGATTACATGAAAATAAGTTTAAAAGATATAATAATTTATTAAAAAATAATTTATTTGTTAATTTATTGATTGAAAATGTAGCTTTCATTTATAAAAGTGTAAAAAAAAATAAAAAAAATTCTATAATTTTAAATTATGACAAAAAATCTGAAAATTTATTTAAGTGGTACCAGCAATTGACCGCGGAAAGTTTGGGAAAACAATACAAAGGTTTGTTTCCAACTATTTCAACTATGCCCAAGGATAATCATAGTATGTTGCAATTTTATTTAGACGGATCTAGAGATAATTTTTTTACTTTTTTTATTGTAAGAGATAAAAATCCCATAAAGTTAGATAAAAATAATTTATTTGATCAATTTTCAGTACTAAAAAATAAAAACTTATTTAAAGTTTTACAAGCGCAAAAAGATGCCACTGAAAATGTATTTAATAGAAAAAAAATACCCTACAGAACTTTTGAAGTTTTAAATAGAAACGAAGAAACATTGGGGGAATTGTTCTGCTTTTTTATATTAGAAACAATTTTATTAAGTAGATTATTAAAATTAAATCCATTTAATCAACCTTCTGTTGAGTTAATTAAAAAAGAAACAAGAAAAATACTTTTTTAAAATATTTTTCCAAATATAACTTTTGACAAACCATAATTTTTTTCTTTAAATATTTTAAAATTTTCTGAAGTTTTTTCTTTAATTTTTTTATTTCTATGTAAAATAAGTATTGTTTTATCATTTGCAATTTTTAATTTTTTTAACTTTATAATAATTTGATTTATATTTTTATCTATGAATGGAGGATCTAAAAAAATTATATCGAAATTTTTATAAATAAAATTTATTTCATTAATGTTATAAACACTTTCATTAAATATTTTAGATTTACTCTCAAGATTTAATTTAAAAATATTTTTTTTTAAGATTTCAATAGACTTTGAATAATTTTCAAAAAAAAATACTTGTTTTGCACCTCTTGACAAGCATTCTATTCCGAAAGAGCCAGTGCCAGAAAATAAATCAAGAATTTTTCCATTTCTTAATTTTATATATTCATATTTCGAATGCTCTAAAATATTAAAAATAGATTCTCTAACTAAATCCTTAAGAGGTCTAGTTGATTTATCTAATGGATCTAATATTTTTCTACCTTTTAGATCTCCTGCTATGACTCTCATTATTAATTTATTATTTTATATCCTATATCGCTCCTGAAAAATCCATTTTTCCAATTTAGTTTTTTTATACTTTCCATAGCCTGATTTCTAGAATTTTTAAATTCATCAGAAATAGATACAAAATTAAGAACACGCCCACCTATTGCGTAGATTTTATCATTTTCAATTTTTGTTCCTGCATGATAAATTATATTATTTCTATCTTGATTTAATTCACTTATATTAGGAATTTCTATATTTTTTTTATAATTTTCAGGATACCCTTTTGAGCAAAGCACAACACAAAGACTTTTTTTATTGTGCCATTCAATATTATTTTTATCTAATTTTTTTTCACAGCAAGAAATAATTATATCTAATAAGTCTGATTTCAATAGAGGTAGTATGGTCTGGCATTCTGGGTCACCCATTCTTACGTTGTATTCTATTAAATAAGGTTCGTTATTTTTGATCATAAGACCCGCATATAAAAAACCTTTATATTCATCATTAATTTCTCTGATTGCTTTTAAAGTTGGTTTTATTATTTTATTAATTATTTTTATTTCTAATTCCTCATTTATTAAACCAGATGGAGAATAAGCTCCCATACCACCAGTATTTTTTCCAACATCGCCTTCCCCGACTCTCTTGTGATCTTGAGCCGTATTGAAACTTTTAAAATTTTCTCCGTCAGATATTATGAAATAGCTCATTTCATCACCTTCTAAAAATTCTTCTATTAGAACTTTATGATCTCGACCAAATTCACCATCAAATATTTTAATTATAGATTTTTTTGCACTTGCAAAATCATTACAAACAAAAACTCCTTTACCAGAAGCCAAAACGTCTGCTTTAATAACAATTGGCATTTTAGAATTATATAAAAATTCAATAGCTTCATTTTTTTTTTCAAAAATCCCAAATTTTGCTGTTGGTATTTTATATTTTTCACAAATTTTTTTTGTGAAAATTTTCGATCCTTCTAATCTAGCTGATTTTTTTCTAGGTCCGAATATTTTAATATTTTTTTTTTCAAAGAAATCAACTATGCCATCAACCAGAGGTTTTTCTGGCCCAACAACTAATAGATCTATATTATGGCCATCAACAAATTTATTTAACTCAATAAAATTATTAATATCCAAATTTACATTTTCAGCTATATTGCTAGTTCCGGCATTTCCGGGAATACAGTATAGCTTATTTAATTTTGGAGATTTTGATATTTTTAAAGCTAAAGCGTGCTCTCTCCCTCCACTTCCTAAAATTGCAATTTTCATATATTTTAATATATATCCTATTAATGAAAAACAAGTTAGCTAAATTAAAATTTTTACCAAACAATTTTGAAATTATAGAAGAAGGAGATCATGTAATTTGTGCTGTTTCAGGAAAAAAAATTCTATTAGAGAATTTAAATTATTGGAATGTTGATGAACAAGAACCTTATTTTTCATATGCTGAAGCATCAATTAAAAAAGAAAAATTAATTAAAAAATAATATTATTTTTTCCATCTATCATGAGTCCAAATCCATTGTTCAGGATTTTTTGTTATCATTTTTTCTAGAACAGTATTTAAAAATGATGTAATTTCTTCAATAGATTTTTCTTTATTTACCGCAATAGGTTTTGAAACATGCATTTTAAAATAAATATTATTATATCTTTCAATATAAATTGGAATGAGTTCACATTCATACTTTGTAATCAATTGAGCTGGAATAGTTGTGGTAGTAGCCAAACTTCCAAAAAAATTTATTTTAGCGCCTTCCCTGACTCTTTGATCAATCATCAGCGCTATTGAAGAACCATTTTTTATATTTTCAATTATTTCTCTTGTTCCAGATCTGCCTTTTTTAATTTGTTTTTTGCAAATGTATTTAGTTCTTATTTTTTCCATTGTCTTATTTAAAAAAATATTATTCAGTGGTCTGTATATAGCTGCCAAATCAATGCCAGACTTTTCGATTTGCATAGCCATCAATTCAAAATTATTAAAATGACCTGAAATAAAAACAGCTCTTTTATTTTCTTTTTTGATTTTTTCTAAGTACTCGATTCCTTCTATTTTAATATAATCGTTCAGTTTGTTATTACGAAAATCTTTTAAATGAGGGTATTCAGCAAATATTCTTCCATAATTTCCAAATACATTTTCTGCAATTTTTACATTACCATTTGTAAAAAAATTAGCCTTTTCAAGGTTTTCAATAATTTTGGATTTTGATCTAAAAACTGGACCTAAAATTTTTCCTATTATAAATCCTAAATTGGATGAATTTCTATATCCTATTAGTTTAAAAAGAATGAATAAAAAACAAATTATTATGTATTCTATAAAATAAATTAATTTTTTCATATTTTTTCTTGTAAAAAGTTAGAAAATTTTTTTCTATCCTTTATTTTTAATTCAATTTTTAAAAATTTAATATTTTTTTTATTTTTTTTAGATAATCTTAAATAATCTTTCTCAGTTGTGATAATATTTAAATCTTTTACTTTTGCTATTTTTTTAATTTTATCTATTTCATATTTAGAAAATTTGTGATGATCAGGAAATATAATTTTTTTTTTTATTTTAAATCTATATTTTTTTAATGTTCTTTCAAATTCGTTTGGATTACCTATTCCAGAAAAAATAATGAAATTATTATTTCTGTTGAATTGTTTTAAATTTGTGGGCACATATTTTCCTTCGAAGATTTTTAAATTTTTATTATTTTTTAAAAGCAAAGATTTAAGTATTTTATTTTTTTTTTCTCCATTCAAAAAAATTGCATCATATTTTTTGACATTTGAAATATTTTCTCTTAAAGGTCCAGCTGGTAACAAAAAACCATTTCCAATTCCACTAGTAGAATTAAAACAAGCTATAGATAAATCATATTTTATTGTTTTTTCTTGCAACCCATCATCAATTATACATATTTCATATTTCTGATTTTTTGCAATTTTTAAAGCAATACCTCTATCATTATTACATATCAATTTGCCGTTAGATTCTAAAAGAATTTTTTCATCAATCTGATTTTTGTATTTTTTTTTTATAAATACAGTTTTGTATTTTTTAGTTAAAATCTTATTTACCTCTATTGATAGAGGAGTTTTTCCAGTACCGCCTAGATAAATATTTCCTATGCAAATTGTTTTTAAATTATACTTTTTTTTATTTGATAAGTTTTTAATTAAATTTATTGTAAATGTGATAAAAGTTAATGGATATAATATAATTGATAAAAAATTTTTTTTACTCCAAAATATTGGTTTATAAATTTTCATTTAAATAAATTTTTTAATCTCTAATAAATTATTATTAAGTATTCTTTTTCCGACTGAAAATAATTTATTTCGAATTAAGTTTGGTTGTTTATAATTTATTTTTTTTAATACTATATTTTTCATCATAGATTCATTATTAATTTTTGAAGAAATTTTAAATTTTTCTAACATTCTGTAAACTTCTTTAAAATTATCTATATTAGGACCATGCAAAATATAATTGCCTAATCTGGCAGGTTCTAGAGGATTTTGCCCACCATGAGATATGAGAGAGCCACCTAAAAAGCTTACATAAGACAATTCGTAAAACTTTGAAGCTTCTCCATAAGTATCAACAAGGTAAATATCTGTATTATTGTTAATTTTTTTAAAAGATGAGTGTGTTACTATATTTAATCCGATCTTATTTAAATTATTAATTATTTTATCCGATTTGTTTATATGTCTTGGTATAACAATTGTTAATATATTTTTATTTTTTAATTTAATTTTTTTATGAACGTTGCCAATAGCCAGTTCTTCTCCTGGATGTATACTTCCAGCACACCAAACTTTTTTATTTAAAAATTTTTTTTTAAATTTTAAATTAATTTTTTTTAAGTTTTTTTCACCAAAATATTTTAGATTTCCAGGTGTCTTTATTTTTTTTACACCAAGTTTTTTTAGGTAATTAAGAGTTTCTAAATTTTGAGGTAAAGCCAAATTAATTTTATTAAAAATATTTTTTGAAAATTTTGGAAAATTTTTCCATCTAAGGTAACTTTTTTTTGTTATTCTGGCATTCAAAAGAATAATAGGAATTTTATTATAATGTAAATTTTTTATCATATTGGGCCATATTTCAGATTCAACAAATATTGCCAATTTAGGGTTCCAATAATTAATAAATTTATTAGAAAAATAATTAATATCTAATGGAAAATAATAGTGGATTGTTTTTTTAAATTTATATTTTGATAGAATTAAAGTGGAACTTATTGTCGAAGAGGTGATTAAAATATTTTTTATTTTTTTATCTTGTTCAAGTTTTTTTACAACTGGAATTATGCTCAGTATCTCTCCTACGCTTGCACCATGCAGCCAAACAGGTTTTGAGATTCGATTTTTATTAGAATAAATGCCAAATTTTTCTTTGAATCTTTTTGGGTCTTCTTTTCCTTTTATAATTCTAAAAAGAATTATAAAAGGAGAAAAAATTATTATTATTAGACCTAATAATTCATACAAAATATACATTAACTATTTTTTACTTGTCTATTATAAAAATTTTTATAAATTTCTGAATCAATAAGTAATTTTTCGTGTTTGCCAGAGTCAACAACTTGACCTTTATCCATGACGTATATTTTATCTGAGTTCAAAATCGTAGATATTCTATGGGCAATTACTAAAGTTGTTTTATTTTTTATAAGAAGATCTAGAGCTTTTTGAATTTTTTCTTCAGTTTTCGAGTCTAGTGAAGAAGTAGCTTCATCTAAAAGTATAATTTTACTATTTTTTAAAAATGCTCTTGCGATCGAAAGTCTTTGTTTTTCCCCTCCTGACAATTTAATGCCATTTTCACCAATAATAGTTTCGAATTTATTTTCTAAGTTGTTTATAAAATCTGAACACATGGCTAATTCAGCTGCCTTATAAATTTCGTCTTTTGATGAATTGGGTTTGGCATATTTAATATTATTGAATACCGAGTCATCAAATAAAGTTGTATTTTGATCTACAATTGAAATTTCATTTCTGAGTGATGATAGTTTAACTTCATTTATATTTTGCCCATCTATCATTAATTTTCCAGATATTGGGTCATAAATTCTAGGAATTAAGTTCAGTAAAGTCGATTTACCCGATCCACTATGTCCGACCAAAGCTGTCATTTTATTTCCACTAATATCGATATTTATATCTTTTAAAACTTCATTGTTTGCATTTGAAAAATAGTTAAAGTTTACATTTCTAAAAATTATTGTTCCTTCCTTTATTTCAAGTTTTTTCAAATTTTCATTTGAGTTTATTCTATTTTTAGTATCAATAATTGGAATTATTCTTTTTCCAGCAGATAATCCTTGACCAATACCTACATTGATAGTTGCAAGCGATTTAACTGGTTGGTAAGCAAGCATCATGGCAGCCAAGAAAGAGAAAAAGTTATTAATACTTAGCTGTTCGTTCATAATCAGTTTTCCAGAATAAAAAATTAAAGTTGCAATCATTATTCCAGTTAAAATTTCCATTATAGGAGTGGCTCTAATGAAAACTGTTGCAATTTTAATGGATTTTTCTTTGAGATCATTTACGAATTTTTCAGACCTTAAACTTTCATAGTCTTCTCTCTGGAATATCTTTATTATTTTATGATTTTTAAATAGATCAATTAAATATTTATTCAAATCCCCAGATCTTTCTTGGGCTTCGGTAGTTACTTTGCCCATTCTTTTACCTAATTTTTTTGCAGTGATAGAAGCTATTGGAATCATAATTATTGCAATTAATGATAATTTCCAATTTTGAAGAAACATTACTGTAAGCAAACCGATTAAGGTCAAACCATCCTTAAAAAAATTTAAAAAAGAATTACTCAACATTCCAGTTATTTGATTAACATCAAAATTTAAATTAGAAATATATTTTCCAGAATGTTTATTCTCAATAAGTTCAGTATCTGCGCTAATGAATGATAAAAGCATATCTATCTGAATTTTTTTTTTAACTTCTTCAGCAACATTAATCATAAGGACTTTTGCCATATAAAGTGAAATTCCTTTAGTTGAAAATGCAATAATTATTAAAATGGGAATAACAAAAATTAATGTTTGATCTTTATTAAGAAAAATTTTTTCAATTGCAGGATCTAAAAGCCATGCGGTTGCTGAAGTACTTCCGGCAACTAAAATTGAAAAAAAAACTGCAAGAATAATTTTATATAAAAATTTTTTTGTATAATCTTTATATAATCTTTTTAAAATTTCTAAATTTGTCATACTAAATTATTTTTCCAATTAAAATATTTATAAAAATTAATAATCCTAAAAAGTTGTTGCTTTTAAATTTTTTTAAACAATCAAGTGGATCATTTACTTTTAATTTTTTTATTTGAAAAAAAAGTAAATAAATTGATGGTGTAATTAAAAAAAAGTAATAAAAAATTTTAAATTTCATTAAAAAACCTACAAAAATTAATGAAATTATAAAAAGCAAATAACTTACAAACATAAATTTTTTTGGGTTATTTTTAAATTTTATCGAAGTTGATTTAACTCCTATAATTTCATCATCCTTAATATCTTGATATCCATATATTGTGTCGTAACCCAGTGTCCAAAATATGGCTCCAATATAAAATATAATTGGAATAAGTGAGATATCATTTTTTATAGAAATCCAGGCTAAAATAAGCCCATAATTAAAAGTAATTCCTAAAAATAGTTGAGGCCAATATGTAAATCTTTTCATTAAAGGATATGTAAATGCGAAAGGCATAGACATTAAAGCCATCAGAATTGTAAATTGATTAAAATTTATTAATACCAAAAAAGCTAAAGTGCATAAAATTATTACATAAAGTAGGGCGATTTTGATAGATATTTTTTCTGATGCTAGGGGTCTATTTTTTGTTCTTTCAACTTTTTTATCAAAATTTTTATCAGTTATATCATTAACAATACATCCCGCAGATCTCATTAATAAAGAACCTAGAAAAAAAAGAATTGCATAAAAAAAGAAATTATTAAAATTAGAGCTGAAGTCATAAGCAATAGTCAGTCCCCAGATACATGGCCAAAATAGCAACATGAATCCAATTGGTTTATTTAGCCTTGTTAACTGAATAAATAATTTGATATTTTCCATTATAATTTACTTGTAAATAACAAAGGCTAGATTCATAATCAAATTGATTCGTATGAATATAGATTACACAGTAACAGCCTTAATGTTTCCAGCAATTCCACTTTTGATGAGTGTTTATGGGAACCGTTTTCATACTTTAAGTAATTTAATCAGAAAAATACATGATGAATATGTATGGGAAAAACACATTCCTCAAGAATGGGAAAAGCAGTTAAAAAATTTAAATGGAAGAGTTAAGTGGTTAAAATACACACTTGCTTGTGCCAGTTTTGGGTTTTTGTTTAATATGTTAACTGTTTTTGCTCTTTATTTAGATCTTATTTTTTTGGCTAGAATTATTTTTGGATCATGTTGTTTAACCATGATCATTTCAGTATTATTTTTTATTAGAGATATACATTTATCGACAGAGACTTTGAAGCTACATCTATCTGATATGAAAATTGATTTGGATTAAGGTGTAATTATTGCCGGTCCTGTAATTTTTCTTCCTTCTAGATCTTTGTGAGCTGTTTCAACATCATCTAACTTATATTTTTTATAAATTTCTACTTTTATTTTACCTGAAATAACTTGTTCAAATAACATATTTGCCGCTTCATTTAATTCGTCTCTATTTCTTAAATATTGTTGCATTGAAGGTCTCACAAAATACAAACCTTTTGGTTGTAATGCTTTTGTTACATTTATTGGATCAAGCGCGCCCGAAGCATTTCCAAAAGAAACCATTGTTCCTCTTACTTGTAAACATTCACAAGATTTTTCAAATGTAGTCTTTCCAACGCCGTCATAAACTACAGGTACACCTTTGCCATTTGTTAGTTCCATTAATTTTTTTGCAAAATCTTCTTTTGAATAATTTATCACTTCATCACATCCATTTTTTTTTGCTAAATTTATTTTTTCGTCGCTTCCTACAGTTCCTATAACTTTTACATTTAAACTTTTTGCCCACTGACAGAATATTTGACCCACACCTCCTGCGGCTGCATGAAATAAAATAGTTTCCTCAGCTTTAACAGTATAAGTTTTATATAATAAATAAAAAGCCGTTAATCCTTTTGTCATAAGAGTTGCAACAACATTTAAGTCTATGCTTTCTGGAACTTTTACCAAGTTTTTAGTTGAGTAAATTCTATGAGTTGAGTAAGCCCCAAGTGGTTGACCGGCATATGCAATTTTATCCCCTATTGAAAAATTTGAAACATTAGGTCCAACTTCTTTAATGATCCCAGAAGCTTCTAATCCTATTCCCGTTGGTAATGGTAAAGGGTACAAGCCAGATCTATGGTAGGTATCTATATAATTTAATCCTATAGCAACATGCTCTATTAAAACTTCGTCATTACCAGGCTTACCTAAAGTAATTTCTTCAACTTTTAAAACTTCTGGACTACCTGTTTTATCAATTTTTATTGCTTTCATTTTTTACAAATGTACCATTATGATAATCTTGGACAGCTTGCAAGATTTCTGATTTGGTATTCATTACAAATGGCCCGCCTCTAGCTATTTCCTCGCCAATTGGTTTGCCAGAAATTAAAAGAAATTTTGCTTTTGAATTAGCCAAAACTCTTAATTTTTCTCCGTTTGCTAATAAAACTAGTTTAGAGTCTTTAGCTTTGTCATGCTTTTGCTCTCCTATTTTGACTTCACCATTTATTAGATAAATAAATGAATTATGAGTTAAAGGAAGTCGAAAGTTAAATTCTTTATTTTTTTCAATTTCTACATCAAAATATATAGGCTCGACATTGTGTTTTTTTATTGGACTTTCGGCATTTTCAAATTTACCAGCAATAACCTTTACTTGTTTATCATTATCTTTATGTATCTGCATTTTATCTGAATCTATATAGATATATTCAGGCTTACTCATTTTTAATTTTGCTGGCATATTCACCCATAATTGAAATCCATGAAGTCTACCTTCCGACATTGCTGGCATTTCAGAATGAATAATTCCACTTCCAGTTTTCATCCATTGCACATCTCCAGAAGTCATTCTTCCTTTTCCGCCAGTACTATCTTCATGCTCAAATTCTCCTTGAAGCATATATGTGACTGTTTCAATTCCTCTATGAGGGTGAGGAGGAAAGCCTCCAATATAATCATCTTTATTTTCAGAACCAAATTCATCTAACATTAAAAAAGGATCAAAATAATTAGGCTCAAAACCAATACTTCTCTTTAATTTTACTCCAGCACCATCTGAGGCTGGAATCGGATCAATAATTTTGGCTACTTCAATACTTTTCATGATTGATGATTTAATAATTTTTTAAATTAAATCAAGTAACTCCCCGAGATTCTTAACTTGGTTTTGTGGAATATAATCAAGACTATCAAAAATATTATTATTTCTATTCACCCATATTGAATTATATCCATAATTTCCTCCACCCGAAACATCCCATGTATTTGAACTTAAAAATACAACTTCACCTTTTTGAATTTGAAATTTTTTAATTGGTATATCATAAACCTTTGAGCTTGGTTTATAAATTCCAACCTCTTCAATTGAAAAAACGTTATCAAAAATATTTTCCAAGTTATTACTTTTAACCAATTCATTAAGTAGGGAAGGTGTACCATTTGAAAGGATTGCAAGTTTATAATTTGTTTCTTTAAGTTTATTTAAAACCTCTTTTACCTCTGGGTATGTAGATAAAACTTTGTACAAATCTAAGAGTTCACCTTTCATTGAACTATCAATTTTAAAAGTTTTCATTGATTTTTCTAAACTATCCTCGGTAACTTCCCAAAAATCTTTGTGCCTACCCATTAAACTTCTAAGCCAAGTATATTCTAGCTGTGTAGTTCTCCAATAATTTGCAAAACTTTCCCACTTATCGCCGATTTTATCTTTACATTTCTCAGCCGCAGAGTTGACGTCAAATAATGTGCCATAAGCATCGAAAATTATTGCTTTAACATTTTTCATAAATTAATTTGTAAAATATGAGTAATATTAGATTATTTTTTCCAGAAAGTTTATCACTTAATTTAGAATCTAAGCTTGATAAGTCACAATCTCATTATCTTACAAAAGTAATGAGAATTAAAATTGACGAAGGTTTTTCGCTATTTAATAATAATGGAGAATGGTCAGCAAAAATTCACCAAATATCAAAAGGTATAGTAGAATTTATTGTAACAGAAAAACTTAGACAAAAAGAGAATACAAAAGACATTTGGTTAGCTTTTTCTCCTATTAAACCGAATTATTTTAATTTTATGATTCAAAAAGCTACAGAACTAGGCGTAACCAAATTTATTCCAATTATATTTGATAGAACAATTGTTAGAAAAATAAATAAAGAAAGATTAGAAAAAATAATTATTGAAGCAACTGAACAATCTAATCGAATTAATGTTCCTATATTAGAAAAACCTCAAAATTTAAAAAACTTTTTAAACAAAAATTCAAAAAAAATAGATTTAGTGTTTACTGATTTAAATACTTCGAAAACAAATTTAGAAATTAACAAAAAAGCTAATAAACCAATATGCGCAATTATTGGACCAGAAGGTGATTTTTCTGAAAATGAAAGAAAACAAATTTTAAATTTTGAAGGCGTTAAACCAATTAAAATTAATGAAAATATATTAAGAGCAGAAACAGCAACAATCTCAGTAATTTCAATAATAAATTATATTATTAATTTATAAATATTTTTTAATTATCTTTATGGAACTTTTAATATCATTAAGATGAGATATGGTTGCAACATATTTCCCATCTTTTAAAAGTATAACGGGAGAACTATGGTCTATATTGTATTCACCATTTTCTGAAAATATTTTTTTACTCAAAATTCCCCATGACTGATAAAGCAAAAATATTTTTTCTGGTTTTCCAGTAATTCCAATAAAATTGTTATCAAAATTACTTAAATAATTTTTTACAACTTTTGGAGTATCTCTTTCTGGATCAACGCTAATAAAAAAAACTTTTAAATTTTTTTTCTTGTTTTTTAATTTATCTAAAACGATATCCATTTTATTTAAAGTCATTGGACAAACGTCGGGACAGTTTGTAAATCCAAAAAAAATAGCTGTTAAAGGCCCATTAAAAGATTCTTGTGTAATCGTATTATTGTTCATATCTTTTAGGGAAAAATTGGAACCTTTAAATGAAGAAATAACCTCATTTTTTTTTTTCTCCATTGATAAAAAAACTGGAAGCATAATAAATAAAAAAATTATAAGACATCCGCCTATTATACTAATTGAAGTTTTTAATTTCATTATTGTAAAATTGTTTATAGTGACTATATAAACATTATGTCTCTTATAAAGAAACTATTTGGCACACTAGCCCAAAAACCTTGGGAAAAAAATCAAGTTGCTATTGATAACACTCATCCCGGAAGAACGTTTAATCTTTCAAATCAAATGTCCGCAGTAATTATAATTTTTGGTGTCAGTACAGCTATATTTAGTTTGATATTTACAGGATATCTTTATTCTCTTCCACCCGAACAAGACACAACATTTATTTTAAAAACTTATTTATTATGGATTAATACTTTAGTTTTAATTTTTGTTACTTTTTTTTTTAATAAAATAAGCAGTGATCTAAAAAAAAATTTAACAAACAATATTAAAAAAAATTTAATTTATGTAGGTGGCTTAAGCTACCTATTTTTATTCTTACAATTGATATTATGGTATCAACTTATGAAAAGTGGTAACTTTGTAGATACAAATACTTACTTTTCATCTTTTTATATCTTTACCACATTACACGGTATACATCTTCTTGGAGGTCTATTTTTTTGGGGAAAGGTTAGCTCAAGAATATTTAATTTAAATGAAAAAGATTATGCAAATGAAGAAAAAAATATAAACGCTTTATCATTGTACTGGTTATTTTTGTTTATTGTTTGGATAGTTTTCTTTGGAATTATGTTTATTTATAATGATTCAGTAATTGCATGGTGCAAATCTTTGATAGCATAATCTTACTACAAAAATAAAACTAAAATAGTGCCAACCGCAGCAATTATTATTAAAAGTATATTTACAGATTTTAAATATTTTTTTGTTTCTGGTTTAAGTTTGTTTTTTGAAAAGGCGCCAGCCCCTAAAGATATGACAATATAAAAAAGTAAAACTAAAACGAGTATTGAAACTAAGATTCCCAATTTACCGAACATATTATCCTTGATTATACTAGTTAATTTAAGATGGTTTTATGACATTTTGTCATAGGTATTTATGCAGTTATTATTCTATATAAACAGCTATGCACGCGGGTATTATATTTTTTTTAGTTATTCTTGGATCGGTGTTATTTCATATTTTCACACCATGGTATTGGACTGATGTTGCTTCAAATTGGGGAGGCATGGACGACACTATCACTCTAACTTTTTGGGTTGGCGGAGGTGTATTTGTAGCAGTTTGCCTTTTTATGGTTTATTGCGTTTTTAAATTTTCTTATAAAGAAGATCGTAAAGCCGAGTACAAACCTGAAGATAAAAAATTAGAAAGAATACTTACATGGACAACAACATTAGGTGTGGCAGCACTTTTAGCACCAGGACTTATAATTTGGAATCAGTTTATTAGCGTTCCAAAAAATGCAATTGAGATTGATGTAATGGCCTGGCAGTGGGGATGGCAATATAGATTGCCAGGAGAAGACGGAAAATTAGGAACAACTCAAGTTACGAATATAAATGACAATAATCCTTTTGGAATTAATTTAGATGATCCTTATGGAAAAGATGATGTGATGGTGCAAACCGATGTAATAAATTTGGAAAATAATAGACCAGTTAAAATTTTATTGAGATCAGTTGATGTTCTTCATAACTGGTATGTTCCTCAATTTAGAGCTAAAATGGATGCGGTTCCTGGGATTGTAACTTATTATTGGTTTGAACCTAATAAAACAGGTGAGTACGAAGTTTTATGTGCCGAGTATTGTGGCGTAGGTCATTATGCTATGAGAGGTGGAGTTGTGGTGCAAGATAATCAAGATTATGAAAATTGGCTTCAAGAACAAGAAACATTTTCTGACTTAATGGCAAAACAAAAATTATTAGAAACTGGTGAAACAAAATTAGCAAAAAAATAAATTAAATGTTAATAATAAAGGAAAAAAATGTCAGAAGACTATAACGATAACAAAACAATACAAGCACAATCTTCAGAAACTATTTCTGGAAGTGGTTCAGGAGTATCTCCAGATATTGATTATGTAAGACCTGCAGAAATACCAGAACAGGATTTGTATCATGGACATAGCTTTATTACTAAATGGGTTTTTTGCCAGGATGCAAAAGTTATTGGAGTTCAGTATTTTCTTCTAGCAACATTCACAGGAATAATTGGTCTTATTCTTTCTTGGTTAATGCGTTTACAATTAGGATTCCCGGAACTTGCAAGTTTTATGACCGCAGAACACTATTATCAGTTTGTAACCATGCATGGAATGATAATGGTAGTTTACTTTTTAACCGCACTCTTTCTTGGAGGTTTTGGCAATTTTTTGATTCCATTAATGGTTGGTGCAAGAGATATGGTTTTTCCTTATCTTAACATGGTAAGTTTTTGGATGTTTTTTATTGCAGTGGGAGTTTTATTAGCAAGCTTTTTTGTTCCAGGTGGACCAACAGGATCAGGCTGGACGCTTTATCCTCCTCAAGCGATTTTAGAAGGAACTCCGGGATCAGGCATGGGGATAATGTTAATGTGTATTTCATTAATTTTGTTCGTTGCTGGATTTACTATGGGTGGACTAAATTATCTAATTACTGTTTTGCAAGCTCGCACCAGAGGAATGACGTTAATGAGAATGCCCCTAACAGTTTGGGGTATTTTTACAGCAACTGTTTTAGCAATGTTAGCTTTTCCAGCACTTTTGGTAGGTGCGCTAATGATGAGCTTAGACAATATCCTTGGAACAAGTTTTTTCATGCCAACAATATTAAAAGCCGGAGAAGTTTTAGAATATGGCGGAGGAAGCCCTATACTTTTTCAACATTTATTTTGGTTTTTTGGACACCCAGAAGTTTATATCGTTGCATTACCTGCATTTGGAATAATTTCAGATTTAATTTCAGTACACGCTAGAAAAAACATATTTGGTTATAGAATGATGGTTTGGGCTATTGTTGGAATTGGTGCGCTAAGCTTTTTTGTATGGGCACACCATATGTATGTTAGCGGAATGAACCCATGGTTTGGTTTCTTTTTTGCAACCACAACACTTATAATAGCTGTTCCTACAGCAATGAAAGTTTACAATTGGATTTTAACTCTTTGGAGAGGAAACATTCGACTAAATACTGTTATGTTATGGTGTTTGGGTTTTATTGTTACATTTGTTAACGGAGGTATTACAGGAATTTTTTTAGGCAATGTTACTGTAGATGTTCCATTATCCGACACTTATTTTGTAATTGCACATTTCCATATGGTAATGGGTATAGCACCACTTATGGTAATTATGGGAGCTGTTTATCACTGGTTTCCTTTAGTTGCTGGAAGATTTTTGGATGAAAAATTAGGTAAATGGCATTTCTGGCTTACCTTTTTAGGAGCTTATTCAATTTATTTCCCAATGCACTATTTAGGTTTTATTGGAGTCCCAAGAAGATATTTTGAGATGTACGACAGTCCTTACATGACTTCAGCTGTCGGAATGAATGAATTTATAAGTATGGCAGCATTTATAGTTGGAGCAGCACAATTTATTTTAATTTATAATATTATAAGAGCTTTAAAAATAGGAAAACCATCAGGACATAATCCTTGGAAAGCTTGTTCATTGGAATGGCTTACACCTTCAGTACCACCTGAACATGGTAACTGGGGTGAAAGACTTCCGGTAGTGCATAGATGGGCATATGATTATAGTGTTCCTGGAGCAAAAGAGGATTTTATAACTCAAACTACACCGCCAAGTGACGTAGCTAACACTGAGGTAGAAAAAACATAAACAATATATGTCTGATCCAAAAATAGAAGGATACGAATTTAAACCAGGCTTTAAAGGAATGGCTCAGGATACTGGTTCCGATCAAACAATGTTTAAAGGTGTGCATTGGGGAAAAGCAATGATGTGGATTTTTTTATTAAGTGATACATTTATATTTAGTTGTTTTCTAATTTCTTACATGAAGGGTAGAGGATCTACTTTAATTGATTGGCCAAATCCAAGCGAAGTTTTTGGATTACATGTTTTTGGCGTTGATGTTCCTTTATTACTTATTGCTATTATGACTTTTGTATTGATTACAAGTAGCGGAACAATGGCTCTTGCAGTTAAGTACGGTTATGAAAAAAATAAAAAGATGTGTGGATGGTTGATATTAGCCACTGCTATAGGTGGACTTACATTCGTTGGAATGCAAGCTTTTGAATGGTCAAAATTAATTCATGAAGGAGTAAGACCTTGGGAAAATCCTTTTGGAGCACCACAATTTGGTTCATTTTTCTTTATGATTACTGGTTTTCACGGCACCCATGTTTCAATAGGTGTAATTTTCTTATTTATATATGCCTATAAAACTTTCAAAGGCCATTATGATGAAGGAAAAAGAGGTTGGTTTACATCAATAAAAGGTGATTATGTTGAAATTGAAATTTTAGGATTGTATTGGCACTTTGTAGATTTAGTATGGGTATTTATTTTTGCATTTTTTTATTTATGGTAAATTAAATTATGAGCGAAATAAAAAAACAAGAACAAACAACAACGCATAAGATAGGAATATATCTTTGGATTTGGGGCTTATTATTTGTTTTAAGTTTTTTTTCATACATGGTGGATTGGTACCAATTTCAAGGATTACTTAGATGGTCTTTGATTTTATTATTTATGTTTTTAAAAGCAGGTCTGATCATGGCTTTCTTTATGCATTTATTTTGGGAACGTTATGCATTAGTTAATGTTCTTTTATGGCCAATGACCGCAATTGGATGTTTTATATTTCTTATGGTTGCAGAGTTTGAATATACTGTATTTACTAGACTTTTTTATTTTGTTGTAGGAGGATAATATTTTATGGATGGATATACTATATTAGCTAGTTTTTTATTATTTTTCTTGTTTTTTATTTATATAACTTGGTTTGGTTTTTCACTTAAAGTTGAAAACGAAAAAGAAAAATCTGAAAAGATTTCTATTAATCCTTATGATCAACTTCCTTTCCATAGAAAATTAATAGATAAAAAAAATGATAAAGTTGGAATGTTTGATCTAGGAAATCATATTTTAATAATTGGTCTAATTTTAATAGTAATTTTTGTATCACTTAATGTTGAATAAAAGTGACAACCAACGTAATTAAAAAAAAAACTGTTTCTTTTAAATTTTCGTCTTATTTAAAATCTTTATTACAATTGATGAAGCCAAGAGTAATGTCTTTGGTAATTTTCACTTGTACAGTTGGATTATTAACTTCACCAAATCAAGTTCCTTTATTTGATTCATTGATTTGTATTTTCTTCGTGACGCTTGGGGCTGGAGCGGCTGGAGCATTAAACATGTGGTATGAAGCAGATCTTGATAAGTTAATGACAAGAACATGTCTTAGACCAATTCCGACAGGAAAAATTAACAAAGATCATGCCTTAGTGTTTGGAATAGTTTTATCGATAGTTTCAATTATTGGACTTTATTATTTTTCAAATTTTTTATCTGCGATGTTATTATTTATAACAATTGCATTTTATGTTTTCGTTTATACTATTTGGCTAAAAAGAAAGACTCCTCAAAATATTGTTATTGGAGGAGCATCTGGAGCACTACCTCCTGTTATAGGATGGACCATTGCAACAAATTCTTTAGGTTTAGAACCTATTACATTTTTTTTAATTATATTTTATTGGACGCCATCTCATTTTTGGGCATTAAGCCTCTATAAAGCCAAAGACTATGCAAAGGCAAATATACCAATGTTGCCTATTACAAATGGGGTAGAGGAGACAAAGAAAAAGATTTTAGTTTATTCTTTGTTTATGTTGCCAATAGTTATTATTCCATATGTAATAGGTTTTAGCGGAAACCTATATATATTTATCTCTTTATCTCTTACTCTTTACTATAATTATATTTGTTATGATCTTTACAAATTTAAAAAAAATAAATTTGAATTAAAAAAGGCAAAAAAAGTATTTTCTTACTCAATTTTCTATTTATTTTTGCTATTTGTTTTGTTTCTAGTAGATCAAATAGTTAAATAAAAATTTATTAATCATCTTTTATAATATAGTTTTAGTTATTAAAGATGCTTAAGAAAAAAGAATTTTCTAAAATATATTTAGCTGGTCTTTTTTTATTATTAATAATAATTTCTGTGCTTGCAGCCTTAATATTTGAAAAAACAACAATCGATAATAATCAAAAAATTATTACATTAAACTTAGACACCAAAGTAGAAAAAAATCTATCTTGGAATTTTTCTACAATAAATAATTCTATGGAAGTCAAAATTGGTCAATTATATAAAATTGATTTTAATGTAGAGAATTATGGTTCTAGCAAATCGTCTGGAAAAGCTATTTATATTATTAACCCAAAACTACTAAAAAAATATTTTGTTGAAATTGACTGTTTTTGTTATAAAAAACAAACTTTGCTACCTGGTGAAAAATCAACATACTCAATTACTTTTTATATTGATCCAAAAATGATAAGTGATTCAAAGGTTAATGATACTAAAAATATGAGTATTTCTTATACTTTTTTAGATAGTAAAAAAGGATAATAGAAAAATATGAAATATGTAAGCACAAGAGATAACACAAAAGAATATAATTTTGAGAGAGTATTTATTAAAGGATTGGCAGACGATGGAGGTCTTTATGTTCCAATATCTTTGAAAAAATATAGCACCGATGAATTGTTAGAACTCAAAAATTTAAATTATAATGAATTATCTGCCGAAATAATAAATTTATTTTCATCAGATTTTATCTCAAAAGAAGAACTTTCGTTTTTAATTAAAAAATCTTATTCAACATTTAGAGAAAAAGAAGTTGTTAAAATCTCAAGTGTTGGAGAATTAAAATTATTAGAATTATTTCATGGACCAACATTAGCTTTTAAAGATGTGGCAATGCAATTCATTGGTAACTTGTATGAATATTATTTAAGTAAGAATGATAAGAAAATAAATATAGTTGTTGCAACTTCTGGAGATACAGGCGCGGCAGCCATAGATGCAATTAAAGGAAAATCTAATTTAAATATTTTTGTTTTGCATCCAAATAATAGAATTTCATCAGTTCAAAGAAAAATAATGACAACCGTTGAAGAGCAAAATGTTTTCAATATTGCAATAAATGGAAATTTTGATGATTGTCAAAATATTGTAAAACAAATTTTTTCTGATCTAGAATTTTCTAAATCTATAAATATGTCAGGTGTGAATTCAATCAATTGGGCAAGAATTATTGCTCAAACAGTGTATTATTTTTTCTCATATTTTAAATTAGATAAAGAAACCGTTTCATTTTCAGTACCAACTGGAAACTTTGGAGATGTGTTTGCAGGTTATCTTGCAAAGAAAATGGGACTACCAATTGATAAATTAATTGTTGCAACGAACGAAAATGATATTTTACATAGGGCTATTTCAAAAGGAGATTATGTTTCAAGAGAAGTGAAAGAAACATCATCGCCTAGCATGGATATTCAGCTAGCAAGTAACTTTGAAAGATTAATTTATTATATAAACAATTCTGACTCTGTAAAAACAGCAGATATAATGAAAAAAATTAAGCAAAATTCTTATCAAATTGATAAATCAAATTTAGAGATAATTCAAAAGGATTTTCTATCAGAAAGTTGTAATGAACAAGAGACTTTAGATATCATTAAAAAAAATTACGAAGAAAATAATATGATATTGGATCCACATACTGCAGTCGGAGTAGGTGCTGCAAATAAATTGTCTATTAATGATTGTGTAGTTTTATCAACTGCACATCCATGTAAATTCCCAGAAGCTACAAATAATGCGATAAATAAGAATGAAAAATTACCTGAAGAACTTCGATATGTACTTGATAAGGATGAGAATTTTCAAGTATTGAAAAATAATGTTGAAGAAGTAAAAAACTTTATTAAAAGCAAAGTTTAACTAGCCGCTTCTCTAGCTATTAAATCGACTTCGTTATTTAACTTATCTGTAGAGTGCGCTTTTACCCAATTCCAGCTTATTTCAAATTCATTAGTTAAAAGATCTAATTCTGTCCAAAGTTCTTTGTTTTTAACTGGTTGTTTGTTTGCGGTTTTCCATCCATTTTTTTTCCAATTATGGATCCACTCTGTTATTCCTGACTTTACATATTTAGAGTCTGTAAAGATTTGAATTTTGCTTCCTTTCGGGATTTTCTTTAATGCTTTTATTGGAGCAAGTAATTCCATCTGATTGTTGGTGGTATTTTTTTTACTTCCTTTAATTTTAGTTTTTTTTCCATCATTGATAATTATTGCTGCCCACCCACCATTGCCTGGATTTTTTAAGCAAGATCCATCAGTATAAATTTTAATCATTATTTTATATAGTCCTTAAAAGAATATAGATTACTGTGAAAAGTTAATTTTTGAATATATTCTCTTGGATCTTTTATTTTTATTATAGCGCTTTTAGGTGTGTTCAAATAATCAAAAGATCTAGTGAGCAAATATCTTAATGCTGAACCTCTGCATAAAACATTAAAACTATTTTTTTCTGCAAGTGTTAATTTTCTTAGAGATTGATATCCCTTTAAAAGTTTTGATGATTTTTCTTTATCTAAAACAAATGAACTTTTTTTTTTTTTAAAACAAAGTGCATTTATACAAGTTGCCAGTTCATAGGCTAAAAAATCAGTAGAAGAGAAATAGAAATCTATAAAGCCATAAAAACGTTTTTTATAAAAAAATATATTATCAATAAATAAATCGCTGTGGATTATTCCTAATGGAAGTTTGTTGGGCCATTTTTTATTAATATATTTTAGTTCATTCCCCATATTACCAACTAAATTCTTAGATAGCTTATTAATTTTACTATCAATTTTATTAAGCAATGGTTTCCAGGAATTTATACCTACAGAGTTTTTTCTAAATAATTTTATTTTTTTTGACACAATATGAAGTTTTGCAATATTTTTACCTACCTTATAACAATCATTGATGTTTAATTGCTTTTTATCTTTTCCTTCCAAAAATGAAACAATACATGCATTTTTATTTTTCAATTTAAAGATATAACTCCCTTTTTTATTTCTAATTGGGTTTGGACACTTAATTTTTAATTTTGAAAGTTTTAACATTAGTTTCATAAAAAAAGTGAGGTCATTATATTTACAACCTCCATGAATTCTTTTTTCAAAAATTGTTAAAATATATTTAGTATTTTTAGTTCGAATTAAATAGTTAGTATTTTCAATACCTTTTTTAATACCTTTAAATTTTTTTATTTTTCCTAAATTAAATTGATCTTCAATATAAGAAATATCATTAGTGTTTATTTTTGTAAAAACGGCCATTAATTTAATTTTCCTGGAATTTTAAAAGTTATATCTTCTTTTACTATTTCTACTTCTTCTATTTCTACAGTAAATTCTTTTTTTAATTTATTTATAAATTTTTCAACCAATACTTCTGGGGCAGAAGCTCCTGATGAGATGCCTATGGTCTTACAATTAGCAATTTCGTCAAAAGGAATTGCGCTTTCAGAGTGAATGAGCTCAGATTTTGAACATCCATTTTTTTTTGCTACCTCAACCAAACGGACTGAGTTTGAGGAGTTTCTACTTCCAAGTACAAAAAACATTTGACAATTCATTGCAATTTTTTTTACTGCAGCCTGTCTATTCGTAGTCGCATAACAAATGTCGTCTTTTTTGGGCTCATAAATATTTGGAAATTTTGATTTTAAAACATTTATAATGTCTCTGGTATCATCTACCGATAAAGTTGTTTGAGTTATATAGGCTAAATTTTTATTATTCTTATTTGAATAATTTTTAGCATCTTCGAGATTTTCAATTAGATCAATACTTTCTTTTGGTAATTGTCCCATTGTTCCAATTACTTCCGGATGGTTTTTGTGCCCAATTAGCAAAACTTTAATACCTTTTTTTGATAAATTTTCAGCTTCCCTATGAACTTTGGAAACCAGTGGACATGTAGCATCAATATAAGTCATGTTTAAATTTAAAGCTTCTTTTGGAACTGATTTAGGAACTCCATGAGCGGAAAAAATAACTGGTCTAGTTTTATCTTCTATTTCTTCTAACTCTTCCACAAAAATTGCACCAATTTTTTTTAAACTATCAACCACGTGTTTATTATGAACAATTTCATGCCTGATATAAACAGGAGCCCCATATTTATCCAAGCTTTTTTTTACAATTTCAATTGCTCTGTCAACTCCCGCACAAAATCCTCTTGGAGCAGCTAACAAAATTTTCAAATTTTTATTTTCCATTTTTTTCTAATAAATATTCGAGCAATATATGCGGAAAGGTTAAAGACGCCAATCCAATAAAAATAACTTTATAAATTGAGTCATTTAATTCATTGTAATTATTTAAAAAATATAAAGCAAAAAAATAGGCAATAATTGTAACAATTGTAAGAGGTAATGCTTTTCTTAAAAAAATTGGAAAACCTTTCTTTATATTATTATTTATTTTTTGGATTAATGAAATTGAATGTCTAACCGAATGTAAGAAGCAGAAATAAATAGTAAAAGCAAGAATAGGATTGAAAAAATAATTTATTATTAGAACTGATAAAAAATCCATTAATAAAAGAGATTTGGCATCGAAACTTTTTTTTAAAGATAAAAATAAGTTTGAAACAAAACTTAAAAAGATAAATAAATATAAAATCTCATTATTTATTAAAAAATTTTTAGATATTTCAAAATTTAAAGATTGAAAAATTAATAAAGTTTCATGTTTATGAAATAATAAAGGTGACACTATTACTAGAGAACCTTTTAAAAAATAAATTAATTCAAGATTTTTATTTTTATTTATAAATTCCGAATCTTCTTTACCAAAATGAAAAGAGGAAATGATTAAAAATAAACATAATAAAAATTTAGGAAATAAAAACCAGAAAAAAATTGTTATTAATCCAATTAGCAAATATCCAAAATAAAAAGAAAATGATGATTTAAATCCTAAAATTTTTATCAATTTTTTACCCTTTATATGATCTAGAGCTCCATGCGATATACCAATTGTTAAGATTAAAAATAAAGAAACTATTAGTAAACTGTTAGTTCTTAAATATTCAATACCAGATATTAATATGCATAAGTTAAAAAAAATTAAAGAATGGTAATAGTTTATTTTTGTCATTCTATTTCTTAAATAGTGCTTTTATAAAAATCCACTTTGGCATCTTTAATATAATTGAAAAATCTTCAATAATATTACTTTTGTTAGATAGAAATTTTATAACAGTGTTTGCTGAACCATCAAACATTTTAAAAAATATATTGGGCATTTTTTCAGGATTTTTTTTTAAAACACTTAAAAATATTTTATCCAAAAATTTATATTTTTTATTTATCTCAAATGTTTTTGTATTAGCAATATTATCGATATTTTCTCTTATATATTTACTGTGTTCTTGTATATTTAGAAATGTATAACCAGTACTTAATCTTGTCATACCACCAGCTGTACCAATATTTATTTTATTTTTCTCTTTAATATTTGATGGATAAAATAAAGGTATAGCCCCTTGTTCTTTATATTTTATCTTATAATTTTTTATATTTAATTGATTTTCAATGTAATTTTTAATTTGAATATCATAATCTTTTATTGATTCATTATTTATTTTAGATAACCAAGTGGTCTCAACTAAAGCCTTATTTTTTTCGAAAGGAAGTGTATAAAAAAAGTGGACACTATCTCTTTGATCACAATCGAAATCCATTAAATTAAAAATACTTTCGTCAAAAAAGTTATTTTTGGTTTCAATTTCCACACCACAAAAATGTTGCCAAAGCTTATTTTTATCATCATTAAGTTCAGGAACACTATTGAAAATAATAGAACTATTTACATTTATATCGTTAATGTTTTTAAAAAAACTAATTTTTTTATTTTTTTTTAACTTGTTGTTTATTTTTTCATAAAATAAACCACTATCTATTGTTTGATAGGGAAAACTATTGCATTCGAGATGCTTGCTTTGGGAAAGAATGTTGATAGAAAAGTTTTCCCAACTTTTTTTTACACAATCTTCAAAATTGTGAGGTATGATTTTCCAAAAAGACCAAGTTTTGTCTCTTTTGTATTCACTTCTTGGTTCTATAATCGCTAAAGTTTTATTTTCTAACTTTTTATGAATTTCTAATTCATAAGCTAAAGATAGGCCAGCACAACCTCCGCCAAAAATTATATAATCAAAGTCTTTCATTTAAGTTAATTTCTTCATTTATTATTTGATGTTCTTCATATCTAAGATGATCTTGAGGTTTTATCAATGATAGTCTTATTAGGTCATATAAAGATAAAACTGTTTGAATTATTTTTCCAATATTATTTACATAAATTTTTCCTGAATTATTATAATTTTCAATATTTTTTTGTTTAAGGATTTTATTACCGATTTGCCTATACACTCTTCTTGAAACCAATATAGCGAAACGAAAACTGAATGGGATTTCTTTAATAGATGCAAATGAACTTTCATAAAATAAATCAGAAAATTTTATATTTTCTTTTATTGATTCAAAATTATGAGATATATAAGATCTGTTATTTCTTTCATCTTCCACAACATCCCTAGAAATATTTGTTAGTTGCATTGCTATCCCTAAATCAATTGCAGATTTTAGAGCATTTTTGCTTTGAACATTTAAAATTTTTGCCATCATCAAACCAACAGTTCCGGCCACTCTATAAGAATAAATTAACAAATCTTTTTTTGAATTTAATAGTACTTTTTCTTTTAAGTCAGATTCAACACCATCAAATAAATCATTAATTATTTTTGTAGAAATTTCAAAACGGTCAATTAAATCCCACATTTCTTTAATTAAGGGGTTATTAAAATTTTTATTATTAAAGCTTTGCTTAAAATCTAAAAATTTTTTTTTTTTAACATCTAATTCACCAATTTCATCAGCTATGTTATCTAAGGTTCTACAAAAGTCATACAAGTTGGAACATTTTAAATAAGTTTTTTTTGGTAAAAAAAATCCAGCCCAATTAAAAGATTTTGCATATATTGACAGGTAGTTGTTATTAGACATTATAATATTTTATCTAGTACTTTAGCGGAAGATAACACGCCAGGAATGCCTGCGCCAGGATGTGTTCCAGCTCCAACAAAATAAAGACCATCATAAACTTCTGATTTGTTATGAAATCTAAAGTAAGCAGATTGAGAAAATTTTGGTTGAATTGAAAAGCCAGAGCCGTATTTTGTGTTCAACTCTTTTTCAAAATAATCTGGAGTTAAATAAAAATCTTCAACAATATTATCTTTAAGATTTGGTAGTAAACTTTTCTCCATTTTATCTACTACTAGGTTTTTAAGCTTTTCACCTTCTATTGACCAATCTATGCCAGATTGATTATTAGGCACAGGCACAAGTACATAAAAACAATCATTTCCTTCTGGCGCCATTGATTTATCAGTAGCCGTAGGTCTATGCAGGTAATAGCTGATATCGTTATTTAATTTTTTTTTATCAAATATATCTTCTAGGTGTTCTTTATATTTATCACCAAATTTAATAGTGTGATGTTCTACATCTTCGTATATTTTTTTGGTACCAAAATAATATACAAACAGACCCATTGAATATTCCATACGTTTCATTTTCCAATTAAAGAACACATTTAATTGTTTGGCCTCGGCAAGTTTTGAGTAAACTCCTGGTGGATCTGCATTACATATTACATTGTCAGCGCTTATTTCATTATTATTTTCTAACTTAACACCAGTTATTTTATTATTTATTGAAATTATATTTGTAACCTCTTGTCCTTTTATAATATTAATATTTTCTTCTACCATTAATTTTTCCATACCGTTAATAATTTGTCCCGTACCACCCATTGAATAATGGACACCCCATTTTTTTTCTAAGTATAAAATTAAACCGTATATTGAGGTTGTGGTAAAAGGATTTCCTCCAACTAACAATGGATGCATGCTTAGCAACTTTCTTAATTTTTCATTTTCAATAAAAGTAGCTACAAGCGAGTAAACAGACTTATAACTTTTTAAATTTAATAAGGCTGGTATTTGTTTCATCATAAAAAAAGGTTTATTAAATGGAACTTCCGAAAGTTCTGTAAAACCTTTATTAAATATTTTTTTAGTAAAATTTATTAAATTTTCATAACCTACAACATCATCTTCATTTATTTTTTTTATTTGATCTTTCATTTCTTGTTCGTTTCCAGAGTAATTAAACTCCAATCCATCTTCAAAAATAAATCTATACCAGGTGTTTAGTGCTTTTATTTCTATATAATTTTTAGGATTTTTATTAAATAGTTGAAATAATTCGTTGATAAGATGTGGCGCGGTAATGACAGTGGGTCCAGCATCAAAGGTAAATCCATTTTTTTTAAAAACTCTAGCTCTGCCCCCTAGGTCTTTATGCTTTTCGATAAGAGTTACCTTATGATTTTTAGCTTTTAATCTTAGAGCTGCTGCCATTCCACCAAAACCAGAACCTATAACTACCGAATTCATTACGGATAATTTTATATTATTTTTTAGAAAAGTAACGAAATTATCTTTATTATCTTAAGAATTAATTTTTTTTAGTTGAGATTTCGTTTCTTCAAGGTTTTTTTCAAATATGTTATCCAATTTGTTTTTATCAACCGAAGTGGCAATTATTTTTTTTACAGAGTCCACCGCTATTCTAATTGAAGTGTCTTTTATTTCTTTAATAGCGGATTCTTTCATTTGGTTAATTTTTGTTTGAGCTAGACTTTTCTTAATTTCGGCGGACTTATGAAACCTATCATTCATTTCAATTATTAATTTTTCAGATTCATTTTTCGCTTGATTTAATATTTTTTTCTTCTCCGAATTAGCTGTGTCCAATTTATTTTGAGCGTTATCTAAAATTTTTTTTGATTCTATTCTTAATTTTTCACTTTCATTAATCTCATTTTTTATGTCCAAGATCATTTTGCTTAGCAAGTTATTTATATTTTGTGGAATTTTAAAATAAATCAATACTCCAAAAAAAATAACAAAAGATACAGCTACCCAAAATGTTGCATCAAATTCCATCTTGTTTTTCCTTATTTTTTCTAGATCGATCTTCAACTATTGCCGATATGCTGCTATTGTTTACTTCCTCACCAATTAATTGTTTTATTAATTCTGAAGAAGTTTCAATGGCAATTTTTCTTATTTTAACTTCTGATCCGTTTTTAAGTTTACTAATTTCCTTTTCAGTTGTGGCAATCTCTTCATCGATATCTTTCTCTAATGCAATTCTTTTTTTATTAATATCGTTCAATACTTTTTTTCTTGCTTCGTTAAAGATATTTTTGGCTTCAACTTTGCTTGATAAAATAATTTTTTCAAATTGTTTTACTTTATCTTCGCTTTCTTCTCTTTGTTTTTCTGCAGTTTCTATATTCTCTAAAATTTGTGACTTTCTAGTTTCCAAATTATCACTAATCTTAGGTAAAACTAGTTTCGATAAAATTATATATAAAATACCAAAAGTTAGAACTAACCAAACTATTTGTGAAAACCAAAATTCAGGGTTTAACTGAGGCATACCACCACTTTCAGCACTGTTTGCTGAACTTAAAACCAAAAAGCTTAAACTAAATGTTTGAAAAATTATTTTTTTCAACATTAACTAAAAAGCAAATAGTATAATCAATGCAACTACTAGACCAAATAATCCAGTTGCCTCTGCTAAAGCAAATCCTAATAGCAAATTAGGGAATTGTTTTTGTGCTGCAGAAGGATTTCTCATTGCGCCCGAAAGATAATTACCAAAGATAATTCCTATTCCAACACCAGCTCCCGCTAAAGCTATAGCTGCAAGACCTGCTCCTATCATTTTTGCTGCTTCTAATTCCATTATTTCCTCCTTTTGTTAATTAATGGTGTAAATTTAATGCATCATTTAAATAGATGCATGTTAAAATTGCAAAAACATATGCTTGAAGAAAAGCAACTAGTATCTCCAAACCCGTTAATGCAACAGAAAAACTTAGTGGAAGCCATCCACCAACTATTCCAAGACTTATAACAAAACCTCCAAATACCTTCATCATTGTATGGCCCGCCATCATATTGGCAAATAAACGTACTGATAAACTTATTGGTCTGCTTAAATAAGAAATAATTTCAATTACCACAATCAAGGGAAGCAAAACCATTGGAACACCACTTGGAACAAAAAGTTTTAAGTATCCCAATCCATGTTTGGTAAAACCAATTATTGTAACTCCAACGAAAATAAATGCCGCTAAAACAAATGTAACAATGATATGGCTTGTTACGGTAAAAGAGTAAGGTATCATCCCAAACATGTTGCAAAATAATACAAACATGAAGAGTGAAAATATAAAAGAAAAATAAGGTTTAGCTTTAGATCCTGCTGTATCACTTATCATTTTTGATACAAATGAATAACTGAGTTCTGCTAATAGTTGTATCTTGTCTGGTATCAATGATTTTTTTTTAGCACCTAAATTAAAAATAATTAGGATAGCTAAAGAACTAATAACCATAAACAAACTTGCATTTGTAAATGAAATATCTACTTCGCCTAATTTTATTTCAGGACCAATTCGATAAACTTTGAATTGGTACATTGGATTTGCTGCCATTTACTATTACTATTTTTGCATTTTTTTTGCTGATCTAATTACATTCATTATGCCTGCTATTACACCTACAAAAAAAAAAATTAAAATTAACCAGGGCTTAGTACCAAACCAATTGTCTAAAATAAACCCAATAATTGTCCCAACTACAACTGATGCGACCAATTCAGTACTCATTTTAAAAGCAACACCCATTCCAGAGTTAGATTTAACGTTTTTTTGTGTATATTTTGATTTTGCCTTATTTTTTGCAATTTTAAGGCGAGTTTTAAATTTGTCTTCTTGCATTAGATTAAGCTACCATAGACTCAGCTTTTTGGAGATCAACAGCTACAAGCTGACTTATGCCTTTTTCAGGCATGGTAACGCCGTAAAGGCGGTCCATTTTTGACATTGTTAAAGCGTGGTGAGTAACTATTATAAATCTTGTAGAAGTTATTTTTGTTAGTTCATTAAGGAGACCGCAAAATCTAGTAACATTTGCATCATCAAGAGGAGCATCTACTTCATCTAAAACACATATTGGAGATGGGTTAGTTAAAAATACTGCAAAAATTAGAGATAATGCTGTCAATGCTTGCTCTCCTCCCGAAAGCAAAGTAATTGATTGAAGTCTTTTTCCCGGAGGACTTACTAGCATTTCCAGACCTGCATCAAGAGGATCATCAGAGTCAACCAACTCTAACTTTGCGCTACCTCCATTAAATAGCTTTGTATAAACTTCATTAAATTTTCTATTAACTTTTTCAAAGGCTTCCAAAAGTCTTTCTCGTCCTTTTTGATTAAGTTCACCTATGCTTTCTTTCAATTTTATTATTGCAGCTACAAGATCTTGTCTATCTTGCTCCATTTTTTTGATTTCAACTTCATATTTTGAAGTTTCTTCATCAGCTCGCAAATTTACTGAACCTAGTTTCTCTCTTTCTCTTTTCTTTTCGTCAAGCAATTCTTCTTGTGAAACCGCATCTGGAAGTGAATCTTTTTTTTCAAGATTGGAAAATTCCAATAAACTATTCTCATTAAGTTTGAGTTCAGTCATTATTCTTTCTAGTAAATCATTTCTTCTCTTGTTTAATCCTTCAATTGTAGCACCCGAACTAGCCTTTCTTTCTCTTATTTCAATAGAATCTTCTTTTGTGCTTTTTAATTCATTTCGAAGTACAATGGTCTTTTTATCCGCTCCTTCAATTTGAATTTCATTTTCATTTCTCTCTTTTTCAGACATTCTTAAATTTTCTGATATTTGTCCTTTTCTTTCTGCTTGTATTTGAGGTTGTTTTTCTAATTCATTTAATTTTAATATTTGTTTATTTTTTCTTTCATTTAATTCATTTATCATTTTTTCAGAATTATTTAGTAAATTTCTCCAGCTTTCTATTTCTTGATCTATTATTTTAATTCTTTCATTTCGTTTAACAGATTCTTTTTTAATATTTTGGTTTTTGCTAAAAGCTTCCGCATAGTCTTCTTGAATTATTTTAATTTGATCATTTTTGGAAGATAAAGTTGAAATTACATCCTTGCCCTCAATGTCTTTCACTTTCAAATTTAGATAAGATAAATTTACTTTACATTCGTCCAAAATACTTAGTGCTTCATTATTTTTATTTTCAATAATTAAGTTTTTAGCTTTTTCTATTAGATTTTTAACATCGTTAATATTTTCAATATTTTTTTGTAAAGTTTCAGAATTAAAATTATCAAGCAAGAAATCCATTCTTTCCTGCTCATTTTTTAATTTTGACCTAACATCACCTAAGTCTTGATTAGAAATTTTTTCTGTTTCATAATATTTTGAGTCAATTTCTATAAGATCATTTTTTTCTTCTTTAAGTCTTTTTTCATTAGAATTTGCATCTATTACAATGCTTTTTTCTCTATCAATATCTTCGTCAATTACATTTAATGAATTTTTTATAGAGTCTATTTCTTCTTTAATTCTATAATTTTCTTCATCTAAAGCTTTTAGTTCAAGGTTTAGTCTTTGAATTTTTGACAAGTTTTCTATATTTTTTTCTCTAATTGGATTTACAGTCTCTACTTGATATTTTATTTCTTTCTCTAATTTTTCAAGTTTTAGATTAAATTCTTTTACTCTATCGTCTGCTTCACTATTTATTTCATTTTCAAGCTTTATTTCATGATCAATTTCTAACAATTTTAAATAATATAGACCGGCTTCAACTTTTTTAATTTCTTCAGATATAGATTTATATTTGGCGGCTTCTTCTGCTTGTTTTTGTAAATTTGCCAACTGTTTTTCTTGTTGTCTTCTTAACTCATCAGCTCTTTTTAAATTATTTTCAGCAGCCCCTAGTCTTAGTTCTGCTTCATGCCTTCTTACATGCAAGCCAGCGATTCCAGCGGCCTCTTCTAATATAGCTCTTCTGTCTGTAGGCTTGGCAGTTACCAATGCGCCTATTCTACCTTGACTAATCATAGATGGAGAGTGTGCACCAGTGGATAAGTCAGCAAAAAGCATTTGGGCATCTTTTGCTCTTACTTCTTTATTGTTAATGTAAAATTTAGAACCTTTGTCTTTTTCAATTTTTCTTCTAATTTCAATTTCATCTAATTCGTTATATTGATAAGGACCATCTTTATTTTGGTTTGTTAGGCTAAGTATTACTTCAGCTATATTTTTTGATGGCTTATTTGAAGTTCCAGAAAAAATAACATCTTCCATTCCAGAACCTCTCATGCTTTTTGCGGAAGTTTCACCCATACACCACCTTAAAGATTCAACAATATTTGATTTACCACAACCATTTGGACCGACAATACCAGTTAAACCTTTTTCTATAAGAAAATTGGTCTTCTCAGCAAAAGATTTAAATCCATTTAACTGAATTTTTTTAAACTCCATTCATTAACTTATATCAGTTTTTCCAAATATTTTTTCAATTTTTTATAGTTTGATGGATTTTCGAACTTTTCGCCGTTAATAATTAATGTGGGGGTGGCCTCTACTTTAAACTTTTTAACACCTTCGATTCGATCCTCTAATATATGATTTTCGACATTTTTATCATCCAGACATTTTTTATAATCCAAATTGAAATTTGATTTTTTGATAAGGATTTTAATATTTTCGTTAAGTTGATCGATTGTTTTTCCTTTGACCCAGTTTTTTTGATTTTCAAATAAATAATGTAGAATTTTAGAATTTCCATCATTTTTACAATGAGCTATTTTTGATCCATTTAGAGCCGCAATATCTAAAGGAAAATTTCTGAATTCAATGTAAGCAAGGCCACTATCTATAAAATCTTTTTTTAAATTCGGATAAACATTATTATGGAAATTTGCGCAATGACTACATGTTAAAGATTCAAAAATAATTAATTTAATTTTAGCATTAGAATTTCCTTCAGAGATCGATTTAATTTCAGCATTAGAATTTACTGGCAAGAAGCAAAGAAAGACGTAGATTGATGTAATTATTATTTTTTTCACTTTTTTTTATATAATCTCCTTAATTCCAATAAAGAATTTTTAATTTTATCATTTTTAATATTAGTAATCTTTTTAATATGTTCACTTTTTGTCGCATTATTACTTTTTTTTTCATTAATCTTTTCATATTGTCCACCGAAAGTATTTAATCTTATGATTTGAACAACATTATAGCCAAAATAGGCATTTATTTTTTTTATTATATTTTTTTTTGCATATTCCAAATCAACTTCGTTTCCTCTTTCAACCATTATATTTAAACAACCTTCATTTATTTTATTTGTTTTTTTGAAAGATTTTGGATAGCAAACTTTAAATAATTCATTTCCAACAATATGTTTCCAATTATCTAGCGTCTCGGAATATATATGACCTTTTTTTACAAGTATTCTTTTTACTTTTGTGGGTAAAGTATCTTTAAAAGATCTTAATCCTTGAATGGTTTTATTTCTCTGCTTAGTATTATACTTGAGACTCATATGAATAGTGAAAACATATCAAAAAAAATTCTACATTGGTATGATAATAATAAAAGGTTCTTACCTTGGAGAAAAAAGGTTTATAAAAAACAGAGAGAATATTTTACTTTAGTAAGTGAGTTTATGCTTCAACAAACTCAGGTGAAAACAGTAATACCTTATTTTATTAATTTTATAGATAAAATTCCAAATCTAAATAGTCTAGCCAAAGTAAACGATAATCAATTGATGAGATGCTGGGAAGGCCTAGGTTATTATTCAAGAGCCAGAAATTTAAAAAAAACGGCTATTAATATTTTAAAAGATTATAAAGGTAAATTGCCCAACACAATTGATAAACTGAAATCATTACCTGGAATAGGCGATTATACTTCGAGAGCAATAATGGCTATTGTTTTTAATAAAAAAATAATTCCATTAGATGGAAATGTTGAAAGAATATTAAAAAGAGTTTTTTATTTAAAAAAAGAAAAAGAAATCACAAAAGAGTATTTAACTAGTAAAAAATATTTTTTTGGAACATCAAATCGATCTAGTGATTATGCTCAAGCAATTATGGAAATTGGAGCCTTGGTGTGCAAACCTGTCAATCCTTTATGTTTGAAGTGTCCGATATCAGAAAATTGTATTTCTTTTAGAAAAAAAGATTTTGAAATTAAAACAAAAAATAAATTTAATAAAATAAAATATTTTGAAGCAAAAATTTATGAGAAGAATAATAAATATTTGTTAATAAAAAATGACAAATTTAATTTTTTGAAAAATATGCCTATTTTCCCAATGCAAGAAGTTAAAGAAAAAAAATATAAATTTTCAAATAATAAAAAAATTAATATTAAATTATCTAATATGGATATGAAAATAATTTTGAATAAAATTGATAAATTTCCAAATTTAACAAATAAAATTTTACTAGAAAAAGATAATTCTCAATCAAAAATTTTACCTTCTTTTACAAAAAAAATATTTAGATCAATCCATAAAATATAATGAAAAAAATAGCAATTATTGGAGCAGGATTTTCAGGATTATATCTTGCTAATTTACTGGAAATGGATTCTAACTTTGATTACAAAATTTATGAAAAACGTCAAAAACTTAATTTAGAAGAAGGTTATGGAATACAGCTTTCAGTTAATAGCATTAAACTACTAAATAAAATTGGTTTTAAAAGTATACCGGCTCACCAAATTTATTATCCTAATAAAGTAAATTTTTTTGATGCAAAAAATAACAATAAAATCTGCGATATAGATATTGCCAGATTTAATGAAGAAAATAATCGCTACACTACTTTAAAAAGATCTACTTTAATAAAATTTTTGTGTGACAAGGTTCCAGATAGTAAAATTAATTACAATATTGAGTTAAAAGATGTTGAACATAGCGAAAAATTAATTGCTAATTTTTCCAATAATTTAAATGAGAATTTTGATTATATTGTTGTATCTGATGGTGTTTTTTCTAATACAAAATCAATTATTGCAGGAAAGAATATAAGTCCGAAGTTTTTTAAATCAGTAGCCTTAAGAGGTAATATAAAATCACACAATAATTCAGATATTTCAATATTTATGGGTCCAAATTTTCATTTTGTAATTTATCCAGTTAATCAAAATAAGGAATATAATTTTGTATCTATAATTAAAAAAAATTTATCACAAAAACAGGTTGAAGATGAAAAATTGTTCAAAAATAATGATTTTTTACAATCTCTTATTAGTCATATTAATCAAAATGCTTTTATAGATTTAAACGATAATTTAGAAAATATTAAAGCTTTTCCAATTTTTGTAAGTGAAAAATTAGAAATTGTTAATAGAAAAAATGTATTTTTTGTTGGAGATGCTTTATTTTCTTTTCCGCCTTCATTTGCTCAGGGTGCTTCGCAGTCAATTGAGGCATCAAATGATTTATTTGAAGATATTAAAAACGACAGTGATAGATATTACAAACAGAGAATAAATAAAATTAAATCTGTTAATTGGAGGTCAAAATTAAATCATTTGGCTTTTCATCTCAAAAATCCATTTTTTACTTTTATAAGAAACATTTCTTTAAAATATTTGACTAAAAATGAAAGATTTCTAAAAAATTATTTGGGTAAAATTTACAGAAATTAATTTGAAGATCTCAATCTTTGTCTAAGTTCATCGATAGGTTTTAATGAGTTGCCAGATTGATAATACCAAAAAGTCCAACCATTACAACTTTCTGCGCCAATAATTTTTGCTGCAACTTTATGAATTGATCCTTCGGATTCTTGATATTTTATACTTCCGTCAACCAAAATTTTTGCATTTATCTTTTTCTTTTGATCATATATTTCAGTTCCGGGCTTTATTACACCCATTTCAACTAGCGATCCAAATGGTATTCTGGGTTTTGATTTATTATTTTGTAAAGTATCTAATAATTCATTTTCAATTAATTTTGTATTTTTAAGTCTTTTTTCGGCCGCCTCGAAATATTTTTTTTCTTTTTCAATTCCAAGATAATTTCTACCTAATTTTTTTGATACAGCAGCGGTAGTTCCAGAACCTAAAAAAGGGTCTAGAACAAAATCGTTTTTATTAGATGATGCCAATATAATTCTATGAAGTAATGATTCCGGTTTCTGAGTAGAGTGTACTTTTTTTCCATTATTTTTTAATCTTTCGTTGCCATTGCAAATCGGAAGATTCCAAGTAGATCTCATTTGAAGATCGTCATTTAAGCATTTAAGTGATTGATAATTGAAAGTATATTTTGAATTTTCACTCTTAGATGCCCAAATCAGAGTTTCATGAGCATTTGTAAATCTTGTTCCTCTAAAATTTGGCATTGGATTATTTTTATTCCAAATGACATCATTTAATATCCAAAATCCCAGATCTTGAATTTTGCTACCTACTCTAAATATATTATGATAACTTCCTATTACCCAAATAGTTCCATCTTTTTTTAAAATACGTTTACATTCCAAAAGCCATTTTGATGTAAATTCATCATAACTTTTAAAATTTTCAAACTTATCCCATTTATCATTTACAGCATCCACTTTAGAAGAATCTGGTCTGCTTAATTCTTTTTTTAACTGTAAATTATAAGGAGGATCAGCAAAGATTAAATCAAAACTTTCATTGGGAATTTTTTTCAATTCTTTTAGACTATCGCCATTAATAACTTTATTTTTTAATTTTGAATTAATCATTTTATAAAAAACAATTAGACTCCAGCCAAGAGTCACCGTCAACCTGTGATTGAATTAATTTGAGTCTTATTGTTATCTTATTTTTTTTGGACTCAACATATTGTGTATAGGTTTAAATGATTTCCTATGAAATTTTGTTACACCATGTTTTTTAATAGACATAATATGGTCCTTTGTTCCATAGCCAGCATTTTTTGCCCAGTTATATTTTTTGAAATTTTTTGACAAATTTTCAACCAAACGATCTCTTGAAACTTTTGCAATTATCGATGCTGCTGAGATTTCAGAAATTTTTTGATCTCCTTTTATTATGCTTTTAAGTTTATAATTTTTTATTTCAGGAACTTTGTTTCCATCAATCAAAACTAATGTAGGTTTTTTTTTTAATTTTATAATCGCCCTTTTCATAGCAAGCAAACTAGCATTTAAAATGTTAAATTTTTCTATTTCACGTAAAGAAGCGGACCCAATAGCCCAATACGAGTTTTTTTTAATATATTTTTCTAAAATTTCACGATTTTTTTTTGATAATTTTTTAGAATCTTTTAATTTTTTTTTATTTATATTTTTATTTAAAATTACTGCTGCAGCATATACTGGGCCAATTAAGCTTCCTCTTCCAACTTCATCTACGCCAGCAATAATCTTTTTCATTAAACAATGAAGAAATGGTAAATTAACAGACCGATAATTAACCCTTTAATGAAAGTTAACCATAACACAGCATAGTCTGATACATTAAACTTTTTTTGCATACATTTTATATATCTTTTATGTAATTCTATCATTTTTAAATCTTATAGATTTATATTTAATTCATCAATTTTTTTTTTTATTTTTTTTAAGTCACTCCAAGAATATTTTTTTTGTTCGGGCTGTCTTAATAGATAAGCAGGATGAAAAGTAATCATACTAAGGTAAGTTTTATTTTTAATAATTATATCTTTCCAATTTCCTCTTTCTTTTGTAATTTTTATCCTAGATCCAAATAATGACTCCATTGCAGTGCTACCCATTAATATTAATATTTTAGGATCAATTATTGAAATATGTTTTCTTAAAAATTCTGAATACCTTGTTACTTCGGCTGGTTCTGGCTTTCTATTATTAGGCGGTCTGTAGTTAACAACATTAGTAATATAAACTTTCTCTCTTTCGATATTTATTGCTTTTAACATTTTATTTAAAAGCATTCCGGCATCACCTACAAAAGGTTTTCCAATTTCATCTTCTTTCTGTCCCGGACCTTCACCAATAATCATAATTTGACTTTGATAATCTCCATCACTAAATACCAATTTCTTAGAATTAGACTTTAATTCACAATTATTAATATTTTCAATTTCATTTCTTAATTCGCTTAACAGTTTTGATCTATCTTCTAGTATTGGTTTAGTTTTAAATCTATTTATTGGCTTATCACTAAAAACATAATCAATATTATATGAATTGACTAATTCTGTGCTTATTATGTTATTTTGATTTTTATCTTCTAAGGTCATAAAATGTTGTATGCGAATAAAAATAATTTTTATTTTATCATTCTTATTATATCAGACCACAGTTTATTCAAAAGTAAATGGAACTAACGATTTCAACCAGGAGTATTTATCAAAATATTTTTCCGCCTTACTTTATTATAATAATCAAAATAATGATAAAGCGCTTAAATACTTTAATGAATCAAAAAAATTACTTCGACTACATAATAATTTTTTAAAAAAGTATGTTTTTGCATTGATTTTAGACGGTCAAGTTAAAAAAGCCATAGATCAAATCAAAATTTCAAAAAATTCAAAAAATTCAAATTTTTTTGAAGCAAATCTTTTACTTGCATTAGATGGATTTAATAAAAAAAATTATAGACAGGTCAGAAAAATATTAAATAAAATTAAAATTGACGAAGATGACGAACCTTATGAAGCAGTAATTTATAAAACATTGGAAAGCTATAATGATTTATTTTTAAATAGAAAAATAGCAAAGCAAAATAATAATTTTGGAAAACTTAGCTTAATAACAAACGCATTTCAAAATTGCTATTTAGACACGAATATAACTAATTCACACTTTCTAAATCTAATAAACACTGCTGAAGATGATTATTCTCGATATTTATTTTTTTATTTAGGAAATCTTATTGAAAATAAAGAATATAATATAGTAAATGAAATTTCCGCAACAATTGAACCTTTATCAAGCAGTCTATTAATTTCACAGTCAAAAAAATGGATTGAAGAAAATAAATTTCAAAAGTTTACTAACAATTTTTCTTGCAAAAACGAAAATCATCTCTTAAGTGAATTTTTTTTCTTAATTGCGAATTTATTTTCATCGAGAAAAGAATTTGAACAGTCCAATTTTTATCTTAGTTTGTCAAATTATTTAAATCCTAATTTTTCTTTTAACTTAACATTGCTTGTTCAAAATAATTATTTAAATAAAAACTTTGATGAAACAAATAGAATATTAAAAAAATTAAATTTTAAAGATGAAATTTATTATTGGTATAAAACTAAAAAAATAGCTCAAATTTTATACGAACAAAAAAATGATGAAGCATCTTTAGAATTTATTGAAAAAAGATTTAACACTTTCAAAAATCCCTCAACTAAAATTTTATATGATTTGGCAAATATTTATAAAAAATTTGCTAAATACCAAAAGGCAATAAAATTTTATTCTATAGTCTTATCAAAATTAGATATTAACTCTCCAATTTATGCAGATGTTTTATATAGACGAGGTGGAAGTTTTGAGAGAATGGGACAATTTGATAAATCGGATTCTGATTTGTTGTACTCATTGAAAATAATGCCGGGCGATCCTTATACTATGAATTATTTAGCTTATAGTTGGTTAGAAAGAAATTATAAAATAGATACCGCAATTGAAATGCTCGAAGAGGCTTATAATAAGAAAAAAAATGATCCTTACATCACAGATTCTGTTGGATGGGGTTATTATCTTATCGGAGATTACAGCAATGCAGAAAAATATTTAAAAAAAGCAGTAGAATTAATGCCTTATGATCCAATTGTTCATGATCATTACGGAGATGTACTTTGGAAATTAAATAGAAAAATACAAGCTAAATATTTTTGGAAAAGTGTATTAGAGCTTGAAGATGCAGATGAAAAGATGAAAAAAAATATTCAGATTAAATTATTAAATGGACTAAATAATTTAAATTCATGAAATTTTACAAAATAAGATCTTACGCAAAAATAAATATTTCTCTTGGAGTTCTGGGAAGATTTTATTCAAAAAATCATAAAATAGAAAGCTTAATATCATTTATTAGTTTGCATGATGATATTTTTATAAAAAAAATTAATAGCAAAAGCCACAAAATTGTTTTTGTGGGAAAATTTTCTAAACAAATTTCAAAAAATAATACAATTTATAATTTATTAAAAATTTTAGACAAAAATAAAAAATTAAAAAATCAAAAATTTTTAATTAAAGTTAATAAAAAAATTCCACAAAGATCAGGTATGGGAGGTGGCTCCATGAATGCCGCTCATATATTAAAGCATTTATTAAATAAGAAAAAAATAAAATTAAATTCCAAAGAAATTCTGGAAATTTCTTCAAAAATTGGCTCAGATGTAATTCTTGGAATGAAAAGCAAAATATCAATTTTATTTGGAAATGGAACGATAAAACAAATTAAAAAAAATATAAATTTATTTACTTTGTTAGTTAAGCCAAATTTTGGTTGTTCGACAAAGATTATTTATAAAGGTGTAAAAAATTTTTCAAATAAAATATTTAAAAAAAATAAAAAAGTTGATTTAAAATATAAATTTTTATTAAATTTAAAAAATGATTTGGAAGTGCCGGCATTTAAAAAATATCCAGCTTTAAAAGAACTTAAGATATTTATGGAAAAGCTTGACAATGTATTATTTGTTAGAATGACAGGCTCTGGCTCAACTATTATTGCCTATTTTAATTCAAAAGAAACTGCCTTAAATGCTAGAAAAATATTAAAGAAAAATTACAAAAAATATTGGTGTATTTTATCTAAAACTATATAAAGTTTTTTTTTTGTGCTATACGAAATTAACTTTGGGGCGTAGCCAAGTGGTAAGGCAGCGGTTTTTGGTACCGCCATCCTAGGTTCGAATCCTAGCGCCCCAGCCAATTATGAAATATTTTTTAAAACAAATTTTTGCTAGAAAAAAAAAATTAAATTTTAAAGATAAATCTTTTTTAGAGATTACAAAAACAACAAAAGTTTTAGAAATTTTTAGAGCTATATCAAACTATAATGATTTAAGTGAAATAAGATATGTGGGAGGATGTGTAAGAAAAATACTTAATAATGAAAAATTTGATGATATTGATTTGGCCACAAACATTTTACCTGAAGAAGTTATAAAATGTTTAAAAAATAATAATATTAAATTTTACGAAACAGGAATAAAACACGGAACAATTACTGCAAATATTGAAGATAAAAATTTTGAAATAACCTCTCTAAGGAAAGATATTTCTACAGATGGAAGACATGCAATTGTTAAGTTTACAAATAATTGGACTGAAGATGCATCAAGAAGAGATTTTACAATCAATTCAATATATTCAGATAAGGATGGAAACTTATTTGATCCTTATGACGGTTTAAAAGATCTAAAAAATGGATCAGTGATCTTTATAGGTGATCCAGAAAAAAGAATTAAAGAAGATTACTTAAGAATTTTAAGATATATAAGGTTTTTTCTGATCTATAGCAATAAAGAGCATAAATCAAATATAAAAAAAATCATCAAAAAAAATATTAGCGGTGTTATTAACCTATCAAAAGAAAGATTAATCAATGAATTGCAAAAACTATTACTTTCAAATGACCTTGTTAGGTTGTGTAAAGATGAGTTTTCCAAAGAGATAATTTTACTTATTTTTCCTGAATTAAAAAATATAAATATTTTTAATAAACTTAGCAAGTATTCTAAAAATTTAATTCACAGTAAAGATTTTATTTTTTTAATATCTTTATTAATAATTGATGAAACCGACAATTCTGATTATTTTTTATATAAATATAATTTATCAAATGAATCCAAAAAAAGAGTTAATTTTTTAAAAGAAATTTATAGAAAATCAGCAGAGAAAAATACTTTTACAAAAAAAAATTTAGAAAAAATATTTTATTTTAATGGCAAATCATTTTTACAAGACATGATTGACTTTCAAATATTAAAATCAAAAAAAAATATAAAAAATCTTATTAAATTTAAAAAATATTTTAACAAAATTGAAAAACCATTATTTCCCATAAAAACAATGAACATAATGCAAAAATATAATATTGAAGAAGGTATAGAGCTCGGTCAAAAACTAAAGATTCTAGAAAACTTATGGGTAGAAAATAGTTTTAAAATTACCGATAAAGAAGTTGATAAAGTTTTTTTAAATTAGGTATATTTAACATCCATTATTTCAAAATTTTTTACTCCAGCTGGAGTTGATATTTCTACTAAATCACCTTTATTTTTTCCTATAAGCCCTTTTCCAATAGGTGATTTAAAATAAATAAGTTTTTTTTTTATGTCAGCTTCATCTTTGCCAACAATCTTATAATTTATTTTTTCGCTGGTATCCAAATTTTGCAAAAAAATAGTTGAACCAAAAATTATTTTTCCATCGTTATTAATCTTAGTAACATCAATAACATTTGCTCTTGCAATGATATCTTCTATTTCTTGAACTCTTCCTTCATTATGAGATTGTTGTTCTTTAGCTGCGTGATATTCGGCATTTTCTTTAAGATCTCCATGAGATCTAGCCTCAGCGATTGCAGCAACAATTTCAGGTCTTTTTTTTTCTTTTAAAAAAATAAGTTCTTCTTTTATTTTTTCCAAACCTTCAACAGTTATTGGTTCTTTTTCCATAAGTTTATTTCCATTTCGCAATAGGTGGTAGAGACATCAATATAGCATCTACATTTCCACCAGTTTGCAATCCAAATTTTGTTCCTCTATCATATAATAAATTAAATTCCACATATCTTCCTCTTTTCTGATATTGGGTTTCTTTTTCCTTTTTTGTCCATTTTTTTTTATTTTTTTTTATTACTATTTCTCTAAAAATATTTTTAAAAGTTATTCCAACTTCTCTAACAAATGAAAAATCTTTTTCCCAATTATCTTTTTTATAGTCAAAGAAAATTCCACCTATTCCTCGTGTCTCTTTTCGATGTGCTAAATAAAAATATTCATCACACCATTTTTTATAATTTTTGTAATAATTTTTATTATGCATATCACAAGATTTTTTTAATTCATTGTGAAACCATTTTTCTAATTTTTTATCTTTTAAGCATGGAGTTACATCGATACCGCCTCCAAACCATCCAAATGATGTGTAAATGTATCGAGTATTAAAATGCATTGCTGGTACGTGAGGATTTTTCATATGCATAACTACAGATATTCCCGAAGCCCAGAATTTAGGATTTTTATTAGTTCCTGGTATCTTATTTCTAAATTGATTAGAAAACTTTCCATATACTTCTGAAAAATTTACACCAACTTTTTCAAAAATTTTTCCATTTTCAAAAATTCTATATTGACCACCACCTTCGTTTATTTTATTTCCTCTTTCCCAATTTTTATATTCAAATAAATTTTTTTTACCTTCTAGTTCTTCTATTTCAAGACACAAAACTTCTTGTAAAGTTTTGAACCAATTTCTTACTAATTTTTTTTTAATTATTTGTTCCATATATAGTTGGTTTGCCTTAAATTTTCAGATAAAATTATTGCAACTGATGTTGCCAAGTTTAAAGATCTTTTTTTTTCAATCATTGGTATCTTTATTTTATTTTTTACTTTTTTATGTACTTTTTCAGGAACTCCAAAACTTTCTCTTCCAAATAACAGTGTATCATTAATATTAAAATTGAAATCAGTATATTTTTTTTCTGCTTTAGTTGTAATCAAAATAATTCTTTCATTCTTTTTTTCCTTAAAAAATTCATCCGCACTTTTATAAATTCTAATCATACTTTTATCTAAATAATCCATAACAACTCTTTTAAATCTTCTATCATTGAATAAAAAACCGCAGGGTTCAATTATTTCAAGAATTGCACCAAGACAAGAACACGTTCTAGCTATAGCAGCAGTATTTTGAGGGATATCAGGCTCATAAAGCGCAATTTTTGGTGTTGAAGAGGTTTTTTCGTGTGTCATTGTTTCCTAGATAAATGTCTTTTTTCCTATAAGAAATCATATATTACAAGAGAATTAAAATATTAAAGATGTCGGAATCAGATAAAAAAAAGCATAATAGAAGAGATTTTATAATCACAGCAAGTACAGCAGCTGGTGCTGTAGGAGTTGGGGCTGCAGCATGGCCATTAATTGACCAAATGAATCCAGATGCATCAGTAAAGGCGTTAGCTAGTACGGAAGTTGACGTAAGTGCGATAGAGCCCGGTCAATCCATCACAGTATTGTGGAGAGGTAAACCGGTATTCATAAAAAGAAGAACAGAAGAAGAAATAAATAGCGCAAGATCTGTTGACTTAAAAGATTTAAAACATCCAGAAAGAGATGAAGACAGAGCAAAGAATCCAGAGTGGCTAGTTATGCTTGGAGTGTGTACTCATTTGGGATGTGTACCTTTGACTAACAAAGGAGACTATAATGCTTGGTTTTGTCCATGTCACGGATCTCATTACGACACTTCTGGAAGAATAAGAAAAGGACCTGCTCCAACAAATTTAGAAGTTCCAAAATATGTATTTGTTAATAGCAAAACTATTAAAATAGGATAAGCAAATGAGTGATCACGATTATCAACCTAGTTCAAAGTTAGGAAAATGGTTTAATGATCGTTTGCCACTATTAACTCTTTCAAATCATCTTAGAGAATATCCAACACCTAAAAACTTAAATTATTGGTGGACATTTGGAGGAATACTTACTTTTTGTTTAATTACTCAAATTGTTACCGGAGTTATTTTGGGAATGCATTATATAGCTCACTCAGATTTAGCATTTGAAAGTGTTGAACATATTATGAGAGATGTAAATTACGGATGGTTAATACGTTATGTTCATGCAAATGGAGCGTCAATGTTCTTTCTTGCGGTTTACATACATATATTTAGAGCATTATATTATGGTTCTTACAAGTCTCCAAGAGAAGTAATTTGGATTATAGGAATGATTATCTATTTTTTAATGATGGCCACAGCCTTCATGGGCTATGTACTCCCGTGGGGCCAAATGAGTTTTTGGGGCGCGACAGTAATTACTAATTTATTTAGCGCCATACCTTTTATTGGTGAAAGTATTACAAATTGGCTATGGGGAGGCTATTCAGTGGGCAACCCAACACTTACAAGATTTTTTAGTTTGCATTATCTTTTGCCATTTTTAATTTTAGGATTAGTAATTCTTCATATTTGGGCACTACATGTTCCAGGAAATAACAACCCGATAGGAATTGAAATAAAAAAACCCTCTAAGGATACAGTTCCTTTTCATCCTTATATTGTAATAAAAGATTTATTTGCTTTACTATTGTTTTTGATTGTTTTTGCATTTTTTGTATTTTATGCACCAAATATTTTAGGGCATGCTGATAATTACATTGAAGCAAATCCTCTTGTAACACCAGCACACATAGTGCCAGAATGGTATTTATTACCTTTCTATGCTATTTTGAGGTCAGTTCCTGATAAATTGTTTGGAGTTATAGCAATGTTTGCGTCTATTTTCGTATTAGTAATTTTGCCTTGGCTGGATACTTCTAAGGTAAGATCTGCAATATTCAGACCTATATATAAACAGTTTTATTGGTTCCTTATAGCGGATGTTATAATACTTGGATACATGGGGGCAATGCCCGCAGAAGGCACATATTTACTAATAGCCAGAATAGCAACTGTATATTATTTTGTTCATTTTTTAATAATCTTACCTTTTTTAGGGTTTAAAGAAAAAACACTTGAAGTTCCACTTAGTATTGTGGAGCCAGTATTGGGAGGTTCACCCAAGCAAACTTCAACAAAAAATAATTCAAATCTAAGAGAAAATTTGTGAAAACATTTATAAAATTAATATTTTTTATAATATTGCTAATAAATTTTGGTAACAGCAAATTGTATGCTGAAACTTCTCAAAAGCTTTTAAAAACTGATTGGAGTTTTAAAAGTTTTTTTGGAAAATTTGATAGGGCCTCATTACAAAGAGGATATCAAGTTTATAATGAAGTTTGCTCATCTTGTCATTCAGTAAAGTATTTAAGTTATAGAAATCTTGCTGAAAAAGGAGGTCCAGAGTTTTCAGAAGCTGAAGCTAAAGCTATAGCTTCTAACTTTGAGGTTATAGATGGTCCCAACAGCACCGGGGAAATGTTCACAAGACAAGCAAGACTTTCCGATAAATTTGTTATGCCTTATGCAAACGATGAGGAGGCTAAATCCGCAAATGGGGGAGCGTATCCTCCTGATATGTCAGTTTTAGTTAAGGCAAGAAAAGGAGGGGCAGACTATATCTACTCAATTTTACTAGGATATGAAGAAGCTCCTTCCGATGTAAATCTTGAAGAAGGTGTTTATTACAATAAATATATGTATGGAAATAAAATTAAAATGTCTTCACCACTATCAGAGGGAATAGTTGAGTATTCTGACGGTACAAAAGCGACTAAAGAACAGATGGCACAAGATGTTGTAAGTTTTTTAATGTGGGCAGCGGAACCTCACTTAGAACAAAGACATAAATTCGGCTTTAGAGTTATAATATATTTGATTATTTTAAGCGTACTTGTTTACTTTACAATGAAAAAAATATGGTCACGTATTGAATCTAAAGTTTAATACATCTCCATCTTTAACGATGTATTCTTTACCTTCCAATCTCATTTTTCCAGATTCTTTTGATTTAATCCAGCCATTATTTTTTACAAAATCTTCATAAGAAACTGTTTCAGCTCTTATAAAACCTTTTTCGAAATCTGAGTGTATTTCGCCAGCTGCTTTTGGAGCCGTACAATTTTTTTTTATTGTCCAGGCTCTAGATTCTTCTAGTCCAGATGTAAAAAATGTTTCAAGAGAAAGCAAATCATACCCTTTTTTTATTAAAGAATTTAACCCTTTATCTTTCATATTTAGCATTTCCATATAATTTTTTTTTTCATTTACATCTTCAAGGAGGTTAATTTGTGTTTCGATTTCAGCTGAAATAATGAGTGTATTTTTTTCACCAAATTTTTTTATGAATTTTTCAGAATATTTATTGCCATTTTTAATGCTTTGTTCATCTATATTACAAACATAAAGCTTTGGTTTTGTTGATAATAGGCCGCATAAGTCTAAATCTTTTTTTTCAAATTTTTCTTCTAAATATTTTAAATTTTTATCTTCATTAATTAGCTCCATTGCTTTTTCCAAAATTACCAACTGTTTATCCTCAACATTTTTTCTATTTTTTTTATCAAGTCTTTTCTGTATAGATTCTAAATCTGCTAGTTTCATTTCAGTTTCTATAATTTCTAAGTCTCTAACAGGGTCAATATTTGAATTTACATTTTGAATATCTTCAGAATCGAAACATCTGATCATATGTATTACTGAATCAACTTCTTTTATATGTGATAAAAACTTATTTCCTAAACCTTCTCCTTTAGAAGCTCCTCTCACTAATCCTGCAATATCGACGAAAGTAATAGTAGTATAAATTTTTTTTTTTGAATTTGAAATAAAAGCTAATTTATCTAATCTTTCATCTGGAACTGCAACTAAACCTATGTTTGGGTCAATTGTGCAGAATGGAAAATTTTCCGCTTGTGCTTTATTTGAGTTTGTCAGTGCATTGAACAAAGTTGATTTGCCAACATTAGGCAATCCAACTATACCGCACTTAAAACCCATTTAGTTATTATTAACTGTGCTTGAAAACAAATCTAATTTCTTATCAATCAATATTGACATTGATTTAATTACACTACTTGTTATTTTTTCGACGTGTTCTTTTTCTTCTTCATTAAAGTCATTTAATACATGGTCAGACGTAGATATTTTTTTATCAGGCTTTCCTATTCCTATCCTTACTCTAGAATAATCTTTGCCAATAAATTTGTCTATAGAAGCAATACCATTATGCCCAGCGCTTGAACCTCCAAATTTTGCTTTTATTTTTCCAAATTCAACATCTAGATCGTCATGAAATACGATTACATTTTCTGCATCGATTTTAAAATATTCTAATAATTCTCTTATACAAATTCCAGAATTATTCATAAACGTAAGAGGTTTTATCGCGTATATTTTTTTCTCTCCAATGATTCCCGTGGTAAGCAAACCTTTAAATTTTGGTTTTTGTTTTGAAAGTTTAAATTCCTTGTTTATTGCATCGACCATTTTAAAACCAACATTGTGTCTGTTATTTTCGCTATTAGGAGTTGGATTACCTAAGCCTACAAGTAGTAACATATAAATTTATATTAAGAAGATTCTCACTATTGGTTTTATTTTTTCTCTGGTGGAGATTTATTTTCTTCTTTTGATTTGTCGCCAGTCTTATCTTTATCGCCTTCAGGTTTATCAGCACCTTCTGTAGTTTTTTCCTGACCTTCTGCTGCAGCTTCAGTTCCTTCGGCAGCTTCTCCTTCTCCTTCTGCTTCTGCTGGTTTTTCGGGTTCTTTAACTATTGTAGGAGCAGCTACAGTAGCAATCACAAAATCTCTACCCCGAATTGTTGGAGTAACGTTTTCTGGTAATTTAATTGAAGAAATTTTAATACTTGATCCAATGTCTAGTCCATCTAGGTCTACAATTAATTCTGTAGGAATATTTTCAGTTGGACATTTTAATTCAACTTTTCTTCTTACTATGTTTAATACGCCGCCTCTTTTCAATCCTGGAGACTGCTCGTTATTAATAAATTTTACCGGTATTTCCAAAATTATTTTTGCACCTTTTACAATTCTTAAAAAATCTATGTGGATTGGTTCATCTGAGACAACATCGAAAGTTATATCTCTAGGAAGAACTTTTTGTTCTTTCCCGTCCAGATTTATTGAAATTACATTCGATAAGAAATTTTCTTTATCAATTAAATTTTTAACTTCTTTTTTTGTTAGTGAAATTTTCTCATTATTATTTTGACCACCATAAATAATTCCTGGAACTTCACCTTCTTTTCTCAAAGTGTTAACCTGACCTTTTGTTTCAGTATTTCTAATTGTTGCTTGAATTAAACTCATAAAGTGGACGGTTTTTAACTGATGAATCTAAATTTTACAAGAATTATTTAAATAGATCTGACACAGATGTTGAGTTAGAAATCCTTTTCATGGCTTCAGCCAATAAATTGGATATTGATAATACCTCTATATTTCTTGCCTTTTTTACCCTATCCAAGTTATTAATTGTATCAGTAAGAACTAAATTTTTTATTTTAGATTTTTTAATTTTTTCTACAGCTTCACCGCTTAATACTCCATGAGTAACATAAACATGAACTTCTTTTGCGCCTCTTTTTTTTAATGCATCTGCCGCATTTACAATTGTTCCGCCTGAGTCAATTATATCATCAACAATAACACAGATTTTTTCTTTGACATTTCCTATAACATTCATAACTTGAGATTTTCCAGGTGCTGGCCTCCTTTTATCGATAATGGCCAAACCAATATCTAGCTTTCTTCCTAAAGCTCTAGCTCTTTCTACTCCACCAACATCAGGAGCTACACAAATTAAATTTTTACTTTTTATTTTTTTTTTAATATGTCTTGCAAAAATTGGAGTTGAAAATAGGTTGTCAACCGGAATATCAAAAAAACCTTGTATTTGACCCGCATGAAGGTCTACAGTTACTATCCTATCCGCTCCTGCTTTTGTAATTAAATTTGAAACTAGTTTTGCTGATATAGATGTTCTTGGAACAACTTTTCGATCTTGTCTTGCATAACCAAAGTAAGGTATTACGGCAGTAATATTTTTTGCAGATGATCTCTTAAGAGCATCAATACAAAGAAGTAATTCCATTAAGTTATCGTTAGCAGGCGAAGCTATGGATTGGATTATAAATATACTATTGCCTCTTATATTCTCATTAATTTCAATATAAATTTCACCATCAGAAAATTTTTTAATACTTGAATTTACCAATCTATTTTTGAGATATTTAGATATTTTTTCACTGAGGTGTTTGTTGCTATTTCCAGTGAGAATTTTCATTTTTATGAATGAACTATTTAATCATAATTATAGATATATTTCTACCATAATCATTAAAATTATTTTTTAAAGATCTTCTTGAACTAAAAAAATTGTTTTTATTTAAATATGTATCTTTTTTAATAATTTCTATGTTATTAATGCCGTTATTCTTAAGTTCATTTTCAATATATCCATTTAAAGAAAAAAATATTTTTTTGTTTTTTGTTGAAAAAAAATTTTTGTTTTTTTTATTTTTAATGATAAACTTGTTAAAAAAATCACTTTTTACTTCATAGCTTTGTTTGGCAATGCATGGTCCGATCACCGCAATTAAATTTTTAATCTTACTGCCTTCATTTTTAAAATTATTTATAGTTTTTGTTATTATTCTTTTGTATGCACCTTTCCATCCCGCATGAATTGCGCTTATAAGATTTTTATCAGGATCATATATGAAAATAGGAGCGCAATCAGCCGTCACAACACCAAGTGCAATTTTTTTTTTATTAGTAATTGAAGAATCTCCAACAAGCTTTTTTATTGGAATTTTTTTTATTATATGAATTTTATTACTATGTATCTGATTTAATAATATTAAGTTTTTTTTTGAACATCCAACTTTTTTACAAACTTTTTTTAAATTTTTATTAATATTAATTTTTTTATCCTTGGATCCCATTCCACAATTTAAACTTCTATAAATTCCTTTTGAATATCCGCCAAACCTATTAAAAAAACCATGGTAAATATTATTATACTGTTTTAACAGTTTTGATTTAATCATTTAGAATCCTAATTTAAAATTATTTTCTTTTTTTGTGGCAAAAAAAACTTTAAATAATGAGCCCATTTCTTTTTTATCAATTAATCTTTTTAATCTAAAGTAAATGTCAGACTTTTGAGAAAAGGATAATTTATTGCTTATTATCTCTGCTCTTTCCAATATTCCCATTTTTATCAAAAATTCTCTTTGAGTAGTTAATTTTAGTAAGTCAAGTTTCATATCTTTAATTTTTTTTTTATAGTAATTAAAATTAACCATATGAGTAATGTCTGATTGATAAACATTTTCAAAAAAATTATTTTTTTTATGTTTTTTTACACTCTGCAATGTGTTGAACATTTTTTTTGAATTATATCCATAATCTATTATTAATAATCCACCATTCTGCTTTAATATAATTTGCGAAATAATTTTCAGTATTTTAAATGCCAAAGGTGAATGTTCTATAAAATTTAGTTTGTTGGGTAGTTTATTATTGATTATTTTCTCAATTTTTGAAGATTTTGTTTTTAAGTCAATAAACTGAAGTTTATTATTTTTTAAACAAATAAATCTTTCTGACCAAATATTTTTCGTTTTTATAAATTGTTTAATCGGAAGGGAATCAAAAAATTCATTCGCAATAAAGATTGATGGACATTTAGAAATTTTATTTAAATTGTCTATCCATTTTACGTTATATTTACCAATTTTTTTTTTTTGAATTTTTTTTAAATAAGAACTTTTTTCACTTATATAAAATTTAGAGCTGGATCTAAATTTTTTAAAATTATCTACAGTTTTTAAAATTTGGTACATCATCTCACCATTACCTGCACCAAGCTCAACTATATTAATTTTTTTCGGCATTCCTAATTTTTCCCAGAAGGCAACAAGCCATATTGATACAATTTCTGAAAACATCACAGATACATTTGGAGAAGTAATAAAATCACCTTGATGACCAAAAGGGTTTTTGTTTGTGTAATAACCTTTAGATTTGTCATATAAAGCTTTATCAATAAATTTATCTAGCGGAATTTTACTATTATTTTTTAACATCATTTCGGAGATATAATAAATACAACCCCATAGAAAGAAATATCATGCTTAAAATTTGACCCATTGATAGATTAAAAATTATAAAACCTAATTGCGAGTCTGGAGTTCTAGTGAATTCAATAAAAAATCTGCCCAATGAATAAAAAATTATAAATAATGATGAAATAAAACCAGATTTTTTTGAAAATTTATTATTACAAAATTTTAAAAGAAAAAATAAAATTATTCCTTCAAATATAGCTTCATAAATTTGAGAAGGGTGTCTACTTAGATTGTCAATATTAACAAACTTTACAGACCAAAATATATCTGTCTCTCTTCCATATAATTCGGAATTTATAAAGTTGGAAATTCTTCCAAATAAAATTCCAATTGGAGAGCTTTGTGCCACTAAATCTAAAAAATAAAATGCATCTTGTTTATTTTTCTTGCAAAATAAAATTGTAGAAAAAATAGTTCCTACTACAGCGCCATGAAAGGACATGCCGCCATTCCAAATCATAGGAATTTCATGTAAATTATTTAAAAAATATACCGGGTTATAAATAAGCACATAACCGAGTCTACCTCCAATTATAATTCCAAAAATTATATAAGCAATATAGTCATCGAATATTTCTTTTACAGCTTGATCTTTGATAAGAACTTTTTTACAATACAACCAGCCAATTATTAGACCAAATATATAGGCTAGCGAGTACCATCTGATTTCAAAAGAAAAAATTTGGAAGGCAACAGGGTCAAAATTATTAATAAACATTAGTAATTTTTATTATAAGTATTAAAATGTAATTTTGGTAATTAATTATTATGTCAAAATCAAGGTTTGTATTAGATAAATTTGCAAAACTCCTAGAACAAGGGTTGGTAAATTATAAGGATATTGGTGATGAAATTTTGAGCATTTTAAAATCTAAAAGAGACGAAGTAGTTTTTAGAATGAAATTGGCAAGCAAAGAGGAAATTGAAATTTTGAATAAAAGAATTAGCAATATAGAAAAAAAATTGGACAAAGTTAAAAAAATTAAATCTTCAAAAAAAACTAAGAAGGCAAAGAAATCTTAACTTGAAGTCCTCCTAATTTTGATTTGTCGAAATCAATATTACCACCATGAGACTTGACTATGTCAGAAGATATTGCCAAGCCTAGGCCAACGCTAGATTTTGAATCAGATCTACTTTTGTCAATTTTATAAAAAGGTTTTATAATATTTTGATATTCTGATTTTGGTATTCCAGGCCCATCATCTTCAATTAATATAACAATATGTGATTTTTTTTTTTCAACGTTAACAATTATTTTTTTTCCATATTTAAGTGAATTTTCAATTAAATTATTTATACATCTTTGAATTAAATTTTTTCTTCCGTTAAAGAGTATCTGTGAATCAAAGTTATTTATGATATTTGGATTTTCATACTTGTCATTTATATTTTTAATAAGCTCTGACAAATCAAAAATTTCAGTTTTATCTTTGGCTCCAGTACTTGCAAATTGGAGATATTCATTCAACATTTTTTCCATTTCATCTACATCTAAAGATAATTTTTTAGATAATTCTTTATCTTTAATCATTGCTAACTGAAGTTTAATTCTAGTTAATGGAGTTCTTAAATCATGGCTAATACCTGACAACATTTCTGATCTTTGATTTAAGTGTCTAAGAATTCTTTTTCTCATTCTATCAAATTCTAAGCCTGCTTTTCTAATTTCTAAAGCGCCAGAAGGCCTAAACTCCAAAATATCCTCTCCTTTCCCAAATCTTTCTGATGCTTCAGCCAATTTAGTGATAGGCCTTGTTTGATTTTTTAAGAAGATAATAGCAATTGCAATCATCAAAAAAGCTGGAACTGTTATCCAGATAGCAAATATTCGAATTGAAGAGGCCTGTATTCTCTCTTTAGGAAAAAATATTTGCAAAACCCCATCTCTAAACTTTATTCTTAAATCCACTACCTCTTCATAAGAAATTGTATTAAACCAATATTCATTAAATTTTGGTTTTAATTCTCTTCTTAGAGTTCTATCCATTGGACTAAACCATCTATCAACTTTTATGTCTGGGAGTTTTTCATTTTCTATAAATCTGACTGAAAAACTAAAATTTTTATTGTACAGGTCAGTTACAATTTTTTTGTTGTATTCACTTTCATTATTATAAATATCAATTATAGTAACTATTTCACTTACTAAAGCTTTAGTCATTCCTTTATTGGTCTTTATCCATAAGCTATCAAAAAAGACTAATGTTACAGTAACTTGCAAAACTACAACTGGAACGGCAACAATTAAGAGTCCTCTATAAAATAATCTTTTTGGTAATAAATTTTTTATAAATTTATTCAATCCATAAAACATATCCCTCTCCTCTAATTGTTTGTAAATATTTTGGGCTTTTGGGGTTTTCTTCTATTTTTTTTCTTAATCTAGTAATTATTACGTCTACTGACCTTTCTTTATCTAAATCAATCAAATTTCCAATTTCTTCTCTTTTAAAAATTTTACCTGGTGAATTTATCATTTTTTCTAAAATTATTTTTTCGGTATTATTAATTTTTAAAATACGCTCATTTCTATAAATGAATAATTTATTTAGATCTATTTTTATACTTCCAAACTCAACAATTCTTACCAGGTTCTTTGATTTAGTTTTATTTAAAATATTATTTATTCTCAAAATTAATTCTTTGGGTTCAAAAGGTTTGGGCAAATAATCATCAGCACCCATCTCAAGTCCTTCAACTCTTTCTGACGCCTCTCCTTTTGCAGTTAATAATATAATAGGCGTGTCTATTTTTTTTTTATTTTCAAAAGTAAATTCTAATCCAGTTTTTCCTGGCATCATTATATCTAAAATAATTAAATCAAATTTAATTATTTTTACTTTTTCTAATGCGTCTTCGGAGTTCTTCGCTGTAGTTACCAGGTAGTTTTTTTGGCTTAAATATTGTTTTACTAGATCTCTTATTCTATCATCATCATCTACAACTAAAATATGATATTTAAAATTTTTCATTAATTATTTTTTTTAATACTTTGTCGAAACTTATTACCTCTTTAGATTCCGATGCAAGAAATGCATTGTAAATTCTTTTTTTTTGAATTGAAAAAATTTCATCAAATAATTTTTTTCCTTCTTCAGTTAAAAATACATGTTTTATTCTTGTATCTTTTTCATTTTTTTTATAATTAATAGCTTTAAGTTTAATTAGATCTTTTAGAACTCTGTTCAAACTTTGTTTGGTAATTTTTAGCTTCTTTAAAAGTTCAGAAATAGTGATTCCTTCATATAAGGAAATTAAATGTATGACCTTGTTGTGAGCTATTCCAATAGAGTATTTATCTAATACTTTTTTAGCATCTGATATGGTTTCTCTGTATCCCATAAATATTTTTTCCACATATTGTTTTAGTTCATAATCTTTGAGATATAGAAGTTTTTTCATATTGGTAAGTTATATTGACATATTATATATACAAAGATAATTTTTAAAAAAAAATAATCTGATGACACCCTACGATAAAAGAGAAGGCAAAATCTGGTACAACAATGAACTTGTAGAATGGCAAGATGCTAAGTTACATGTTATTAGCCATGGACTTCATTATGCTAGCTTAGTTTTTGAAGGGTTAAGAGTATATGATGGTGAAATTTTTAAGTTAGAAGAACATACAGATAGACTTTTTCATTCAGCTAAAAGAATGGACATAAAAATTCCTTATTCAAAAGAAGAAATTAATAGTGCATGTAAAAAAATAATTTCTATTCAAAATGTTCAAAATGGATACGTAAGGCCATTTGCTTGGAGAGGAAGTGAAATGATGGGAGTTTCTGCACAAAAAACAAAAATAAATGTTGCAATATCTACTTGGGAGTGGGGAGATTATTTTGATCCAAAATTAAAAACCGAAGGAATAAAATTAAATATTTCAAATTGGAGAAGACCTGCGCCAAATACAATACCTTGGGATAGCAAAGCTGCTGGATTGTATATGATTTGTACTTTATCTAAACATGAAGCTGAAAGACAAGGATATAGCGAGTCACTTATGCTAGATCATACAGGAAATGTTGCAGAGTCTACTAGTGCAAATATTTTTTTTAAAGATTCTAAAGGAGAGCTTCATACGCCCATCCCAGATTGTTTTTTAGATGGCATAACCAGAAGAACAGTAATTGAAATTGCAAAATCTAAAAATATAAAAGTTCACGAAAGAAAAATATCACCAGAAGAACTTTCAAGTTTTGTAGGTTGCTTTTTAACAGGAACAGCTGCAGAAATAACTCCTGTTTCTCAAATTGCTGAAAATAAATTTAAAGTATGTGATTTGATTTTAGATTTATCATCTAGTTATGGAAAACTAGTTAGAAAGAAAAAAGCAGCTTAATTTTTATTATCTTCGGATATAGCGTGATCTATACCTTTTCTTAGATATTCATAACCTGTATACAGTGTTAAAAAAGCTGACAACCAAAGTAAAATTATTCCAATTGTTTGAGCGTTGTAATCCTGAAAATTAACTATTTTATTTCCTGTTTCGCCAGTTAGTAGCGCTGAAATTGCAAACATTTGTAAAAAAGTTTTAGCTTTTGCTAAATTAGACACAGGAAGTTTAATTTTTCCTCCTGCTAAAAATTCTCTTAATCCTGAAATTAATATTTCCCTAGTTAAAATTATGATTGCCGCAATTACTTCATAATTTTTTATTGTTCCATCCATAACTAATAAAATTAAAGCCGTTGCTACAATAATTTTATCAGCAATAGGGTCTAACAATTCTCCTAGTTTAGATTCTTCCTTATACATTCTTGCTAACAATCCATCCAAAAAATCTGTAAAAGATGCAATTACAAATAATGCAAAAGGAATTACATCTCCATAAAACCCAGGAAGATAAAAAGCAAAAACAAATATAGGAACAATTATAATTCTTCCTATTGTTAGATAATTTGGAACTTTAAATTTCATTCGTGGAAAAAGTTATATATTTTTTTTGCAACTTTTTCTTCAACTCCTTCTACTGATTTGATTTCATCAAAGCTTGCAGATTCAACGGCTCTAGCTGAACCAAAATGGTTTAATAATGCTCTTTTTCTCATAGATCCGATGCCTTCTATTTGATCCAAAAGAGACTTACTGATAGCTTTCTTTCTTTTTGATCTGTGCGCACTTATGGCAAATCTATGGGATTCATCTCTTAATCTTTGAAGAAAGAAGAGAGTAGGGTCATTTTTTAAAAATTTAAATTCTTTTCCATTATGAAAAAAGGTTTCATTACCACTGTTTCTAAACTTTCCTTTTGCTATTGCCACAATTGGAATTTCATGAAGACCTAATTCATTCATTGTTTCTCGAGCTGTTGAATATTGTCCTTTTCCACCATCAATTAAAACAAGATCAGGAAAGCTTAAATAATTTTCTTTTTCTTCAACGGCTCTTTTAAATCTTCTGCTCAGTACTTCTTTCATCATTCCATAATCATCTTGCTCGTTCTTTTCTATTTTAATATTAAATTTTCTATATCTTTTTTTAATAAATCCCTCTTCACCAAATGCAATTAATGCACCAACACTATTTGTTCCTTGAATATGACTGTTATCGTAAACTTCAATTAAACTAATATTAGTTTCTAAATTAAATTTCTTTGCAACTTTTTCGAACAAATCTTTATTATTCTGACTTTCGTATAGCTTTCTATTCAAACTGTCTTTTGCATTTTTAATTGCTTGGTTAACTACTTTTAGTTTAGAACCTTTTTTTGCAACAGAAATGTTTATTTCTTTATTTTCTTTTTTTGAAAGAGTTTTCTCAATTAAAGATTTTTCATTTATTTCTTCATTTAATATAATTGATTTTGGTATACTTTTGTTTTCATAGAATTGTACAATAAAAGATTTTAATATTTCTTTTAAACTTTCATCTGGATCATGTTTTGGAAAAAATGCTTGATTTCCCCAATTTTGTTTTGACCTATAAAAAAATATTTGGATGCAAGTTTTGCCAGACTCTTTGTATCCAGCTATAACATCTGCTTCTATCAAATTTGCTTCATTAATTCTTTGTGAAGATTGAATTATATTTAATGATTTAATTCTATCTCTTAAAATAGTGGCCTTTTCAAAATCTAATTCTTCACTAGCCTTTTCCATTTGTTTGGAAAGATTTTTTTGAATTTTTCTAGATTTTCCAGAAACAAACTCAATTGCATCATCGACAGTTTGTTTATACTCATCATTTTTAATGTAGCCAACACACGGTCCAGAGCATCTTTTAATTTGATATAAAATACATGGCCTCTTTCGATTTTTAAACACAGTATCGTCACATACTCTAAGATGAAAAATTTTCTGTATCATCTTTATTGTCCAATTAGCAGAACCAGCTGAAGCAAAAGGACCAAAGAAAAATCCTTCTTTAGTTTTTTTTCCTCTATGTTTTTTAATTTGTGGCCACTTTTCATTATTTCCTATAAAGATAAATGGAAAAGATTTATCATCTCTTAAAAGAATATTAAATTTGGGTTTATATTTTTTTATTAAATTTGCCTCTAAAAGAAGTGCCTCACTTTCATTTGAGGTAGTGGTTATCTCAAGCTTTTTTGTTTGAGATAACATTCTTTCAGTTCTTATTATGTGATTTTTTTCTGAAACATAACTTTTTAATCTATTAGTAAGATTTTTAGCCTTACCCACATAAAGAACTTCATTTTTGGAATTTAACATCCTGTATACCCCAGGAAGTTTTGGCATTAAGGGTAGTTCTTTTTTGATTACGTCTTTTCCAATATCAGAGCTTAACATGACTTCTTTTTTTAGAAATCTGTATACCAACTGACGAGCAATCATTCATAATTTCTAATTTTTCAATTTGAAGAGTTATTTTATCAATTCTTTTATCTCTAAACAGCTCATCAAAAACATCTTCAGCCAATGTTTCAAGAAAGTTATAATGTTTATTTTTAACTAGTTTTTTAATTAATTTTACAATTTTGGCATAATTAACAATTGATTTAAGATCTTTATCGTTTGATGGCTTTTTATCTTCATAATTTACCTCAAGGGTAAATTTTACTTTTTGCGGTTTTTCTTTTTCAAAGTCGTAATAACCAAGTTTTAGATCTAATAATAAATCTTTAATTAAAACTTTTTTTTCGTAATTAAATAAACTCTTATTTTTATCTATCTTAACTATTTTAAGATTATTTTTTTTCATTCTTTTAATCCCAATATATCAGGAGTTTGCCAGTTTAAACTTTGACCACTATCGACTGATAATACTTGTCCTGTAATAGATCTATTTTTAACAAAAAAGTCAACCGCATTACAGATTTGTTCAACGTCCACTTGTCTTTTAAGGGGAGTTGCCATGTATTGCTTTTTAAAGTGTTTTTCAGACTGTCTTTTATTTTTTAAAGTTGGACCAGGCGCAATACCATTTACCCTTATATTTGGAGCAAGGCTCATCGCACTTGTTTTAGTTAAAGTATAAAGTCCAGTTTTGCTAATTGTATATGAAAAAAAATATGGAGTAAGTTTAAAAATTCTTTGATCAATTATGTTAATTATGTTGTTATTTTTACCTCTGATATTTTTTGAGAATTCTTTTGATAAAAGAGCAGGAGCTCTTAAATTAGTTCTTAAGTGACGTCCCCAGCTATCAGTAGTAAAATTTTCAAGTTTATCATTTTCAAATAGAGAAGCGTTATTAATTAAGCAATCAAAATATTTTAATTTGGATTTTGCAAATTTTACTATTTTTTTTACATCTGCTTCTCTACTTAGGTCACCTTTAACCAAGTAAACTTTTGTTTTGTTTTTTGATAATTCTTTTTTTATTTTTTCGGCTTTTGATTTAGAACTGTAATAATGAATAACCATTTCTTTTTTTGGGCCAGATAATTTTTTTGCAATAGCAGCCCCAATTCTTGTTGATCCACCAGTGATAATTATTTTATTTGTTTCCATTTCTTTTTTCCTTTTTGAGCTCTCGTTCCTGGCATACCCATAGTGGATCTTCCTTTAGGGTACATTTTGTTATTTTTGCTGTACTTTTTTACTTTGGGATTAAGTGTAATCTCTAGTTCAGAACTTTCAAGTTTTCTAATTTCATCTCTAATTTTTGCTGCTTCCTCGAATTCCAAGTTACTCGCCGCCTCTTTCATTTGTTTATTTAGAGCTTTAATGTGTTTTTTAAGATTTCCGCCAATATTTTCTCCAGTTCCAACTTGCACATAGTCTTTTTCGTATACACTTTCTAGAATATCACTTATTTCTTTTTTGATTGTAGTAGCGTTAATTTTATTTTTTTTGTTGTATTCTAATTGGATACTTCTTCTTCTTTCTGTTTCTTTAATAGCTTTTTTTATACTTTTTGTTTCTTTATCAGCATACAAAATTACTTTACCATCTAAATTTCTTGCGGCTCTCCCAATTGTTTGAATTAGCGATGTTTCAGATCTTAAAAAGCCTTCTTTATCAGCATCCAAAATTCCAACCAAGGCACATTCGGGTATATCAAGACCTTCTCTTAATAAGTTAATTCCAACTAGAACATCAAATACACCTAGTCTTAAGTCTCTCATGATTTCTATTCTTTCGAGAGTGTCTATATCAGAATGTAAATATCTAACTTTGATTCCATTTTCATGAAGATATTCAGTTAAATCTTCAGCCATTTTTTTTGTTAAAGTTGTAACTAAAACTCTATGATTTTTTTCAATTGTTTTTCTGCACTCATGCATTAGGTCATCAACTTGGTTTTTGGCAGGTTTAACTTCTACTGGTGGATCAATTAATCCAGTTGGCCTAATAACTTGATCAATAAATTTTCCTTTGGTTTGTTCTAGCTCCCAAGGTCCAGGTGTAGCTGATACGAATACAGTTTGAGTTCTCATCATGTCCCATTCTTCAAATTTTAATGGTCTATTATCCATGCAAGATGGAAGTCTAAATCCATATTCTGCTAGAGTACTTTTTCTCGATCTGTCACCCTTAAACATCCCATTTAATTGTGGAACTGTTACGTGACATTCATCTACAAATATTAGTGTATTGTCTGGAAAATATTCAAATAGAGTAGGTGGCGGCTCTCCAGCTTTTCTTCCTGATAAAAATCTAGAATAATTTTCAATACCAGCGCAAGTTCCTGTAGCCTCAATCATTTCTAAATCAAATCTTGTTCTTTCCTCTAGCCTTTGAGCTTCTAGAAGTTTATTTTCAGCTTTATGTTTTTTTAAAGTTAATTCCAATTCTTTTCTAATTTTTATTATCGCTTGCTCCATTGTAGGTTTTGGAGTTATGTAATGACTATTTGCATAAACTTTTATCAATGATAGTTCTCTAACTTGGTCTCCAGTTAATGGATCAAATTCTTCAATTTTTTCAAGTTTATCTCCAAATAAATTTAGTCTCCAAGCTCTATCCTCTAGATGTGATGGAAAAACTTCTAAGTATTCACCTCTAGCTCTGAATGTTCCTCTATAAAAATTTTGATCATTTCTCTTATATTGAAGAGCGACTAAAGATTTTATTAATTGTTCTCTGTTATAGTCGTGATTCTTTTGAAGAGTTAAAGTCATCTTGCTGTAAGCTTCAACAGATCCAAGTCCATAAATACAAGATACGCTGGCAACAATTAAAACATCGTCTCGTTCTAGAAGAGACCTTGTTGCTGAGTGCCTCATTCTATCTATCTGTTCATTAATTGAAGCTTCTTTTTCAATATATGTGTCAGATCTTGGCACATATGCTTCTGGAGTATAATAATCGTAATAAGAAACAAAGTACTCAACCGCATTATCTGGAAAAAATCCTTTCATTTCCCCGTAAAGCTGGGCAGCTAATGTTTTATTTGGAGCTAAAATTAATGCCGGCCTATTTGTTTCCTCGATAACTTTAGCCATAGTAAAAGTTTTTCCAGAACCTGTTACACCTAGCAAAACTTGATTAAATTCATTTTTTTTTGCACCATTTATCAATTTCTTAATAGCTTCAGGCTGATCTCCGGCAGGCCTAAAGTCAGATTTAATTTTAAACTTTTTTCCACCTTCGGGTTTTCCTCCAATTTCTGGATTTTTACTCTGTATATCTGTAATTAAATCTTGATAAGTATTTTGCATATATTAAACAACGTATTAAAATAAAAAAATTTTTCAATGAACATAATATCTGACAGTTTAAAAAAAATAAAACCGTCTCCAACAATAGCAGTTACCCAAAAAGCCAGAGAATTGAGAGCTGCAGGAAAAGATGTGATCGGGCTAGGAGCCGGAGAACCAGATTTTGATACACCCAACAATATCAAAAACGCCGCAATAAAAGCTATAAGAGCTGGCGACACTAAATATACTGCAGTTGACGGAACTCCAGCTTTGAAAAATGCGATTATAAAAAAATTTAAACAAGAAAATAACTTAAAATACACTACAGAAGAAATAACCGTCGGGACAGGTGGCAAACAAGTTCTTTATAATGCCTTTATGGCAACTTTGAATAAAGGTGATGAGGTAATTATTCCAGCACCTTTTTGGGTTTCTTATCCTGACATGGTTCTATTAGCAGGAGGAAAACCAAAAATTGTTAAATGCAGAGAAGCAGATAATTTTAAATTAACTCCTGCAAAATTAAGAAAAGCTATTACTAAAAAAACAAAATGGATAATATTTAATTCACCATCTAATCCAACGGGAGCAAGCTACACTAAAGCTGAAATAAAAGAATTATCCAAAGTACTAATTAAAAATAAAAAAATTCATATATTAAGTGACGATATTTATGAACACATTGCTTATGACAAAGCAAAGTATTTTACTATTGCGCAAATTGCTAATTTAAAAAATAGAACTCTTACAATGAATGGTGTTAGCAAATCTTATGCTATGACTGGATGGAGAATAGGTTACGCGGGAGGTCCAAAAGAAATTATTAAAGCTATTCGTAAAGTTCAATCACAATCAACATCAAATCCTTCATCAGTAAGCCAGGCAGCTGCGGTTGAAGCATTAAATGGAACTCAAAAATTTATAAAAACGAGATCTAAAGAGTTTAAAAAAAGAAGAGATTTTGTAGTTAGTAGCTTAAATAAAATTAAAGGAATAAATTGTTTAACACCAAATGGTGCTTTCTACGTTTTTCCAAGCTGCAAAAAACTATTAGGAAAGAAAACGAAATTAAAAACTGACACTGAGTTTGTTGAAAAACTTCTTGAAAAATCAAATGTTGCAGTTGTTCAAGGATCTGCATTTGGTTTACCGGGTCATTTTAGAATTTCATATGCGACTTCGATGCAAAAATTAAAAGTAGCAATGATAAGAATAAAATCTTTCTGTGAAAGTCTAAACTAATTATTAGAGGATAAATATTTTTCTGCTTCAAGAGCAGACATGCATCCCATTCCAGCAGCAGTAACAGCTTGTCTGAAAATCTTGTCTTTGACATCTCCAGCAGCAAAAACCCCTGGCACGTTTGTTTCTGTTGAGTCTGGTTTTGTTAATAAATAACCTTCTTTATCCATATTTAATTGATTTTTGAATAAACCGGTTGCCGGATCATGTCCAATAGCAATAAAAAGACCATCTATTTTTAATTCTTTAATATCATTAGTTTTTACATTTTTAATTTTTAAACCTTTTACATTTTTTGGTTCTTCATCTCCAACCACTTCTTCAACAACACTATCCCAAATAATTTCAATTTTTTTGTTTTCCATTAATTTTTTTTGAAGCAGTTTTTCTGCTCTTAAAGAATCTCTTCTATGAATTAATTGCACTTTTGATGCAAATTTTGTTAGAAACATAGCTTCTTCTACCGCAGCATTTCCTCCACCTACAACAGCTACTGTTTTATCTTTAAAGAAAAAACCATCACATGTTGCGCACGCAGAAACTCCAAAGCCTCTGAATTTTTGTTCAGACTTGATATTTAACCATCTTGCTTGAGCTCCAGTTGAAATTATAATTGAATCAGCGGTATATTTCTGGCCACCATCTCCAATCGCTTCGAATGGTTTTGATTTTAAATTTACAGAAGCAATATGGTCTTCAATCATTACTGTACCAACGGCTTTAGCTTGATCCCTCATCTGTTCCATCAACCAAGGTCCTTGAATTACTTCAGCGAAACCAGGAAAATTTTCAACGTCAGTTGTTGTTGATAGTTGTCCACCTGGTTCCATGCCGTGAACTAAAATAGGTTTTAGCATTGCTCTTGCGGCATAAACTGCGGCAGTGTATCCAGCGGGACCGGATCCAATTATTAACACTTTTGTGTGTTTAGTTGGATTTTGACTCATATCAAAGCTATATAATGATTAATGACTAAATTAAAAGGTCTATTATTAACAGAAGGAATGCACGGCATGATAAGCCAAGTGGAAGGTTTAGCTAAATCTTTAGGTGTAGATTTTACTCACCACAAAGTTGAACTAAACGGTTTTTGGAAAATAATTCCTCCAAATTTAACTCCTATTTCGAAAAATGTATTTAAAAATTTTGATGTTCCAGACTTTGATATAATTATTTCTTGTGGAAGAAAAAGTGTAGTTCCTTCAATTTACTTAAAAAACAATGCTAAAAAAAAAGTTTACAATATCCACATTCAAGATCCAAAAGTAAATCCAGATAAATTTAATTTTATTGTTTCCCCCGAACACGATGAGCTGGATGGTAACAATGTTATTAACACGAAAGGTGCAATCCATTATCTAACCGAAGCTGAAATAATGGATAATAAAGATTATCTTAATTCATTTATAAAAAATGATGAAAGAAAAATCCTGGCATTTATAATGGGTGGGCCCACAAAGTATTATGAATATTCAACTAAAAATATGAAGAGAATTTTTTCTATATTATACAACTTAAATAAAAAACATGACTTTCAATTAGTTGCCATTCCTTCCATGAGAACGCCAAATAATACAATACAGTATGCCAAGGAATTTTTTGGAGATGGTCACACAGTTATTGAGAATATTGATAAAAAAGCTTATTTATCAGCATTAGCTCTTTCAGAATATATTGTTGTAACCTGCGACTCTACCTCAATGATATCCGAGGCAGCATTAACTGGAAAACCAATTTATATAGCTAACATTTTGCCAAAAAAAAATGATAGAAGATTTCAAAATTTTAGAAATTTATTTAGAAGTTTGAATATAACAAGAAATTTAGGAGAACCTTTAGAAAATTGGAACTATCAAAAACTTGATGAAACTAATAGAGTTGCAAAAATTATAAAAGAAAGAATTAATTTTTAATGTCATTTTTAAATTCAGTTCTCAATCAATCTAAAAAATATGAAAATCCTTTTAGCCATTGGGAATTAAATAAACCTCTAACAGACGAACAAATAATTGAGATAGTAAATGCAGATATTGCTAATCCATCTGAACATAATCTTAATTATGATGGTACTAGAGCAATAGATGGAGGAGAAGGAAAGTTTAGAGAGGGTATTTCTGATGGTGGGAAAGCTTTAAAGTTTAGATGTTTTATTACTAAAGATAATTGTAATAAGTTTCCTGGATTAACAAATTTAATAAAAGAACTTCAAGACAAAAAAACTTGTCAAAAGATTTCAAACTTAATAGGAAAAGATTTGTCCAATGCATATGTAAGAATTGAAGTTATATGTGATAGAAAAGGTTTTTGGCTTAAACCTCACTGCGATATTAAAGAAAAACTTATGTCCTGCTTGCTTTTTGTTAATAAACATAATGAGAGTGAGGAATTAGGAACTGATTTTTATGACAGCAATTTAAAGCTAATAAAAACAATGCCATATAGAGATAATTACGGTTATTTTTTTTCAAGTGGACCAAATACTTGGCATGGAATGGAAAAAAAAGACATAGTTAAAGAGAGAAGATGTTTACAAGTTAATTATGTTGATTTTAAAACAGACTGGAAAGTAGACTAATTTTCTTGAAGAGATTTTACTTTTAATTTTTTATTTTTTAATGATTGAATTGCCTCCAAACATGCGTATGCGGTTGACATATTTGTGCAGTATGGAACTTTATTAATTAAAGTAGCTCTTCTCAAAGCTCTTGCATCACTAACACGATGCTTTCTTTTTCCACCACCCGTATTAATAACTAAGGCGATTTTTTTTGAATTTAATACATCGACTATGTGAGGCGTTCCACCACTTACTTTATTTATTTTTTTACACTTAATTCCTTTGTTTCTAATTGCGCTTGCCGTTCCTTCGGTGCCACAAAGATTAAAGTTTAATTTTAATAATTTTTTGGCAAGATCAATTATTTCTTCTTTATGTGAATCTTTAACAGATAAAAATGCCAAACCTTTTGTGGGCAAAGAGTTTGATGCAGCAATTTGACTTTTGGCATAGGCCATTCCAAAATTATCATCAAATCCCATTACTTCTCCGGTAGATTTCATTTCTGGTCCAAGGAGAACATCGCTATCTGGAAATTTATTAAATGGAAATACAGCTTCTTTTACAGCAAATGTTTTATTAGTTTTGTATTTTAATTTATATTTTGCAAGTTTTTCACCTGCCATAATTTTTGAAGCAATTTTAGCTAACGGAACACCATTAGCTTTTGATACAAAAGGAACAGTTCTGCTGGCCCTAGGATTTACTTCTATTACAAATATTTCATCTTTTTTAATTGCAAATTGAATATTTAAAAATCCTTTGATTTTTAATGCTAAAGCAAGTTTTCTAGTTTGTATTTTTAATTCTCTTAAAAGATCATCTTTAATTGATATTGGCGGCAAACAACAAGCAGAGTCCCCAGAATGAATGCCTGCTTCTTCTATATGCTGCATTATTCCAGCCACATATACATCTTTACCATCAGAAATAGCATCAACATCAACTTCCATTGCATTATTAATAAATTTATCAATTAAAATTGGATTTTCCTCTGAAGCTTTAAATGCTTCATTAATAAATTCTTTTAATTGATTTTTTTCATGAACTATTTCCATTGCTCTTCCCCCAAGTACATAGGAAGGTCTAATAACCAATGGCAAACCTATCTTATTAGATATTTTTATTGCTTGATTGTAAGTATAGGCAATTCCACTTTCAGCTTGTTTTAAATTTAATTTTATCAATAGGTTTCTAAATCTGTCTCTATCTTCAGCTAAATCAATTGACGTGTATTGAGTTCCTAAAATCGGAAGTGAATTTTCATATAGAAATTTTGCTAATTTAATTGGTGTTTGTCCGCCAAATTGAGCAATTACTCCAAGTAAATTTCCATTAGATTTTTCTTTTAAAATAATATTTTGTACATATTCTTCAATTAAAGGTTCAAAATATAATCTATCACTTGTGTCATAATCTGTTGAAACTGTTTCAGGATTGCAATTTATCATTATTGTTTCAAAACCCGCATCTTTTAAAGCAAAACTTGCTTGGCAACAGCAATAATCAAACTCTATGCCTTGGCCTATACGATTTGGGCCTCCGCCGAGAATAATTATTTTTTTTTTATTAGTTGGATTTGCTTCGCATTCAGTATTTAAAGAGAAGTTTCTTTGATAACTGGAATACATGTAAGGTGTAAAAGATTTAAATTCTGCAGCACAAGTGTCTACTTTTTTGAATACAGGAAGAACTTTTAGAGCAATTCTTTTTGATTTAACAATTTTTTCTTTTATTCCTGTTAGCCTAGAAAGTTTTTTATCTGAAAAACCTATAGATTTTATCCTATTAAATTCAATATAAGTTTTAGGAAGTCCTTTTTTGATTATTTTATTTTCTTCATCAACTATTTCTTTAATTTGGTTTAAAAACCAAGGATCTACTTTTGAAAGAACAAATATCTTTTGGATAGGTATTTTTTTTCTAAAAGCTTCAGCTATTAGAAGTAATTTATTTGGAATATTAATTTTTAATTTTTTTAATATTTCTTTTTTTGAAAGATCAAAAATATTATCTAATCCTGACAATCCTATCTCAAGTGAAACTAAAGCTTTTTGCAGGGATTCTTTAAAATTTCTTCCAATTGCCATAGCTTCACCAACTGATTTCATGGAGGTTCCCAGAATTGATTGAGTGTCAGAAAATTTTTCAAATGTAAATCTTGGTATTTTAGTAACTACATAATCTATAGTTGGCTCAAAAGATGCCGGTGTTACTTTTGTGATTTCATTTTGTAATTCATCCAAAGTGTAACCAACAGCTAATTTTGCAGCTACTTTTGCAATTGGAAATCCTGTTGCTTTTGATGCAAGCGCAGATGATCTTGAAACTCTTGGGTTCATTTCAATAATTACCATTCTTCCATTTTTTGGGTTAATAGCGAACTGAACGTTTGACCCGCCCGTTTCTACTCCAATTTTTCTCAAACATGCAATAGAAGCATTTCTCATTACTTGATATTCTTTATCCGTTAATGTGAGAGCGGGAGCAATTGTAACCGAGTCTCCGGTATGAATTCCCATTGGGTCAATATTTTCTATTGAGCAAATAATTATACAGTTGTCGTTTCTATCTCTCACCACTTCCATTTCAAATTCTTTCCAGCCTTCCAGACATTCTTCAATCAAAACTTGATTTTTTGGAGATTCATGAATTCCTTGTTTTACTATTTTGAAGAATTCTTTTTTATTTTTAGCAATTCCACCTCCCAAGCCTCCTAAAGTAAAAGAAGGTCTTATAATTGCCGGTAAACCAATTTTTCTTAAACACTTAGCGGCATGTTTAAAACTATTTATTATTTCTGATTTAGGTAAATCAATTCCTATATCAGACATATTTTTTCTAAATTTTTTTCTATCTTCAGCGTTAGCGATTGCTTTGGAGTTAGCTCCTATCAATTCAATTTTGTATTTTTTTAGCAATCCAACTTCTTCTGCTTTGATGGCTAAATTTAAAGCAGTTTGACCACCCATTGTTGGAAGAATTGCGTCCGGTTTTTCTTTTTTAATTACCTCTTCTAATACTTCTATTGTTATTGGCTCTATATATGTTTTATCTGCGACTTGAGGGTCAGTCATAATAGTTGCTGGATTCGAATTAATTAAAATTACTTTATATCCTTCATCTTTAAGGGCCTTACAAGCTTGAGTTCCAGAGTAATCAAACTCACAAGCTTGGCCAATAATTATTGGACCAGCACCAATTACTAATATTTTTTTAATGTCTTTTCTTTTTGGCATTTTTTTTTACTTCTTTAATAAAATCGCTAAATAAATAATGGCTGTCTTGAGGTCCTGGATTTGATTCTGGATGATACTGTACTGAAAAGACAGGCTTATTTTTTAATTTAATTCCTTCAATGCAGTCATCAAAAAGTGACTTGTGAGTTATTTGAATATTTTTAGGCAAACTTGTTTTTATTATTTCAAAACCATGATTCTGACTTGTTATTTCTACTTTTTTATTAATTAAATTTTTTACAGGGTGATTTGCACCTCTATGTCCAAGTTTCATTTTTTTTGTCTTTGCATTTAAAGCTAAAGCAAGAATTTGATGGCCCAAGCAAATTCCAAAAATTGGCAAATTGTATTTTATTAATTTTTGAATAGTTTCGATAGCATACTTTCCCGTAGCAGCTGGATCGCCAGGACCATTTGAAAGAAATATACCGTTAGGTTTCAGTTTTAAAATATCCGAGGCACTTTGTTTACAAGAAACAACTTTTACTTCACAATTATAATTTGAAAAATATCTTAAAATATTTTTTTTAATCCCATAATCTATTGCAACAATTTTTAAAGATTTTTTTTTATTTTTTTCAAAACCTTTTTCTTTTTTCCAAGTTTTTAAACCTTTCCATGTATAAGTTTTTTTAGTTGTTACTTCTTTTGCGAGATCTAGTCCATTTAGTCCTGGCCATTTTATTGAAATATTTATTAATTTTTTAATATTGAAATTTCCTTTTTTATTATTTGATATTGTTCCTTTGGGGGCTCCTTTGTCTCTTATGAAATTTGTTAAGCTTCTTGTATCAAGACCAGTGATTCCAACAATTTTGTTTTTTTTTAACCATTCATTTAAATTTTTAAGAGATCTATAATTTGATGGGCTTGTTATTTCAGAATTAAAAATAACTCCTCTTGTCCATATTTTGTCAGATTCCAAGTCTTCATTATTCGTTCCAACGTTACCAATATGAGGAAAGGTAAAGTTAATGATTTGTCCAGCATATGATGGATCAGAAATAATCTCTTGGTAACCGGTTAAAGAAGTATTAAAACAAACTTCACCAGTAGCATTACCTTCATAACCCAATCCAATTCCTCTAAATATTGATTTGTTTTCAAGAACTAAAATAGCTGGGGAAAATTGAGATTTAATTGCAATTTTATTTTTGTGTTTTTTGATCAATTACAACTCATGAGTTAAAGGTTAATACAATAAAACCTTTTTTTCCGCAACACATCTAATATAAATTTTTAAAAAAACAATTTTTTCTTTTGAACAAAATTGTCTTTACGTTAGATTAACAAAATGAATCTTAGAGAAAAAATTGAATCGGACTATAAAAGTGCGCTAAAATCTAAAGATAAAATTAAAATATCAACTTATAGGTTAATACTGGCGGGAATCAAAGACCTGGATATCAATAATAGGTCAGGACCAGAAAAAAAAGAGACTGATGAAAATGATATTAAAAAGTTACTAAAAAAAATGATAAAGCAGAGATCCGAATCAATTGAAGTTTATAAAAAAGGTAATCGAAATGATTTATTAGAAATAGAGCAGAGCGAAGTTAATATTCTTTCTGAATACTTACCACAGCAACTTGGAGAGGAAGAAACAAAAAAGCTTTGTTCAGAAATTATCGAGAAAACTGGAGCATCTTCTATTAAAGATATGGGCAAGGTTATGGGGGAATTAAAAAAAAATCATTCTGATCTAATAGACTTTTCAAAAGCTGGAACAATTATAAAGGATATATTAAATAACCAATGAAATATCCTAAAGAGTATCTGGATGAAATTAAAACAAGACTAAAGGTGTCAACTGTTGTTTCCAAAACAGTTAGTTTAAAAAAAAGAGGAAAGGAATATGTTGGGCTTTCCCCATTTAAAACTGAAAAGACACCTTCCTTTACAGTAAATGACGAAAAAGAGTTTTATCATTGCTTTAGCACTAGTGAGCACGGAAATATTTTTGATTTTATTATGAAAACGCAAAATTTAAAATTTGGAGAAGCGGTTAAATCTTTAGCAAATTTAGCTGGAATGAGACCTTATATGTTTTCAAAACAAGACGAAGAGAGAGAAAAGAATTGGAAAGAATATAAATCAATTTATTCGAAGTATACAGAAAAATATCACAATCAACTCTTTAAAAATCCTGAAGCAGAAATTGCTAAAAATTATCTAAAAAAAAGAAACTTAACCATAGAAGAGGTTAAAAAATTTAAAATTGGATATGTAACAAAAAATCAAGATTTTTACGATGAATTATCAACTCAATTTGAAGAAAAGAAACTTAAGGATAGTGGATTATTTTATTTTGACGAAAGAAAAAAAAAATATGTAGAAAGATTTAGAGAAAGAATAATTTTTCCAATAAATAATATTTCAGGTGATCCCATAGGTTTTGGAGGAAGAATTTTAGATGAAAATAAAAATATAGCAAAATATATAAACTCTCCAGAAACAGATTTTTTTAAGAAAGGATCAAATCTTTTTAATTTGGATATAGCAAGAAAACTATCCAATAAGATTGAAAATATTTATGTTGTAGAAGGTTATATGGATGTAATTGGTTTAAGTAAAAATGGAATAGTTAATGCAGTTGCAAATCTAGGAACATCTTTAACTAACAAACAAATATTAATTTTAAATCAATTTTTTGATCATATAATTATTTGTTTTGATGGAGACGACAGTGGCTATAAAGCCGCAGTAAGAGCAGCAGAAAATTCTATTATTGAATTAAAACCTGAGAAGAAAATATCTTTTTTATTTTTACCAGATAATCACGATCCAGATAGTTTTTCAAATGAACATGGAAAAGAATATTTTGAAGAATTTTCTAAAAATAATAGCGTTTCTATTCATAAATTTATTTTTCAACATTATTTAAATCAATCAGATCGAAACCCTTCTTCTATGGCAATATTCGAAAAAAAACTTAGATCAATCTCTTCAACCATAAAAGATGAATATATTAAAAAATATGTTTTAGAATATTTTTTGGATCACATTAATCAATTAACCCCAAATATTAATAATAAAAATAAATTTAAATATTTTAATAGAGCAAAATCTTTAAGAAGTACTCAAGATTATTTTAATGAAACACAATCTTTAAAACCTATAGAAATTAAAGAATTTTCATTTTTATATATAGTTTTAAAAAAACCAGAATTAATAAGAGATAATTTGCATCTTATCGAAAATGTTAAATTATTTACAAACGAAAATAAATTAGTTTTTATGGAAATTTTAAAACAATCAAAAAATTTCGAAGAAATTGATTTTAGCAATTTAAAAATTGATCAAAATTTAATTGAAAGAATATTAAAATATGCCTCAATCAAACACATTTTGCAAAATAATTTAATCGATGATCAAAAAATATTAGAAATATTAAATGAAGTTTTGAGAGACCTAAAGAATTATGAGCTGGAATCTAGAATTAGTGAGTTAGAATCAAAATTTTCTAAAGATTTAAGTGAATCAACTTTTAATGAACTAAAAGAGCTAAAAAAGCAGCAAAAAGTCAATTAATTATTAAGAAAAATCACATAGATTTTTTTAAATTTGATATTATATACGTCTTCCGGACTTTAATATTGTGGAAAGAATAATTACAAAATCATTTGCAAGGCTAATGGGTAGAGGAATCCATAGAGGCTTTATAACTTACGAAGAATTAAATAAATCTCTTGGGAAAAGAAATTTATCATCACAAAACTTAGAGCAGGCATTTCTTCATATCATAGATGAAAAAATAATTTTAGTTGAAAAAAAATCTGATTTTAAAATTTTAAGAAAAAAAGAATCCTCACTAAAAGATGATGGAAAGTCAATCGAAAAAAGCGATGACCCTATCAGAATGTATTTAAGAGAGATGGGGGGAGTTGAACTTTTATCTAGAGAAGGCGAAATAGCAATTGCAAAAAGAATAGAAGCTGGAAAAGATGTAATGTTAAATGCTCTTTCTCAAAGCCCAATTACAGCAAACCAATTTTTTGAATGGAATACTAAACTTCAAAATGATGAAATTTTGGTAAGAGAAATTATAGATATAGACACCAATTATATGGAAGATGAAGATACCGGCCAAAGTGCAAAACAAAAAAGAACTGAAAGCATAGATGACGAAAAAAATAATGATGAATTAAAAGGTGGCGAAGAAACAAGTAATAACGATGACGAATTCAATCCAACTTTGGCTGCGATGGAAACCGAAATTAAACCAAAAGTTTTACAAACGGTTCATAATCTTACTAAAGAGTATAATAAATTAATAAAATACCAAAATGAAAAAATTAATTGCGTTTTAAACTCTAAAGATTTTTCAACGTCAAAAGAAAAGAACTACAAGAAAATTGTTGAAGATATATTACAAAATATAAAATCTCTTCAATTATCTCCCGCAGTTCTAGAAGAGTTAGTTCAAAAACATTACATTGAAAATAAAAAAATAATTTCTTTAGAAGGAAATTTATTGCGATTAGCTTTAGATGCTAAAATTTCGCGAGAAGAATTCATAAAATATTATATAGGAAATGAGATTAATCCTAATTTTAGAATTTTTTTGGACACAAACGAAACTTGGAAAAAGTTTTTCCAAAAAAACAAGGATCAATTTAAAAATATAAGAGAAAGATTGATTGAGATAAGTCACAAACTTGGAATATCTGTAACAGAATTTAAAAAATTAGTAAGCAGAGTCCAAAAAGGCGAAAAAGAGTCAAGAATTGCAAAAAAAGAAATGGTAGAAGCGAATCTTAGATTGGTTATTTCAATTGCGAAAAAATATACAAATAGAGGTCTTCAATTTTTAGATTTGATTCAAGAGGGCAACATTGGATTAATGAAAGCCGTAGATAAATTTGAATATAGAAGAGGATATAAATTTTCAACATATGCAACTTGGTGGATAAGACAGGCAATAACAAGATCAATAGCAGATCAAGCTAGAACTATTAGAATTCCTGTCCACATGATAGAAACAATTAATAAAATAGTTAGAACACAAAGATTGATACTAACTGAATTTGGCAGAGAAGCTACGCCTGAAGAGCTTTCAAAAAAATTGAGAATGCCTCTTGAGAAAGTTAGAAAAGTTCTGAAAATATCAAAAGAACCAGTTTCTCTTGAAAAACCTGTCGGCGATGAAGAAGATAGTAGTCTAGGGGATTTTATAGAAGACACTAAAGCGCTAGCTCCTTTGGAACAAGCAATAAAGTCTAACTTAAGTGAAGCTACTACAAAAATTTTATCAACATTAACACCTAGAGAAGAAAGAGTATTAAGAATGAGATTTGGAGTTGGCATGAATACCGATCATACTTTAGAAGAAGTAGGTTTACAATTTTCAGTAACCAGAGAAAGAATTCGTCAAATTGAGGCAAAAGCTCTTAGGAAACTTAAACACCCGAGCAGATCCAAACAATTAAAAAGTTTCTTAGAAAGTTAATAGGGCCGTTAGCTCAATAGTAGAGTACTGCATTGACATTGCAGGGGTAGTTGGAGCGTAACCAACACGGCCCACCATTTAACATTTATCTTTAATTGATAAGTTTAAAGAAATAATATAATTAGTGATTTAACTTTAGGGCCTGTAGCTCAGTTGGTTAGAGCAGTACACTCATAATGTATTGGTCCCAGGTTCGAGTCCTGGCGGGCCCACCAAAGTAAAAATTATCCTTTTGAAAATTCTTCTAAAGTTTTAAATAAAGCATTTATATCTCCATCATTTGAATTTAAAATAGACATAAATTCTTCTTTTTGAGTTCTTGCCAAGCTTAGTCCCTCAATTATTAAATCTCTAATTAAAGGATTATTAGGATTTTTTGTATAAACTCTCCAGTCAATTTTGACTTTAGGTCTTTCAGATGTGGCAACCAAAAAACTATTAACAATTGTATAATTTTTATTTAAAATTTTTTTACTTTGAACTTCAATTTTTGGATTAGTATATTCGGATAATCTACTTGAGAAACTTTTTAAAAAATACTTTTCAAATAAAGTAAAATATTTCTTTATTTGACTCTCATCTAAATTTTTTCTAGCAGAACCCAATGAATAAAGTCCTATTCCTTTTATATCTACTGTATCTTTAGCTATAGATTTTAATTCATTTATCTTTTCTTCTTTTGAAATATTTTTTGAAAGAACTTGTGATGCTCTATTTACAGTGGATTGAACAAATACTTCAGGTTCAACAGAATAAACATAGCCATAGTTAAGATTAAAAAATAATAAAATTATTATAATTTTTTTTATATTCATTGGATATTTTTTGAGTTATTTATTATCTATCTCTTCCCAGTCGTCTTCGTTCTTATATAAAACTTCTATACTTCCTCTTTGATTATTTTCAATTTTATTTTCTCTGTCTTGTAAATATATACTTCTTACAGAGGCATAATAATCTATTGAATTTTTTTCAAGGTTATCGAATGATTCAAGATTATCTGATCTAAAATCAATACCACTTATAGCTTTGGATGTTATATAAAGACTTTCGCTTAAAAACTCATTGTTGCCGTCTACTGCTACATTGTACCAAGGGTCACCTCCCATTACATTTGCAAAAGAGCCAGCAGTATCTCTAAGGGTTGAAGGTCCTAACACCGGAAGAACCACATAACACCCTGGACCTACACCCCAGGCACCTAAAGTTTGACCATAATCTTCTTTGACATATTTTGGAAAACCCATTTTGTTAGCAACGTCAATAGTTCCCAATAGTCCAATTGTTGTATTCAAAACTAATCTTCCAGTATTTATAAATGCTGATTTAATGTCTCCCTGTAAAACGTTGTTAGGAATTGTTATTAGATTAGATAAGTTTGTAACTGCATTTTTGGTACCTTTTTGAATTGGATCTGGTAAATTCCTGTAACCTTTTGCCATTGGTTTAATAATTGCCTTATCTAAACCTTGGTTAAATGAAAATGTTACTCTATTTAATTTTTCAAAACAATCTTTTGGCTCTTTTACATTCTCTTTTTTATTTTTTTTGCTAAGCTCCAAAGCACCATCAGAGCCAGCCATAACATATCCTACTTGAAACTGACTGAAAAAAAGTATTAGTAATATTGATAATAACTTTTTCATAAATTATGTTTATATTATATCCTTTATATATTTAAACATTAAATTGTTGAAAATTATGCCAAATAATGTTGAAAAAATGTCAATTAATTACTCACCTAATTTTGATTTAGTCAAAAGAGGTAAAAAAAAAATAAAATACCTTATCTTTCATTATACTGGAATGAGAAGTGATAAATTGGCAATAAAGAAATTAACTAGTCAATATTCTAAAGTTAGCAGCCATTATTACATTAACAAAATGGGCAAACTAACACAAATGGTTCCAGAACAGTATGTGGCATGGCACGCTGGATCATCTATTTGGAAAAAAGATAAATCATTAAATAAAAATTCTATAGGAATTGAAATATCAAATCCGGGACATGTTCATGGATATGAAAGTTACAATAATAAACAAATAAAATGTTTGGTAAAAATATCAAGAACTTTAATCAAAAAATATAAAATTAAAAAAAAAAATATTTTGGGTCATTCAGATATAGCTCCATTAAGAAAAAAAGATCCAGGAGAAAAATTTCCGTGGAAATTTTTATCAAAAAATAAGATAGGAATATGGCACAATATTAATTCAAGAGAATGTAAAAAATTAAGGGGAAATAGCCTTGTATTAAAAATCAATATTTTTTTAAATCAGCTAAAAAAATTTGGTTATTGTACAAATTATTCAAATTCAAAAGAATTGAAAAAAATTATTAAAACTTTTCAAAGAAGATTCAGGCCAGAATTAGTTGATGGAAAATTAGATCAAGAATGTTTTAAAATCGTAAAATCGTTGATTTAGCTTACTTAATTAAGATTGAATTATGTAAAAAAATTACTATTTTGTACATGCCAGATAAATGACTTATCGCTTTAATTTATTAAAGAGGAAAGTCCGGGCTCTACAAAGACTCAGTGCCAGTTAACAGCTGGCGGGGGAAACTCTAGGGATAGTGCCACAGAAAATAAACCGCCTTATCAAGGCAAGGGTGAAAAGGTGTGGTAAGAGCACACCGGCTAAGTTGGTAACAGCTAGCGCATGGAAAACCCCACTGGGAGCAAGACTGAGTAGAGATGACATTGTTAGAAATAACTAAAAGCAGTCTTTGGCTAGTCATCAGGGTTAGTTGCTTGAGCTTTAAAGTGATTTAAAGCCTAGATAAATGATAAGTTTAAATGACAGAACCCGGCTTATAGTTTATCTGGCATTTTCTAATTAATTATAATTATCAGCAAATAGTTCACATTTGTTCTCAATAATAATATTTATTTATATAAATAATTAAGTATTGACGCTTGTTAATAAAACCCATAATATCCCATAAATACCCAAATATGGGTTAAATTTATGAACGATGTTTTTATCTACGTACGAAAACAAACTGGACAAGAAAGGTAGGGTATCTGTGCCGGCTCCTTTTAGATCTTATCTATCGAGTCAGGGTTACAATGGCGCCATCTGTTATCCTTCATTTAATCATCAATGCATAGAAGTTTGGCCACAAGATAGAATAGAAAAAATTTCAAACGCAATAGATTCTTTAAATCCATTCGAGGAGAAAAAGGATTATTTTACAACATCAATATTATCTGAAAGTATAAATCTACAATTTGATAGTGAAGGTAGAATTTTACTTACATCAAAATTATTAAAACATGCAAAAATAAGAAATAGCATGTTATTTGTTGGTCAAGGAAAAACCTTCCAAATATGGGAACCAACAACTTTTGAAAAATTTAGGGTAAACGCGAGAAAAAAATCAAATATTCATAGAGCAAGCCTTAAATGGGAAAAACAATTTAATAACTAAAAGGGGGGATAAATGACAATTAGTTTTAAAGCACCAGATATAAAAGAGTTAAAGCCAAGAATATTAGTTCTTGGAGTAGGAGGAGCTGGAGGGAATGCAATAAATGGAATGATTGATGCTGGACTTCAAGGAGTCGAATTTATTGCTGTTAACACTGATGCTCAGGATTTAAGATTAAGTAAAGCTCAAGCAAAAATTCAAATGGGTGCAAATCTTACTAAAGGTTTGGGAGCAGGTGCAAAGTTGGACATTGGACAAGCTTCTGCCGATGAATCATTAAATGATATTGTAAATGTTTTACAAGGTTCAAATATGGCATTTATAACCGCGGGTATGGGTGGCGGTACTGGAACTGGAGCAGCCCATGTTATTGCTCGAGCCGCTAAAGAATTAAATATTTTAACTGTTGGAGTTGTTACTTTGCCATTCTTGTATGAAGGCCCATCTAGAATGAGAAAAGCACAACAGGGCTTAGAAGAACTAAGAAAACATGTTGATACGATTATTGTAGTTCCCAATCAAAACTTATTTAAAATTGCAAGTGAAGAAACTACATTCGAACAGTCATTTGAACTTTCTAATGATGTTCTTTTACATGGCGTTCAAAGTATTACTGACTTGATGGTTAGACCTGGATTAATAAATCTAGACTTTGCAGATGTTGAAACAGTAATGAGTTCAATGGGCAAAGCAATGATGGGAACTGGACAAGCAGAAGGAGAAGGAAGAGCAACTAAAGCTGCTCAGATGGCAATCGACAATCCATTGATAGATGATTATACGCTAAAAGGAGCAAAAGGATTACTCGTTAATATTACTGGTGGAAAAGATTTAAAACTTTTTGAGGTCGATGAGGCAGTTAATAAAGTTAGATCTGAAGTTGATCCTGAAGCAGAGTTAATAATAGGAGCAATAACTGATGAAACTTTAGATGGTACTATGAGGGTTTCAATTGTTGCAACGGCTCTAGACGGTCAACAACCAGAACCAAAATCAGTAATTAATATGGTTCACAGAATACAAAATAGAAATCCGGGGTATACAGACTATAATAATAGTTCTTCCAATCAATCATTCACATTTACTAATCCAATTAATTCAATAATTACAAACGGAGCAAATGCTTTGAAAATTGAGGAAGAGGTAAAAAACGAGCATTCTGAATCTTCTAATTCAATAGCAGAGGAAGATAAAGATGTTAATAATTTCTCTAATGAACAAGTAGAAAATCAATATATCGAAGATGAAATTCATACATCGGTTGAGCAAAAAGAAGATGAAATAAAATCTGAGCCTTCAAATGGCTTAGAAAATTTTGATTTTAAAGAAGAAGTATCTCCAGATCTTTTTAATTCAGAAGATACTGAAAATGCCGAAGAAACCTTTTCTTCATTTGAAAAAAATAACAATAATGAAGAAGAGGATGATTTAGAAATACCAGCGTTTTTGAGAAGACAAAAAAATTAATGTTCTTCAAAAAAATAAATGAATGCCACCATAAATCTGGAAAAAAAACATTTTCCAGTTCTGCTAAATGAATTAATTAGCATTATTTCCCCTCTTTATGGTGGCTCATTTATCGATTGTACATTTGGCCAAGGTGGTTATTCAAAAAAAATATTAGAAAATAAAAATAATAAAGTAATAGCTTTAGATAGAGATAAAGATGTTTATCTTTATGCAAAAGAATTAGTAAAAAATTACAAAGAAAAATTCAAATTTTATAATTTAAAATTTTCGCAAATAAATAATATTAATTTAGAGAATGAAAAAATCAAAGCGGTGATTTTTGATTTGGGTTATTCAATGAATCAAATAAAAAATTTCAATAGAGGATTTTCATTTGAAAGCAAAGGAAAACTAAATATGAAGATGGGAATAAATGAGTTTTCTAGTCACGAAGTAATATTAAATATGAGTGAAATAAATTTATATAAAATATTCAAATTTTTTGGGGAAGAAAAATATTCAAAAATTATAGCAAGAAAAATAATTAAAACAAGAAATACCAAAACAATTAATACCGAAGACCTTGTTAAAATAATTGATAGTGTAAAAAAATTTAAGTACTCAAAAAAAAATAATTCTACTAAAGTTTTTCAGGCTTTAAGAATATTTGTTAATAAAGAAGTTAGTGAATTAATATATGGTTTAATAGGAGCCTTTAACACATTGCCAATCGGAGGAATGTTAGCAGTAGTAACATTCCATTCATTGGAAGATAGAATAGTGAAGTTTTTTTTTAAAAATTACTCTGAATCAAAAAATTCATCTAGATATATTCCGGAAAAAAAAGAAAATGTAAAATGTTTTAAATTAAGTCAAAAAAAACCAATAATTCCAAGTTTTGAAGAAATAGAAAAAAATCCACCTTCAAGATCAGCTAAATTAAGATATGTTATAAAAGTTAATGATCAATGCAACTTTGATGAATTTATAAACAAATTTAAACACTTAACTGATATTGAAGATTTAAAGTTTGATAAATGAAAAAATTTTGGTTTCTAACTCCTGTTATTTTATTAATTATTTCAACTACAGTTACGAAAAATTCTACAAAACAACTTGATAAAAAAATATTTGAAATAAATGAAAATATTAGGGTTTTAAAGGATAAACATGAATTAGTAATGCTCGAATATAGCTATCTAACTTCTCCAAAAAAACTAACAGATTATCAAAAAAAATATTTTGATGATGAACTTTTTCAGATTGATATAGAAAATTTAAATTGGATTGAGATTCAAAATAATGAAGTAGAAATAAAAAAAATTGCAAATAATAATGAATGAAATAAATGAAAGAAAAATTTTGTTGGATGAATATAATTCACAGTTTTCTTTTGATGAAAATAAGTCTAATTTAAAAATATCATTTGAAAGAGTTGCATTTATATTTTTTGTTTTTTTTATTATAGCTGTTATTTTTTCATCAAAAGTAATTTTATTAAGTTTAGAAAATAACCCAGAGATAAAAAAAATATCTAAAAAAGAAAATTTTAGATCAAGCATAATTGATAAAGAAGGAAATATTTTAGCAAAAACTGTACCTGTTATAAATGTTGGTGTTAACCCGAATTTAGTAATTGATAAAGAAAAATTATTGATCAGTTTAAAATTAATTTTTCCAAAAAAAAATTTCAAAAAACAAATATATGGAAAGAAATTTTTTTACGTTCAAAAGAAAATTTCTCAAGAAAAATTAGAAAAAATATTATTGCTAGGAGACAAATCATTCATTCAAGAAGATAATATTGCCAGAATTTATCCAAACGGAAAGTTATTTAGTCATATTCTAGGACAAATTGATGACAGCAATTACGGTGTGTCAGGTTTGGAAAAAACATTTGATTATGAATTAACAACATCTAGAAATCCTTTAAAACTTACTGTTGATACCGATATTCAATATTTAATTAGAGAAGAATTATTAAAATCAATAGATATTTTTAATAATGTTGGCAGCGCAGCAATACTAATGGATATTCATACAGGAGAAATTTTGTCCATGATTTCGTTGCCTGATTTCGATTTAAATAAGAGACGTAAAATTGATGACGTAAATTTTATAAATCGAGCTACAAAAGGAGTTTATGAATTTGGATCGGTTTTTAAAACTTTTACTATAGCAGCAGGAATAAACTATGGTGTTATTAAACCAGAAACTGAATTTAAGGGATTGAAAAAAAAAATTTCATGTGCGGGCAATCCTATTTCAGAATATGACAATAAGATTCCTTCTGATTTAACTGCAGAAGAAATTTTAATTAGATCTGGAAATATAGGGTCAGCAAGAATTGCTGAAAAAATTGGAATTGAAAATTATGATAAATTCCTTCAAACAATTGGAATTTTAGCAAATATAAACTTTGATATCGAAGAAGTTGGCGAAACTCAAATAGGAAGATGGGGCAAGTGTAAATTATTAACCGTTGGTTTTGGACACGGAATAGCAACAACTTTATTGCAATTAACTAAAGGTTATTCAATAGTTTCAAATGGTGGTTTTGAAATTTATCCAACTTTAGTAAAAAAAGATAATTATAAAAAAGGTAATAGGATTTTAAATAAAGAAGTGTCAAGAAATTTGAATCCAATCTTAAGAAAAATTGTTTCTACAGAGGAGGGAACAGCAGGCTTTGCTAATGTAAAAGGCTATGAAATAGGAGGAAAAACTGGTACAGCAGACATAGCGGCAAAAGGGGGTTACTCCAAAAAGAAAATAAATACTTTTGCTTCTGTATTTCCAACATCTAAACCCAAATTTGTTTTAGTAGTAATGCTTGACGAGCCAAAGGCTAATAAAGAATTTGTTTATAGTTATAGAGATGGAAGGACTCCATATAAAGGAAATTGGAGAAACACTGCTGGATGGACAACAGTTTGGATAACAGGACAAATAATAGAAAAAATTGGACCAATTTTAGCCACAAAATACTAAGAATTTAGATTATGTTCCTTAAAGATTATTACCCAAAATTAAATAAAAAATTTATAAAAGTTAAATTTAAAGGAATAGCATTTAATTCAAATCAAATAAAAAAAGATTATGTTTTCTTTGCCATAAAAGGAAACAAATTTGACGGAAAAAAATTTATAAAACATGCTATTAAAAAAGGATCTAAAATAATTATATCAGATAAGTATAAAGATAAATTTGATAAAAATATATTATATTTAAAAGATAATAATCCGAGAAAATTACTTGCCGAATTTTCATCAAAATTAAATTCCAAACGGCCAAATAATATAATTGCAGTTACAGGCACAAATGGCAAGTCATCTATAGCAAATTTTTATTATCAAATTTTAAAATTAAATAAAATTAAAGTTTCATCAATTGGAACACTGGGTATTAATGGAATTAATTCTAAAAAAGAATTTTCAAATACCACTTTTGATCCCATTAAGTTAAATAAATTTCTTGGAATTTTAAAAAAAAAAAAAATTGATAATGTTATTTTAGAAGCTTCTAGTCATGGCTTGAAACAGCATAGATTAGATGGTTTAAAATTTGATATTGGAATATTTACTAATTTTAGCAGAGATCACCTTGATTACCATAAAACCTTTAAAGATTACCTTAATTCAAAATTGATTTTATTTAAAAAATTAATGAAAAAGAATTCATACATTATTTTTGATAATGATATCAACATTTCATCAAAATTAAAAAAAATTTCAAAAAAAAATAATATTAAAAAATTAAGTTTAGGTTTAAAAAATTCTAGCTTAAATATTATTGATCATAAATTTGTCAACTTGCAGCAAAAAGTTACTTTTTTGTTTAACAAGAAGATTTTTCATTTTTCCACAGATTTAATTGGAAAAATACAAATTAAAAATCTTCTTATGTCAATTTTGGCGGCATCAAAAAATAATATATCTTTAGAAAGTATTTTAAATTCTGTTAGAAAAGTAAAACCTGTACCAGGAAGACTTGAAAAGATAGGAAATGTAAAAAATAATTCAATGATAATATTAGATTATGCTCATACACCCGATGCTCTTAAAGTTAGTTTAGAAAACTTAAAAGATCAGTTTAAATTAAGAAAAATTAATCTTGTATTTGGCTGTGGCGGAGAAAGAGATAGGCCAAAAAGAAAAATAATGGGAAAAATCGCAAATAATTATTGTGATAAAATTTATTTAACAGATGACAATCCTAGAAAAGAAAATCCAAAACAAATAAGAAATGAAGTAAAAATCAATATAAATAAAAAAAAATTGCTTGAAATACCTTCTAGAAAAATTGCAATTAAAACAGCTATTGCAAATATTAAGTCAGACGAAATATTAGTAGTAGCGGGCAAGGGACACGAAACATATCAAGAGTACAGAGGAAAAAAATATTTTTCTGATAGATTTTGGATAATTAAATCAATTAAAGAAAAAAATAAAAAATTAAATAAAAATTGGAAAACAAATATTGTAGAGGAAAATTTAGGCAGAAGTTTAAATAATAAAACAATAATCAACAAAGCTAGTATTAATTCTAAAAATATTAAAAAAAACAATATTTTTATAGGAATAAAAGGAAAAAAAATAGATGGTAATAAATTTGCCAATGAAGCTTTGAATAAAGGTGCATCAATTGCAATTATTGATAAAAATTATGGAAAGAAAAAATTAAATAAAATTATCGTTCAAGATTCATTGAAATTTTTTTCAAAGTGCTCAAGTCAAGTTAGAATTTCATCAGATATAGTTGCTATTGGTATTACTGGTTCAGCAGGAAAAACGTCTTTAAAAGAATTATTGGGAAAATCATTAGATAAAATTTATAAAACTACTTTTTCTCAAAAATCTTATAATAATAGATATGGAGTTCCAATTTCATTATTTAATATTGAGAAAAAAAATAAGATTGGTGTTTTCGAAATTGGTATGGATAAAAAAGGTGAAATTGATTACCTATCAAAAGTTATAAAACCAAATATTGGTGTAATAACAAATATTTCTTATGCTCATAGTGAGAATTTTAAAAATATTTTTGGTATAGTAAAAGCAAAATCAGAAATAATAGATAATATTTTGGAAAAGGGAACAATTGTATTAAATGCTGATGATAAGTTTTATAATTATTTAAAATTAAAATCCTTAAAAAGAAATCTTAAAATAATCTCTTTTAGTAAAAAAAATAAATCTGATATTAAGCTTGAAAATATAAATATTTCAAAAAATAAAAGCACTTTAAAAATAAAAATTTTTGGAAAAAATAAAAAATTTATAATTAAAAGAAATTTTGAAGTTTATGTAGAAAATATACTTGCTAGCCTGGCGGTAATTTCAAATTTTTCTAATTTAGAAATGATAAATGAAAAATTTTTTTTCAATTATAATTTACCTGAAGGAAGAGGTGACTATAATTATATTAATATTAATAAAAGTAAAATTCATTTTATAGATGAAAGTTACAATTCCAATCCATTGTCATTGGCTTTTGCTTTAAATAAATTTAATAAAATTAGAAACAAATCTAATAGAAAAATAATTCTTTTAGGCGATATGTTGGAATTGGGTAAATTTTCTAAAAAATTACATATTAAAGCAGCCGAAATGATCAATAATACCAGTATTGACAAAGTTTATGTCTATGGAAAAAAAATTATTGATACATTTAACAAAATTAGACCACAAAAAAGAGGAAGGATATTAAATTCAAGGAAAGATGTCATAAATTTTTTAGAAAATGATATTAAAGGTGGTGAATATTTAATGATTAAAGGTTCAAATTCTACAGGTCTCAACTCTATAGCTAATAAGTTAAAAACAGGCAGTATTAATGCTATATAGTTTATTTTCTAATTTGGTCGATACTTTCAGTTTTTTTAATGTATTTAAGTATTTAACAGTAAGAACTGGGCTATCAATTTTTACCTCAATGATTGTAGTATTTATTGTTGGGAATCCACTAATTAATTACTTTTCATCAAAAAAAATACACAATCCAATAAGAGACGATGGACCTTCTGAACATATTATAAAAAAAATAGGCACACCGACTATGGGGGGATTAATGATATTATTGGGAGTTTTTTCCGGAGTACTATTATGGGGAGATCTTTCAAATCCATATAATTGGTTTTTGATTTATATAGCTGGATCATTTGGATTGCTTGGAGCGTATGATGATTTTCAAAAAATTAAAAAAAATAATTCTTCAGGAATATCTTCAAAGTTTAAAATTACTATTCAGATTATTCTAGCTTTAATTGGAATATTAATTTTATATTTTTCCAGTGAATCAAATGAGATAGAAAATTTATATTTTCCTTTTTTCAAAAATCTTGTAATTAATTTAGGTTGGTTTTTTATACCATTTTATTTATTTGTATTAGTAGGATCTTCTAATGCGGTAAATTTAACTGATGGTTTAGATGGATTGGCTACAGTTCCAGTGATACTTGTTGCGGGTTGTTTTGCTTTTATTAGTTATGTGACTGGAAATATTGTATTTTCAGAATATTTGCAAATCACATACATAAAAGGAGTTGGAGAAGCTTCTGTATTTTGTGGATCGATTATAGGGGCATGTCTAGGTTTTTTATGGTTTAACGCGCCTCCTGCAAAAATATTTATGGGAGACACGGGCTCTCTTTCTTTGGGAGGATCTTTGGGAGCTATAGGAATAATCACTAAACACGAAATTGTTTTAGCAATAACAGGTGGTTTATTTGTTTTAGAGGCTGCATCTGTGATTGCACAAGTCATATCATTTAAACTTACTGGAAAACGAATATTTAAAATGGCTCCAATACATCATCATTTTGAAAAAAAAGGCTGGGCGGAGTCCACCGTTGTAATAAGGTTTTGGATAATATCTATTATTCTTGCAATGATAGGTTTGGCAACTCTAAAATTAAGATAATGAATGTCAAACAAAAACTTATTATATAAAAAAAAAATTTTAGTTTATGGGCTCGGTAAATCTGGTATTGCGTCTTATAAATATTTAAATAAAGAAAATGAATGCAAAATTATTGACGACAATAAAAAAAATATTCCACTTAAACTAAGAAAAAAAACTATTAATTATAGCAAATTAAAGAAATGTAATTTTGATTATATAGTTTTAAGTCCTGGAATAGACATTAATAAATGCAAGCAATCAGAATATTTAAAAAAAAATAAATCTAAAGTTATTACCGATCTGGATGTTTTTTGTTTGAACTATCCAAAAATAAAAAAAATTACAATAACTGGCACGAACGGAAAGTCGACTACATCAAAATTACTATTTGATATCTTAAAAGAGCACAAAAAGGACGTTAGATTAACAGGAAATATTGGTAATCCAATATTGCTAGAGAAAAAGATAAAAAAAAATACAATTTTCATAATTGAAGCTTCTTCTTATCAGTTAGACTATAGCAAATATTTCAAATCGGAATATTCTATATTATTAAATTTGTCTCCAGATCATTTAGAAAGACACGGAAATTTTAAAAACTATATTAAAGCAAAATTTAAATTGATCCAAAATCAATCAAAAAATAATTATGCCTTTATAGAAAAAAATAATTTGTTAAACAGTTTAATTAAAAGAAATAAAATTCAATCAAGAATTTGTAGAGTAAATTATAACAAATATCAAAAATATAAAAAATTAATAAAAAATAATTACTTTGACAATATTAGTAATTTTAAAAACCTTACTTTTATATTTGAATTATCAAAATATTTTAAACTAAATTTAAAAAAAATAATTCAAGTTACTAATAAATTTAAAGGATTAAATTTTAGACAACAAATAATTTATAAATCAAAAAAATTATTGGTAATTAATGATTCTAAATCAACCAGTTTTTCATCTACAAAGCCTTTGTTGGAATCTTTTGAAAATATTTATTGGATTTTGGGAGGACTATCAAAAAAGGGAGATAAATTTAAATTAAATAAAAAATATTTTACAAAAATTCATGCATTTATTTATGGAAAAGATAAAGAATTTTTTTCAAAAGTATTGAATAAAAAAATTAAATATAAAATTTCTAAAGACTTAAGTAATTCATTATTTTTAATTTTTAAAGATATAAAAAAAAATTTTAATTCTAAAAATGTAATATTATTTAGTCCATCGGCAGCTTCTTTTGATCAATTTAGAAACTTTGAAGATAGAGGAAGATATTTTGATAAGATTATTAAAAATTATATTAAAAAAAGTAGAATTATTTAATGAACCAGTATTTCGATAATTTTTATGATTGGTGGAAAAATGTGGATAAGTTTATTTTATCTCTTATTTTAGGATTATTTATTTTAGGATTATTTTTTTCCTTAGTTTCGACTTCTTTACTGGCCTCGGATAAACTTAATACAAACTCCTATTATTTTTTTATAAAGCATTCAATTTTTATTTCTTTAGGAATAACTATTTTATTACTTTTTTCTTTTTTAAAGCAAGAAAGTTTAATTAAAATTTCTATTATTTTATTTTTTATAGCTTTTATCAGTTTAGTTATAGTGCCAATTTTTGGAATAGAGGTAAAAGGATCTAAAAGATGGCTAGATTTACCTTTTGTTCCAAGATTTCAACCTATAGAAATATTAAAACCTTTTTTTATAATAATCATCTCATCTTTTTTATCGTTCAATAGTAGAAAATTATATTTAAAATATTTATTTAGTGGGACTGTACTTATTGTAGTTTTATTATTTTTAATATCTCAACCTGATTTAGGTCAAACATTACTTATGACATTGGTTTGGCTATCTTTAATATTTGTATCTGGAATTAATATTATATTATTTTTTTCATTTTTTATAACAGCAGGTTTAGTAATTTCATACTTAGTTATTTTTGTTCCAAAATTTGAATATATTAAAATAAGATTATTTGCATTTTTAGATTCTTCATCTGGGAATAACTATCAAGCAGAAAAAGCAAGTGAAGCAATAATTAATGGAGGTTTTTTTGGAAAAGGAATAGGTGAAGGGACCTTAAATTCGCGAGTACCTGAAGCCCATACAGACTACATTGTATCTGTAATTGCAGAAGAATTTGGAGCTATTATTGTTATAGGTATAATGCTTATATATTTAATTTTATCATATAAAGTGATTCAAAAAATTAGCTTTTTTAAAGATGAAAATATTAAACTAATTTTAATTGGAAGTATTTCAATAATTTTATTACAAAGTTTTATCCATATAGGTGTAAACATTAGGTTGTTACCAACAACAGGCATGACATTGCCATTTTTAAGTTATGGAGGTTCATCAATTGTTAGTACCGCACTAATATCAGGAATTATTTTAAATTTTACTAAAAGAAAAGTGATTTAATAATGAAAAAAATATTAATTGTAACTGGAGGAACGGGAGGGCATGTTATTCCCGCGTTATCAATATTTGATCATTTGAAAAAAAATTATGATATTAAATTAGTTACAGATAAAAGAGGTTTAAATTATATTAATAAAAACGATTACCAATATGATTTAATTGATGTTCCAAATTTATTTTCTAAATTTTATCTGTTTCCGATAAATTTGATAAAATTCATTATATCAATATTTAAATCATATTTTTTTTTAAAAAAAAAAAATATAAATTTTATTATTAGTTCCGGAGGTTACATGGGAATACCTCTTTGCATAGCATCAAAATTTTTAAATATTGATATATTTTTATTTGAACCAAATATTGTTTTGGGAAGAGCAAATAAATTTATGATATCTATCGCAAGAAAAATTATTTGCTATGACAAAGATATAAAATTATTTCCAAATAAATTTTCAAATAAAATTTATTTAATACCACCTATTTTGAGAAAAGATATTTATTTCCATAAAGAAAAAGAAAGTAAAGAAATAAAAAATATAAAAAAAATATTAGTTTTAGGAGGAAGTCAGGGTGCAAAATTTTTTGATAATAATATTACTGAGTTAATTTTAAAAATTTCTAAAGAAAACAATATTGAAATTAATCAACAAGTTTTTGATAAACAACAAAAATATATAATTGAACAAAAATATAGAAATGCAGAAATTAAATTTAGTCTATTTGATTTTAAACAAAAATTATTTAATGATCTAAATAATTATGATCTTGCAATAACTAGATCTGGGGCGTCTGCTATCGCAGAGCTTGCTTTTTATAATATTCCTTTTATTGCAATACCTTTTCCACATTCAAAAGATGATCATCAATATTTTAATGCTAAATATTATGAAGATAGAGGAGGATGTTGGTTAATAAAACAAGATGATTTTGATGTTAATAAAATTTCCAATTTAATAATTCAAATATTTGAAAAAAAAATGGAATATTTAGAAAAAAAACATAATTTAATGAAATTGTCTAACCAAAACACTTGGAATAATGTAAATAAAAAATTATTAGAATTATTTGATGAAAATTAATTTAGGAAAAACAGAACTAATTCATTTTGTTGGAATCGGCGGAATAGGAATGAGCGGTTTAGCTTTAATTATGAAAGGATTAGGTTTTAAGGTTCAAGGAAGTGATATTTCTTATAATAAGAATATTGAAAGATTAAAAAAAAAAAAAATCCCTATTTATCTAGGTCATAATAAAAGAAATATAAAAAAATCTACCATATTAGTAATTTCTTCAGCAATTAAAAAAAATAATCCTGAAATTATCGAAGCAAAAAAATTAAAATTAGCTTTTTATACTAGAGGTGAAATGTTGGGTCACATCGTTTCATTAATGAGAAATGTTGTAGTTACGGGTTCGCATGGAAAAACTACAACAACTTCTTTAATTTCAAGTATTTTTGCTTCTGCCAAATTGGATCCCACAATAATAAATGGAGGAGTTCTTAATTCGTTTGGAAATTCAGCTAAACTTGGAAAAAGTAATTGGTGTTTAATAGAGTCCGATGAGTCAGATGGAAGTTTTCTCAAAATACCATTTACTTATTCAATTGTTACAAACATAGACGCAGAACATTTAGATTATTATAAATCAATAAATAATTTAAAGAAAAATTTTTCTGAATTTCTGGAGAAAACACCATCATTAGGAAAAGCATTTATATGCATTGATGAAAAAAACAATAAAGAGATTTTGCAAAAAATAAAAAATAAAAATTATTATACTTATGGAATAAGTAAAAATTCAAATTTTCGAATTAAAAACATTATTCAAAAAAAGAATTTTTCACAATTTGATATGTATATTAATATTTCTGCAAGTAAAAAAATAATAAAAAAAATTAAAATACCATTGCTTGGCCTTCATAATATTAAAAACGCATCTGCGGCTGTGGCTGTATCTTTTTCGATTGGTATTTCACAGAATATTATTAAAAAAGGTTTGTTAAAATATAAAGGAGTTCAAAGAAGATTTAATTATTTATTTGAAAAAAATAATGCAATATTTTTTGACGATTATGCTCATCATCCTACTGAAATAGTTTCAGTATTAGAGGGAGTAAAAAAAGTTTATAAAAAAGAAGAGATTATATGTATTTTTCAACCACACAGAATTTCAAGAGTTAAAAATTTAAAAATAGAATTTTCTAAAAGCTTTAAAAAAGCCGATACTGTTTTACTATGTCCAATTTATAAAGCTAGTGAAAATTTAAAATTAGGTTTTTCCTATAATTCTTTTGCTAAACTTATAATTAAAAATTCAAGTGTAAAATTAATTAATATTAAAAGTCAAAAAAGCTTAACTCAATTATTAAAAAAAACTGCATATGGAGAAAAAATTTATATTGGTATGGGAGCGGGATCAATTTCAAATTGGATTAGGAATTTAGAAAATAATATTTAATGATAGTTCATGATATAGAAAAATTTGCTACCAATATAGAAGGCGATATTTCATTTGATTATAGCATAAAAAAATTGAATTGGTTTAATATTGGAGGAAAAACAAAGATATTTTTTAAGCCTAATTCTTTAAAAGAATTAATTGAATTTCTTAAAATTTATTCCAATAGAGGAAAAATATTTATATTAGGAGCAGGATCTAATGTTTTATTTAAAGATGATATTTTTCAAGGAGTGGTAATTAAACTAGGAAAGAATTTTTCAAATATATCAAAATTAAATGAAGAAACAATTATCGCAGGAGCTGGCACAACTCAAAAAAAATTATCTGACTTTGCAAAAGATAATCAAATAAGTGGTCTAGAATTTTTGTCTTGTATTCCAGGCTTAGTTGGAGGAGGCATTAGAATGAATTCAGGTTGTTTTGGCAAGGAATTTAAAAACATATTGGTTTCAGTTCAAGCAATTGATTTTAATGGAATTGTTAAAACAATACCTGCCGATGATATAAATTTTCAATATAGATCTACAGATTTAAATAAGAATATAGTATTTTTAAGCGCAACTTTTAAAGGATCTAAAAAAAATAATTTAGAAATAGAAAAATATATGAAGTTGCTTAAAAATAAAAAAGAGAAAGCGCAGCCAACTAAAATTAAAACTGGAGGAAGCACATTCAGGAATCCAATAGAACAAACTGATAAAAAGGTATGGGAATTAATAAAAGAAGCTGTACCAAAAGGGCTGAATTTTGGTGATGCTCAAATTTCAGAAAAGCATGCAAATTTTTTTATAAATAAAAAAAATGCAAATTATGAAGATATGAAAAAACTAATTGATTACACAAAAAATAAAGTTAAAGAAAAAACTGGAATAAATATTAATCTTGAAATTGTAATTGTGCAGTAATGAAAAAAATTCTTGTATTGGCAGGCGGGTATTCAAATGAAAGAGAAATAAGCCTTTTGACAGCTAAAAGTGTTTGTAATGAGTTAAAAAAAGATAAAAAATATAATATAAAAATACAAGAACCAAATGGCGAATTTGTAAATGTATTGAGATCTTATAAGCCAGATTTAGTTTTAAATTTATTGCACGGAAGATATGGTGAAGATGGATACGTTCAAGCAATATTAGAGTCAGAAAAAATTAAATATACACATTCTGGAGTTCTATCATCTGCTTTAGCAATAGATAAAGAATTATCAAAAAAAATATTTGTGAAAAATAGTATTTTAACGCCAAATTATTTAAAATTTATTTTTACAAAAAAACTTAATAAGGAAAAATTTATTAAAAAAATTGAAAAAAAATTAAGATTTCCTGTAGTTATTAAGCCTATAAATGAAGGTTCCAGTGTTAGCGTTTATATATGCGATAAATTAACTTTCATTAATAAATTATTAAGTTTAAAAAAATACGGAGAGGTTTTGATAGAAGAGTATATTCCGGGGCGAGAAATTCAAGTGGCTATTATTGATAAAACCAAACTTGGAGCCATAGAACTAATACCTAAGAGAAGATTTTATGATTATGAAGCTAAGTATAATTCAAAAGCTAAGACTGAACATATTATCCCAGTAAATATAACCAAAAAAAATTATAATAAAGTAACATCGATAGCTCTGAAAGCCCACAAACTTTTAAAATGCAGAGGAGTAACAAGATCAGATTTTAGATTTTACAAAAATAAATTTTATTTACTGGAAATTAATACTCAACCTGGCATGACCTCATTATCATTAGTACCAGAAATAGCCAGATATAAAAAAATTTCATTTAAACAATTAATCGAAAGAATAATTAAAGATGCGTCAATCAATAAATAAAAGAAAAATATATTTTTATTTATTAATATTTTTTTTTTTAAGCACCAGTTCTAATTTAAATTATATTTCAAAATTTTCCAAACTAAATTTAATTAAAAGTATAGAAATAAAAGGCCTAAATGAAAAAGAAAAAATTTATTTAAAAAATGAATTAGAGATTTATAAAAATAGGAATATTTTTTTAGTTAAAAAAAATGAAATTTTAAAAAGTTTGAGTATTTTTAATTTTTTAGAAAATTTTTCTATTCAAAAAATTTTACCTTCAGAATTGATTATTTTTGCAAAAAAAACAAATTTTTTAGGCATTGCGATTTTAGATGGTGAGAAGTTTTATATTGGAAGTAATGGAAAACTAATATTAATCTCACAGGTTACGAAAGAAGAAAATTTACCATATGTATTTGGAAAATTTTCAGTTATTGAATTTTTAGATTTACAAAAAGATCTATTAGAATCAAAAATTGATTTGAAAAGTATAAAGAAATATTTTTATCACAAGGGCAAAAGATGGGATTTAGAATTTGCTAATGGTGTAGTAGTAATGTTACCCTACAAAAATTTGAAAGAAGCATTAAAATATTATAATTATTTAATTAATAGCAACAACATTCAATTTGTTAAGAGTGTCGATTTAAGAATTCTAAATAGAATTATTATAACAAATGAACAAAAATAAATATTCTACCATCATAGATTATGGGTCTTCAAATTTTAGGCTAGGTATTTTTAATGAAAATTTAGAAAATTTATATATTTCATCAAAAGCAGTTGTAGAAAAAAATGATTACAACGAGCACTTTAGCTCTATTAATTTTTTAATTAAAGACGCTGAAAAAAAAATTTCAAATCATATAGAAAATATTGTTGTATTGTATGATGATAAAGATATTTCTTCTGTCGATTTATCAATTAAAAGAGATTTTGATCAAAAAATATTTATTGATGATATTTATTCTTCTATAATTTTGGAAGCTAATCAATTAATAAAAAATAATTACATAAATAAGAAAATAATACACGTAATTATTGTTAAAAATATAATCGATTCAAAAGAGTACACAAAAAAATTTAATGAAAATTTAAAGGCAAAATCAATTATATTAGAAATAAAATTTATTTGCTTAAATGAAAAAAAATTCAATCAAGTATCTGATGTATTTAAAAAATGTAATTTAAAAATTATAAATTTTTTCTGTAGTAGCTATGTAAAATCTCTTTCTTATGTTGATTCTTTCAATGATAAATTAGTTAGTTTATTAGACATAGGTTTTGAAAGAAGTACATTATTAATATTTAATAAAAAAAAATTAATTCACATGAATAGTATTCCAATTGGAGGAAATCATATTACAAAGGATATTTCTAATGTTTTAAAATTAGATATAAATGATTCCGAGATGATTAAAAAAGCTTTTAACAAATCTGAAAATGAATTTTCTTATTATCAAAAAATTAATGAAAGTAGTGATTTTATTAAACAAATTACAGATAATAGTATTTCGATAGATATATTAAAAAAAGTTGTATTAGCTAGAATAGAAGAAATTTTTGATTTGATCTTTAAAGATTTGGTAAATTTAAATGATTTTAATAATTATGAAAATTCTTTGTTAGTTTTGACTGGAAATGGATCAAAATTATTTGATAAAAATTCTTTTCATTTAAGTGATAAATATTCTTTTAAAGAAATCAATTATTACGAGGAAGAAGATCTAGAAATTTGTAAATCAGGTTTAAAGTCTGAAATTAGTTTAGGCAAAGAAGACATTAAAATTTTTACAAAAAATCAAATAAAACCTGGAATTTTTGAAAGATTTTTTAACTTTTTTAGCCGTTAATTGTATTTTCTTGTAACATTAGTTGTATGTCAAATTCTTAATCCTTTTTGTATACAAGTATTAATGCCAATATTAACCCAAAGAACAATATCAAAAAGAATATCAACCAAGGGAATTGGTATACACACAGGAATAGAAGCAAAAATTGAAATATTTCCTGCCCAGCCTAATTCTGGAATTATCTTTAAAAGAATTGATTTAAAAAAAAATAATATTGTAATTCCACATTTTAATAATGTTTCAGAAGCAACTCTTTGCACAACTATTTCAAATGATTATGGTGTTAAAGTTTCTACTGTTGAGCATTTGTTGGGAGCTTTATATGGAATGGGAATTGATAATGCTATAATAGAGCTGGATTCACAGGAGGTGCCTATTTTAGATGGATCGGCAAAACAATTTGTAGAATTAATTCAAGAAGCAGGAATAAAAATTAGCGATGTACCAATAAAGTTAATAAAGATAGAACAAAGAGTAGAATTAAAAGATGGAGAAAAATTTATTTCAATTGATAAATCTAAAGTAAGTTTAGATATAGATTTTGAAATTAAATATAATAATTCTTTTATAAGAACCCAAAGAAATAAAATTAGTGTATTCGAAGATAATTTAAGAGAAATATATAATTCAAGAACATTTTGTCTTTTTGAAGATGTAGAAAAACTTAAAAAAATAGGTTTAGGAAAAGGTGGAAGTTTAGAGAATGCCATAGTAGTAAAAAATGATTCTGTAATGAATGAGGAAGGTCTAAGGAATGAACTAGAATTTGTTAACCATAAAATTTTAGATTGTATGGGTGATCTTTATCTTACAGGATATAAAATAATTGGCTCAATAATATGTTCACAAGGCGGACACAGTTTAACAAATAAATTGTTAAGAAAATTATTTAGTGATCAAAAAAATTATTCTTTAATCGAAATTAAGGGAAAAAATTTACCTCATTCTTTTGCAAGCAAAAATCATTTAAGATCAATCGCATAAAAGTTAGAATTTTAAAATAAATTCTGATAAAAATTAATGATGAATTTAGTTTTAAAATATTTTTTTGTTTTTATATTAATTTTTTTAATTTCATGCTCGAAAGAACAAAAACAAATATCAATAATTGAAGAAAAAGAATTGAAACCTCAAATGATAGAGGCTTACAATGAAGGATTAGAAGAACTAGAAAGAGGAGATGCAATATATGCCGCTAAAAAATTTAATGAAGCAGAGTTATTATATCCCCAATCAATTTGGGCACCAAGAGCTGCATTGATGGCAGCTTACTCATATTTTTCTCAACTTTATTATGGTGATGCAGTTCTTGAATTAGAAAGATTTCTAGATAAATATAAAAATCATCCTAGAAGAGATTATGCATATTACTTATTAGCACTATGTCATTATGATCAAATCATTGATGAAAAAAAAGATCTAAATGAAATTCTTAGAGCTCAAAAATATTTTAATATCGTTATTGAAAAATTCCCAAACACAGAATTTGCAATTGATTCTGAATTTAAATTAGAATTGATAGAAGAAATTTTAGCTTCTAAAGAAATGTATTTAGCAAGATATTATGTCGATAGAGAAAAATGGATACCAGCTATAAATAGGTTTAAAAAGGTAGCAAATGATTTTGACACAACTATATATGTAGAAGAGGCCTTGCATAGATTAGTTGAATTACATTATAAAATAGGTCTTATCGATGAATCAAAAAAGTATGCGGCCTTACTTGGATACAATTATCAATCAAGTAAATGGTATGAAGAATCATATAGAATTTTTAATAGTAATTATAAAAAAAAATCAAAGAAAAAAGATACGAAAAAACAAGATTCTATCTTAAAAAAATTTAAAGATTTGCTTAAATAAATTTGATGAACGGAAAGATAAAAAAAAATTATCAAATAAAAATTAATGAATATCAAAAACATAATAGATTATACTACCAAAAAAGTTCACCAGTAATATCTGATAAAGATTTTGATGAATTAAAAAAAGAAATAATTGGATTAGAAAAAAAATATAATTTTTTAAAAAGCAATTTATCTCCCTCTAAAACTGTCGGTTTTAAACCTTCAAAAATTTTTCAAAAATTTAAACATAAAGTAGAAATGTTATCATTATCTAACGCTTTTAATGAAGAAGATTTATTTAATTTCGAAAAAAAAATTTTTAATTTTGTTAATAAAAAAATTAAATTTGATTATAGTGTGGAACCTAAAATAGATGGTATTTCAGCTTCATTAATTTATAAAAATGGCAAATTTACAGAGGGAGTTTCAAGAGGAGATGGAAAGGAAGGTGAATTAATTACTGAAAATTTAAAAACAATTAGCGATATACCACATAGGGTAAACAATAAAGACTTTCCAAATAATATCGAAATTAGAGGAGAGGTTTTTATAAAAAGAAAAGCTTTTGAAAATTTTAAAAATAATTTTGCCAATGCTAGAAATGCAGCCTCAGGATCATTAAGGCAAAAAGATCCATTAGAAACAAAAAAAATTCCATTGCATTTTATTGCTTATACTTTTGGTTATTTTGAAGAAAATAGATTTAAATACCAATCAGATTTTCTGCAATCTTTAAAAATATGGGGTTTTCAAACAAGTAAATATAATAAGGTAATAAAAAACATTAAGGAACTTATATTATTTCACAAAAATTTTGAGAATCAAAGATTTGAGTTAGATTATGATGTAGATGGTTTAGTTTATAAAGTTAATGATTTACAATTGCAAAAAAGATTAGGATTTACTTCAAATGCACCAAGATGGGCAATTGCTCATAAATTTTCTGCAAATAATGCTTATTCAGAAATATTAAATATAGATATTCAATTGGGAAGAACAGGAGCATTAACACCTGTAGCAAAAATTGAACCAGTTAATATAGGTGGAGTTGTTGTATCTAATGCAACACTGCATAATGAAGATGAAATAAAAAGAAAAGACATAAGAATTGGCGATACTGTCAAAATAGAAAGAGCAGGCGATGTAATTCCACATGTTATTGAAGTTGATTTAAAAAAAAGAAAAAACAATTCAAAGAAATTTATTTTTCCAATTAAGTGTCCTTCTTGTGGGTCTAAAACTGAAAAGGAATTTAATAATTCTACAAAAAAATACGATGCGGTAAGAAGATGCACAAATGAAGGATATGATTGTGAAAAGATTGCTATAGAAAAAATAAAACATTTTATTTCTAAAGATGCTTTAAATATTGATGGATTAGGAAAAAGAGTTGTAGAAAAATTTTGGGAAAAAAAGATAATAAAGTTTCCACAAGATATATTCAAATTGGATTATGATAAAATATCAAATTTAGAAGGGTGGGGAAAACTGTCTGTATCAAATTTGAAATATTCTATAGAACAATCAAAAAAAGTAACACTTGATAGATTTATTTATTCTATAGGAATAAGACATATAGGAATAGAAAATGCAAAATTAATTTCTGAATATGTTGTTTCAATTAAAAATTTTTTAAACTTAATTGATAAAAAAAATATGAATCAATTTTTAAATATTGATGGAATAGGCGGGGTCCAGATTGAATCGTTCAAAAGATTTTTTAATAATACAAAAAATTATAATGTGGTAATCGAGCTATCTAATATATTGTCTATAAAAAAAATCGAAATTAATAAAAAAGGAAAATTAAAGAATAAATCATTCATGTTTACTGGAAAATTAAATAACATTAGTAGAGCCGAAGCTAAATCACTTGTTGAAAAAAATTCAGGATCTATTGTTAGTACGGTAAATAAAAAACTAAATTATCTTGTAGTTGGTCAAAAGCCCACAAACAAAAAAATACAACAAGCGAAACAATTGGGAATAGATATTATCTCTCAAGATGAATGGAATAAATTATTAAATTAATTTAGCCAACCATTTTTTTTCGTTGGTATTTAAAAACGGAGAAATTTTTTTATAAACTTCTAAATGATATTTAAATAAATATTCTCTTTCATATTTTGATAACATTTTATAATTAATTAAATCTTTATCAATAGGTGCTAAAGTTAAGTTTTCAAAACATAATTTATTATCAATTTTTTTAATAAAAACTAAATTTTCTATTCTAATTCCAAATTTTTCTTCAAGGTAGAAACCGGGTTCATTGCTTACTATCATTCCTTCTTTTAATTTTATTTTATTATATTTTGAAATGCTCTGCGGACCTTCGTGAACATTTAGAAAAAATCCCACGCCGTGTCCCGTTCCGTGTCTGTAATCTAAACCTACAGAATTTAAGCTTTTTCTAGCTTTTTTATCTATATTATGCCCTGTTAACTCCTTGCTTATATTCGATAAGGCTACAGCTATATGACCTTTTAGCACTCGAGTAAAAATATCTTTAATTTTAACAGGTGCATTTGAAAAACATATGGTTCTGGTAACATCTGTTGTGCCCCATTTATATTGTCCGCCAGAGTCGACCAATAAAATATCCTTTTTATTTAATTTTCTATTTGATTTATTATTAGATCTATAATGAATTATTGCTCCATTTGGTCCAGATCCTACTATTGAGTTAAAGCTTGGATATAAATAGTTTTTATTTTTCTTTCTAAAATTTTCAAGTTTTGCTTCAATTTTTTTTTCATCTATATTAATTAATTTATTATTTTTGATCCAATATAAAAATTTTGTTAAAGCAATTCCATCTTCAATATGCGATTTAGACATATTATTTATTTCAGATTTGTTTTTAATCGATTTAAAATTATAAATAGGGTCAATTCTGCTTTTTATTGTAAATTTTGATCTTATTAATTCTTCGTTAAACACGGAGCAAGTTTGTCCATCAATACAAAAATTATTATTTTTTATATAATTTAGTATTTCGAATATTTTATTTTCATTATGAAAAGATATATTATTATTTTTTAACTTTTTTTTAATTTTGTATATTTTCTTTATTGGAGAGAAAAAATAAATTTTTTTATTTTTTGTTAATATTAATCTACAATTTGCTACTGGTGAATTTGGTAAATCATTTCCACGTATGTTTAATAGCCAACAGACATTTTCTCCAGAGCTTACAAAAATATTATTTATATTTTTTTCTTTTAAATATTTTGAAACTCTATTTATTTTTGATTTTGAACTTTCCCCTACTATTTTTTTATCTAATGAAAAAAAAGGATCTTTATTACCACCATTTACATTATTAAATATGTTTGTATTTATAGGTATTAAATTACAAGTATTCTCAAAATATCTGTTTAGTGAATTATATGTAAAAAGATTAGGATCAAAACCTATATTAGGTTTTTTTTGATATTCATTAAACAAATTTTTTGGCCAAAAATAAGGTACCTCCAATACATTAAAAATTTTTCCAGATTGTTTTTTTGCTTGTAATGTATATCTACCATCAACAAAAAGATAATTTTTATTCTTTAAAATTAAAGCAAATCCAGCAGATCCAGAAAAATTTGAAATTAATTCTAAGTAACTTGTTCTAGAATATTCTGTAAAATAACCATCATTCTTTGAAATCAGATAACCATCAATATCTTTTTCCTTTATTATATTTTTAATTTTTTTTATCATTTTAATTTTTTTTGATATCTGATCCAGCCCGGGCTTTTAACCTCATTATCAAAATCAATATCTTGATTAAACTCAAAATCTTCACTCTCTTCCTCAACAAAACTATTATTTTTTTTAACAAACTGCTCTGGCAATTCATCAATAAATCTTGATTCAATACTGTCAATCCAATCACCTTGATAAAATCTATTCATTGAAAAGGAAATATTGACTATTTTTTTTGCCCTTGTAATTCCAACATAGGCTAACCTTCTTTCTTCCTCCAATCCATTTTCGCCTTTTTCTTCAATACTTTTTTGATGAGGAAACAGACCTTCTTCCCAACCTGGAAGAAATACTACATCAAATTCTAATCCTTTAGAAGCATGCATGGTCATTAGGTTTACTTTTTCACTTTGCCAGTCTTGATCTAGAGATGTTGCCAGAGCAACATGTTCTAAAAAACTTTCTAAATTATCAAATTCTTTCATAGCGTTTAAAAGTTCTTTAATATTTTCCAATCTACTCTCATTATCCAAATCTTTATTATTTTTAAGCATTTCACTATATCCAGATTCGTCCATGATAATTTGTAATAATTTATTATGATTATTTTTTTTTTTTAAATCGAATCTCCATTTATCTAATAAATTTAATAATGAACTTAATCCTATTTTAGTTTTTGGTTTTATCTTATTTTCTTCAATTAATTTTTTTGATGCAACTTCCCATGAACAATTATGTTTTTTTGCTTGATTGCTAATCATATTTATTGTTGTGGCGCCAATGGATCTTTTAGGGACATTTATTATTCTTTCAAAAGATAAATCATCTAGAGGTTGATAAACTGTTCTTAGATAAGCTATACAATCTTTAATTTCAGATCTTTCATAGAATTTTATTCCACCAACTATTCTGTAAGGTATACCGATTTTGAGAAATCTTTCTTCAAATTCTCTTGTTTGGAATATGGCTCTAACTAAAATAGCAACTTCATTTAAAGAATATTTTTTTTTAAATAATTCTATTTTAGAAGCAACATCAATAGCTTCATCTTTTCCGTTTCTAAAACAAGTTAAGGATACCATTTCCCCTTCGTCTTGATTAGTAAATAAATTTTTTCCTACTCTATTTTTGTTATTTTCAATTAATTTAGATGCCACATTTAATATGTTTTGTGTGGATCTGTAGTTTTTTTCTAATCTAATTATTTTTGTATTTATATAAATTTTATCGAATTCTAAAAAATTTTTTATTTCAGCTCCTCTCCAACTATATATTGATTGATCATCGTCCCCAACGCAGCAAATATTTTTGTTATGTTTTGCCAAATGCTTAAGCCATTCGCTTTGAATGAAATTTGTATCTTGGTATTCATCAACTAAAATATATTTAAATTTTTTTGAATACATTTTGGATATATCTTTGTATTTTTCAAAAATTTTTACTGAATGAAGTATTAAATCACTAAAGTCAGCTGCATTTAAATCAATTAATTTTTGTTGGTAAATTTTGTAAATTTTTAAAAAATTTTTTTCTAGTGGGTCTTTTCTTTTTAATACAACCTCATTTGGATAAAAGCCCTTATTTTTCCATTTATCGATAATAGCTAAAATATATTTTGGTGAAATTTTTTTTATATCTACATTTTCGGCTTTACATATATTTTTTATTAATCTTGCTTGATCGTCTTGGTCAATTATGGAAAAGTTAGATTTAAGACCAACTGCACTTGCATGTTTTCTTAGTAATTTTGCGCTTATAGAATGAAATGTACCAAGCCATGGCATCCCTGTCGCTTCTTTCTTTAGCAATTTCGAGACTCTTATTTGCATTTCTTTTGCTGCTTTATTAGTAAAAGTTACAGCTAATATTTCGCTAGGAAAGGCTTTGTGTTGTTTGATTATATGAGCAATTCTTGAAGTTAGTACTTTTGTTTTTCCGGATCCAGCCCCAGCAACTATTAATAAAGGACCATCAAGAAGTAAAACAGCTTCTTTTTGATTTTCGTTTAAATTTTTTAAATATTCTGAATTTAACATTTATATTTTTATAGTATAAGCCATATTAGTCTTCATGAAAAAAACCAAAAAAATAGATACTTTCACGATTATTCTTGCATCAATTATTTTATTTATTACTTTTTTCTCATTTTTATCAATACCAGTTTTATTTAATTATAAAAGTGTAGAAACTCAAATTGAAAAAAAATTTTATAAAGAATTCAATATTAATTTAGAAATTTTGGATAAAATTTCTCATAAATCTTTTCCAAGCCCTCACTTATTAATAAAAAAAGCTAATTTAATATTACATAACAATAGCACAATGAAAGTACAAGCTGAAGATATTAAAATTTTTATACCTTTGAAAAATATTTATTCAAAAAATAATATTATTATGGATTCTGTAGAAATAAAGAATGTAAATTTTAAGTTTGATTTACAATCTATTAAAGATATTAGAAACCATCTTTATTATAAAATTAATAAACCTATTAAAATTAAAAAAAGTAAGTTCTTTTATATAGATAAAAATAAAAAAACCATATTAATTGCCCCAATAAAAAAAATAAACTATTACATAGATACAAAAAATAGATTTAAAGAACTTAAAATTAAAGGAAATATATTTGATATAGATTACGAATCCGAATGGAGGAGATATTATGATAATCCTAAAGAAACTGTAAACGAAATAAAATTAAAAAATCCTAATTTACTAATAAAAAATTTATTTAAATTTGAAAATAATTTAAATTTTAGTGGAAAAAGTTCATTAAGTTTTTTAAATGAAACTATTTATGTGAATTATAATAAAAATAAAGATCAAATTTATATTAGTTATCCAAAAGAATATAATAATCAAAAAATTAAAATAACTTCTAATATAGAGTTAAATCCATTTTATTTTAATACAGAAATAAATTTATTTGAATTAGACTTTGAATTTATTATAGATCATTTTTTAATTTACTTAAATAATGTAGATAAAGACATTTTAGGAAATTTAAATGGAAGCTTAATTTTAAACATTAATGATTTAAATGATCAATTAATAAATAATGGAAAAATTAATTTATTAATAAATGAAAAATCATTAAATGTATTAGATTCTGTTTTTGAAATTAATAATGTAGGTTATATAAAATCAAAATTTAAATATTATGAAAAAGAAGGAGATCTTATTTTTACAACAAATAATGTTTTGCATATTACAAACAAAGATAAATTTGCAAAAAAATTCCAATTAAAGTTAGATAAAGTAAAAAATATAGACAAAATATATTTTGATTTAGAAAAAAATATAGATAATAAAAAAATTTTTATTTCAAATATTCAGCTTAATAAAAAAATCCAAATGAATGAATCTAATGAATCTTATGAAATAAACAGTATTCAGACATTAAAATCATTATTAAAAAATATCATAATTTAATTTGGTCCAATCATTTTTTTCGGATTTACTATTTTATCGTAATCTTTTTCAGATATTAGCCCTGTTTTTATAGCTTCGACTTTTAATCTTGTATTATTTTTTAATGCTTTTTTTGCAATTTTTGCTGCGTTGTCATATCCTATATGTGGAGCAAGTGCTGTTACAAGCATCAATGAATTATCAAGATAATCTTTTATTTTATTTTTGTCAGCTTTAAGTCCTTTAATGCAATAAATAGCAAAATTTTTTGAGCTATCAGATAGTAAATCGATAGATTGTAAAATGTTATCTATAATTAGAGGTTTGAAAACGTTTAATTCAAAGTGACCATGCGAACCTGCAATTGTAATTCCGTTATGGTTTCCAATAACTTTTACACAAACCATTGTAACAGCTTCTGATTGAGTTGGGTTAACTTTTCCAGGCATAATTGATGATCCAGGTTCATTTTCAGGTAAAATTAATTCTCCATATCCTGCTCTTGGACCTGATCCTAAAAATCTTATATCATTTGCAATTTTCATTAAACAAACAGCAGTAGTATTCAAAGTTCCAGAAAAATTTACTATTGGATCGTGGGCTGCCAAAGCCGCAAATTTATTTTTTGTAATTTTAAATGGAATTTTAGTTATTTTTTTTATTTCTTTTACAATTTTTTTATCAAAGTTTTTTTTTGTGTTTATTCCAGTTCCTACGGCAGTTCCGCCTTGAGCTAAAAAATATATTTCATTTAAGGCATTATTAATTCTTTTAATACAATCTTCTAATTGTGATTGATAACCTGAAAATTCTTGGCCCAATGTAATAGGAGTAGCATCTTGTAAATGAGTTCTTCCAACTTTAACTATATTTTTAAACTTGCTTACTTTTTTTTTAAGTTCTTTATTTAAAATAATTAAAGAAGGCAATAACTTTTCTTTTGTTTCTAATGCAATGGCTATATGCATTGCAGTAGGAAAAACGTCATTAGTTGACTGTGATTTATTTACATGATCATTTGGATGAACAGGTTTTTTTGTTCCCTTTTTACCTTTTAAAATTTCTATAGCTCTATTTGCTACCACTTCATTAACATTCATATTAGTTTGTGTTCCAGATCCTGTTTGCCAAACTTTAAGAGGAAAATGATCATTTAGTTTATCTTGTATAATTTCATTAGCAGCTTTCATTATTGCGTTGGCAATTTTCTTTTCTATTTGTTTGTCTTTTTTATGAACAATTGCTGCAGATTTTTTGATTATTGCTATTGATTTAATTAAAACTGGCTTTACTAAAATTTGCCCAATATCAAAGTATTTTTTTGATCTTTGGGTAGAAGCACCCCAGTATTTGTCTGCAGGTACGTTAATTTTACCAATGCTATCAAATTCTTTTCTTTTTTTCATTTATTTGAATAATTTAAGTAATTTATTTATATACTAGTTTTAATTAATCTTACAGGAGTAAAATGACAAACTTTGAAAAAGTAAAAACATTTATGGAAACATTTGGTCAAGAAGTTAAATCCAAACCTTCATTTAGTTCAGAAAAGATAAATGATTTAAGATATGACTTAATTAAAGAAGAACTTGATGAGCTTAAACTAGCAATTGATGGAAAAAATTTATTAGAAGTTGCTGATGCTTTAACAGATATTTTATATGTAACTTATGGCGCCGGGCATGCATTTGGAATAAATCTGGATGATTGTTTTAATGAAGTGCAAAATTCTAACATGAGCAAATTAGGCAGCGATGGCAAACCAATTTATAATGAAGCAGGCAAAGTAATGAAGGGACCAAATTATTATAAACCAGATTTATCTAAGTTTGCAAGTTAGATTTATAACCATGAAGGTTTTTTTACTTTTATTGTTGCGTCTCCACATTTATAAATATTTTCAAAATTAAAATCTTTATTTTGATATTTTATTAACGCAAATGGATTACGATTATTAATAAGTATTTTCCCCACTTCTTTATTGTCTGAAATAATTTTTTCACTATTAATATTTCCTTCTAAAATTTTAATTGCAAAAAGTCTTTTAGTAAGTTTTTCTTTAAGTTTAATACGGGCTGTATTTTCCTGTCCAACATAACACCCTTTCTTGAAGTCAATTCCATTTAATTCTTCAAAATTACATTCAATTCCAAATATTTTATTTTGAAGATTTTGATTGTCATTTTGAGATATACCAAGCTCATAGCTATGATTATAATATTCTTCAATATTTGAATTTTTTAATTCTAATTTTTTTAAAGATAAATATAATTTTTCTAGATTAATAATTAATCTTGCTCCTAATTCATTACATCTTGGATCTAAAAAAATAGTATCCTCTTGGAATTTTATTGTCCATCCTTCTTGATCTTTGGAATTTTCTAAAGTTAAAAATTTTTCTTTACTTAATGCTGCAACAACAAATTCATTGCTCAAGTTTAATATTTCAACTTTAGATCTTAACTTATACAAACTCAATTGGTTGTAGAGTTGTTCTATATTTTTTTTTTCGCAGTCTAAAAAGTATCCACTTTTATGTTTAATTATAATAAAATCAAAAAGGTATTTTCCTTGAGGAGTTAATAATGCCCCAAAGCAACTTATATTTTTTGATACTTTTTCTACATCATTTGTAATGATATTTTGAAGGAAATCTTTAGCATC
>CACDAL010000003.1 GCA_902550805.1 uncultured Pelagibacteraceae bacterium
GAAAAAATTTTGAAAAAACTGGAAGTTTTGGACCTACACAAATAATTTTTCCAGGATTAGGAATTAAAGGTAAATATTCGATTTCTTTTAAATTAATATTTCCAGGGTTTTCGTTTGCGTATTTTTTTGCTTCTAAAATTCCTTTTTTTTCAATTAATTCTTTTAAAGAATTAGCTCCTAATACTTTTCCAGTAAGGTCCGTAATAATTTTGTCGTTCGCAATTCCAAATTTAGCTTCATTATTGTGTAAAAAAGATATGAATTTCATAATTAATGCTTTCTATTTATAGAATGGTTTATATGTTAAAGTTTATAAAATTAGAAGAGACATTTTGTAATGAAATTTAAGATAGATAAAATATTTAATTACTCAGCCACAGGATCAGGTTTAGTATTGTTTTTTCTTGCTGTATTAACTTTTTGCGATGTTTTTGGAAGACGTTTTTTTAATTCACCAGTAACAGGAACAATTGAATTAGTTGAGATTGGTATGGCCTTGGTCGCTTTTTTAGCTATGCCTAGAGCTTTTTTTTTAAATGCCAATGTATCAGCAGATTTTATAAATAATTTAAATCTTGGTATATTTAAAACTTATCTTGTTGTTTTAAAATTTATTTTAATGATAAGCATTATGTCTTTAATGGCATATGCAACAACGGTTACATCTTTTAAATTTATGTATAATAAAAGAGTAACTCTTGATCTTGAGCTATATTTTTATCCTTTCTATTTTATTAGTTCGATCGGTATGTGGTTAAGTGTTTTAGCGATAATAGTTTGGTTTATTAAAGAGATTTTTATAAAAAAATCTCAATCAAAAGAAATATAATGGGAATTGAATCTGTAATAAACGGGGGTTTATCTTTTGCGGCAGTTTTAGTTTTAATGGTACTTAATATTCCTATAGGAATTGCAATGCTGTTAGTTGGTTTTATAGGATTTGCTTTAATATCTGGCTTTGATCCAGCAATATTTGTTTTAGGAACCGCTCCATTTGATGCTGTATCAAAATATACTTTATCAGTTCTTCCTCTTTTTGTTTTAATGGGAAATCTTGCTAATAGCTCTAATTTATCAAGAAATTTGTATGATGCCGCTTATGCGATAGTAGGTCATTATAAAGGTGGTCTTGCAATGTCAACAGTAGGTGCTTGCGCAGGTTTTGGAATGATATGTGGATCTTCTATTGCTACTGCAGCAACCATGTCTCAGATCGCAGGACCTGAAATGCGAAGACACGGGTATAGCGATGCTCTAATTAGCGGATCAATTGCTTCTGGAGGAACTTTAGGAATAATTATTCCTCCAAGTGTTATATTGGTAATTTATGCTTATTTAACTGAACAATCCGTACAAGAGCTTTTTTTTGCAGCCTTGATTCCGGGTTTGATAGCTGTCGTTTTATATATGATAGCAATTAGAATTTATCTTTTAATTTATCCATCGCAAGGTGGTCATGGAGCTAAAATGCCTTTCAAGGAAAGAATGGCAGCTATATCAAAAGTTTTTCCTATATTTTTAATATTTGTAATAATGATGGGAGGTTTATATTTAGGTTTCTTCACAGCTACAGAAAGCGCTGCTGTAGGTGTTATACTTGTTCTTATTTTTATATTTTTTAGAGGTCAATTAACTTTAAATCTTTTAAAAGATGCTGTTTGGACAACAATTAAAACTGTTGGATCACTATATTTAATTGTAATTGGAGCAAGTATTTTTAATTATTTGATAACAGTTACACAATTGCCTTTTGCTGTTGTTGATTTTATAAACCACTTACAACTCACACCTTTAGGGGTAATACTTGTAATTTGTGCAATATATCTTGTTCTCGGAACTGTAATGGATTCTCTTGCTATGCTATTTCTTACAATTCCAGTATTTTATCCTGTAATAGTTGATGTAGGCATAGATCCAGTTTGGTTTGGAATTTTTGCAGTTATAGTTGTTGAATTTGGATTAATATCCCCTCCGGTAGGAATGAACTTATTTGTTATTAAAGGTGTGATGCAGAAAACTCCGCTACAAACAATTTGGTTTGGCACATTACCTTTTCTTATGACTGATGTAGTAAGGCTTGCTTTGATTATAGCTTTCCCTGCTATATGTTTGTATTTACCAAGTCTTATGTCTCCTTAGTATTTAAAGGTATCATATTATTTTTCATAGAAATATCTTTACCTCTGGCTTGATATATTTTTGTTATTGAAAAATCTCTAGTGTTAAAAACAAATCTATGATCAAAAATACTAGTGGTTGGCATAAATCTCATGGTCATTGCTCTTCTTGAATTTGGTGATTTGTTTTCTTCAGATCCATGGACCATATAAACATCATGCAATGATATTTGTCCTCTTTTTAAAATTAAGTCTACAGAGTTTTTTTCAACGTACTCTGATTTAAGCAATTCTTGATTTAATGTAAGTTTTTCACTTTTGTTAATTTTATGTTTTTTTAATTTTTTATCTTTGTGAGAACCTTTTATAAATTTTAAACAACCGTTTTCAGAAGTTGCGTCATCTATTGCCAACCAAACGGAACATGTAGCAAGAGGTTTTATTGGCCAATATTGTCCATCCTGATGCCAAGGAGTTGCCTGCCCATTTAATGCTGGTTTTGCAAAAAAACTAGAATTCCATAGAGCAAAATTTTTTCCAATGAGATTTTCAATTATATTTAATATTTGTTCTTTAAAACAATATTTTAAAAATCTTTCATCATGTAATAATACTGCTGGACAATAGTTTCTAAATTTAGGGAATTTTTCTACTAGTGAGTTATGAAGCTCCTCTATTTCAAGAAGATCTTTTTCTGGCATTGTAAATTTTGGAATTAAATATCCATCTTCTTTGTATTTTTGAATTTCTTCACTAGTTATCATTATTTGTATTATCTTTTAATTTTTTTAAATAATTTATGTATAAAAATCCAAAAAAATGCACCTACCAAAATCAATATATATTGATAAAATTTTAGCAAAACAAAAACTACAGGAAGTTCTTTTTCTTTAGGATTTTTTAAAAAATAATTTTTTGTTCCATCTTCATATAAATCAATTGGGCCTAAGGTTATATATAGACCATAAAACAAAACATAAATACAAGGTATAAGTGATATTAATAATAAAATTTTACTTTCTCTTATTAATTTAATTAGGTTAGCTGATACTCCTACCAAAACTAAACATATTAAAGATAATATTAAAGGATTCATAGTTACCAAATACCAATCATTATGCCGTCCTTTTTAGTATAATCCCTTTCTTTTAAAACAAATTCGTCTGTCGCAGCCACTCTATTTTTTCTATCTGTTATTCTTTGAAGCAAAAGATCTTTCATTTCTTCTCTAATCTTTGCATGGGTTGAATTCTGCCCTAAATCATTAAACTCCTCTGGATCTTTTTTTAAATCAAATAATTGAGATGGAAATCCCTTATAATAAATATATTTCCACTCATTGTTTCTTATCATGTAAGCTCTAGCGTCAGACGCACCAAGTTTTAATATTTTTCTTGCTTCATTAAATGAATAATCAATTTCACTAAACACACTTTGTCTCCATTTTGAAATTTTATCTCCTCTTAATACTGGAATTAATGAATATCCTTCTAAACGATGTTTGCTGACTTTGCTCTCTACCGCATCTAAAAAAGTTGGAAGTAAATCAATAGCTTCTATGAATCTTTTTTCCTTGGCCCCTCTATTTTTATCTGCTGAAGAACTAGGATCGTAAATTATCATAGGTACTCTTACAATTTGTTCATGAAATAATTCTTTTTCTCCAAGCCAATGATCTCCGTGATAATCTCCATGATCAGAAGTAAATACTATCATAGTATCTTCCATTTTTTTTGTATCTTCTAAAAATTTAAATAACCTTCCTAGATTATCATCAATTTGTTTTATTAAACCCATATAACCAGCAAGTACAGTTTCACGTACTTCATCTTTGGAAAATGTTTTTGAAATACTATTTTCCATGAAGGCTTTGTAAACTGGATGATTAATTTTTTTTTCTCCGTCTGTTCTATGAACAGGATAAAATTGATTAGAAGAAAACATATTGTGATATGGAGCTGGCGCCATATATGGCCAGTGAGGCTTAATATAAGATAGATGTAAAAACCAAGGTTTGTCATTACTTTCTTCAATAAATTCCATTGCTCTATTTGTCATAAAAGCTGTTTCGGAATGTTTTTCAGGAATTCTTGCTGGTTTATTAGAATTTCTCAATCTCCATCCACTTAAAATTTCTCCATTCTTACCTTCTGCTGAATTTGCCCAACTATCCCACGGATTATCTCCATCATAGCCAAGTTTATTTAACCATTCATTATATGATAATTTTTTTTCAGAATTTTTTATATGGTTGTTTGGATGCAAACCATCATCTCTTTCATATGGATCAAAACCAGGTTCGCTAACAATTAGTCCTATTTCTGTATTTTTAGAAATTCCCAACCTATCCATTCCTTCAATATCAGGTCTCATGTGAGTTTTTCCTACAACACCTGTTCTAATTCCAGATTGTCTTAAATAATCTCCTATAGTTAATTCTCCTATTGGTAATGGTACTTGGTTCCATGTTGATCCATGACTAAATACTGTTCTGCCTGTATAATAAGACGCCCTAGAAGGTCCGCACACTGGAGCCTGAACATAAGCGGACTCAAATAAAACTCCTTTCTTTGCTAGACCATCTATATTAGGAGTTTTTAAGTGTGGATGGCCATAGCAAGAAAGATAATCCCATCTCAATTGGTCTGCCATTATAAATAGTATATTTTTGACTTTGCTCATTAATTTAAATTCAAACAAACTCTAACAAATCTATAAATATTTAACAGACTAATTAAAGGAATTTAAGCTTGCTTTTTATTTAAATACTATAGAAAATAGTTTTTATAAAATTATGTCTGACAAAATTAAATATTTTCTTGAAGAGGCCAAAATGCCAAAGACATGGTATAATATTGCTGCAGATCTACCTAAGCCTCTTTCACCTGTACTTCATCCTGGTACGCTTAAACCAGTAGGTCCTGATGATCTTGCTCCATTATTTCCAATGGCTCTTATTGGACAAGAAGTTTCGCAAGATAGAGAAATTGAAATACCAGAACCAGTTAGAGAAATTTATAAACAGTGGAGGCCTTCACCATTATATAGAGCAAGAAAATTAGAAAAAGCATTAGATACAACAGCTAAAATTTATTATAAATATGAAGGTGTTAGCCCTACGGGGAGTCACAAACCAAATACTGCTGTAGCTCAAGCTTTTTATAATAAAGAAGAAGGTACAAAAAAAATTACAACGGAAACTGGTGCTGGACAATGGGGTAGTTCTCTTGCTTATGCTTGCTCAATTTTTAAAATCGAGCTTGATGTATATATGGTTAAAGTTAGTTATGAACAAAAACCATATAGAAAAATGATCATGCAAACTTTTGGGGCAAATTGTTATGCTAGTCCGTCTAATCGAACACCAACTGGTAAAGCTATTTTAGAAAAAGATCCAAATAACACTGGAAGCTTAGGTATAGCTATATCTGAAGCTGTAGAAATGGCCGCACAAGATGATTCAACAAAATATTCTCTTGGGAGTGTTTTAAATCACGTTTTAATGCATCAAACTATTGTTGGTAATGAAGCAATAATGCAAATGGAAATGGCAGATGATTATCCAGATATTTTAGTTGGATGCACGGGTGGTGGAAGTAATTTTGCTGGATTAGCTTTTCCTTTCCTTGGAAAAAAATTTAGAGAAAAAAAAGATATTAAAGTAATAGCTTGTGAACCTAAGTCTTGTCCTTCTTTAACTAAAGGTAAATTTGCATATGATTTTGGAGATACTGGAAATCGTACACCGCTAGTTAAAATGCATACTTTAGGTTCTTCATTTATGCCACCATCAACTCATTCGGGTGGTTTAAGATACCACGGTATGGCTCCAATGGTTAGTCATTTAACTGATATAGGAGCAATAGAGGCAAAAGCATTTGGCCAAAAAGAATGTTTCGAAGCAGGTGTAAAATTTGCAAACGCAGAAGGCATTGTTCCAGCACCAGAGGCTACACATGCTGTTAAAGGAGCAATAGATGCTGCTCTTGAATGCAAAAAAAATGGTGAAAAGAAAACAATTCTTTTCAATTTATGTGGTCATGGACATTTCGATATGCAAGCTTACGGTGATTACTTTAATAATAAGCTTTCAGATGACAAATATAACGAAGCTGACGTAAACAAAGCTTTGGAAAAACTACCTAAAATTGCATAACAACGAAATTAACCAATATTAGTACTAATTATATCTAAAAAAAAGAATTGTTCTATTTAGTACTATTAATTAAATATCTGCATGTATTTTATAAACCCATTTAAAGGTTTGAGACCAACAAAAGAAAATGCTTCTTCGGTTTCGGTAGCAAGCACAGATCATTTAACTGAAGATATGAGGATAGACCATCTTAAAAAAAATCCATGGAGTTATCTAAATGTTTTTAATGCTGAAAATAAAAAAAAATCAAAAGAACAATTTGAGTTAATGAAAGATAAATCAATAATAACACAAGATAAAAACTTATCTTTTTATATTTATAGAATTTCCAGTGAAAATTTCAAACAAGTTGGAATAGTTGGAACTGCAAAATTAGCTGCTTATGACAATTTACATATTAGGGGCCATGAAGAAATTTTTTTTGAAAGATCTCAAAAAAGAATGAAACAAATGGACAATTTAAATGCACAAATAGGTCCTATATACGCTGTTTATCCCGATAATAATCAACTTAATGATTTAATAGAAAAAGAATTGCTTAATTCTCCACTATATTCATTCAAAGGTATGGATGGGTATACGCATGAAATTTGGGTAGTTGATGAAAAAAATAAAGTTAAAAATATTAGTGACTTATTTAATTCCATAAATAGAATTTATATTGCCGACGGTCATCACAGAATGGATGCATTATTAAAACTCTCAAAATATAAGCAACATCAAAACCCCAATCATACTGGAGAAGAAGCTTACAATTTTTTTATGATAGCAATTTTTCCTACAAGCCAAGCAAGAATACTTGATTATAATAGACTTATAAAAGATTTATATGGCTATTCATCTAAAGATTTTATTAAAGAAATTAAAAAAAAATTTAAAGTAGAAAAACAAAGTTCTTCATTCAAACCAAATAAATCTCAAATATTTGGAATGTATCTAGAAAAACAATGGTATTCTTTAGAACTTAAAGAAAAACCTCACCAAAATTTATTTCACATTATTAATTTAGATATAAATTTATTACACTACTATTTACTAGAGCCTACTTTAGGAATTGGAGATCCTAGATACGACGAAAGAATTGATTTTTTAGCAGGTTTTCATGGTCTAGAAGGTATAGAAAAAAAAGTTAACTCGGGTGAAGCAAAAGTTGGTTTTGCATTATTTGCTACTCAGATGGAAAATGTTATAAATTTTGCTGACAATAAAATGAATATGCCACCTAAATCAACTTGGTTTGATCCCAAACCTTTGGATGGAATTGTCGCATATGATTTTGATTAAATATTTATAGATTTTATAACTTCATCAAGTTCTCATTTTTATTTCTATAAAATATATATAAAAAAAAATATGATAAGTTATTTTAAAAAATATTATATCTAAAATCATAATGGAAAAACCAAATACAAAACCTAATAATCCAAATTTTTCTAGCGGTCCCTGCGCTAAGCGGCCTGGATGGAGTCTTGATGCATTAAAAAATACACCAACTGGAAGATCACACAGACATAAAGTATGCAAAGAAAAGCTCAACGAAGTAATAATTAAATCTAAAAAAGTTTTACAATTACCAGATTCTTATCATGTTGGTATAATGACTGGTTCAAACACTGGAGCTTTAGAATCTGCTTTATGGTCCCTTTTAGGCTGTAAAGGAGTTGATATTTTGGCCTGGGAAAATTTTGGAAAAGATTGGGTAATAGATGTTCTTGATCAACTAAAAATAAAAGATGTAAATAGTCATGTTACTGATTATGGAATACTTCCAGATTTAACTAAAGTAAATTTTAAAAATGATGTGATCTTTACTTGGAATGGTACAACGGCTGGCGTCAGAATTCCAAATGGCGATTGGATACCCGAAGATAGAGAAGGTTTAACAATTTGTGATGCTACCTCAGGAATTTTTGCTATGGATATAGATTATAGTAAACTTGATGTTATCACTTGGTCTTGGCAAAAAGTTTTGGGGGCAGAAGCTGCTCATGGTATGATAGCTCTATCACCTCGCGCTGTTGAAAGATTAGAATCCCACGTTCCACCTTGGCCAATTCCAAAATTGTTTAGATTGGCAAGTAAGAAAAAATTAATAAAAGGAATTTTTGAAGGTGGTACTATAAATACCCCCTCAATGCTTTGTGTTGAAGATGGGTTGGATGCATTAAATTGGGTTGAATCTATTGGCGGCACAAAAGAACTAGTGAAAATTTCAAATGAGAATTTAAAAATAGTAGAAGATTGGATTGACAATAGTGATATTTTTAAATTTATGTGCCAAGATAAAAGTACACGATCCTCAACCAGTATTACTCTCTTAATTAAAGATGAGTGGTTTGCAAAATTCAATGAAGAAGATCAAAGAGGAGTATTAAAAAAATTATTTTCCCTTTTAGAAAAAGAAGGTGTGGCCAATGACATTAACGGTTATCCTAAAGCACCACCTAGCATAAGGATATGGGGTGGTTCAACGGTACAAAACAGTGACATAAAAGCATTATTACCTTGGATTGATTGGGCTTATAATTCTATTAAAAATAATGCCTAAAGTTTTAATTTCAGACTCGATGAGCAATGTCGCTCAGAAAATTTTTGAAAAAAATAATATTTCTGTAGATGTAAAAACTGGTTTATCTGAAGAAGAAATTATTAAAATCATTCCAGATTATGACGGTATGGTAGTCAGATCCGCAACAAAAGTAACTAAAAATATAATGGAAGCTGCAAAAAATTTAAAAGTCATTGGAAGAGCTGGAGCCGGAGTTGATAATATAGATGTTCCAACAGCTAAAGAAAAAAATATGATTGTTATGAATACACCAGGAGGAAATGCTAATGCTACTGCTGAACATGCTTTTGCATTAATAATGTCAGTACTAAGAAAAACTCCGTACGCAAATGAAACAACTCACAAAGGCCAATGGGAAAAGAAAAATATTAAAGGAACAGAGTTATCAAAAAAAACTTTAGGTATAGTTGGTTTTGGAAATGTTGGGGTTAGACTAAGTAATCTTGTTAAAGGTTTTGATATGAAAATTTTAGTAAATTCTAAATCTTTAGAATCTAGAAAAAGCGAATATCCTCATGTAGAAAATGCAAGCTTCGATGATTTAATTAGTAAGTGTGACATTGTGAGTTTCCATTGTAAAACAGCAGCAGATGGAAAACCAATGCTTACGAAAGATCATTTTAAAAAAATGAAACCTACTTCTTACATAATAAATGCAGCAAGAGGAAATATTGTTGATGAGAACGATTTAAATGATGCGTTAAATGAAGGTCTTATAGCTGGAGCTGCAGTAGATGTTTTTTCAAAAGAACCAGCAAAAGAAAATATTTTGTTTAATAATCCTAAAGCAGTTCTGACACCACACATAGCCGCATCAACAACCGAAGCTTCAATAGTAGTTGCTGAAATGGTAGCTAATCAAATTTCTGATTTTTTATTAAACGGGGTAAAAAAGAATACTGTTTAAGTTACAGTAAAAAATTTATATATCCTATAATTTGATCTGTGGAATTCCTTACTGGACCTTTTTTAAATTTTTGAATTTTTTCTTCATCAATAATCTTTAATTCAGATATTAAACCAGCTATTGCAATTTCTGCTGCTCTAGATGCTCCATCATCAATTTTAACAACTAATGCAGATTTTTGCTCAGGTATTATTGCAACAAAAACTCCTTCTGCTCCATTTTTAAAAAAAATTTTTCCTTCTGAAAGCTTAGTTAAAGCACAATTAACGCTATTAGTTCCTCCAGTTATTTCTGGAAATTTTATACAAGATTCAAAAATTCTTTTTGCTATAACAGAATTTTCATTAAGCTTGTTGTAATCAGCAATTTGAGCCATTGCATATGCAAATTTTTTTAAAGGGATCAATGGATTAGGTAAAGTACAACCATCTATACCAATATTTTTTATTTTATGATCAGATAAATTTTCAATTAAATTAATCAATCCTTTCTGTATGGGGTGATTGTTTTGATTATAATCTTTAATAGACAAATCTTTATACTTACTTACTGCCAAGTGGGCACAATGTTTTCCTGAACAATTATGAAAAATTCGTCTTTTTTTTTTAGAATTTATTTTTGCTTCAAATTTATCCTCTAAATTCCATGGCCAATCAAGTCCACAACAAAGATTGTCTTCATTTAAATTTATTTTTTCAAGCCAATCTATAATCATTTTTTGATGAAAAGACTCTGAATGATGCGAAGCGGTAGTTAATGCTATATATTCATCAGATATATCTAAACCTTCTGCAACACCATCTTTGTAAAGATTTAATGATTGAATAGGTTTTAATGCTGATCTTGGATATATTAATTTTTCTGAGTTTCCCCATTCTTTTAAAATTTCTCCTGAAGAATTAATTAATATTGCAACTCCTTGATGAAAACTTTCAACTTCACCACTTCTTGTGACTTCAACCATTTTTACTGATTCCATATATCTACTTATTAAATAATTTTTTTAAGCCTTCTGAGGATGCTTCGCAAATTCCTTTTTCGGTGATCAGTCCAGTTACATATTTTGCAGGTGTTACATCAAAAGCTAAATTCATTCCTTTGCTTTTTTTTGGATAAATTAATATTTTTTTTACATTGCCATCTTCATCAACACCTTCAATATGAGATAGTTCTTCTAAATTTCTTTCTTCAATAGGTATTTCTTTATAATCTTTAATATCCCAATCAATAGTTGAACTTGGCAAAGCAACATAAAAAGGAACATTATTATCTTTGGCGGCTAAAGCTTTTAAATAAGTGCCAATTTTATTACAAACATCTCCAGTTGATAAAGTTCGGTCTGTTCCAACAATACACATATCAACCTCTCCTCTTTGCATTAATATACCTCCAGTATTATCAGCTATTATTGTATTGGGAATTTCTTCTTCATTTAATTCATAAGAAGTTAGATTAGCACCTTGATTTCTTGGTCTTGTCTCATCTACCCACACATGAACTGGAATTCCTTTTTTATGAGCATGATAAATTGGTGATGTTGCTGTACCCCAATTAATTGTCGCAAGCCAACCAGCATTGCAATGTGTTAATATGTTGACTGTGTCTTTTTTTTTATTATAAATTTCTTCGATAATTTTAAGTCCATTAAGTCCAATATTTTCAGAGAATTTAACATCTTCATCGCAAATTTCTTTGGCTTCTTTTAAAGCAACATTAAATAGTTCATTACTGTTAATCATTGATAGTTTGTTATTCATTCTATGAACTGCCCATTGAAGATTTATTGCTGTAGGCCTAGATTGAATTAATTCTTCTGAGCTTTTTTTTATAAATTCAAGATCATTATTTTCTAAAATTGCTAAAACCATACCATAAGCAGCTGTTCCACCTATAAGTGGAGCCCCTCTAACCTCCATAGTTTTAATAGCATTAATTGCATCTTTAACTGTTTTCAAATCTTTGATTACAAATTGATGAGGAAGTTTTGTTTGGTCTATAATCTTAACAACTTTATTTTCTTCATCAAACCAAATTGTAAGATATTCTTTTCCTTCTATTTTCATTTAATTATTCCAGACAACGGGAAACCAATCTTTTCTCATTTTATCTCCAATTTTTAAATCTATACCTTTAAATGGAGGTGATGTTTCACCGCCACGATCAATATATTTTACATCATCTCCTATAAAACGCATAGAAAAAGCTCTTCTAGGTATATTTTCAGTATTGCCTGGAGAAGAATGTAGCACTTTAAAGTTAAAAAGTATTGCATCTCCCAAATTCATTTCAGATTTTAATATATTTTTTTCAAATATTGTAACTTCTGACATATCCATAAAATTATTATCATTATTGTACCAAGGTTGATTATTAGACCATTTGGTGGGCCTGATTAATTTTGGAAGTTTATGAGATCCTAATAATATTTGTAAAGAATTTTCTCTAGTTATTGGATCAAGCGGTATCCAAAAACTTCCTGTGTCATTTCCATCTAAACAATAATATGGCATATCTTGATGCCATGGAGTTTCTTTTGCTGTTCCAGGATCTTTAATGAATATATGTTCATGAAATAATTGAATAGATTTAGAATCTGTTGCTTCAGCAACTATCTGTGCTGCAGGAGATTCTTCTGCAAAATTTTTGAACTCAGGTATCCTTTGCCAATTACAATAATCTTCAAAAAATCTCCCTTCTTCATTTTTTACATTTTCTCTTGCATGAGTTCCTGGTTCTTTTAATACCTTTTCAAAACCTATTCTGAGTAAATCAATCCATGAGTTAAATACATTTTTGATAACTATAGCTCCTTGATTTTTGTAAAAATCAATTTCTTCTTTTGATAGATATTTTTTCACTTATTTAAAACTCTACCTGCTACTGTGTTAAGTTTTTCTATTGTTTTTGCTGATCTTTTTTCCGGTGCAGTAATAATTGCAACATCTAAACAATTATTTGTAGGATCTTTAGGATCGATATTTTTTTCAAAATTATCTATTAAATTTTTAATCATACTTTTTGCTTTTGCCGCATTATCTAAAAGAACTTTAATCACTTGTTGAACATCAACATTTTCATGATCAGGATGCCAACAATCATAATCTGTTACCATTGAAACAGAAGCATATCTAATTTCTGCTTCTCTAGCCAATTTAGCTTCAGGCATGTTAGTCATACCAATAACATCTGCTTTCCATGATCTATATAAATTAGATTCTGCTAAGGTAGAAAATTGTGGACCCTCCATAACAACATAAGTCCCTCCTCTTTGATACGGTATGTTTTCTTTTTTTATAGATTCTTCGCATGCATTCATTAGTCCTTTGGATGTTGGATGTGCCATAGAAACATGAGCAACTATATCTTCATCAAAAAAAGTTTTATTTCTTGCAAATGTTCTGTCTATAAATTGGTCTATTAAAACAAACTTACCTGGAAACAAATCTTCTTTCAAAGATCCTACGGCTGAGACTGAAACAATGTCGGTTACTCCAAGTTGTTTTAAAGAATCAATATTGGCTCTAAAGTTTATGTTAGATGGAGAAATAAAGTGTCCCCTTCCATGTCTTGGTAAAAAATAAACTTCTTTACCATTATATTTAGTTTTTAATATCTGATCTGATGGTTTTCCCCAGGGAGTATTTAGTTCTAGTAACTCTCTATCTTTAAATTCCTCAACATCATATAAACCACTACCACCTATTATTGCCAATTTATTATTTGCCATAACTGAAAAATAATTTATTTATTGATATAATTCAAAAGAATTATGGACTTAAAAGAACACATCAGATCGATACAAGACTATCCTAAAAAAGGAGTACTTTTTAGAGACATTACAACTCTAATTAAAAATGAAAAAGCTTTTTCAGAGTGTATTAATCAAATAGTGGAAAGATCTAAAAAATTTCAATTTAATAAATTGGCAGCAATAGAATCTAGAGGTTTTGTATTCGCTTCTGCTGTTTCTTATATTTTAAAAAAACCTTTTATTCTTTTAAGAAAAAAAAATAAATTACCAGGTGATGTGCATTCAATTGACTTTGAGTTAGAATATGGAACCGCAACAATGGAAGTACATAAAGATGCAATTAATCAAGATGACTCTGTTTTATTGATTGACGATTTAATTGCTACCGGTGGTACAGCTGAAGCTGCAGCGAAATTAATTGAAATTTCTAAGGGTAAAGTTGCTGGTTATGTTTTTGTAATAAATCTATTCGATTTAGGTGGTTGTGATAATCTTCTAAAAAAAGGTTATGAAGTTGAAAACTTAATCGAATTTCCAGGACACTAAATACTAATCAAATTTAAAATCTTTTATATTAGTTGTTTCGTATTTTTCAAAAGGCATATGTATCCAAGGAGAATCTTCTAAATAATCTACTGCATAGTCTGGTTTAAATTTTGAAGTAGATTTGTGCCAAATTACTGCAGTTTTAATTTTTTCTTCTAGATAAAAACCATAAAAATGTTCTAGCCATTTAATACTTTTTATTAATGTTTTTCCTGAGTCAGCTAGATCATCTACTAGCAAAATATGAGATCCTAGATTTGGAGTGGTTTTTGCCAAGTCTCTGGAAAATGTAAATTGACCTTGTTGATTTTTTACATCATCGCTATTTCCATGATATGACTCAACAGAAAGAATTGCTAGAGGAACATTAAACAGTCGGCTAAAAACATCTCCAACTCTTAAACCTCCTTTAGCTATGCAGATAACTTGATTAAATTTCCAATTATCATCATGCACTTTTTTAGCAAGTTGCTCAATTTTTTTATGATAATCATCCCAGGTTATATAAATATCTTTCATAATTTTTTGGTAGCGGGAAGTGGAATTGAACCACTGACCTCGGGCTTATGAGTCCCGCGCTCTAACCAACTGAGCTACCCCGCCATTAAATTCGTATTGATATATAATAGTATTTGTTAGTAATTCAATCAACTTTTTACATTGTTATATCTCTTACACTTATTAAACTCAGGTTTATAAAAATCTATAATAAGGGGAATAAAATATGATTAAATTAAAATCTTTATATAAAGCTGCTATTAGCTTTTTATTTTTAATCTCATTTGTGATCTCTTCTACAGCTTCTTATGCAGAAATAGTTGGTCGTCTTTCGGTTCATTGGAGTCCTAAACACCATAGTGCTAAACATGCGCAAATTTTTGCTGATGAAGTAAATAAAAGAGCAAATGGAAAATTAAAAATAGAAGTTTATCCATCTAAACAATTATTTGGAATAAGAGAAGTAATGGGGGCTGTAACTTCAGGCGCAGTTGAGCTTGGCGGAATAGTTGGAGTGGTTAGTTTTCCTTCAATAAATAAAAACTTTAACGTTGCATCATTTCCAGGTCTTTTCAATTCTTGGGAACAACAAAGAGGATTCTTTCAAAACTCTTCTACTGGTAAAGTAATTTGGGGAGATTTGACTAAAAAAACTAACTCTACTTTAATTATGTACAATCCAGTTGGGCCTGTAATGACTCTTTCTAGTGCACGTGAATTAACTGGTATTGATGCTATGAAAGGTTTGAAAGCTAGAAGATTACTTAAGAGTGAAGAACCTATGTGGGATGCTCTTGGAGCAAATCGTGTCTCTTTAAAAACGGGAGAGGTATATAACGCTTTACAGTCTGACATGATTGATACAATAAATAGTCCTCCAGGAAGTATTAAAGCATATAGCTGGTGGGAATTCTTAAAATACGCTCAAAAGCCATATCAATATTATGCTGATGCATATATTATGGCAAATTCTACTTGGTTTAATGGTTTACCGGCAGACTTACAAAAAATAATTATGGATGTAGGTAAAGAAGTAGGAACTCTTTCAACAGATAGAATTATGGATCATGGTGAAACAGTTCTTAAAGAATTCCAAGATAGAGGTGGTGTAGTAACTACTCTTTCAGGAGCTGAGAAAGCAAAATTTGATAAGCTTATGAAAGAAAAAGTTATGCCTGCTATGGCAAAAATGATCGACTCTGATGCTTTACTTGCGGCACAAGAGTACGCAAAGAATAATTAGAATAAGTTATTTACTTAATCTAAAATGAAAGCATTGCGAGCAGTTAATAATTTACTTGCTTCGGCAACTTTAGCTCTCGCAATGTTTATAATTTTTATAATGGTTGCCGCTTTATTTTTAAGCGCAAGCACAAGATTCATAACAGGCACGGGATTTGCTTGGTTTATAGAACTACCACCTGTTTTAGTTAGTTGGTTAGTTTTTCCATTACTTGGACCTTTGTTAAAAAAAGGTCAGCACATAAAAGTAGATTTTTTAACTCCTTTGATATCTGTAAAAGTTAAAAAAATTTTATTTCTTATTGTTAATTTAGTTGCTTTTATTTCAGCTTGTATTTTTTTTAAAGCAGGACTGGATGCAACATTAATGTATTATAATTTAGGACAAGTAATGGAAATAGAAATTAGTATTCCAATATGGTGGATGTTCTTAGCTTTTCCAGTTGGTTTCTTAATTTTGGCTTTGGCATCTTTAGAATTAATGTTTGATAATATTTCAGACTTATTTAATCGCTAGTTCGACCAAATGTTTACAATTGCATTTATATTATCTTTAATAACTTTAATTATTTCTCTTCCTATATTCTTAGTTTTTGGTTTGGGAAGTTCTATAGCAGCCATTGGTGGACTTAATCTTCCTTGGTCAGTTTTAATTCAAGTATCTTTTGGAGCTTTAACTAAACATGTTCTTATAGCTGTCCCTTTGTTTATTTTTAGTGGAATGGCTATGTTAAAAGGTGGTGCTGCATTAAGACTAGTAAGATTTGCAACAACATTAGTTGGCCACTGGCCAGGCGGTTTAGGAGTTGCAATGGTTATTGCAATGGGTTTCTTTGCAGCTTTTTGTGGATCAATACTTGCTGCAATTACTGCTGTTGGTACCATCATGATGCCTAAAATGATCGAACAAGGTTACCCTACTCCATTTGTTGTTGTGTTAGCAGCTTCTGCAGCTTTACTTGAAGCATTAATACCTCCTTCAAATGCAGCTATTTTATTTAGTGCACTTACGTATGTTCCTGTTTCTAAAACTTTTGCTGCAGGTGTAATACCAGGTTTAATTCTTCTTGTTTTTATGGTTTTGTTAGTTCTATTTAAATGTAGACATATTAAAACAGATAAAAAAGCTACACTTAAAGAAAGAATAAGTTCTTTTATTTCGGCTTTACCAGCTCTAATAACTCCGGTAATAATTTTAGGTGGAATATATGCTGGCTTTTTAACTCCATCTGAGTCAGCTGCAGTTGCAGGTGTTTACGCTGTGACTATAGGTTTTTTAATTTACAAAGAGCTAACTTTATCATCTTTGATTAGCTGTCTTAAAGAAACTGCCATTATAACAGCTGTTATCTTCTCTATCATAGCTACAGCAACTTTTTTAAGTGTTGTTCTTACATATACTCAAGCACCTCAAAAAATAATTACTTATTTTACAGATATGGGAGTGAGTGTGAATTTATTTTGGCTTATGTTAGGAGCAATATGTTTAATTCTAGGAACTTTTATTGAAATTGTACCAGTATTTTATTTAACAGTTCCTATTTTTGCAGCGATAACATTATCTTTTAACCAAAGTTTACTTCATCTTTATGTTGTATTTGTTGCTTTTGCTGGAATTGGAATGATCACACCACCAGTTTGTGTTGGAATTTACACAGCTGCAGGAGTGATAAAAGAAAATCCTGCAAAGGCATTTAGAGAAGTTCCATTGTTTACTATAGTTGGAATTATTTATGGAATATTAATGATATTATTCCCAATTTTCTCAACTTGGTTGCCGGGACTTCTTTAAAAAATTTCTTCTAAATATTTACAATATATTTACTTCTTGGATAATTATCAGCAAAACGATATCATAGTTTTTTCATTTTTTATTTTTTTTTTCTTTCTTAATTTTTCTTTTTTCTTTTAATGTAAGTTTAGCTTTTTTCATTACGCTAGCATCTTTAAATGATTTACCGCTATATCTTTTTGACATTTTTAAAGTCTATAATGTTAAATATTTAATTGCAAAAAACATAGTATCTATTGAAGCATAAATTTATTGAATAGTAATTCTATGCATTATTCTATTACCCTTAAAAGGAGTGGCCTGGTGCAACATAGATCTATTGTCCCAAATAGCTAATTGGTTCTTTTTCCATTCTAATGAATATTGAAATTTTCTTTTAACCTGATGATTAAATAAGTATTTTTTTAGCTTCTTTTCTTCTTTTACAAAAGGATAAAAACCTACAAAATGACCAGGACTACAGTAAATAGCAAACTTATTATTTATTTTTTTAATTATTTTATGCTTAGATTTTAATTCTTTATTTGTCTTTCCTTTTTCTTTTTCTCTTTCAATTGTTGTAACTGATATAGGTCCTTTAGATGAATAAATGCCTTTAATACTATTTAATTTTTTTTTAATATTATTTGGAAGATTCTTATAAGCTAAATACTGTGAACAAAATTCAGTATTTGCTTTTCCACTTCTTGGTACAAGTTTAGATAATAGCATTGTAAATCTAGGAGGTCTTTTTGTATAAATTGAATCTGTATGAAACTGTTCTCCAAAACTAGGTCCTTTATCTGAAATTTTTCTCTGAACCACGGTTATCTTAGGATATTTTTTACTTAAGCCTTTTAATCTTGGATAATTAGCAAGTTTTCCAAAATTTTTTGAAAATTTTAAATACAGATTAGAAGATAAAGTTTGTTTTTTAAAAAATAACATCCCATATTTTTGAAGTGCTAATTTAATTTTTTCTATATCTTTATTGTTTATTTTTCTTAAGTCGCAAATAATTTCAGCACCAATTTCTTTTCTATTAGGTTTAATTTTAAACATAATTAAGAAAGAATTTTTTTAATTGTTTAATTGTTTCTTTTGGATTTTGCTCAGGAATAAAATGACCAGATTTAATTTCAAATCCAATAACTTTATTATTTGAATATTTCTTCCATATTTTTAATGGTTTAAATTGTTTTCCTATAACTCCATTTTTTCCCCACAACACTTGTATTGGTATATTTAGTAATTTCTTTCGGTCTTTTTTATCATGTCTCAAATCTATAGTAGCAGCAGCTCTATAATCTTCACATGTTGCATGAATTCTTTTTAATTGTTTGAAAGTTTTTAAATAATTTTCTTCAACATTGCCAAATTTATGTCTACCTGACCATTTGTCTAAGCAGTTTTGCATCCATTTTCTTGGATCAGACTTTATCATTCTTTCAGGAAGCCATTTTGGTTGAATTAAAAAATACCAATGAAAATAACTTTTAGCAAAATTCATATTAGTATGTTCATACATGTCTAAAGTTGGACATATATCTAAAACTGAAATTGCTATTACATTTTTTTTATTATCTCTAGCCATTCTATGAGCTACTCTTCCACCTCTATCATGTCCAGCAACAAAAAATCTTTTATGTCCAAGTTTTTTCATTAACTGAATCATATCTTTTGCCATTTCTCTTTTAGAGTAATTAGAATGAATTTTATCTCCTGGTAATACAAAACTAGATCCATACCCACGCAAATCTGCAGCAACAATTGTAAAGTTTTTTGCTAGTCCTGGCGCTGTTTTATGCCACATTAAATGTGTTTGCGGATAACCATGCAATAATAATAAAGGAAAACCCTTTCCACCAATTCTGCAAAATATTTTTCCTTTTTTAACTTTAACAAATTTTTTCGAAAATCCTTTAAACATTTATTCTATGATACTATCAGTATATTTATAGTTGAAAATATTGAATTATTCTTGTGTATATTATTAAAATATAATTTGAATTTTATAAGATGCTCTGTATAAGTTCGGATTTGTGAGAATTGAAGAAGAACTTAAATTAGACTATTCAGACGTACTTTTTAGACCAAAACGAAGTACACTTTCAAGCCGCAAAGATGTAAATCTCAAAAGAACTTATAGATTTAAATACAGTGGCAATGAGTGGTCTGGAATTCCAATAATGGCTGCTAATATGGATGGCGTTGGAGAATTAGAGATTGCCGAAAACTTATCAGATACAGATATGATAACTTGTTTAACCAAACAGCACGACGTAAAAAAAATAAAAAAGTTTAAAAAAATTAAGTCTATATACAAAAATATTGCTATTAGCATTGGTATAAAAGATGAAGATTTCAAAAGGTTGGACGCTATACTTAAAGAATTTAGTTTTATTAAATTTATCTGTATCGATGTTGCAAATGGATATTCTGAGCATTTTAGTAAGTATTTAAAATCTGTTAGAGATAAATACCCTACAAAAACTATTATAGCTGGCAACGTTGTTACAGCTGACATGGCTCAAGAGTTAGTTTTAAGTGGAGCTGATATCGTAAAAGTTGGAATAGGACCAGGGAGTGTTTGCACAACTCGTATCCAAACAGGAGTAGGATATCCTCAGTTAAGTGCTGTGATTGAATGCGCAGATGCCGCTCATGGTTTAGGAGCTCATATTATTGCTGACGGAGGATGTACATGTCCTGGGGATGTTGCTAAGGGATTTGGAGCAGGAGCAGATTTTGTAATGCTTGGAGGAATGTTTGCTGGGCATGATGAAGGTGGTGGAAAAATTATTAAATCAAATGGAAGTAAATATATTGAATTTTATGGATCAAGTTCAGATACAGCTAACAAAAAACATTATGGTGGCTTATCAGACTATAGAAGTAGCGAAGGAAGAAGTGTAAAATTAAAATATAGAGGAAAAATAAAAGATACAATTTCAAATATATTGGGCGGTGTCAGAAGTAGCTGTACATATGTTGGAGCTCCATCTTTAAAACAATTAAGTAAATGTACGACTTTTGTTAGAGTGTCTAATCAATTTAATGATACTTTTGTAAAATAAATTAAGATTTAATATCTTTATTATTTAAAGGATTTAATAGAACTTCTGCTGAATATTTTTTTTTCTCCACTTCTATAAATAATTTTTTACTTTCTAAATCTTTAATAAAATCATCAGAATTTATATATCCGAAAGATAAATTTTTATTAAAGATAAATGAATAATTTCCAGATGTTGTTCTTCCAACTATGTCATCATCTAAATAGATGGGCTCATCGTGTAATAACAGTGGTTTTCCAGGTTCATTATCTTTCAAAGTAAACATCAATAGTTTTTTTGTTATTTTTTTATCTTTAATTTTTAATAAGGCTTTTTTGCCTATAAAATCTATATTTTTTTTAAAACTAATAGTAAATTGAAGTCCTGCTTGGTATTGATTTTCTTCTGGAGAAATATCATGACCCCAATGTAAATATCCACTTTCCATTCTCATTGTATCCATTGCGTGAACTCCACATTGACAAAGATTAAACTCTTTTCCAGTTTCTACTATTAATTTATATATTTCTGTTGCTTCATTCATTTTTATATAAAGTTCTAAACCTAACTCTCCCACATATGATAATCGTTGCGCCCAAATTTCTTTATCTTTAACCTTAATTGTTTTGCCTCTTCCAAATTTTAAACTTTCATTTGATAAATCATCTTTAGTTAATCTTGATATTAATTCTTTACTTTTTGGTCCAAATACACCTAGACAAGCTATGTCATCAGTTACATCTGTAAATTCTACTTCGTTAGATAAATGTTTTGATATGTGAAATTTGTCATGCTCTCTATTTGCCGCTGCAGTCACAATTCTAAAATAATTTTTACCCATACAAACTACTGTTAAATCAGTCTCGATTCCCCCTTCTTCATTGAGCATGTGTGTATAGGTTGTTCTTCCAATTTCATTTTTAATATTTGCTGTACATATTCTTTGAAGTTCTTGATGTGCTTTTTCACCTTTTAATTCATATTTTGAGAAAGCTGTAAGATCAAATAAACCTACATTTTTCCTGGTATTTTTTGTTTCAAATTCTACAGATGGATACCAGTTTTGATAATTAAAGCTGTAATTATACTTTGGTTCTTGTCCATTTCTTGCAAACCACATTGGTCTTTCATATCCAGCAGAATTTCCAAAACATGCGCCAGCTTTTTTTAATTCATTATGATATGGAACAAGTTTTATATTTCTTGATGTGGAATGTTGTTTATAAGGCCAATGCATTCCATATAGATCACCTAAAGTTTCGGTAACACGTTCCATAATAAATTTTTTTGAAGAATGAAATTTTTGAAATCTTTTAATATCTAATGAAAATATATCCTCATTTAAATATCCATTAATTATCCATTCTGCTGTAATTTTGCCCGCTCCTCCTGCGCTTGCAATACCTATGCTATTAAATCCACAACAAGTAAAAAGATTTTTTACCTCAGGTGTTTCACCTAATAAATATTGAGTGTCGGGTGTAAATGATTCTGGGCCTGAAAAAAATTTTCTAATTCCAGCATTTTCTAAAATTGGCAATCTATGAAAAGATTTTTCTAAATATGGTTCAAAATGATCAAAATCATCAGGAAATTCACCAAAAGAAAAATCTTCAGGAACTATTCCGCTATCTTTAAAAGCAGGTTTTGCATTTGGCTCAAAAATACCGACCAACATTTTTCCAGCATCTTCTTTTAAATACAAGCATGCATTATAATCCCTAAGCACCGGAAGATTTGCAGGCAAATTCTTCATTGCTTCTGTGATAATATAAAAATGTTCGTTAGGATAAAGAGGAACGCTTACATCTATATCTTCGCCGATTTGTCTTGACCACATTCCGGTTGCTAAAACAACATAATCACATTCTATTTTTCCTTGATCGGTTTCTACACCAATAATTTTTTTATCTTTAACTAATATTTTTGTAACAGGAGTTTTTTCAAATATTTGAACTCCTTCCATTTTTGATGCTTTTGCAAGAACATTTGTCACACCAACTGGATCTGCCTGTCCATCTTTAGGCATGTAAACACTACCAAGTATATCTTTATCATTTATTACCGGGTAAAGATCTTTGGTTTTTTTTTTATCAAGTATTTCTGCCTCAACTCCAAATAATTGGGCTGTTGTTGCTTGTCTTGATAATTCTTGAAGTCTATCTTTCGTTGTAGCAACAGTTATTGCTCCGTTTTGCTTTAGACCTGTTGACAAACCAGTAGTTTTCTCAAGTTCTTTATATAAATCTAAAGAATATTTTCTAAGTTTTGTAATAACTGATGTTGCTCCTAATTGACCAACAAGACCAGCGGCATGCCAAGTAGTTCCTGATGTTAATTGATCTCTTTCTAATAATATCACATCCTTCCATCCAAATTTTGCTAAATGATATGCACATGAAGTTCCTGCTACCCCACCTCCAATAACAACTACTTTTGTACTTAATGGTATCTTTTTATTCATTTTAAAACGCTTATATTAATCATATAAGTCAAACAAAAAATATGAAAAATATTCTTATTACTGGTGGGGCTGGATATATAGGTAGTCATATAGCTGAACTGCTCCTAAATAAAAACAATAATATATTTATAATTGATAATTTGGCCAGAGGGTCAAAAAAACTATTAAATAAGAGAGTTTTTTTTATAAAACAAAATATTGTAAATTATGAAAAAGTAAAAAAAATATTAATACAGAATAAAATTGATTCTATTATTCATTTGGCTGCTTTAACAGATGTTCAAGATTCTGAAAAAAATAAATTAAAATATTTTAAAAACAATATATTGGGAACTCAAAAATTAATTGAAGCTACTGAAGACTCATATGTAAAAAACATAATTTATTCGTCTTCTGCTGGAATTTATGGAAATAGCAAAAGTCCAGTTAATGAGAATAGTAAAATAAAACCTATAAACAATTACGCACTAACAAAATTAAAAGGTGAAGAAATTATAAAAAAATATTCTAAAAAGTTTAAATATAATTTTTGTATATTAAGATATTTCAATGTATGTGGTGCAAGCCCAAGTGGAAAAATTGGAATTATTAATAATAAAAATAAAAGTTTATTTAAAATAATTGCTAGTCAAGCACTAAAAAAAAATCCTATGGTAAATATTTTTGGAAATAATTTTAAAACAAAAGATGGAACTTGTATCAGGGATTATATCCATGTAAGTGATCTCGCGAGCATACATAATTTAATGTTAAAATATATTAATAAAAAAAATAAGTCTTACACGCTAAATTGTGGATACGGTAAAGGTTACTCTGTACTAGAGGTTATAAAAAAATTTGAAAAAATAATAAAAAAAAAAATAAAAATAAAAATTAAAAAAAAAAGAAAGGGAGAAATTATAGTCAGCTATTCAAATATTTCAAAACTTCAAAAATTAATTAAATGGAATCCAAAATTTAACAACCTGAATAAAATGGTAAAAAGTTCCTTTGCTTGGGAAAAAAAACTGCTTAAAATGGAAAAATAGTTTTGGAAACTCTACAAGATTTACATAATTTAAATCCGGTAAGAATCAAATTTTGAGAAACACTTTCATCTTCATTTCTGCATTCCTCGCATTTATTATTTAATTCATTTACATCGATTTCATTCAATTCTTTAGATAAAGTTTCATCAATCATTATCTGTTAACCCCGCGCCAGCAGCTGTTTTTTTTAAACTATCTGTTTCTTCCACGTATGTTTTTTCAGATAATTTATATAATTCAGTCCATTCATCATCGTTAAAAGTGTCTTTGTTTTCTAAAAAACTTAAATTAATTCTTTCAGATTTTTCTAATATTTCCCCACTAAGATAATTTGAATAGATTGATTGATTAAAATTAAATAAAAATTCTTTATCATCCATTTTTAAAAATATTCTTTTTCCTACAACTTCGGATGCTCTGCTAACAAAAGAAATGAATAATAACGGAAAAGCTATATTGGAAATTTCTAAATCAACAAATTTTGAAACTACTGAAGATTGATCTAAAAAATTAATTCCTGAAAGTATAGGACAATAATGACCTTTGGGAGAATTTGACTTTGAAAACTCTCTAATGTCTTCAAAATTGCTTATCTTATAAATTTTATAATATTGATTAATATTTTTTATTCCCGGCAATCCAAACATTTCAAGTAGACGAACATTTTTTCCTACTTCTTCAGATATTCCCCAAGAAAATCCTATTGCACGAGTTGCTCGTTTAACTGTCGTTTCTATTTCACTAAAACTTCTCATCAATTTAAAGAATTGTATATCCAGCTATTGTTAAATGATTTTAAATCCATCGGCAATGGAGCTCCCTGAAACATACAAATTCTTAACCATTTATCAGATCTTGGATCAAATTTATTAGCTCCAAAAAAAGATAATTTTAATCTTAACATATCAATCGGCATAAGTTCAGATCCAATTGTATTGTCTTGAATTTCAGCATACGGAAATTTTTCTGTTATAAAAGCTCTTCTGACAACATGTCTTAGATCGTTATTTTCATTTAAGAAACTTCCAATCTTTAGACTATTTTTTTTCGTAAAAATTATTTCATACAATTTATTTATATCTCTTGCTATTGCGAGTGGTTGCTCTAAATCTGAGCCTTCCTCGATGTATCTATTGGAGACTCTTGGCTCTTCTTTATTTTTAGATATAAACCAAAAATTTTGATTATTTTCTTTTTTAGAAAAATCTATTTTTAAAATTTCAGAATAATTTTTTTCTAAAATATTTCTTAAATCCTCTACAGTTCTTTCAGAAGGAATATCAAAGTACCTATCTTCATCGGCGCTCATTTTATTAATTAAAGGACTAATAATTTTATCATAAGGTTCCATCATCATTGAAACTATATACTCAATACATTCATCTTTTAAATTTTTTTCTATCCAATTATAAATTTGATTAAACTGATAATGCTCTTCGAAATCAAATTCATCCTTGATAAATTTAATAAATTTTTTCAAATCATTAATTAAGCCATTAATTTTTTTATTTTGAAAATCACTTTCAGTATTCCAACTTGTAACATTATCTAAGGATTTAACTAAACAGTTATAAAAAAATTCAAATTCTGATTTAGATACTTTTTCGATTTCTCTTATTCGTTTTAAGGCTATTTCTCTAGCCATTATCCAATTATTTAAAAGTATCGGATGATTAACAATAAATGGGGCCATTCCTAATCCTGTTGAATTGCCAATTCCTAGATTCCTACAAATTTCAATATCAAGCTCTACTGCTAACTTGGGATTTTTATTTTTAGCTATATGGTTTACTTGATCAAATGTAAATTGTCTTACCAAATAAACCAGCATCATTTCAAGTCTAAATGGTCCAAAGATCTCATCTCTATTTTTTATTCTAAATCTATCAGCCAATCCAAACTTACCAGAACCATATACTGCTGTGGTTCTGTATAAATATCCTACTTTTGATAATGTTTTTTTATTTGGCTGTTTGCCATTTGAAAGTGACTCGATCACATGTTCAAATATTCTTACTGATTTGTTGGCTCTAGAAAGAGCTAATTCTTTATAAGATAACCTGCCAACCTCTTGCTTGGGTACATTATTATACAATCTATCCAAATCTTGTTTCGATGGAATTCCATCGTGCAATGCAAATGCGGCATCCCATTTAGTTGCGATTACTCTGTCCGATCTCTCATCATCTTTTATTTCATTAGCAAAGCAAACAAGTGAATAAGTTCTTTTATTTTTTGAAAAAGAATATACCGCAGTTCCAAATCCTTTTTCATTTAATTGAAACAAATCTCTATTGTAGTCCCAATCTTTAAATTCTTCTAAAAACGACCTTAAAAAAGATAATTTAGATTGATGAAATGAACCAAGTTTAGATAGTTTCATCAAACTTTTTGGATCTCTTAATTTTACTTCCATCAATTAATACCTTTATAAAAATTAAACCAATTATTTCCTAAAATTCCATTTATCTCATCATCGTTGAAACCAACTTTTTTTAAACCAATCTCTATATTACCAAATCCTCTAGCATCAAAAAACCAATCAGGTTGTTTTGGAAATTCTGGTTTATCTTTACTGCCTTCTCCATAATTTTTTTCTTTTGTCCAAGTTCCATTTCGCATCCATTCAACAACGCTATTTGGTTGATAAAGACATAGATCTGATCCTATTCCTAAATTATTAACTCCCATTATATCGGCGGTTCTAGCCACCATTTCGCAAAAACTTTCTAGTTTACAATCTTTGCTATCTTTTAAATGATGTGAATACAAAGACAGCCCAAGCATACCTCCGCTTTCTGATAAACTTCTTAGTAATTTTTCAGATTTATTTCTTTTTGCTTCATGCCAAAATGAAGGGTTGGCATGAGTAATTGCTATTGGTTTTTGACTTATTTCAATTGCATCTAATGTGCTTTTTTCTGCAGAATGAGACATGTCAATAACTATTCCAACTCTATTCATTTCTTTTATCACTTCACGTCCAAAGTTTGTAATTCCGCTATCGATTTTTTCATAACATCCTGTGGCTAAAAGAGATTGATTATTATATGTGAGTTGCATAAATCTACATCCATGTTCATGAACTTTTTCAACCAATTTAATATCATCTTCTATTGGTGAACAGTTTTGAAAACCAAAAAAAATTGCAGTTTTATTTTCAGATTTAGCTTTAGCTATATCTTTATAATCTTTACCTAAAAAAATTAGATCTGAATTATCATTAAATAATTTGTTCCATTGATTTAATCTTTCCAGAAATTCATCATAGTCTTCATGGTAAACAATTGTAACGTGAACAGCATCTAATCCTGCTTCTTTATTAATTTGAAATACTTCTCTAGACCAATTACAATATTGAAGATTGTCAATTCTATAATTCATATATTAAGACATTATAATTATAATTTAATTTGTCGACTAGTTAATATCTAGAGAATATGCTATTCTAATTACATAATTCAAAATCACAAAATGAAAAAAATTAGTCATAAAGTATCAATTGTTATGGGTAGTAAGTCAGATTACTCGACCATGAAATTATGTGAAAAAGTATTAAGAATATTAAAAGTAAATTTTGAAACAAACATAGTTTCAGCTCATCGTACTCCAGAAAGAATGTTCAAATTTGCAAAATCTGCAGAAAATAGGAATATTTCTGTAATTATTGCTGGCGCTGGTGGATCAGCTCATTTACCTGGAATGATAGCTTCTTTGACTAGAATACCTGTTATTGGAGTTCCTATTGAAAGTAAAAAATTAAAAGGATTGGATAGTTTATTATCAATTGCACAAATGCCAAAAGGTATACCGGTAGGAACTGTCGCTATTGGTAAAGATGGAGCTATTAACGCTAGTCTTTTTGCCGCTTCAATTATTTCTAATTTTGATAACAAAATTAGAAATAATTTAAATAAATGGCGATCTAAACAATCTAAATCAGTAAAAAAAAAACCGAAATAAATGTCTAAGCCAACATTAGGAATAATAGGCGGTGGCCAATTAGGTGGTTTATTGTCAGAAGCTGCAAAAAAAATTGAAATTAAAACTGTCGTACTTAGTGACGATAAAGATGCACCAGCCAAACATTTCGCAGATATATTTATTTACGGAAGTTATAATGATCAAGAGGTAATTAAAAAATTTATTAATATAGTAGATTTAGTTACATTTGAATTTGAAAATATACCATTCAATGTATTAAAAAAAATTAATCTAGAAAAAGCTGTTTTGCCAAAACCTGAGATTAATAAGTTAATTCAAAATAGATTAACAGAAAAAGATTTTTTAAATAAATATAATATTCAAACAACCAAATATGCATTAATAAAAGATGCAGAAGATATTAAATTAAATGAAAATTTAATTCCTGGTTTTTTAAAAACTTGTACGTTTGGATATGACGGCAAAGGTCAATATAAATTAAATAATATAGATGACCTAAATAATAATATTGATTTCACAAAAGAATATATTTTAGAAAAACTTATTAATCTTAAAAAAGAAATATCAGTTATTATAACTAGATTTGGTCATCAAAAATATGAAATCTATGAACCGATAGAAAATATTCACGAAGATCAGATTTTAAAAAATTCAAAAATTCCAGCAGAAATTTCGGAACAAATCATAAAAAAATCAAAAAACTGGTCAATGACAATTTCGGAAGAACTAGATTATATTGGAACTTTATGTGTAGAATTTTTCATTGATAAAAATGACAATTTGTATGTTAATGAAATTGCACCACGAGTTCATAATTCTGGACATCTTACAATTAATTCTCATAACATTAGTCAATTTGAAAACCATATAAGAGCAGTATGTGGTCTTGAAAAAATTGAGACAAAAAAATTATATAATGCAAAAATGTTTAACCTTATTGGCGATAATATTTCTAATTTTAGAGGAAAAACTTTTAAAAATAATGAATTTTTTTACGATTATCTTAAAACTGAAATCAGAGACAAAAGGAAAATGGGACACTTAACAATTATTGAAAAGTAATTATAATTTTTGAATTAATGAAATACTATTGTTCGTTGGTTTATTTACTTCTTTTGATACTTCATAAAAACTAAGATTAGTTTTTTTACATTCTTGTAAGAAATTAGATCCAGATAATTCTAAATTTAAGTATCTATTAACATCGCTTTCATTCAAAATTACCGGTTGTCTATGGTGAATAAAGTTAACTTTTTCACTTGCATTTTCTGTTATTAAGCAAAATTCATCATTTTCATATATACCAGCCATATACATATTTTTTTTATCTTCTCTTAAAAAATAGTGTGGTGTTTTATTTTTTTCCTCTCTTTTCCACTCATAAAAACCATCAGCTACAGCGACACAACGATGTAGTTTAATTAATTTTTTAAAAGAAATTTTTTCATCTATAGTTTCTAATCTTGCGTTAATAAGAGGTTTAAAATCCTTCTTTTTTGACCAGCTTGGTATTATCCCCCATTTTAGATTTTCTAAAGTATTTCCGTTTTTATATTTTTTTATAACTGGAAGTTTCTGATAAGGATGAGCATTATAATTTTCAGTGTCTTCAACCTGAATTGCAGATTTGACTAACTTATTCGTCTTTGTGACGGGGTAGGTAACTACATATCTTCCACACATAAATTAATTAGTTGTTGGCTATATTTTATTTTAGATTATATGTTTTTAATAATTATGAAATCAATAGAAAATAACTTTGATGATCCTCAAGTAAATGAACTTTTAACAAAACATTTTGTTGAATTAAGATCAGTTTCACCTGAAGGTAGTACTCATGTTTTAGATATTCCGGGTTTAAAAGATCCAACTATAAGATTTTGGAGTTTGTGGGATGAGGGAAAATTAGTTGGCTGTGGTGCAATAAAATTATTAGAAAAAGAACATGGTGAATTTAAATCTATTAGAGTTGCTGACAAGTATAGAAAAAATGGAATGGGTGAAAAAATAATTTCACACTTAATTGATCAAGCTAAACAGATTGGTATAAAAAAACTTAGTACTGAAACTGGTGCTGGTGACTTTTTTGGTCCAGCTAGAAAACTATTTAAAAAATTTGGTTTTAAAAGCTGTAAACCGTTTGCACATTATAAAGAAGATCCAAATTCTTGTTATTATAATTTAGAATTGTAAAATAAAATTTTTATGAATAAAGTTTTAAAATTTATTGATGAAACATTATTTGATTTAGGTAGGCAATTTAAATGGTCCTACCTGCCACCTTTGCTGATTTATATGGCGGCTGGAATTTCAGGATTAACAGGAATAGTTGGTACTTTTTTTGTTAAAGATTATCTAAACTTGTCTGCCGCTTTTCTTGCAGGACTTGGTTTTTGGGCAGGAATCCCATGGGCATTAAAAATGCCATTAGGCCATTTGGTAGATTTAATTTGGAACAAAAAAAACTATATGGTTTTTGTTGGAGCAGGTTTAATTGCTCTCAGTCTATTAATCATGTATGGACTTATAATTCATACCGAATGGATGTCTTCAATTTTAAAGGTTGAAACTTGGTTTGTGATAAGTGTTTTGCTTGCACCGATTGGTTATGTTGTTCAAGATGTGGTGGCAGATGCAATGACAGTAGAAGCCGTTCCTTTAATTGATGAAAAAGGTATTAAATTTTCAAAAGATGAAATCAAGTCAATGCATACTACAATGCAAACTCTTGGTAGATTTGCAATTATCGGTGGAATGGTCTTGGTAGCTTTAGCTAATGTTATTTTGTTTAAAGGTGTTGATAATTTAGAACAGACTGAAAAAATAAGTTTATACGGTACTATCTATATATATGCATTGATAATACCAATTGTGTCAGTGTTCGGTATATTTCTTGCTTCATATATTAAAAAATCAAAAAGAAAAAAATTAATAGAACAAGGATTAACAGGTGATGAGGATTATATTCCTCAAGAAAAAACTAAAGTTAATTGGTGGATTTTAGGAGGAAGTTTAGTTTTTGTTATTTTCACTCTAAGCATTGGATCTTTTAAAGTTCCTTATGCGCAAGAAATTGTATTTTTAGGTTCAATGATAATAATTTTATTTTTAATGAATAAATTAGTCAAAGAACTGCCTAAAGATTTAAGATCAACTGTAATTGGTACTGCAATTATAATTTTTGTTTTTAGAGCGATGCCCGGTCCAGGACCAGGCCTTACTTGGTTTGAAATTGATGAGTTAAAATTTAATGAGCAATTTTTTTCTGTTTTATCTTTGTTAGCTTCAATTTTAACTCTTGCTGGAATTATATTACTTAGACCTTTTATGGCAAAAAATTCTATAGCTAAAATTATAGTTATTTTGTCTGTTGCCGGAGCCATATTATTTTTACCAAGCGTTGGTATGTATTATGGATTCCACAATTGGACATCTTCACTAACGAACGGAATAGTTGATGCTAAATTTATTGCAATTATAAATACAGCACTTGAATCGCCTCTAGGACAAGTTTCGATGATACCTTTATTGGCTTGGATAGCAAAAAATGCTCCTTCACATTTAAAAGCTACTTTTTTTGCAGTATTTGCATCTTTTACAAATCTCGCTCTTTCAGCTAGCTCATTGGGAACTAAATATCTAAATGAAATTTTTACCATAACAAGAGCGGTAAAAGACAAGGTTACTAACGCAATTTTAACTACAGCTGATTATTCTGAATTAGGTATACTATTAATAACTGTCACTATTCTTACTATGGTTATACCAATATTATTTGTAATGTTTATTCAAAAAACAAAGTTTAAAACTTCAGAGTAATTTTGTCTAAATTAAATTTTAATTTTTTTACCTGATCTAGCACTTTTGGTAATAGCATCAAAAATTTTTAGAGAAATTAAGCCATCATTTCCATTTACTTTTGGTTTAACTTTTCTTTTAACAACATCGCAAAAATGATCTATTTGATTGGTTAAAGTATTATTATCTAATTTTATTTTTTCCTCTTTGCTATAAATTTTTCTCCACCAACTTCTTTCTTTTTTATTATACCAAAATTTAAAATTTGGAAATTGCAAAGAACTTTTAGTTCCCCCAATAAAATATGCAGACTGATTAGTTAGTGGATATGTAGGATTTTCACCTGCTGTTAATTCATAACTCCAAGGGGAGACGATAGTGTCGGATATATTTAATGTACATAAAGCTCCAGAACGAAAAACTAAATTTACTATAGCGGTATCTTCAACATTAAATTTGCGAATTGAATTGGAAGTATAAGCCTGAACATATTTTACCGGTCCTAACAAGTAACAAATTAAATCAATGTCATGTACTAAATTAATTCCTAAAGGGCCTCCTCCTTTTTTAATTCTCCATTTTTCTTTGTAATAATCTTTATGTTTATATAACCAACATAGAACATTTACTGAAACAATTTTTCCTAATTTTCCAGAAAGAATTTTTATTTTAGCTTTTGATATTATTGAATTATGTCTTCTATGATAACCAATTAGAACTGGCGTATTATTTTTTTTAGAACTATTAATTATTTGTTTAGCAGATTGAATATTGTCTGAAATTGGTTTTTCTAAAAGTACAGGTATTTTAGATTTTAAAAACTTAATTGCTTGACTTTTATGAAGATAATTGGGTGTAGCTATTATCACAGCATCAGGTTTATTTTTTGTTGATATTTGTTTAATATTTTCAAATACAGGAACTTTAAATTTTCTAGATAATGATAATATTAATTTTTTATTAACATCAACAAGCGAGTGAAGGGATGCTTTTTTAGATTTATCTATAGCTTTAATGTGCTGTATGCCCATTAATCCAGTTCCAACAACTGCTATTTTAGTTTTTTTTGTCACTGGAGATTAATATTAAGTTATTCCAGCATCTACAATAAAATTTTGTTTTGTACATCCAGATGAGGCATCAGAGGACAAAAATAAAACTAGTTTGGCCACATCTTGAGGTTTTAATTGACGTTTTAAACACTGCTTATCTAATATAAATTTTTTATATTTTGGCGTTAGCCAATGTTTGATTTGTCTTTCTGTTGCAATTGATCCAGGTGTAACTGAATTGCATCTTATATTGTATTTTCCAAACTCTCTTGCAAATGATCTTGTCAAACCAATTACGGCTGATTTTGCTGTTTCGTAAGCAACTTTGTCACCTTCCCCTAGCATCCATGAAACGGAACTTAAATTTACTATAGATCCATTTTTATTTTTAATCATACCACCAAGAACTGATTTTATTGTAAAGAAAAAATGTTTTAGATTTACATCCATTCTATTATTCCAATATTTTTCATCTACTTGACTAGTAGTGTGCCTATCGTCATTTGCGGCATTATTAATTAAAATATCTATATTTCCATTCTTTGATATTATTTTTTTAATTATTTTTTGAAGTTTTTTTATATTTAAAAGATTGCATTCGATAAAGGTTGGAGCTTTCACATTTTTTTTTTTTAAATTACTCAATAATTTTTGAGATTCTTTTTTATTTATATCTACAAAAAAAACTTCTGAGCCTTGTTGACAAAAACTTTCAACAATTGATGCTCCTATTCCAGATCCTCCTCCAGTTATAAAAACTCTTTTATTTTCTAAATCATAATATTTTACTTTCATTTTATATTCTTTCCTTTGAAGTTTTGTCAAATATTGAAATTTGACTTAAGTCAAAATATAACTTCATATCTTTGTTTAGCTCTATATTAATTGTTGATGGAAATTTCGCTAAAATCTCCTGGTTAGAAAAATTAAATGTTATAATTTGTTCGTGACCTATGTATTCACTTAAATTAGCTTTAAAATTAACTTCAAAATCATTTTCATTTAATTTTTTAAAATGAATATGTTCTGGTCGTATACCAAAATAAATTTGTTTATCATTTAAGTTTGTTGAACTTTTGAAATTATAATTATCAACTGGAATCTGAGTTGATTTTTCTGAACCTTCGGCAACAAATGAAATTTTATCTGAATTTTGTATTAATCTACCTTCTATCAAGTTCATTGATGGTGAGCCTATAAAATCTGCAACAAATGTATTGTTAGGTTTATTATAAATATTCTCTGGTGTATCATTTTGTTGGATAACACCATGGTTCATTATAGCTATCTTAGTTCCAAGACTCATTGCTTCTGTTTGATCGTGTGTAACATAGACTACAGTTGTTTTTAATGTTTGGTGTAATTTTTTGATTTCACGTCTCATCTCTACTCTTAGTTTTGCATCTAAGTTTGATAGAGGCTCATCGAATAAAAATATCCTTGGCTCCCTAACTAAAGCTCTTCCTATAGCCACACGTTGTCTTTGTCCTCCTGATAATTGGGAAGGTTTTCGATGTAATAATTCATCAACTTTTAAAAATGAAGATACTTTTTTAAGTTGCTCTTCTATTTTTTCCTTTGATGTTTTGGCTTGTTTAAGGCCAAAAATCATATTTTCTCTTACATTCATGGACGGATACAAAGCATAAGATTGAAAAACCATAGCAATATTCCTGTCTTTTGGCTCAACTTTGCTTACATTATAATCGTCAATATACACTTTACCTTCGTTGATGGTCTCTAATCCTGCTATTATGTTTAATAAAGTTGATTTTCCACATCCCGAAGGTCCCAAAAGAACTAGAAAATTTCCTTCGTCTATATCAAGGTTTATTTTTTTTAAAACTTCTGTGCTTCCAAAATTTTTTGATAAATTTTCAATTCTTAATGTTTTCATAATTATCCTTTCACTGCTCCTGATGTTAATCCTCTTATAAAATATTTTCCAGCTAAGACATAAACTATTAAAGTTGGTATACCTGCTATAATAGCTGATGCCATATCAACATTATATTCTTTTACACTAGTACTTGATAAAACCATGTTGTTTAATGCTACTTGAATTGGTGCAGCTTCCCCAAATGAAAAAGTAGATCCAAATAAAAAGTCATTCCATATTTGAGTAAATTGCCAAATTACAGTTACAACTATTATCGGCGCCGAAATAGGAAGTAATATTTTAAAAAATATTTTAAAAAATCCCGCTCCATCTATCCTTGCAGCTTTAACTAACTCATTTGGTATTGAAACATAGTAATTTCTAAAAAATAAAGTTGTAAAAGGTATTCCATAAACAGAATGAACCACAACAAGACCTATTATAGAATTAGAAATACCTAAAACACCTAAAGTTCTAGCCATTGGAAGTAAAATTGCTTGATAAGGTATAAAACAACCAAATAGTAAAAATAGAAAAACCCATTTGTCTCCTTTAAAGCGCCATTTTGTTAATACATATCCTGACATTGCTCCAATAAAGGTTGAGAAAAATACTGCCGGGACAACCATTTTAATTGAATTCCAAAAATACGGTCTTAAAAAAGTATCTCCAGCACCATATCCTCTACCTCCCCATGCAACTCCCCATGATTCAAAATTTAATTGACTTGGCCAAGTAAGGAGGGTTCCTTGTCTTATTTCTTCCATTGTTTTAAGTGAAGTTACAATCATTACATATAATGGAAAAATAAAATAAGATGCAAAAAGTATTAAAACAAAATAAAGAAACCATCTTAACATTAAGTTTGTTATTTTAGATTTTTGTTCAAGCTGTTTGTATGATGTGTTAATGTTAACTGACATTTTCTCTCCTTAATTCAGAATATAAATAAGGAATAATAACTGCAGCGACAGCCATAAACATCATCATTGCACTTGCTGCTGATAAACCAACCTGACTTTTGTGAAAGGCGGTTTGAGTCATATATAAGGCTGGCATGGTTGTTGAGATTCCAGGTCCTCCTTGCGTAAGAGCCACTATTAAATCGTAACTTTTAATCGATATATGAACCAATATTACAAAACTTGTAAAAAATACCGGTCTCATCATTGGAAGAAGTATTTTCCAATATACAGTAAATAAATTTGCACCATCTATTTTCGCAGCCTTAACAATTTCATCTTCGACAGATCTAAGACCTGCTAAAAATAAAGCCATTACAAAACCAGCCGACTGCCAGACACCAGCTATTACAATTGTATATATAGCCATTTCTCTATTAACTAGCCAATCAAAGGTAAAATTTTCAAAACCCCAGTCAACAAACAGCTTTTGTATGCCTAATGTTGGGTTCAATATCCATTTCCAAGCAGTTCCAGTAACAATAAAAGAAAGTGCCATTGGATATAAATAAATAGTTCGAAGAACTCCTTCTGCTCTAATTTTTTGATCAAGAAATATAGCCAGTATAATTCCTAAAATTATGCAGATAATTAAAAAAAGAGCGGTAAAAATTAGTAAATTATCTACTGCAATTAACCATTTACGAGAGGCCCAAAGTTTAAAGTATTGACCAACTCCCCATAATTCATATTTGGGTAGAATTTTTGAATTTGTAAATGAAATATAACATGTCCAAAGAATAAAACCGTAGACAAACCAACTTATTAAACCAACAGCTGGTGCTAAAACAACTTTAGGTAAATTTTTTTCTAACCAGTTGAACATTTTTTTGAATTCTAGATTAAAAAAAAGGCCACTTAAAAATTAAGTGGCCTTTTAATTATAATTATTTTACATATTTGATAACACTGAATCAGCTAAAGCATTAGCAGCATCTTTAGATGACATGCTTGAATTAAAGTGCTCAGTAATTACATCTTGTAGAGCAGCTTTCATTGTATTGCCTTGAGCCATACCGTGAGCAAAACTAGGAACTAAACCTCCTTTAGCTCCTGCAGTTTTAATATCAGAGTTAGATGTTTTTGCACATGAATCAAATTCATCCATTGGCACATCTAAACGAGCAGGAATTGAACCTTTGTATAAGTTAAAAACTTTTTGGAAGTTTTTACCCATCATAAGTTTAGCTAATAATTTTTGACCTGCTTGTTTGTCTGGATCGCTAGATTTATAGAAAATAAAACTATCAACATTGTACAAGTAACCATTATTAGATGGTGTTGCTGCACAATAATAATCTACACCTGGTTTCTTACCAGCTGCTGTAAATTCTCCTTTAGCCCAGTCTCCCATAATTTGAAAACCAGCTTTACCTTCGATTACCATTCCAGTAGCAACGTTCCAGTCTCTTCCTGGGCTACCTTCGTCAGTATAGCTTTGTAGTTTTCTCATTTGATCAAAAACCTTAACAGTAGTTTCGCTTCTTAAACAGTTTTCATCCAATTTTACATAACAGTTTTTGTAATAATTGTTTCCACCTATTCCCATAGCAACTGCTTCAAAAACTGTAGCATCTTGCCAAGCTTGTCCACCATGAGCAAATGGAATTATGCCTGCAGCTTTTAATTTTTCAGCTGCTGCATTTAATTCATCCCATGATGTAGGCACAGAAATACCATTAGCATCGAACACTGCCTTGTTAGCCCACATCCAATCAATTCTATGAATGTTTACAGGTGCCGCACAGTAAGGACCGCTATTGTTTTGACATTTATGAACTGCCGCAATCATTGGGTCTAATAAATTATCCCAACCTTCAGATTGAGCTATTGCATCAATGTTGTAAGGAGCTACTACACCTTCTTGGTCATATTCTTGAATTGTAGGGCCTTTGATTTGCGAAGCAGAAGGAGGATCACCAGCAACTATTCTTGCTTTTAATGCAACGTTAGCAGCGTCACCACCACCTCCCGTTACAGGCATGTCTAACCATTCACCACCATTAGCAGCAAAATCGTCTTTTAAAACTTTAAGAGCAGCAGCTTCACCACCTGAAGTCCACCAGTGCAAAACCTCTATCTTTGGTCCTGCAAAAGAAGAAGTAGAAGTAAAAGCAAAAGCTATTAAAGCAATTAATATTTTCTTCATATACAATTTCCCTTTATTATTATTTTTAAGTTAACTTTAAAAAAAACAATTATAGATTGATTTCGATTGAAACCACAATAAAAAAATTTACAACTTTAGATTGATTGTCTTCCTAGACTGGCAGCACCTCTTACGCCACTTGAATCGCCAAATTTATTTTTTAAAATTTCCGTATTAACAGTGTCACTAAAAACATACTTTTTTAATTTTGAATTAATGTTTCCATAAATTTGTTTCATATTTGATACTCCACCACCTAAAACAATTGCTCCTGGATCAATAATATTTATAATTTGAGACAAGCCTCTAGCTAAATAGTCTAAATATTGAAAAACAAATTCTAAAGATTTTTCATCTCCATTATTTGCATTTTCCTGAATTATTTTTGCATCTAAATTAACATTATATAAATCAAAATAATGTTTAGAAAAACCCGGTCCTGATAAGAATGTTTCTATGCAACCTTTTTTTCCACAATAACAATCATGCCTCTTCCATTTATCGTTAGACCCTACTGACATTTGATTATGTCCCCACTCGCCTGTAATATTATTAAATCCATTTATTACTTTTTTATTTATAACTAACCCTCCTCCAACGCCCGTTCCAATGATTACTCCAAAAACAATTTCATGGTTAGATCCAGCTCCATCAAAAGCTTCAGATAATGCAAAACAGTTAGCATCGTTTTGTAAAAAAATTTTTCTATTAAGTCTTAGTTCAATGTCTTTTTTAAGAGGTCTATCATTAAGCCAAGTTGAATTTCCACCTTTAATGCAATTGGTTTCATTGGATAAAGCTCCCGGAGAACCTACGCCAACACTACAATTTTTTTGATATTTTTTTTCTAAATAGAATACTAGTTCGCATACTGTATCTAGAGTACCATTATAATTTTTAGGAGTTTCTTTTCTTAATCTTTCAATCTCCTTTCCATTTTGATCTATAATTATGGATTCAGTTTTAGTTCCACCAAGATCAATTCCGATGTGCATGTTCAGTAAGTTGCTCTACCACCACTTAAATCAAATACCGCTGATGTTGAAAATGAATTTTCTTCACTTGCTAGCCAAGCAACAAGAGATGCAAGCTCATTTACTTTAGCAAATTTATTTCTTGGAATTTTAGAAAGCATGTAATTAATATGTTCTTCAGTCATTTGATCAAATATTCTTGTTTTTGCCGCTGCTGGCGTAACACAGTTTACGGCAATGTTTTTTAAAGCAAGTTCTTTCCCCAAAGATTTAGTTAATCCTATAACTCCTGCTTTTGAAGAGCTATATGCACTAGCATTAGGATTTCCTTCTTTTCCAGCAATTGATGCAATATTAACTATTCTTCCATAATTATTTTTAATCATAAAAGGTACAACAGCTTTACAACAATAAAACACTGCATTTAAGTTTAAATTTATAACTTTATTCCATTCTTCAATAGGGTATTCAGCAACTGTTGTATTCATACCGGCGACACCAGCATTATTTACAAAAATATCAATTTTTTTATGAGTTTTTTCAATCTCATTCAAATTTTTATTTATGTCATCAATCTTACTAACATCTACTATTTGGTAGGTTAGGTTTTCTGAATTAATTTTTTCAACAGCTTTTTTTGATTCCGCTTCGTCTATATCCCAAATAATAACTTTTGCACCAGATTGAATAAATCTCTCAGTTATAGCAAAACCAAAACCTTGAGCACCACCTGTGACTATTGCAACCCTGTTATTTAAATCAAATTTTATCATTTATTTTTTTTTCTTAATAAAGGAAAAGCAAGTGCAATTAAAGACAAAATAAAGAATGTTAGCGCTATAGGTCTAGTTAAAAACATAAACCAATTACCATCAAATATAACTAATGATTGTCTTAAAGTTCCTTCTACTAATTCACCTAAAATTAACCCAATTATTACGGGAACTACTGAAAAACCATATCTTCTCATAAAAAAACCTATTACACCAAATGAAAGCATTATCCATACATCTAATAAAGATTGGCTAAGTGAATAAGTTCCACATACTGAAACAGCAAATATCATTGGCCATAAAAGTTTATTTGGTACCAATGTAATTCTTGCAAAAATTTTAGCTCCAAAAAAACCTAGAACAAAAAACATTATATTTGCAATTAGCATTGATCCAAATATTCCATAAAGGAATTCTGGTTGTTCTCTAAACAAATCAGGTCCTGGTCTTACGCCATGAATAATTAATCCTGTTAATATAACCGCTGTTGTGGCACTTCCTGGAATTCCAAGTGCAAGTGTTGGTACCATTGCTCCACCTGTTGCAGCATTATTAGCAGCTTCTGCACCAGCTATACCTTCTATAGAGCCTTTGCCAAAATCTTCTGGTTTTTTTGACCATCTCTTAGCCTCTGAATATCCAATCAAAGAAGCAACTGTTCCTCCTTCTGCGGGAAGCACTCCAATAAATGATCCTATCCCTGATGATCTTAAAATAGTTTTCCAAGTTAACTTATAATCAAGTAGAGATGGTAGCTTAACAGCCTTTAATGCTACTCTTTTAAATACTTGATCTAATAAAGTAGATTGGGTTAACATTTCACTAATTGCAAACAAACCAACTACTACTGGAATAAATCCAATTCCTACTGACAATTCATTTATTCCATAAGTAAATCTATCAATTGATGTCATGAAATCTTTACCAACAGTCGATATTAAAATTCCAAAAGCTCCCGCTACTAAATTTTTAATTGGACTACCATCACCAATGGAGGCTAACATTGTTAAACCAAAAATAGCTAAAGCAAAATATTCGGGTTGTCCAAATTCATATGCTAATTTTGCAAGAAATGGAGCAAAAAAAACTAGTACTATTACACTAAATATACCACCAGCCACACTTGAAACTGTTGCCATTCCTAGAGCTCTGCCTGCTTCTCCTTTTTGGGCTAAAGGATATCCATCCAAACAAGTTGCTGCTGCGGCTGGGGTTCCTGGTGTATTAATTAATATTGCTGTAATTGCTCCACCGTAAGTACCGGCACAATAAATTGAAGTTAAAAGAACAACGGCAGAAAGAGGATCTAACGTCATTGTAAAAGGTAAAATTAATGCACCACCAGTAGTTGGTCCAAGACCTGGAAGTACCCCGAGAACTAATCCAAACAATGTACCAAAAAATAAAACTAATAATAGCTTAGAGCTAAATAAAGGAGCCATCATTAACGATAAATTTTCCATCTTAATAATAATATAAGTTTGTAATAATCCCTCCGGGAAATCTTAATCCCAATATTGTTTCAAAAAAAATAAATACAATTATTGGAAAAATAATACTAACTAGTAATAAATATAATACTCTTCTTTCTCCCCAGTAGTAGGAAACAAAAATTGATAAAATCGAAATAGCTAAAAAGAAATCTATATATTTTGAAACAACAACAAATAAAACAAAGTTAAATAATGTTATAAAAAAAGCTTTAGGTAATTTTTTTTCTAACTTCCAAGGTTTTTTAGTAGACAAATAATATATTACAGAAGTTAGAACAATTATTAATACCAATAATGCTTTTGGAAATGTAGCTGGTTGAATCCCTCTATTTAAGATCGGAGGAACTATATCAAATGAAAATGTTTGTATTAATAAAATTGCTGAAATAGTTATTATTACAAAACAAACTTTGAAAGCATCACCAATAAAAAAGGGCAAACTTTTTTTGTTTGCCCTTTTTTTTGTTCGTACATTATTCATTTAAAAAAATGTACAGTTTAAAATTACTTAATGTAACCCAAAGCTTTAAGTTGTGATGACATTTCTGCTAACATCACTTCCATTTGCTTGCCCCACTCATCAGCACCAACTACGCTAGTAGCGTCAAGACCAATGTCTGTTAAAAAACTTTGGAAATATTTGTGTTCCATTGCTTTTATCATAGCGTCTTCTAATGTTTTCGCTCTTTCTGATGACACGCCTTTTTTAGTTACAAATCCTCTAACTGTAGAAAGAACCACAGGGATACCTAGTTCAGTAGCTGTAGGAACGTTATTTAGTTTTTCCATTCTCTTGCTAGCTAATACTACTGCAACACATAATGTTCCATCTTCAATTTCTGTAACAGCTTCACCTAAGTTTAAAACACCTACATCTATATCGCCTTTGATTAAGTTTGTTTTAATTGGTGCAACACCTTTGTATGCTACAATTGTAGGATCTGTTAAATTACCTTTTTTTGTAAAAGCAATCGCACTTACATCATCAATACCACCAACGTGAGTAGTTCCATATTTAAGTGATTTTGATTTTTGTGCACTAACAAATTTCTTAGCATCTTTGATATCATTTTTACAATTTACTACAAATAACTGAGGATCATCTGTTCCTCTAGCTAAAGGTTGCATGTCGCTCAATTTAACTTTTGTTTTTCCAAGAGCCATTGAAACTGCATGACCTGTCGTCCAAGTTAAAGTATGCTGACCATCTGCTGGTAATGTCATCATATAATCCATAGATGCTGCTCCACCACCACCTTTTTTATTTACTAGTTGCATGTCTTGTTTAAGATATCTTCTAGTTCTTAGAAGCATCATTCTTGTAGTAACGTCAGTACCACCACCAAAACCAGCGTGAGTAATCGCTTGGATAGCTCCATCTGCTTTTGCAGATGTAGTTAAAATAGGTAATGCTACAGCAAAAACTTCAGTTACTAAAACTGCCGTTGCTAATAAAAGTTTAAAACTTTTTTTCATTATTTCCCTCTTTTGTTAATTTATAATTAATTATTTAAACATAATCTGATACAAAGCTTAAGAAAAAAATGGCCCAAAATAAAATTAATATTGCATTACTTCTTGGTGATCCATCTGGTATCGGGCCAGAATTAGTATCTAAATTACTAAAAGAGGAAATTACAAACAAAGCTAATTTAGTAATCATTGGTGAAAAAAATATTTTTGAAGAAGGAAATAAAATATCTGGATATTCTCATGATTTGGAAACTGTAAATAGTTTTGATGAAATTGATTTTAAAAATAAAAGTAGATTTTTTTTAGATATTTCTAAAGGTAAAAATCATAACTATAAAATTGCGAAACCTTCAAAAGAGTCTGGTGAAAGTATATTGGAAGCTCTTTACCTTGCATTAGAATTAGCAAAAGAAAATAAAATTGATGCTATCAATTTTGCTCCATTTAACAAAACTAGTTTAAAACTTGGAGGAAATAAATATTCGGATGAGTTGCAATTAATGGCAGATAAACTGGATGTAAAAAGTTTTTGTTGCGAGTTTAATGTTATAGATAATTTTTGGACAGCGAGAGTTACATCTCATATTCCTATTAAAGAAGTTGCTAGCCAAATAACAAAAGAAAACATTTTAAAACCAATTAAACTAATTAATGAAGTTATGGAATTAAATGGAGTAAAAAATCCAAGGATTGCTGTTCAAGCTCTTAATCCTCATGCAGAATTTGGAACTGAGGAAAAAGATGAAATTATTCCTGCGATAGAAGAGGCAAAAAAACTTGGTTTAAATACAGATGGACCATTGCCTTGCGACACATCTTTTGTAGTGGCTTATAAAAATAAAAAACATGACTGTATGGTTGGTATGTATCACGATGCTTTACAATCCGGTCTTAAAGCTTTTGGTTTTGATAGGGGTGTGACAGTTCAAGGTGGCTTAACAGTGCCCATTACAACCACAGCTCATGGATCTGCTTTCGAAATAGCTGGAAAAAATATAGCAAATTTAGAACCTTTATTAAATTCATTTAAAATTGCTTTATCAATGGCTGAAAACAAAAAAAATTAAAATTATTAATATTCATCAACCTTATTTGAAAAGTAATAGAATACTTAATTTAATAATTTTCTAACTTCTTGTTCGGTAAATCTTTTTGGAATTTTACAAATTGTTTTTATTTTTTGTTTTTTACCCGTCTTACAAGCTTTCATGGTTGATTGAATAATGTCTAAAACATGTAGTGATAATTCGCCACTGCATCTATGTTTTTTTTTATTTTCTATACAATAAGCCATTTCAGCTAAACCTGCTCCTCTGTAATTTGCATTTGTTGGTGATTCGTTTGCTCTTAAACTTTTGGTTCTAATATTAATCTTTCCAAGTGGCATTTTTTCAGTCATATATTTTTTCCACGGATTTCCCAATTTTTTACAGGTATAAACAGATCCGCCAAACATATTAGGATCAGGAACTATTAAAGACCCTTTGTTTCCATATAATTCAATATGATTTCTTTTATGTGCAATTACATCAAAAGATAAAGTTAATCTTATAATTGTGTTATTTTTAAAAACTAGTGTTGATAAATATGTCGTAGGACATTCAACCTTAAAATTTTTACCCTTTTTAGGTCCTATACCAATGGTTCTATAGTTAACTCCTCTCATTACGCTCCCGCTAACTTCTTTAGCCGGGCCTAATAAATTTACCAGTGCAGTTAAATAATAAGGCCCCATATCTATTACAGGACCTCCTTCTTTTTGTGCAAACCAAGGTTCTGGATTTGGATGGTAAGATTGAATTCCTGGAAATGCGAAAATTGCATTTCCTAAATTTATTTTACCAATTTCATTTTTTTCCAAAAGTTCTTTGGACTTTTGGTTTCCCCCTCCTAAAAAAGTGTCAGGAGCATTACCTATGTATAGTTTATTTTTTTTTGCAATTTTTAATAACTCTTTGCCATTTTTTAAATTGATTGCCATTGGTTTTTCTGAATAAACATGTTTGTTATGTAAAAGAGCTTTTTTTGCTACTATATAATGCGCCTTAGGTATTGTGAGATTTAGAATTATTTCAACTTCTTTATCATTTAGCATTTCATTAACATTTAAATATTTTATTCCATATTTATTTGCACATTTTTTTGCAACTTTGTAATTTATATCGGCGCATTTTATTATCTTAATGTTGTTAAAATATTTTTGAGCTCTAAAATATGTTTCAGCTATATGACCACAGCCGATCAATCCTATTTTATAAACCTTATTCATGAAAAAGACTAAACACCTTGTCTTTGTTTAGACTTACCCTCTTTGTGAAGTTTTAAAGCTTCTTCGTTCTCTTTTGTGTTTGGTATTTCTAAAGTTGGACTTTCCCAATAAGCAGACCCTTCTAACCATTCGTATGAGTGAGTTTTGATTGATACAACATATGTTACATCAGATTTTTTAGCTCTTTTAAATGCTTCTTCTAATTCAGAAATAGACGAAACTTCTTCCGACTTTGCTCCCATGCTTGCTGCATGTTGAGCAAAATTTACTGGTACAAGATTTGGCGCTTTTGAGCTTTTGAATTGACAATTAAATTCTTTTCCACCTTTAAATAATTGAAGTCTATTAATTACTGCATGTCCTCCATTATCACATACTATTATAATTAATTTATTATTAGTTATTACAGAAGAATATATATCTGAATTATGTAAAAGGTAAGATCCATCACCTACGAAAACAATCACATCTTTTTCGTGATTAGCCATTTTAATTCCTAAAGCTCCAGAAATTTCATAACCCATGCAACTAAAACCCCATTCCGTTTCATGAGTATTAAGTTCTCTTGGTCTCCAAATTTGAACGACTTCTCCCACAAGTCCTCCGGCAGCTGTTACTGCTATATCTGTAGGGTCAGATTTTCTGTATATAGCGCCTACAGCATGTGCATAACTTGGAACTTCTTGATTAGTTGGTCCGCTTTCTTTATCAACATATTCATTCCAAGATTTAAGTTCATTTCTTGATTTTTTATACCAATCATCTGAAGCTTTCCAATTTCCTAAAGCTTGGGACAATTCTATTAAAGAAACTTTTGCATCTCCAATAACTGCTTGAGCAAGATGTTTGTTAGCATCATGACGTGTAATATTTAATGAAATTAATCCAAAATCTGGATTTTCAAAATTTGTCCAGGAACCTGTCGTAAAATCTGCTAGTTTTGTTCCTACAGCAATAGCCAGGTCAGTTTTTTTTGCTAAATTATTTGCAGCTTTACCACCCAACCCTCCTATTGGTCCTAAAAAATGAGAGTGATCTCTTTTCATTGTAGAATATCCCATTACAGTTTGTGTAACTGGAATATTATGCTTTGCTGCAAATGAACCAAGCTCTTCCATTGCTTCAGAATAAAAAACACCACCACCAGATATAATAATTGGATTTTTTGAATTTTTTATTTTTTCTGCCGCTTCTTTAATTTGAAAATCATCCGGTTTTGGTCTTCTAATACTATGTATTCTTTCACTAAAAAATTCTTCAGGATAATCGTAGACTTCTCCTTGTGTATCTTGGCACAAAGATAAACACGCTGGTCCACTGTCGGCAGGATCCAGCATGGTTTGGACTGCTTGAGGTAAAGATTGTAAAATTTGTTCTGGACGAGTTATTCTATCAAAATATTTTGTAACCGGCTTAAAAGCATCATTAGCAGTTATTCCTGGATTGTTAAAATGTTCTACTTGTTGTAAAACTGGATCTGGCATTCTGTTAGCATATGTATCTCCTGGTAAAAATAATACTGGTAATCTATTACTCATAGCAACTGCCGATGCTGTGATTAAGTTTGTTGAACCAGGGCCAACTGAGCTTGTCACTACAAAAATTTGTTTTCTTCTTTTTGCCCTTGCATAGGCAATTCCGGTTAAAGCCATATTTTGCTCATGATGACCTCTATAGGTTGGAAGTTTATCCTGATTTTCTTGGAGAGCTTGACCTAAACACGCAACATTACCATGTCCAAATATTCCAAAAGCACCTGGGAACAAAGGTTCTTTTTTACCATCTATTAAAATCTTTTGGGATATAAGATATTTTATAATAGCATGAGAACATGTAAGCTTTATTTTTTTCATAATTAAATATATAAACTCTCCACGAATAAAATAATTTTATATATAACAATTAAACATAATTTTTTTAAAAATGTATAGCAAATTTGGACAATTCATAGATGGAAAGTGGCAACAGTCACAAAACAATGAAACTTACGATGTAATAAATCCAGCAACAGAAGAAGTGATTGGAAAAGCATCAAAAGCAGGAGAAGAAGATGTTAATAAAGCTCTTAAATCTGCAGAGAAAGGTTTAGAAGTTTGGAGAAAAACTCCTCCTTGGCAACGCGCTAAAATTATCAGAAAAATTGCAGACCTAATGAGAGAGAAGACAGATGTTTTAGCAAAATGGATGACTCTTGAAGTAGGAAAACCTCTAGCGGAAGCTGCTGGAGAAGTTGGAGGTGCCGCTGACATATTTGAATGGAATTCAGAAGAGACTAAAAGGATTTATGGTCAAATTGTAGAAAGTAGATTTGAAAATACAAGAATGTATGTAAAGTATGAACCTGTTGGTGTTGTGGCTGGTTTAATTCCATGGAACTTTCCAATTGTTTTAGCTTCAAGAAAAATTTCTACAGCTCTAGCAGCTGGATGTTCTGTAATTTGCAAGCCCGATGTAATAACTCCGGGAAGTGTAATGGAGTTAATGAATATTATTAACGAAGCTGGAGTGCCTCCGGGTGTAGTTAATTTGTTATCAGGTGACCCAGCAAATATTTCATCTCAATTAATATCATCAGACATAATTAAAAAAGTTTCTATAACTGGCTCTACAAGAGTTGGAAAATTAATATTAAAACAAGCAGCTGAAAAAGTTCAAAGAGTTACTATGGAGTTAAGTGGTCACTCTCCTTTTATTGTATTTGATGATGTAGATATAAATCAAGTAACTGATATGGCAATTACTGCAAAATTCAGAAATAATGGTCAAGTATGCATATCTCCAGCAAGATTTTATATTCATGAAAGAAAAAAAGATGAATTTGCAAAAACTTTAGTTGATAAGGTAACCAAATTAAAAATTGGTAATGGTATGGATAAAGACACTATATTAGGACCTTTAACTACTGAAAAAAGATTGCTTGAAGTAGAAGCGTTAGCTGAAAAAACAAAACAAGAAGGAGCCAAAGTTCTATGTGGAGGTAAAAGGCCCGCAGGATTTAATAAAGGTTATTTTTATGAACCAACTATATTTGATGAGGTTAAAGATAACTTTACAATTATAAAAGAAGAACCTTTTGGTCCTTTAGTTCCTATTTTAACATTTAAAGATAGAGATGAAGTTATTAAAAGAGCAAATGATAACGATTTAGGTTTAGCAAGTTATATTTACACAAATTCTCTAGAAAATGCGCATAAAGTTTCTGAAAAAATGGAAACTGGAACATGTGCGGTCAACACTCCTGCTGTTGCTTTTGCCGAAGTTCCTTTTGGTGGTATTAAGCAAACAGGTTACGGTAGAGAGGGTGGCTCCATGGCTATTAAGGATTACTTAAATATTAAGTATACCCATTTTGGTATCAATTATTAATGAGAAAAAACAAAGTAAAACAAATGATGGCTGAGGGCAAGCCAGTCATTAATGGTTGGTGTGCAATCCCAAGTACAGCTTCTTGTGAGGCTATGGCACATCAAGGTTGGGATTCTCTCACGGTTGATATGCAACATGGTTTAGTTGACTATTCAAGTGCTCTTCCGATGATGCAGACGATTTCTACAACAAATGTCACTCCTTTAGCTAGAGTAAACTGGAATGAACCTGGACAAATAATGAAAATTTTAGACGCTGGTTGTTATGGCGTAATTTGTCCGATGGTTAGTAATAAAGAAGAGGCTGAAAGATTTGTTCAAGCATGTATGTACCCACCAAAAGGATATAGAAGTTTTGGTCCAATAAGAGGTTTAATCTATGGTGGATCTGATTATGCAGAACATGCAAATGATGAAATATTAAAATTAGCTATGATTGAAACTGAAGAATCTTTAGAAAAACTAGATGATATAATGTCAACACCTGGTGTAGATGGTATTTATATAGGTCCAGCAGATTTAAGTTTGGCAATAGGAGAAAAACCTGGATTTGATAGACCAGAAAATTCAAAAGCATATTCTGAAATATTAAGAATTTTGGATCATGCTAAAAAAAATAATATTTTTGCAGGTATTCATAATGGTACGCCAGAGTATGCAACCAAGATGATCGAAAAAGGTTTTAACTTTGTGACTATCGCTTCTGATTTAAGAGCGCTAAGTGCTGGTGCTAAATCTGTTGTAGATAAAATGAAGGGATCTTTTTCTAAAAAAGACGACTCAGCAACTTATTAATCTAATTTATTTAAAAACTCCTCGAACTGTTTTTTATCTAAATTAGACGATTGTTTTTTTCCTGGAAATTTTCCACTTATCGATTCTTTTTTAAATGCTTTTAATGCTCTTATTCTCTCATATTTAATTTCATTTCGTAATTTTAAAATATTACCAAAAGCTTTGGCATGTCTTGGAGGATTTTCACTATCTCCACATATATCTTCCATAAATAAATACATTACATCGGCATTTCTTCCGGCTCCTAAAGATACTGTTACGATATTTGTTCTTTTAGAAATTTCACCCATTACATTTTCTGGTATAACTTCACATTCTGCTGAAAAAGCACCCGCATCTTCTAATCTTTTAAATTTTTGAAATAATTCAATTGCTTCATTTGAAGTTTTTCCTATTGCCCTCATTCCACCGACCGATGTGGATTTTCTTGGTACTAAACCTAGATGACCCATAACAGGAATATCTTCTTTAGTTAACATTTCAACAACATCCATACTTCTAGGCGTCATTACAGCATCAGCACCATTCTCTAGTGCTTTGAACGCTCCTCTCATAATATCTTCGTTTGTTACATATTCATTAAGAATTAAAGAAGCTGTCAAAAATAAATGTTTAGATCCATCTCTTACTTTTAAAACATTTTTGGCTTGGCAGATAATCATATCAAAACCTGCTTTTTCTGCTGCATCAGCCTCTTCATTTGAATTTGCTGTTACTTGAGTAAATTTTTTTTTACCTTTTGCTGCTTTTAAATCTGCTACTGTTAAAGTTCGTTTAGCTGGTTGTGCTGCCCAAGTATAAATATTTTTCATTAAATGCCTTTGTATAAGATATCTCTTCTGTCAATAAACCCTTCAAAAGTTTTTATTGTTATTACCGAAGGCAAGATAAATATTGATCTTTTATCTTTTTCATTTCTAATAATTCTGAAAAAACCTTTTTTTATTGCTGTATCTATATAAACATTGGAAGTTAAATAAGATTTTTCAATTACTTTTAATAATTGGTTTTTAGTAATTGATTTATTTTTATAATAAGCAAGCATTACCATATGCAACATAATCCAATGTTGAGGTGTTAATGAAAACCAATTGAGCAGTTCATTTTCTAATCTTCCTTCGAAATCACCTAGAGATACTTCTGCTAATTTAATTCTTTTTTGAGTAATTTTTGGAATTTTTTTCTGTTCCTCAAAATGTTTAGGGTACTTAAATTGTTTCTTCATCTTAAAATGTTATCTTAAAGAAAGTTAAATTAATATTATTTTTTGGTAGCTAATTCCTTATATATATTGTTAACTCTGTGCACTTCACCTGCTGTGTTAAAATAACCTTCGTATTCTATTTCTTCAGGCGTTACATCAAAATGATAATGGCCAGCAATATTATCTTTTGTGTAGGAATGAAAATGAGTGTGCTCACCAGACTCTCTTAAGTTAAGATCACCTCCAGAAGGGTCACCTGTCCAAAGTATACTATAACCTTGCAATTCTGGTCCCACAGGTTCATAAAATTGTAAAAAATCTTTTACACACTTCATTTGTCTAGGATCGTAGTATTCATGCTTAATATCAGCGTAATCAGGTTGAACATGAGATCTAATTTTTCCATTTAAAATTCTAAAAACACCAGCCAAAGCAATGTGGTTATTGCCTTTAATTTGTAAATTATCAGACAAAGCTTTCCTCATTGCTTGTGATAAAGAACCCTGCTCACCAGATCTTCCTTTTATCTTAATTTTAATAACTTTTCCTTTAACTCCATCAGTGTAATAAACATTGCCTAAGCCACCATGTTTCCTTGCTGTATATTTTTCAGCAATACACTCTTTATTTAATCCAACTCGGGCTATAATTGATTTTGATTCAGAGGTAATTAAATTTTCATTAATCACTAATTCTCCACAATGATCGTCCAAGCATGACATTGCGCCTGAGCCAGCGCCTAAAGCATAACTTTTTTCTGAACCAATCATTTTAGAGATCTCTTCATAATCAAATTCAGCTCCAATAAATCTTGGATCATGCATATAGGGCTCGCCTCCAACATCTATAATCTTTTGATTTCCACTAATACCTTCTGATGGACAATCCCACTCTCTTAAATTTGGACATTCAACAACTGATACTTCAACTGCTTTATAATTTTGTGACAAGCCTAATTGTAATGCTTCAGAAATTTTTTCTAATGGATATTCTGTAAATTTTGCTTTTTCTATTTCCAATTGCATTACTATATTAAGCTATATTTTATTTTGCATGATGTCTATAGATAATATATATAATATCTATACATAAATTAATTTTAAAAAGGCTTTAATGATAAATAAAGATTTGAAAGTTGCGGTCTTAGGTGCAGGTGCTATGGGCTGTTTATTTGGAGGTTTGCTAGCTGAAAAAGGTTTGAATGTTATTTTAATTGATGTTTGGAAAGAACACGTAGAGTCAATTAATAAAAATGGCTTAAAGATGGATGGTCATGGAGGAGATCGATTTATAAAAGTCAAAGCAACGAATGAACCTTCAAAATTAGATATTGTTGATGCTGTCATTGTAATGTGCAAAGCTACAGCTCTGGAGCCTGCTCTAAAAAGTATAAAAAATATTATTGGAGAAAAAACATCTTTTATGTCTTTTCAAAATGGAATTGGTCATGAAGCAATTATGCAAAAAATTGTTGGTAAGGAAAAAGTATTAGGAGGAACGACAACTCAAGCATCAAATATTTTAGGACCAGGTCATATTAAAAATCATGCTGCTTTACCCTCTTGGATAGGAGAATACGATGGTGGAGTTAGTGAAAGAGTAAACACAATTGCAGAAACATTTTCAGCACATGGTCTTGAGATGATTGCGGCTGAAGATGTTAAAAAAAGAAAATGGATGAAGTTATTTGCTCTTACTGCAATTGGCCCTTTATCTGCAATTTTTGATCTAAATCATACAGAGCTTTATATTGATAACAAAAATCAATCTATCTCTAGATCTTTAGGCAAAGAAATAATTCTAGAAACTAGAAAAGTGGCTTTAGCTGAAGGAATAGAGGTTTCCGAAGATGAATGTCTATTCATGTTTAATAAAATAGTAGATTCTAAACAAACTAATAAATCATCAATGGCATTTGATGTCCTATATAAAAGAAAAACAGAGATTGATTTTATTAGTGGTGAAGTGTCTAGACTTGCTAAAAAACATGGAATTCCAACCCCTTTGAATGATCTAATGTATAAAATGATTAAAGTTAAAGAAGGTATGTATAGTTAAATGATAAATATAGGAAAATTAGAAAAAATTAAAAGTAATTTTCCTGTTTTAATTGCTGAAAAAGCTATTCCTAAAAATATCTGTAAAAAGTTAATCTCTGAAATAAGTTCATCTAAATCTTTTGATGATATAATAATGGGAGGAAGAAGTAGAATAAACAAGGGATCAAAAAATTTTAAAGTTTATTTAAAAAATTCAAAATATTCTTCAAAATTATTTAGAAAATTTAATAGTAAAAAATTTTTCAAAAAATTAGAAAAAATATTTAAATCTAAATTCAAAGAAAATACATGGACAAATCTCTATAATCCCAAATCATTTAATCAAAAAAAATTTACACTTAAAAGAAAGGTTAATTCAAAAGAGCTTACAAAATTATTAGGGAATAATTATAATAATCCAATACTTAATTTGGATATAGATTTTTCTGTTTCAAAAGGTGGATATCGATTAAGACCTCATAGAGATGATGTTAATAGATTATACAATTTTTTAATATATCTTACAGATATTCCTAAAAAAAATGGAGGATCTCTTACTTTATATAAAAAAAAAACAAAAATAAATTTAAGAAAAAGTTTTAGAAGATTTCCAAAAATTAATGAATTAAATATTGTTAAAGAATTTACCCCTAAACAAGGAACGGTTATCTTTTTTAAGTCAACACCAAACTCTTATCATGGAGTAAAAAGATTTAAAGAATATAACTGTCCAAAAAGATTTTTTATATATGGAAGTTATGCTTTGAACAAACCTGTTATTTGGTCATTTAAAAATAATAAATATTTCCCAACAATTGTTCCAAATAACAAAAGAATGCTTACCTCTTTTCATGATTCAAATTATCTGCTAAAAAATACATCATAATATGAAAGTTAAATCAAAATTAAAAAAATTATTAGAAAGAAATGGCTATGTAAGAGTAAGAAACGTCTTAAATTTTACTAAAGATTTAAAACCTATTTTAAACGATATGGATTTTGTGATGGATTGTCTAATTAGAAAGTACGCTCCTAAAACCAAAAAAAATAATACTTTAAAATATGATTTTAAAAAAAAATATACCTTTGTATCCAAATTAAATATTTATGATTTAGATCAGTATTTTAATACTAGATTACCTAGAGATCATGTAAAAAAAGATAGTGACTACTTTGCTTCAAATTCTCTTTGGAATCTTATTACTCATAAAAAAATTTTAGACGTAGTTGAAAAAGTCTTAGGTACTGAAATTCTATGTAGCCCAGTTCAAAATACTAGAATTAAACAACCTGAAAAAAAATTACCAAAAGGATCAGTCTATGATGGTTTAAGTGGCAGAACACCTTGGCATCAAGATGCTGCAGTTTTATCAACTCACGGACAAAAATTTTGTGACATGGTAACTGTTTGGATACCCTTTACTAAAACAACTAGGAAAAATGGTTGCATGGTTACAGTTAAAGAAATTAATAAAATGGGGTTATTAAATCATATTTCTGGTTACAGAGGTCAAGTAGAAGTTAAAAACAGCAAGCTCTTAGATAAATTTAAGCCAATTTACTTAGAAGCAAATATTGGGGACGTAATTCTTTTACATAAACATTCGATACATTGTTCACTTGCGAATAGATCAAATGATTTTAGAATAAGCGCAGATTTAAGATATAATAGAGCTGGAACACCTTCTGGTCGTAAACCTCTGCCAAATTTTTATGTTAGAAGTAAAAATAAAAATAATATTACTACTCTAAATTATAAACAATGGATTGCGCTCTGGGAAGAAGCAAAGAACAAATGTATTCCAAGAAAATTTGCATTCAAGTATCCTTTGCCTACTTTTAAACACAACAAAAGAGATTTGAAGAATCTGTTAAATAATTAAATTTAAAATTTAATAAAAAAATAAAATGACAAATATTTTAATAACTGAATTTATGAATGAAGAGAGCGTTAAAACTCTAAAAAAAAATTTTAATGTAAAATATGATAAAAATTTATTTCAGAACGAAAAAAAAATAAAAGAAGAAATTTCAAATTTTGAAGCAATAATTGTTAGAAATAAAACTCAGTTACAAAAAACTGTTTTAGATGAAGCTATAAAATTAAAATTTGTTGGTCGTTTAGGAGTAGGTTTAGATAATATTGATAAAGAATATTGTGATAAAAAAAATATTCATATCCAAATAGCATCGGGTATAAATGCTGACTCTGTTGCTGAGTATGTAATGGGCTCATCTCTACATTTAATTAAAAATATAACTTTATTTAATTACGAGACTAAAAAAGGTATGTGGCCAAGATCATCTTTTAATTCAAGAGAATTGAAAGAAAAAATATTTGGTCTAATTGGCTTTGGCGCAACAGGAAAAAAAGTATGTAAAATTGCGCAAAGCTTTGGCGCAAAAGTAATAACTTATGATCCTTATGTAGATAAAAAACTCGAAAATGAATTTAATCTAAAATTTTTGCCTTTCGATGATGTGATTTCTAACTCCGATATTATTTCTATACATGTCCCTTTAAACAATGAAACAAAAAACCTTATAAATACAAATGCATTTAAAAAAATGTCAAAAAAACCAATATTGATTAATACTTCAAGGGGTTCAATCGTTAATGAAGAGGATTTAATCAATGCTTATAAAAATAAAGTTATTAGTGGTTTTGCACTTGATGTTTTTGAAAGTGAACCAATAGAAGAAAAATTTTATAGTAAAATTGATGAGACTTTTAATTGCATTATAACTCCACATATTTCTGGAGTAACGGAAGAGTCTAATAAAAAAATTAGTGAATTTATAACAAATAAATTAATTAATTTTTTTAATTAATTAATTAATTCATTTATTTTAACAATTCTTTTTTCCTTTATTGATTTTTCTGCAGCTTCTCCGATTGCAACAGAAATCATTCCATCATTTAATGAGACTTCAGGTTTTGATTTATTTTTAATAGCATTTAAAAATGCTAAGTGTTGATAATAAGCAGATCCATGATGATGTCCTGCCTGGAGAATTTTTTTATCTACTTTTACAAGTTCTCTTGTAGTTTTATTACCTTTCCTCATTCCAATTCTAATATACGAAAATGTTTTTCCTGACTGACTTGAAGGAACAGATGTCTCAATTTTACCTATATCACCAACTGCTACCAATTCTTCTTGCATATCTGAGTTTTCCGCAAACATACATAGATCCAATAGACCTCTAACTCCATTTTTAAAATTTACTATCACAAAACCATTATCAATAATATCTGGCCTTTTATTTTTAAATCTTTCATTAATATGATTAACATCTTGATTACCGCTAGCATAGACGCTTACAGGTTCACTACGGATAATTAAACGCATTAAATCAAAAAAATGACAACATTTCTCAACAAATGTTCCACCTGTATTTTTTGAAAACCGATTCCAATTTTTAACTTTTTTTAAAAATGGAAAACGATGTTCTCTTATTGATAACATTTTTAATTTTCCAATAGTTTTTTTGTGAATTTTATTAATAAATTTATTAACAGGAGGCATGTATCTATATTCCATTGCAGTCCAAATTAAAGAAGGATAGTTTTTTGATAATTTTTTTAATTTTAAACACTCTTTAGTATTTATAGTCAAAGGTTTTTCAACAAGAATATGTTTTTTTGTTTTTAAAACATCTTTTAAAATTTTTAAATGTGTAAAGTTCGGTGTAGAAATTATATATACGTCTGCAATATTTTTTTTTATTAAATCTTTATGATTCTTAAAATATAAAAATTTTTTTTTAAATTTTTTCTTTATTTTAATTAATGAGTTGTTATGAACATCTGATATTGCAACAACTTCTGCATTTTTTATTAATGAAATATTTTGAATATGTTCAAGTCCCATTGTACCAGCGCCTATTATTGCATATCTAATTTTTTTCATATTAAATTTATTTAATCTATTAGTAACCCGCTGGGAACTTTATTTGGTTTTCCAAGAGGTCTATTATTACCACTTTTGCCAGTTAAAGATTTTAAAAATTCAACTAAGTAATAAATTTCTTTATCGCTCAATTTTATAGGTTTTATATCTATACTTGATAAAATTCTTTCTTGTTCTCTTTTATCTGAAAAAATTACAAAATCTATATCCTCTAACCATTTAGCTTTAGGCAAATTAGCAAGCTTGGGTTTCCAAATCTTATTCATTTCCTTTGGGTTTAAATGATGTTTTATTATTCCTTCAAGCGTTGGGTAAGCGCCATTATGACCATATGGTGCAGTCAAAGATACATTTCTTAAAGCTGGTGTTTTAAACTTATACATATCATTTAAGTCATCTGTTTCGACCATGCGTCCTACATCACGAGCATATGGATCAAAACTTCTAGTTCTTCCAGGTCCAAATTGTGGAATTCCTAGCGAGTAAAATTTTTGATTAGTTAACAAAGATCCAGAATGACAAGAACTGCAATTTGCTTTTCCATAAAACAACTCCATTCCTTTGATTTGATTTGAACTTAAAACATTTTTATCTCCATTTAAATAATCATCAAATGGAGAGTCAAATGAAGTCCATTCATGAATTTGAAAGGCAGCAATAGAATTAACAATATGAGTAATCTTAATATCAAAAACGTTATCAATATCGTCAAAAGAATTTTTGAATAATTCGACATATTCTGGAATTGCTCGAATTCGATTTGTTATTACTGGCCATACTGCATCTATTCTCATACTGTCTTTTCCAACTTTTGAAACTAATCCTATTATTTCATTTTCGCCTGGATTACCTGCCATTTCAAATTGTCTGGTCAAAGGAAATAAGGCTTGAACTGCAACAATATTATCTAAACCTTTTGGAAGCGCTTCTTGTGCAGGTGTATTAAAATTATTACCAAATATATTTGACTTAGTCACTCTACCATCATGTAATAAAGTAGTAATTTCTTTAAAGCCTAAATTCCAAAGTGCTAGAGAATTTCTAGGAATACGTTTTTTAATTTTATCATCACCTATACCAGCTGTTCTGTTTGGACCTAGTCCTTCACCGCCTTCTCCAATTCCTAGAGAAAGTCCATCTGAGCCTCCAAACTCATGATTATGACACGTTGCACATGCAATATTACGATTTGCTGATAAAATTTTGTCGTGAAATAAAAGTCTGCCAAGTTTAGCTTTTTTTATATCTACTTTATGAAAATCATTAATTGATAATGGTTTTGGTATTTCATTTGCATATGTTTTGTTTACTGAGATTAAAAATGGAATTATAAATATTAGAATTTTTGTATGATTAAATATTTTTTTATAATTTTGTTTATCCCTTCTATTGTTTTTGCAGAAATTGAAAATGCAAGAGATTTGATGGAAGAAGGTAAGTTTAAAGAAGCTATGGAAGAATTGCTTCCTGCCGCTAGATCTGGAAATGCAGACGCTGAGGAACTTATTGGCATTATGTATGCTATGGGACTTGGTGTTGAAAGGGACGATGTTAGAGCTTTTGAATGGTATCTTAGGTCTTCTATGAAAGGTCACCCTGGTGCACAATCTGGTGTAGGTTGGTACTACGAAATTGGCAGAGGCCTTCCCGCTCCCGATCTTGTTAGAGCTTACACTTGGTATGTTTTGTCTGCAATAGGTGGAGATCCTGACGCTGCTATTTCCCAGGAGGAAGTAGTTAAGAAAATGACTCCTGAACAAATTGAAAAAGCCCATATTTTAATAAATGATTATAAATCTTGGATTTATCCATTTAGATAATGGGACGGAATATTATCCGCCCCAAAATCATTTATTAATTATAGATCTTTTTTGTAATCTGAAGACGCTCTGTTTTCTGCACGTCCAACTGCACTAGTAAGAGCATTAAAGATTTCTTTTCCACCCTTAACATTCTCTTGAAACCAATCATAAACAGGTGATGCTGCTTTTTTAAATGCAGCTTTTTGATCAGGAGTTGGAACATATAAACTTCCACCACCAGCTACAAAATCTTCGTATGCTTTAATTGATTTTCTTTTTGGTGAAGCAAAAGTAGCTTGCTGCAATGCATAAAACCCATCTGTAATAACTTTTCTCAAATCTTTAGGCATTGACTCATACTTAGCATTGTTCATCCACCAAAGTGCACCCATATATGCGTGACCATCTAATGTTACATATTTTAGACCTGCATCTGGAAACTTCATATTCATTATATCAGTAATTCCATTTTTAGAACCTTCAACCACTCCAGTTTGAAATGATGTAAATAGTTCTGGCCAAGGTATAGGTGTTGGTGACGCACCAAGTGCTTTAACTAATTCTTGAGGTAAATCAGCAACTACTGTTCTAATTTTTAAGCCCTTCATGTCAGATGGGTTTGCAATTTGTCTTTTAGTATTTGCAAAATTTCTCCATCCACCTGTATTCCCAATAGTCATTAATCTAATCGAATTATTAGAATCTTTAAGAGCCATTTTTCTCATTGTTCTTACAAAATCACTTTTTAATACATCTTCAGCAATTCTGTCGTCTGACATTAAGTATGGCAAGTCAAGAACTTGAACATATGGAAATACTCCTGCTGCTCCACCTGATGTTGAGATATAAATATCTATACTTCCATCAGATACACCTTGTAGACATTCTGCTCCCTTTGAGCATAATTGAGTTCCTACAAATAATTCAACTGAAATTTTTCCATTTGATGCTGCTTCAACATAGTTTTTAAAAACTATTGAACCATCATAGTCTTCATCTTGATCATTTGAATTCATTGTCATTCTTAGATTGTAATCTGCGGCTAATGCAGAAAAAGAAAATCCAACCAAAAACACTAATGAAAAAAATGATTTTATTATTTTGTTAAATAACATTTCCCCTCCATTATGATTTTAAAAAAAGAAATATAGCTAATAAATTAACAAGAGTCTAATTTGATATAGATCAAAAAGTTAAGAAATTATTTAGCAAATCCAGTCAATAATGGAATTGTCATAGAAAGAGCGGGAAAATATGTAATCAAAAAAATAACTAAAGCTTCCATTGCTAAAAAAGGCAAGATAGCTTTTGCTATTGTTTCTACTCTTTCTCCTGATACTGATGAGGCAACAAATAAAACTAAACCCATCGGTGGAGTAGCTAATCCAACGGTTAAATTAACAGACATAATAATCGCAAAGTGTACAGGGTGTACTCCGAGCTCAACAAAAACAGGACCAAGAATAGGACCTAAAATTATTATAGCTGGGCCTGCATCAAGAAACATACCAACTATAAATAAAAGTATATTAATCAAAAACAATAGCATGTAAGGATTGTTGCTCAAACTCAAAACGAACTCTGCAAGATGCTCTGGGGCATGAGATAGGCTTACCACTGTTTTGAAAGCCATAGCAGCACCTACTAAAAGTAATACTACTGATGAAACCATCGCTGCTTTAGTAAAAACTTTAGGAATCTCGCTCCAAGTTAATGTTTTTAAAACAAACAAACCAATAAAGAGAGCATAAGCTGCAGCAACAGCAGATGCCTCGGTAGGAGTAAATATTCCTCCTAAAATTCCTCCTAAAATTATAACTGGAGTCATTAAAGGAAAAAAAGCTTTTAAAGATGCTTTTCCTCTTTCATTCCATGAAGCTTTTGTAGTTACGGGAGGGAAATTATGACGATTTGCTAAAAATTTTACCATTATCATAAGACTAACTCCAACCAATATGCCAGGAATAATTCCTGCTAAGAATAATGCGGCAACACTTTCTCCCATAACATATGCATAAATAATCATTATCCCTGATGGAGGAATGATTGGACCAATAACTGAACTTGCTGCAGTTATAGCTGCTGCAAATTTTTTTGTATAACCTTGTTTTTCCATTGCTGGAATTAACATTGATCCAATCGCTGAAGTATCTGCCACCGCTGAACCTGATAATCCAGCAAACAACATTGAAGTCAAAATATTAACATGAGCCAAACCTCCTCTTAAATGTCCCATCATTGCTTGACTAAATTCAACAAGTCTTAAAGTAATTTTTCCCCTATTCATTAATTCTCCAGCTAACATAAAAAAAGGTATTGCCATTAAAGGAAAGCTATCAATTCCATTATAGATGTTTCTATAAAGCATCGCGGCATCCCTACTTTGATCATTCAACCAAAGTAAAATCCCAGGTGCAGCTAAAAGACTAAAAAATACCGGAAGACCAATTAACAAAAAAAGTAAGAACAAAGGCAAAAACCATATTAACATTTATGCCTCCAGCTTCTCTCTATCTTTATCTAAAGGTAAATCTATTTTAGAATTAAAAAATGATAAAATATTTCTTAAAGCCAATTCAACATTAACCATTATTAATAAAAATATACCAACAGGCAAAGACATATACATCCACGCCAACTTCATAGCTTCTGTTTTTCCCCCAATTAAAGAAAATGGAATTTTTATAGAAGAAGAACTAAATATCCAACCGGCATTTATATGTTTTAATCCCATCTCAAAACCGATTAACAAAACAGTTAAGGAAACTAATAAAATTAAAAAAATTAAAATATTAGATAAAATTTTAGGCAAAAATCTTTGAAACATATCAATAGATACAAAACCACCCCAACGATAAGCTGAAGGTGCTATTAAACCAGTCATCCATAACATAAAAAATCGAGCCACTTCGTCAGGCCAGGGCAAAGCATTATTTAAAACATATCTAAAAAATACCTGAATAATAATAACAATTACCATTAATAAAATAGCTATCCAGGCAAGTTGTCGTCCTATACGAAGAATAAAAGTATTAATATTTTGTAAAATATTAAATAATAACAGTAAGGATTTAATCGTAAAATTCACAACTCAAGTTATTTTAATAATTTAATAATTTCAACTTTAATAAAGAATATTAAATTTTATATAAGATATTTGAAGTTTTTAGTTTATGATGTTATTAAGATTTCTTGATCACTGAAGTTAAATCAATGCATCTATAATAAAATGACAAAAAAAAAGAAAATATTAGTAATTCAAAAAGTTCATGATAAGGGAATGGAATTAATTAAAAACCATCCTAATTTTATCGTAGATGTAACTGATGATGTTTCAGAGGAAAACTTGAAAAAAAAAATTGTCGACTGTGATGGAGTATCTGTCAGAATTGCTAAATTATCAGGTGAAGTAATGAATGAAGCAAAAAATTTAAAAATTGTTTCAAGACATGGAGTTGGTTATGACAATATTGATTTAAAAAATGCTAAAGAAAGAGATATAAAAATTGCTATCACGGCTAATGCAAATGCAGTTACCGTCTCGGAACATGTGATGTTTAATCTATTAAATATTTCAAAAAGAAAAGATTTATTTGACAAAACTGTAAGAGATGGAAATTTTAAAGATAGAAATAAACTTCCAAAAACTATTGAGCTTTGGAATAAAAATTTTTTAATAGTTGGATTTGGAAGAATTGGACAATCTTTAATAAAAAGATGTTTGGGTTTTGAAATGAACGTATATGTTTATGATCCATATGTTTCAAAAGAAAAAGTTGAATCTATGGAAGGGAAAAAAGTAGAGAATCTTGAAGAAACAATAAAATCTATGGATGTAATTTCTTTACATATGCCTTTAACAGAAAAAACAAAAAATTTAATAAACTACGAATTGTTAAAAAAGATGAAAAAAAATTGCATTATTATTAATGCAGCAAGAGGTGGTATAATAAATGAAACTGATCTTGATAAAGCATTAAATGAAAATTTAATTTTTGGTGCTGGTATTGATGTTTTTGAAAAAGAACCTCCAGATGAAAACAATCCACTTTTGAAAAACGATAAAGTATTTCTAAGTCCTCATACGGCAGCTTTTACAGAAGAATGTATGACAAGAATGGGTATAGAAACAATTCAAAATATTATTGATTTTTTTGAAAAAAAATTAGACAAATCTAAAATTGTAAAATTGTAGTATGAAAATAAATTTTAAAAATTTTGGTTTATTAGAATTTTTAGTTGTAATTTCAGCTGTGTTTGTTGTCAGTATGTTGATATGGACAGCTAGCACTAGACCAGCAGTTGAGGCAAAAGCAAATCTTGTCAAAGAAAATCACAATAAGGTTGTAGACTTAATTAATAATGAAGTTAACAAATGTGGTAACGCTGATGAAAGTAAAAAAACTATTTGGGGAGACCCTTGTAATGGTGAGTGGTTAGCAGATAAAGTCGTCTCTTATATAAATAATAATTTAGATATAAAAAATCCTTTTTCAGAAGATTCTAAAGTTAAAACTGACCCAGACCCAAGAATTAAGGCCGAGGGAAAAGCAGGACAATCTGTTGAAATGGGAGTTATTTTTTTAATGTCTTCAAATTTTTTACCAGAACCTGGATCCGAATGGATTGTTGGAACATGTTTTAAATCTCCATGTGTAGCAGCAGGAAATAATGAGTTAACTTCAATCTATAGATAATTAATTTTTAAAGATCTTAATTTTAGATTTATTCAAATTTTCAGTAAGATATTTATAGCCTTTCTTAGCATATTCAAATGGATTTGCTTTTTCAGGATCTTGCTCTGCCTCGACTACAAGCCAACCCGAATATTCAGTTGCTTTTAAAATATTAAATAAGGGTAGATAGTCTATACATCCATCACCTGGGACAGTGAATGCACCTTCTAAAAATGCACTTCTAAAACTTAAATCATGCTTTAAAGAATTTTCTAAAACATTTTTTCTAATATCTTTGCAATGTATATGAATAATTCTTTCGCTATAATCTTTTAATATTTTTTCTGAATTACCTTGAGCAAAAAGCATGTGGCCAGTGTCTAAAGTTAGCTTTACACTGTCATGTGTATTTTCAATTAATCTTTCTGTGTCATTTTGGTTTTCTATAACCGTTCCCATATGATGATGGTAAGCTAAAGGCATGCCTTGATCTTGTAAATATTTTCCCATTTCTGAAATTTTTTTATAATAGTTTTTTGATTCTTCTAAGTCCATTTTTGGTCTTGTTGATAATTTTCTATTTGGATCGCCTTGAATTGAGCCAAAAACTTCAGCAAATACAATACATGGGGCTTCGCAATCCTTAAATAACTTCAGTTGTTGTTGTATAGATTTTTTTTCATCATCAACGGTATTTTTTCTTAAGTTCGCTCCATACCAGCCTGAACACAAATTTAAATTAAATTTTTTCAATTTTGGAATTAATTCTTCTGACGTTTTTGGAAATTTTCCACCGGACTCTACTCCTATAAATCCTGCTTGACTTGCTTCAGATAAACATTGTTCCAGTGTAGTATTGCCTCCAAGTTCTGGCATATCATCATTGCTCCAAGCTATCGGTGCTATTCCTAATTTTACTGACATCTCGTATATTTTTAGCTAAGATATAAAATCATGACATCAATTCAATCAAAAAAACTATTCTTGGGAATAGTTGGTGGCGGACCTAAATCTTGGATCGGCCATGTTCATAGAATAGCATCTAGATTTGATGATCACTATGAAGTAGTGGCTGGAGTATTTTCAAGAAATCCAAAATTGTCAAAAAAATTTGGTAAAAGTTTAGGTATTTCTGCTGATAGGTGTTACTCAAATTATAAAGAAATGGCTGAAAAAGAATCTGTCAAAAAAGATGGTGTAAACGTAGTATCAATAATGACACCTCCGTCTAGTCATCAAATAATTGCGGAAGAATTTATAAACAAAAATATACATATAATTTCAGACAAACCTTTTGCAGGAAATTTAAATCAAGCAAAAAAATTATATAAAAAAATTAAATCGAATAAAAAAATTAATTATGCTTTGACCCACAATTACTCTGCATATCCTATGGTAAGACAAGCTAAACATTTAGTTGAAAAAGGAAAAATTGGAAAGATTGAATATATAAATGTTGAATATATACAAGATTGGTTAAAAGGAATTAATTTAACAACAAAAAATGCAAAAAAAATTCTTAAATGGAAAATAGATAAAAAAATAGTTGGTGCTTCTGCTGTTTTAAATGAAATAGGCTCACACGCTTATCATTTGGCAATTTATATTTCTGGATTAAGAGGAGATAAAATCTTTGCTGACATTAAAAATTTTTCAAAAAAAATAAAAGGAGATGCTAATGCACAAGCTATGGTCAATTTTAATAATCAAGCAAAGGGAATGTTTTGGATAAGCTCTGTTCCAAGAGGTGGGGTTTATGGTTTAAAAATTAGAATTTTTGGATCTAAGGGAAGTTTAGAATGGGCTCAAAATAATCCAGGTTATTTAAGATTTAACCCCGCTAGAGGAGCTGTAAGATTGTTAGAGAAAGGATTTTTTGAAGCTGATTTTTCAAAAAAATTCACAAGAGTTAAGTATGGTCATCCTGAAGGATATTTAGATGCTTTCGCAAATATATATAAAGAATTCGCTAAATCTTTAACTGCAAAATCTAAGAAAAGATACTTTTATCCTAACGAGGATGAAGGACTCGAAACTGCTAAATTTATAGAAGCATGCAAAATTTCTTCCAGAAGAAAAAAATGGGTAAAAATATGATAAATGTAGCTTTATTTGGTCTAGGAAGAATTGGGCAATTGCATGCTAAAAATTTGAATAATCATCCAAAAATTAATTTAAAATATATTTACGATATTGATAATAATTTATCAAAAAAATTATCTAATAAATTTAAATGCTTATCAATTAAAAATCCAAAAACTGCTATGGAAGACAAAAGTATTGATTCCATTTTTATATCCACAAGTACTCCGACACATATAAAATTTATAATTGAGGCAGCTAAACATAAAAAAGTAATATTTTGCGAAAAACCTTTAGATTTAGATATCAATAAAGTTAACAAATGTAAAAAAATTATAAAAAAATTTAAACCAAAGATACAATTAGGGTTTAACAGAAGATATGATCCAGGACACAATTCACTAAAATTATATTTAAAAAATGGAAAAATAGGTAAATTAGAAAAAATAATTATAACAAGCAGAGACCCTTCTCCTCCGCCTATTAGATTGTTGAAACAATCAGGAACTATCTTTAGAGATATGATGATTCACGATTTTGATCTAGCTAGATTTTACCTTGATAAGGATGAATTTGATTTTGTATTTGCAACAGGAAGCAACATTTCTGATAAAAGATTTAATAAATATAAGGATTTTGAGTTAGCTACATGTGTTATGAAATCAAAAAATGGAGTTCAATGTGTTATCACAAATTCTAGGCATTGTAGTTTTGGCTACGATCAAAGAGTTGAATTGTTTGGAAGTGATGGGATGATTATTTCTGACAATAAAAGAGAGTTGGAGACAAAGTTATTTTCAAAAAAATCAACAAATGTTAATAAACCTTTGATGTATTTTTTTATCGAAAGGTATGAAGAAGCTTATAAACTTCAGTTAAATGATTTGGTTAGAATGATTAAACATAATTCAAAGCCTCTTGCAAATTTTGAAGATGGTAGAAGATCTTTAATATTAGCCGAAAATGCTATTAAATCTTTAAAAACAAAAAAATTTGAAAAAATAAAATATTAGCAAATTCAACTTATAATAGAAATTGATTGCATTTGCTGCATACCTACTTTCCAATAATCAAATTTCATTATTATTTAAATCATGCTAGCTTTCCATTTTAAAAGTTAACTTTTAACAACGAAGAGGGAAATAAATGAAAACATTAAGAAACTTTCTGTTAACAATCGCAACATGGGCAGTAATGTCTGTGTCTGCTATGGCAACAGATGTAATAGTTGTTTCGCACGGTCAAGCTAACGACCCTTTCTGGTCAGTGGCTAAAAATGGAGTTGATAGTGCTTGTAAAGATATGGGAATATCTTGCAAATATACTGCTCCAGGAACATTTGACATGGTTGAAATGGCAAAATTAATCGATAACGCAGTATCTCAAAAACCAAAAGGTATTGTAATTACTCTTCCAGACGCTGCTGCTTTAGGAAAGTCTGTTAAAGCTGCAATCGCTGCTGGTATACCTGTAATTTCAATGAATTCTGGTTCAGATGACTATGCTTCTTTAGGAATCAGTGCTCACGTTGGACAAACTGAGTTTGAAGCTGGTGTAGGTGGCGGACAAAAAATGAAAGCTGCTGGTGGAAGTAAAGCATTATGCGTTAACCATGAAGTTGGAAACGTTGCACTAGACAGAAGATGCGCAGGTTTTAAAAAAGGTTTTGGTGGAAGTGTTGATATTTTAGGTACTTCTAATGACCCGACAGAAATTCAAAAAGCTGTTGCTGCAAAATTAGGTGGTGGATATGACACTATTCTAACTTTAGGCGCTGGATTATCTGGCGAAGCAGCATTAAAAGCTTTAGAAGCTGCTGGTAAAGTTGGAAGCGTTAAATTAGGTACATTTGATATGTCGCCTAATATGTTAAAAGCTGCTGCTGCAGGAAAAGTAGAGTTTTTAATTGACCAACAACAATACTTACAAGGTTATCTACCTATTGCTATCTTTGCACAGTATATGAGATGGGGAACAATGCCAGCTGGTGTGGTTATGACTGGACCTGGATTTGTAACTCCTGACAATGCTAGCAAAGTAATTAAGTGGGCAGCTCAAGGTTATAGATAAAATATAATTTAAAGGCCTGGCTAAATTTTAGTCAGGCCTTTTTTTTTAAAACAAATTTATTAAATGTCTGAAAAATCTAAAAGTATTTCTTCAAAAAAAGATTTTATTAAAGATGAAAGACTTCAAAAAGTTTCAAAATTAAAAGTTTTATTAAATAGACCTGAATTAGGCGCTTTAGGCGGTTCAATACTTGTATTTATATTTTTTGGTATTGTGGCTGGTGACACAGGAATGTTTAGTGCTTATGGTATGTTAAACTTTTTAGATGTTTCTGCTAATTTAGGAATTATTGCAATTGCAGCTGCAATGCTAATGATTGGTGGTGAGTTTGATCTTTCAATAGGTTCAATGATTGGTTTTGCTGGAATTTGTATAGCAATCCCAGCTATTTATTGGGGTTGGCCATTATGGATAAGTATTGTTTTTGCTTTAGCAATGGCTGTATTAGTTGGATACTTTAATGGTATTTTAGTAGTTAAAACAGGATTGCCTTCCTTTATCGTAACATTGGCAATGTTATTTATTTTGAGAGGCGCTACTCTAGCTATTACAAGATTAATTACCGGAAGAACCCAAGTTCCAGGTTTAAGAGTATTAATTGAGGACGATCCCATTGCTTGGATATTTGCTACAGATACATTTAAATGGTTGTTTGCATGGTTAGGATCAATGAAATTGATTGAATTAAGAACTGATGGAACTCCTTTAGCTACAGGAATACCTCCATCTGTTATTTGGTTTATTGCACTTACAATTTTTGCAACTTGGATTTTGATGAAAACAAAGTATGGAAATTGGATTTTTGCATCTGGAGGTGACAAAGTTGGAGCTACTAATGTAGGTGTGCCTGTCGGTAAAGTTAAAATCAGTTTATTTATTGGAACAGCTGTAGCTTCTACTATTTTTGCATGTATTCAAGTATTAGATGCTGGATCTGCAGACACTATGAGAGGTACTCTTAAAGAACTAGAAGCAATAGCAGCAGCAGTTGTAGGAGGATGTTTATTAACCGGCGGATATGGTTCTGCCATAGGAGCAGCATTTGGAGCATTAATATTTGGAACGGTTTCTATGGGTATTTTTTATACAGATGTAGATACAGATTGGTTTAAGGTTTTTTTAGGAGCTATGATGTTGATAGCAGTAGTATTTAACAATTATATTAGAAAGAAAGTTACAGAAAGCAAATAATGTCTGAATATTTAGTTGAATTTAACAATATAAGTAAATTTTTTGGAAAAGTTATTGCTCTTAAAGATGTAACAATGAAAGTTAAAAAAGGAGAAATTATGTGCTTATTAGGTGATAATGGCGCAGGTAAATCAACTTTAATAAAAACTTTATCTGGTGTTCATAAACCTGATGAGGGTGAAATAATTGTTGAAGGTGAAAATACAATTTTTGATTCACCAAAAGATGCATTGGATATGGGTATAGCGACTGTTTACCAAGATTTAGCCTTGGTTTCTTTGATGAGCGTTACTAGAAATTTCTTTATGGGAAGAGAACCTCAAAAAGGTTTTTCTTTTTTAAAAACTTTTGACATAGAAAAAGCAAACAAAATTGCTGCAGATCGTATGGGTCAAATTGGAATAGACGTAAGAGACCCTTCTCAAGCAGTTGGGACAATGTCTGGAGGTGAGAGACAATGTCTTGCAATATCAAGAGCTATATATTTTGGTGCAAAAGTTTTAATACTTGATGAACCAACTTCAGCACTGGGAGTACATCAGGCTTCTGTAGTTTTAAAATATATTGTTAAAGCTGCCTCTCAAGGTTTGGCTGTTATTTTAATAACTCATAATGTCCATCACGCTTATCCGGTTGGTAATAGTTTTACTGTTTTAAATAGAGGAAAAAGCTTAGGAACATATACTAAAGAAAAATTATCAAGAGAAAAATTATTAGGAATGATGGCTGGAGGAGAAGAGTTAGACAAACTTGAAGTGGAGCTCCAAGAGATGGACAGAATTAATAAAAAAAATTAATTTTTTTTAAACAAAGTTGGAAACATTTTGCCACCCAATTTATCTCCATCTTTATAACCTGCTTCTTGCATCGCTTTTCTATAATTATAACTTGTCCAATCACCAACATAGCTAATTTGAGCATCTTCTTTGGCTACTCTTAAAGTATAACGACTTAAAGTTTTCTGAGGAATAGAAGAGCTTAGCGTTCCATGAAGAGTTCTCATATCAAAAATAACACAATCTCCTGGTTCACAATCCCATTTTAAAAATTCGTATTTATCTCTATTACCTAAAATGTCAGGCGGTAATTCATATTTTTTTCCATCTACAATACATTCATTACCTTCAACTTTGTGACCATCTTTAAAGAGGACTCTTAAAAAAAGCTTGTTCCATAAATGGGAACCCTTAACCCAAGCTACACCCTCATCTTTTCCGGTGGCTTGTAGTGGCAACCAAAGAACACACATGGTTCCGTCCATGTCAAAATAGCTTATATCGTGATGAAAAGGAGTTGATGATTTTGAACCAGCCTCCCTTAAAAACCAATTGTCCATAACAAGATTTATTTTTTCTGCAGACATTAATTCTGAAGCAATTTTTGCGTATGGAGAATTATAAACGAAATCTTTAAATTCAGGGACTAAATCCCAGGTCCAATAATCTTCTAAATAAGCAGGAACATTTGACGTTAAAGTATGAGATTTGAATCTAGGACTTGGATTTTTTATATCTTTTTCAATTCCTTTTTTTAATGTTTCTATCCATTTTAGATCAAATTTATTTTTAAGAAAAACAGCCCCATCTTTATTATATTTTTCTATTTCTGATTTTGAGATGAGTTTAGACATAATAAATTTACCCTGACACAATATTAATTTTGTTTGATTTTTTAACTAAATAAATTCCAATTATAACAGCTATTAGAGCTATCAATACTTTTGATGTAATAATTTCATTTAAAAATAAATAACCAAGAATTATACCAAAAATAGGAATTAAATAAGCTACTTGAGCTTGGAAAACTAAACCATTATTTTTTAAAATTCTAAATCTAATTAACCATGCAATACCAGTTGGCACAGTTCCTAGATAAATTATTGATAAAGTTGAATCCATTCTATGTGAAAAATGCAAGTCATTTATAAATGCAAAAGCATTTGTTGGATTAAAATAATAAAGAACTAAACTTATCGGTAATATAAATATTGTTGCCCATATTAATATTGAAGAAGTAACATTTTCATTTTTTTTATTACTAACTTTAAGAGTTAATAGTCCTCCAATGACATAAAAAGTTGATCCAACTAAAATAAAAATTGCAGAAATAAAGTTATTTTCATTAATTAAAAATTTATCAGAAAATAAAAAAACTATTCCCGAAAATCCTATAAGAACACCAAAAATTTTTGTAAAATTAATTTTTTCATTTTGAGTAAAAAAATGCGCTAATACTGTAGCGCTTAGAGGAGTGGTTGCCATTAAAATTGCAGCTAAGTTGCTTTGCACTTTTTGAACACCATAAGCTATTAAAAAAAAAGGTATTACTAAATTAACAACTCCAATTAATGCAAACCAATACCAATCTTTTGAAAACGCTTCTATTTTTATTTTTTTAAATAAACAAAGTCCAACAACAGGAATTGCACCAAAAAAAATTCTAAGAAAAGCAATCATGACTGGTCCATAAGAGTATGTGGCAATTTTAATATTAAAAAATGCCGAAGCCCAAATTAATGCTAAAAATGTAAGCAAAAAATAATCAATTAATTTAGGTTCTCTCATTCTACAATATCTTTTATTTCACCTTGAGTAATCTTTAAAAGATTTTTAAAATCTATTTTAAAAACACAATTTGGGTGGCCGGCTGCTGCAAAAATATCATCAAATCTTTCTAGAGAACTATCAACAAAAATATTTATTTTTTTTAAATGACCTATTGGAGACACTCCACCAATTGTATACCCAGTTTGAGTTTTAACATCTTCAGGTGCAGCCATACTAATATCTTTTATTTGTGTAATTTTTTTTAATTTATTCAAGGAACATCTTTTATCACCAGAAACTAAACATAGAAGAAAAGTATCTTCAGTTCTAAACAATAAACTTTTTACTATTGCTCCAACTTCACAGTTTAAAGATGCAGCCGCATCTATTGCTGTTCTGGCGGAACTACTTAGTGCCTGTACTTTTAGAGTGGAATCAAAGTCTCTTAAAACATTAATAACTCTTTGTACCGATTCTTTATTTAACAAATCTTCCATTCAACTAATAATTGTAACAAATTGTGAATTGATAATTTCATATTTATAACCATTTATCTATGTGAGAATTGCATAGGTGATATCTCAATAAGTAACAATAATAATCTATATTTTTTTGGTATTAAAAACTAAGAAAATTTAGTAGGAGAAAAATATGAGTGCTGGCAGTATTTTAAAATTAATGAAAGATAAAGAAATCGAATACGTTGATTTAAGATTCACAGATCCAAGAGGTAAGCTTCAACACTTAACAATGGATTCAACTATTGTTGATGAAGAAATGTTGAATGATGGAGTTTTTTTTGATGGATCATCAATTGCTGGATGGAAAGCAATAAATGAATCTGACATGATTTTAAAACCAGATTTAAATAGAAAAATAGTAGACCCATTTACTTCTCATAACACTTTAATTTTATTTTGTGACATTTTAGATGCAGTTAAAAGAAATCCTTATGAAAGAGATCCAAGAGGAATAGCTAAAAAAGCAGAAGCTTATTTAAAAAAAACAGGAATTGGTGATAAAGCTTATTTTGGCCCTGAGCCAGAATTTTTTGTTTTTGATGATGTTAGAATTAAAAATGACATGAATGAAATTAGTTTTTCAATAGACAGTTCTGAAGGACCTTACAATTCTGGAAAAAAATACGATAATGGAAACATGGGCCATAGACCCGGAATAAAAGGCGGTTATTTTCCTGTACCTCCAGTTGATAGTGCACAAGATATGAGAGGTGAATATTTAAAAGGTTTAAGAGATGTGGGTATTACTGTAGAAAAACATCATCATGAAGTAGCTCCTAGCCAACATGAATTAGGAATGTTGTTTGGAACTTTAGTTGATCAAGCAGATAATGTTCAATTATATAAATATGTAGTTCAAATGGTATCTCATTCATTTGGTAAAACTGCAACTTTTATGCCTAAACCTGTAAAAGGTGACAATGGATCTGGGATGCACACACACCAATCTATATGGAAAGGAAAGACTCCGGTATTTTCTGGTAATAAATATGCAGGCCTTTCTCAAACCGCTTTATATTACATTGGAGGAATATTAAAACATGCTAAAGCAATTAATGCTTTTTCTAATGCAACAACAAATAGTTATAAAAGATTAATACCTGGTTTTGAGGCTCCAGTTTTACTTGCCTACTCTGCTAGAAACAGATCTGCTTCTTGTAGAATTCCTATTACATTGAATAAAAAAGGAGCAAGATGTGAAATAAGATTCCCTGATGCTTCTGGTAATCCTTATTTAACTTTTGCTTCCATGTTAATGGCTGGACTTGATGGAATAAAAAATAAAATTGATCCTGGTCAATCTTTTGATAAAGACTTATATGCTCTATCTGAAAAAGATGTCAAAAAAGTTCCAACAGTTTGCGGATCTTTAAGAGAAGCAATGGAAAGTTTAGATAAAGATAGAAATTTCTTAACGCAAGGAAATGTATTTACCGATGATCAAATCGATGCATATATAGCTTTGAAATTTGAAGAAATACATAACTTTGAACATACTCCTCATCCAATTGAGTTTGATATGTATTATAGTTGTTAAGAAAGATTACTATTTTTTAGAAGCTATCTTGTTTTTACCTGAACCTTTTTTAACAACATAGTTTAGTGTTCCATTAGCTCCAGCTTGTACTGGTTTTATGAGAGTTCTAAAAAAAGCCTTTCTTTTTTCATTCTTTGTAGCGTTATTTTTTAGGTTTTTAAGCTCAAACTTATTCATATAAAAGAATCATATCACAGCTATGCACTTTTTACAATTCTGCTATGCGTTAAACTAATATTAGATTTTAAATGATTCTCCGCACCCACAGCGTTCTGTTTCATTAGGGTTTTTGAATACGAATGATGATGAAAATTCTTCTTTTTTATAATCCATTTCTGTGCCTAAAAGATACATTACTGCCGCTGAGTCTATGAATACTTTTACTCCTTTGTCTTCGATAACTTCATCATTTGGATTTATTTCTTTAGTATATTCCATAATGTAAGACATTCCGGCACATCCGCCAGATTTAACTCCAACTCTAACACCAATAGAATTTTTTTCAGCTGAAGACATAATATCTTTAATTCTACTGGCAGCATTTTCACTTAGAGAAATAATTTGTTTTGTCATAAATTTAATTCAAGTTTTGCAGCCTCAGACATCATAGATTTGTCCCACGGTGGCTCCCATACTAAATCAAGCTCAACTTTATCAACTCCTTTAATCTCCATTATACTATCCTTTACTTCCTTAGGCAAACTTTCGGCAACGGGACAATTGGGAGTGGTTAAAGTCATTTTAACATTAACATCATTATTTTTAATAGAAATATCGTAAATCAAACCTAATTCATAAATGTTTACAGGAATTTCAGGATCATAAATTTTTTTTATTTCAGTTATCACTTTTTCTTTTAAATCCATTTAATTATCCTCTGTATTAATTTCTTCTTTAAAATTATTTATTGCAGATGTCAATGTGTGCCAAGATAAAGTCGCACATTTAACTCTCATTGGATATTGTTTTATTCCAGATAAGCACATTAACTTTGTTTTATCATCTTCACCCAAAATATTATTATTTAGTTTATCTTTTTCTTTAATCATATCTAAAAAATCGTTTACAATTTCTTTTACTTCAAATTCTTCTTTTCCTTTAATTAAGTCTGTCATTATAGATGCTGATGCCATTGAGATAGCACAACCTTGTCCTTCAAAAGATATATCTTCCACTTTTTTATTTTCATTAAGTTTTAAATAAATATGAACTTTGTCTCCACATAATGGGTTATAGCCTTTTGCGTCTTTATTAAAATTTTCAGTCTTTCTAAGATTTCTAGGATTTTTACCATGATCTAAGATAATTTGTTGATATAGTTCTTTTGTATTCATTATAAATTAAATATTTTTTTACATTTATTTATTGAAGAATTTAATTTATCAATATCTTCTTTGGTATTGTAAACGCCTATAGACGCTCTTGCTGTTGCAGGAACACCCAGCTTGTCGTGTAATATTTGACAACAATGATGACCTGCTCTTATTGCTACTCCGTCTTCGTCCAATATAGTTGCAATATCATGTGGATGAATATCCTTAATTGTAAAAGAAATTACTCCTCCTCTATTTTTAGGGTTTGCAATTAATTCTACTGAATTATTTTTTTTTAAAGTTTCTACAGCATAATCAACAATTACTTTTTCATGATTTTGTATATTTTCTATTCCAATTTTTTCTAAAAATTTTATAGACTCGTTAAATGCAATAACTTGTGCTGTCGCCATTGTTCCTGCTTCATATTTGTTTGGTAAATCCCCGAAAGAAATTCCTTGTTTTTTAACCTCTTTTATCATTCCGCCACCTCCTTGATAAGGTGGTAGATCTTCTAACCATTTCTTTTTGGCATATAAAATTCCAATACCAGTTGGTCCATACATTTTATGTCCAGAAATTGCATAAAAATCACAATCTAAATCTTGCATATCTAATTTTAAATGGGGCGCTCCCTGACAACCATCAACTAAAACCGGTATCCCTTTTGAGTGAGCAAGAGATACTATTTCTTTTACAGGCAAAATAGCTCCTGTAACATTTGATAAATGAGTTATTCCAATTATTTTTGTTTTATTATTAATTTTTTTTTCAATACTTTGTAAAGTAACTTCACCATCTTCATTTACTTCAGCAAATTCAATATTTATTTTTTTTGATTTTCTTAAAAAATGCCAGGGAACATAATTTGAATGATGTTCAAGCTCTGTAATTAAAACTTCATCTCCTTTATTTAAATATTTTTGACCAAAAGTATTGGCAACTAAATTTATTGCTTCTGTTGCGCCTTTTGTAAAAACTATTTCATTTTTATCTTTGGCATTAATGTATTTTTGAACTGAAGATCTAGTGTTTTCATATAAGTTTGTTGCAGCAACAGCCAAATAATGAACGCTTCTTCCAACATTAGAAAATTCTTTTGAATAAAAATCATAAACTCTATCAATTACCACTTGTGGTTTTTGTGCGGAGTTAGCACTATCTAAATATACAAGATCATTATTTTGGATTTTATTATTAAAAATTGGAAATTCTTCTTTTATATTGCTTATATTCATTCTTTAATCCCAATCAAATTTTTAATCAAATTTTTAATTTCAGAGTCGGTTATTTTCTCAATAACATCTAATAAGAATCCATTTAATAAAAGTTCTTTTGATTGTTTGTAATTTAGACCTCTTGACATTAAATAAAATATTGAATCTTCGTTTAGACTTCCGGATGCCGATCCATGTGAACATTTTACATCGTCCGCATATATTTCTAATTCGGGCTTGGCATTAAATTCTGAATTTTCACTTAAAAGTATAGCTTTGCTTAGTTGATAACCATCTGTTTTTTGAGCGAATTGATTTACAAATATTTTTCCTTGATATACTGATTTTGTATTATCATCTAATACACTTTTTATTAATTGATAGCTTTTTGTGTTATCTATTAAATGATTAACACTTGTTCTAATTTCGTGATGACGTTGATCCATCAAAGAAAATATTCCATTTATAAAAGCAGATGAATATCTTCCATTTAAATTACAATTAATTTCATTTTTTATAAAGTTTGATCCTGAGGATAATACAAACGTTTCAGAAATACTGTTTATATCTTGATTAATATTATTGAAAGAATATTTAATATTATCATTTTCTTTATTATCTATTTTGTAATTCTTTAAAATTGAATCTTTTTTTAATTCAAAATTATTTAATATATTTATGAAATTTTTTTTTGATAAATCGTTTGATATATCAATAAGTTTTATACTACTATTTTTTTCCAGTAAAAAATCTAATTTTAAATTAATATTTTTACAATTTACATTTTCAGTTGTTGTGTAATAGATAATTAAAGGCCTTTTTAAAGCATAATTCTCCTTAATAACAATTTTATAATACTTATTTGTAAATGCGTTATTAAGACTGATTAAAGGATTCTCATACTTTAAATTACTCTTTAAATCTTGCTGATCTAATATTTCAATCCTACTTTCATCTTCATAATTAAACTCTATCTTTTCAATCCTGCCATTTATAAAAATAATTTTATTATGCTCCAAACCATCAACAAAAATTGATGGATCAATTTTATTTGGAGATGAATAGTCATTATAAAAATCCAATTCGCCTATGTTTTTTTTAATTATTTGACTAATATCTGAAAACTTCCAATCTTCAAATTTTCTATTTGGAAAACCAGTTTTGATAAATTTTTTTAAATAATTTTCTTTTATATCTATATCTTTTTTTGAGAAATCTGATGCTTTTATAGTTTTTTCAAAATCGTTTTTTAATTGATTTTCCATTTAATTAAAATTTTCATATCCTTTCTTTTCTAATTCTAAAGCTAATTCAGGACCTCCTGATTTAATTATTTTACCATTCACAAGCACGTGAACAAAATCTGGTTTTATGTAATCTAAAAGTCTTTGGTAGTGAGTTATTATAATAAAAGAGTTTTTTTTTTTTCTTAATGAATTGACCCCATCTGCAACTATTCTTAAAGCATCTATATCTAAACCAGAATCTGTTTCATCTAAAATTGCAAGTTTTGGATCCAAAATCGACATTTGTAATATTTCATTTTTCTTTTTTTCACCACCAGAAAAACCTACGTTTAATTGTCTATTTAATTTTTCTTCTTCAAATTTTAATTCTTTTGCTTTTTCTTTTACCAATCTTAAAAATTCTATTGCATCTAATTCTTTTTCACCTCTTGCTTTTCTTATTGCGTTTAAAGATGTCTTTAAAAATATATTTGTATTTACCCCAGGTATTTCTAAAGGATACTGAAAAGCTAAAAATATACCTTTGTGGGCTCTTTCTTCTGTTTCAAGTTCAAATAAATTTTTATTTTCAAATAAAATTTCACCTGATACTTCATATCCTTTTTTGCCAGACAATATATTTGATAAAGTGCTTTTACCTGAACCATTTGGTCCCATTATTGCATGTACTTCACCGGGATTTACTTGAATTGAAAAATCATTTAAAATAGATTTATTGTTTATCTTAGCTTTAAGATTATTTATTTTAAGCATTTATCCTACGCTTCCTTCTAAACTAATTCCGACTAACTTTTGCGCTTCAACTGCAAATTCCATTGGTAATTGTTGTAAAACTTCTTTGCAAAATCCATTGACTATTAATCCTACAGATTCTTCAGAATTTAATCCTCTTTGCTGACAGTAATGCAATTGTTCTTCGCTTATTTTTGATGTTGTTGCTTCATGAGCAATACTTGATTTTGAGTTTTTATTTTTTATATATGGAACGGTATGTGCGCCACATTTATTACCCATCAATAGAGAGTCGCATTGAGTATAATTGTTAGAATTCAAGGCTTTTGATGATATATCTACTAAACCTCTGTATGTCATATCAGAAAAACCTGCACTTATACCCTTAGATATAATTTTACTTTTTGTATTTTTGCCTAAATGTATCATCTTTGTGCCAGTGTCTGCTTTTTGGTGATTGTTTGTAATAGCTATAGAATAAAATTCCCCAACAGAATTATCTCCTTTTAAAATGCAACTTGGATATTTCCAAGTTATAGCCGAGCCTGTTTCAACTTGTGTCCATGAAATTTTAGAATTATTTCCTTTACAAAGTCCCCTCTTAGTTACAAAATTATATATTCCACCTTTTCCATCCTTGTCTCCAGGATACCAATTTTGAACAGTTGAATATTTTATTTCAGCATCATCTAAGGCAACTAATTCTACATTAGCAGCGTGTAATTGATTTTCATCCCTCATAGGTGCCGTACAACCTTCAAGATAACTTACATAACTTCCTTTATCAGCAATGATTAAAGTTCTTTCAAACTGACCAGTATCGGATGCATTGATTCTAAAATATGTAGATAGTTCCATAGGACACTTTATGCCTGGTGGAATATAAACAAACGAACCATCTGTGAAGACTGCTGAATTTAATGTTGCAAAAAAATGATCTGAGATGGGTATTACAGTTCCAAGATATTTTTTTACTAGATCTGGATGTTTTTGAATAGCTTCAGATATAGAACAAAAAATTATTCCTTTTTCTGTAAGTTTATCTTTAAATGTAGTAGCTACTGAAACAGAGTCAAATACAGCATCAACCGCAATTCCATTTAATCTTTTTTGCTCCTGTAATGGAATTCCTAGTTTATTGTAAGTTTCTAAAATTTTTGGATCTAGATCTTCTAAATTTTTTGGTTTTTCGCTAGCACTTTTTGGAGCAGAATAATAATAAATATCTTGATAGTTTATTTTTGGATATTTTGGTTTCTGCCAATTTGGTTCTTTTAAAACTTTCAATCTTTCAAAAGCTTTTAATCTCCAATCTAACATCCATTTTGGTTCTTTTTTAATATTTGAAATAAATTTAATAACTTCTTTGTTCAATCCTTTGGGAGCTTTAATGGTTTCGATATCTGTACTAAAGCCGTACTTATAATTTTTTAATTTTTCTAATTCTTTTTCTCTCATTTTAATTAAATTTTGTTTGATTAACCAAATCACCTAAATTTTTTTTTTTAAAAAAATTATTAATATATTCGCCCAACTCGTCCCATAAATCATGGGTAATGCATTTTGAAGATCTTCCGTTACATCCTTGTTTTGAATGTTTCTCGCATCCTATGGTTTTTATTTTTTCATCGACTGCTATGAAAATATCTGAAATTTTAATTTCAGATGGTTTTCTTGATAAAGTATATCCTCCTCTATTTCCTCTAATGCTAATAACTATTTTATTTTTTTTTAATTTTAAAAATAATTGTTCGAGATATACCAATGATATCCCTTGTCTTAGAGAAATATCCCTAAGAGATACTGGATCACCAGGATCAAACTTAGCAAGATCCGTAAGTGCCATGACAGCATATCTGCCCTTACTTGATAATTTCATATTTTCCGCAATTCAGAGGCGTTATATATACCCGACTAATTTAGTCAAGTTTAAATGATATTTTAAAAACTTGCATTTTGCTACTGATTTTTGATAGAAAAAACATAATTTTTTAAGATCAGCACTCAATGGTATCTACAGATAGCAAAATTATAGAAATTTTTATACCAGGTCCAGCAGGAAGACTGGAGGCCAAATATTATAAAAGTAATAAAAACACCTCACCTATAGCTTTGGTTTTGCAGCCGCATCCACAATATGGAGGTACTATGAATAACAAAATTGTTGTTGATACATTTCAAGTTTTTAAAGATAACGATTTTTCTGTTTGTAGAGTAAATTTTAGAGGAGTTGGAAAAAGTGATGGTGAATTTGATAACGGTCAAGGGGAACTTGCAGATGCAGCAGCAGCTCTAGACTGGTTAGAAAGGGAAAATTTTGATAACTCTCAATGCTGGATTTCTGGATTTTCTTTCGGTTCTTTAATTGCAATGCAATTATTAATGAGAAGACCTGAAATAAATCGTTTTGTAGCAATTTCTCCACAACCAAATGTTTTTGATTTTTCGTTTCTATCTCCATGTCCAACTTCAGGAATTATGATTTATGGAAAAAAAGATGAATTGGTTCCAGTTGATTATATAAACGAATTGAATAAAAGATTAAGTTCTCAAAAAGGAATAAAAGTAGAGTTTGATGCAATAGCAGATGCTAATCATTTTTTTTCTAAATCTGATATTTCTTTAAAAAAAGCATTAAACAAATATATTAAAAAAGAAACAGCATTGTATTAATAATTTTTAACTAATACTCCTCCGGTACATGGTTTTATACACCCTGTAGTGTCAGGAAAAGAAATAGGTAATTTTAGCAAAGATCTGATTGCAAGATACGCGAATGCTTGGGACTCTACAAAATCTCCGTTTATACCAATCTCATCTATTTTATGAACTTGATGTTCTGTGTTACCTCTTTGGCTATACTCTTTAATCTTCTCAAATAAAAATTTGTTTTTTCTTCCTCCACCACAAATATATATATTGTCTTTTGGTGTCGGAGAGTAAACATCAATTGGATCATCTATTCTATCTATATCAATTAACATTTTAGTTATTATTATATCTGCTGTAAACGCTGTTATTGTTGCAGCTCCATCTTCTAAAGACAAATCATTTATGAATGATAAATCAAAATCATCAATATCATAAGATCTTTTTCCTCTAATATAGTTTGAGTAAAAATTTTCTAAAGCATTTTTTAAAATAGTTATGTTAATTTTTCCAGATCTAGCTATTAAGCCATCTTTATCAAAAGATTTATATGATTTTGATCTAATCCATTTATCAATTAAACAATTTCCAGGACCAACATCTGAACTTATCATTTCTTTTCTTTTGTTAATTGAAGTGATATTTGAAATTCCTCCTATATTTAAAATTGTAACTGGAAGATCTAATTTATTTTGTTCTACTAATAATTTATGAAAAATTGGCGCTAAAGGAGCGCCTTGTCCGCGATTTTTTAAATCATTGGCTCTAAAATCATAAATGACATTTTTTTTTGTTGATTGAGAGAGAAGCTTGCCATTTCCTAATTGTCTAGAAGACCCAAATTCTGGTTTATGCCAAATAGTCTGTCCATGAAATCCTATTAGATCGATATTTATTTTTGAATTTTTTATAATTTCATTTACTAAATCTATATGAAACAAGGTAATTTTAGCTTCTAAAATTAATAATGAATTTTCCCATTGGGAAAAGTATCTTTCATAGTCAGCTTCATCCTTAATTCCATTCTTCAAAAGAGTATATTCCTTATAAATTTCGTCTGTATATTTATAATATTTATCTAAAATCACTTCATATTTGGTACTACCATCTGATTTTATAATGGATGCATCCACTCCATCACCCGATGTTCCGCTCATTAAGCCTAAAGCTGTGTAAATTTTTCCCATTCTTATTTTTTTTTATTAAATATTGTATATTGTGGAACTATAGACCTATGAATAAATTTTTAAAAGAATTTAAAGATAGAGGATATTTCTACCAGTGTACAAATGAAAATGAATTATCTGTCTTATTAGATAAAAAAAGTATTAATGCTTATATTGGTTTTGATAGCACGGCACCCAGTTTGCACGTTGGTAGTTTGATGCAAATTATGTGTCTAAAATTATTACAAAATCATGGACATAGACCTATCGTATTGTTGGGTGGAGGCACTACAAGAATAGGTGATCCATCTGGCAAAGAAGAAACAAGAAAAATTTTATCTGAAAAACAAATTGAACTAAATATAAAAAATATTCAAAATGTTTTTAAAATATTTTTAAAAACAAATAATCCAAAGTTAAAACCAATTTTTGTAAATAATTATAAATGGTTAGGGAAATTAAATTATATAAAATTTTTAAGAGAAATTGGAAGACATTTTACAATCAATAAAATGTTAAGTTTTGATAGTGTTAAATTGCGTTTAGAAAGAGAACAGTCGCTCAGTTACATGGAATTTAATTATATGATTTTACAAGCATATGACTTCCTTGAACTAAACAAAAGTAAAAATTGTTTGATGCAAATTGGTGGGTCAGATCAATGGGGAAATATAGTTAATGGAGTTGAATTAATTAAAAGACAGTCTGGAAATCATGTTTATGGATTAACAACACCTTTAATTACTTTAGCTTCTGGTGCTAAAATGGGAAAAACAGAACAGGGAGCTGTTTGGCTAGATAAAAAAATGTTATCTCCTTATGATTACTGGCAGTTTTGGAGAAACACTGATGATAGAGATGTAATTAAATTTTTAAAAATATTTACCGACATGTCTTTAAATGAAATTGAGAAAATTAAAGAAAAAAATATTAATGATTTAAAAATTATACTTGCAAATAAAGCTACAAAAATGTTGCATGGAGAAAAAGCTGCAAAAGATTCTGAAAAAATGGCCAGATCTACATTTAAAGATAACTCTTCAGGAGAAAATTTGCCAAACATTAAAATTAATAAAGAAATTTTGAATAAAAGCATAATTGATCTAGCAGCTTATGTAACAAAAGATATTTCAAAAAGTGAAATAAGAAGAATGATTAAAGCAAATGGTATTAAAATTGATAATCAATTAGTAAACGATGAAAAATTTATTATTGATAATAAATTGTTTTTAGAAAAAGGATTTATAAAATTTTCCATAGGAAAAAAGAAACATTACAAAATTATAATTTAATTTTTTTTCAATTTTTCTAAAGTTCTAGTAATAAATCTTGGTGTAAGTGACTTAACCGGATTAACAGTTGTTTTAAGATCTTTGGGCGGTCCTTTAATTTTAAAACTAACTCCAATAACTCCATCTCCTGATTTTTTTCCAACTAACAATTCTCCAATTAAAGGTATTTTAGCTATATTTTTATTAATTGTTGTGGCAGGAACTAATGTTCCTCTTAGACTTGTCAATTTTTCTTTTTCAATATATCCAGTCATTAAAATAGAAATAGCTGGACCAATTGCGTAAATTTCTTTTATTTTTGTTAAACTTTTTGAAGATTCATAGTTCATTTCAAACTCATCAAATCTAATACCTTCGCCTGTTAAAAGGTCCGCTATACCCTGCAATGATGCTAAAGTAAGAAGTTTAGCTAATACAGGAACTTCTTTGACTTTAAAATCATAAATTTTTAATTTTGATTTTGATATACCGTTCTTTTCTATAGAGTCATATGAAAGGCTACCCTCCTCAAAACCTTTTATAAATTTATAATTTTTTATAAATGGAGAAGGCCTATCAATATATAAATTTGTAGTTTTTTCATTATTAGAATTTGTTTTTAAATTTAGAGAAAATTTATTTTTTCCATTTAATAAAGCATCAATTTTTCCAGATTTGATTATGTTATTTTTTACAATTACCTTACCTTTGATATTTTTAAGATTAGACTGATTACCTGTATAAAATTTGTATAAATTTAAAGTAATTTCTGAATTTAAATTGCTAAACACTTTTAAAAAACTATTATTAGAATCTCCATCTAATAATTTTTTTACTAAAGTTTCTCCATCAAAATTTTTACTGATTAATACATATTTATTATTTTTTTTTAATATTTTAATATCATTTAGATTCTTATTATTATTTAAATAGTTTAATTCTAATGAATTAATGTCTTTAACTTTATAATTTTTTGACAATATTAAATTAGAAATTGCTATTGTATTTTTATTTTCTGAATACAAAGCATGATCAATTTTTATATCTTTATTTTTAATATAATTGCCTTTTAATATAATTTTTGAATAAGAATCTTTATTTTTATTATAATCAATTTCTTTAACAAAAATTAAACTATTATTTAAATCTATAGAAGATTCGAAATCATACTTATCTTTTTCATTTATAATATTTATTTCATAACCATCAAATTTATCATTAAATGAATATTTTCCTTTAGCTTTAATTTGAGTTTTGTTATTTTTATATTCTAATACCAAATAGTTGTTATTTAAAAGAACATGATTTTTATAATTTGGAATACGTTTTTTTAGTTTACGAGATATATAATCAATTTTTAAATTTTCAAAATTTATATTACTTTTTATTTTTAAGTGTTTAACTTTGGCATTTTTGTCAATATTAAATGTTACCTTATTATCACTACCAAATATAATTTCTTGGTCTTTAAAAAATTTTTTATCAATTTGAAAATATTTACTTAGTTCTTTAGAATTAATTTTAGTTTTTTCATTTTTTAATAAAGACTCAACGCTTAAATTATCTTTATTATTTTTTTTAACATTTATTATTATATTTTTTTTATCATCTTGACTGTTATAGCTGTCATTTAAAAATGAATAATCGCTATCTATTTTAATATTTAAATTTTTATCAGAATATTCTGTTTCAATTTTTCCATCTCTCAAGAAAATTAAATCCTGATATTTTTTATTTATATAAATTTTATCGAAAACAAAATATGATTTATAATTTAAGTTTTTGACTTGTCTTTCAGCATCTATATTAAATGAAAAATTATTATTTGTTTCTAATGATAATTCCTCTTGATCTATAAAATCAAAATTTAAATTAAATAATTTTGAAATAGAATTTGGTTTTACAATACTCTTTTTGCTATTTAGATCTCCTTTTACTTTAAAATCATTTTCTAGTTTTTTAATTGTAGTTTTTTTTGATTCAAAATCTATATTATCATATTTTAAATTAATATTTTCAAAAACGAAGTATTGATCTTCTATATCAAAATTGAAATTAATATTTTTTATAACTGCTTTGTTAAAAATATTTAATCTAGCTTCCTTTATTTCGCCAGTAACTTTATACTCATAATTACTTTGATTTTCTTGATCAAAATAGATGTTTGCTGTGATCTTTGCTTTACCTTTGTCAATTTGATTGAAAATTATAAACTGTTGTAGATTAAATTTATAAGAATTAATGAAATCAGTTAGGTTTTTAATAGAATTTTCTTCTGTTACTATTTCTACTTTTTTAATTGATTTTTCATTTTTTAAAAATTTAATTAAATTTAAATCAACCTCAATTTTAGACAAATCAATAAATTTTTTACCTAAGAAAATTTTTGGATTACTGGTATGTATCTTTATAGATTTATCTTCTAATCTTAATTTTAAAAAAACATCTTTTGTCTCTAAAGATAAATTTTTATCTAAATTTTTTATCTGATCATTAATTAAATTATTAAACTTATTTGTTTTTATCCCGTAAAAACTTAGATAGAACAAAATTAGCAATAGCAAAATAATAGCTAAGGAAAATGAAATAAAAATATATTTACGCATTTATTTTATATAGTGATTTTTCTAAAAAATTATCTAAATCTCCATCTAAAACTTTTTCTGGATTTGGGCTTTCATGATCAGTTCTATTATCTTTTACCATTCTATAAGGATGTAAGACATAACTTCTAATTTGATGACCCCATCCAATTTCTGATTTAGAGTTTTGTATATCTTCAGATTCTTTATCTTTTTTTTTCACTTCAAATTCATAAAGTCTAGCCTTTAACATATTCATGCAAGTTTCTTTATTTTTATGCTGCGATCTTTCATTTTGACATTGTACCACAATTTTAGTCGGAATATGTGTTATCCTAACTGCACTATCAGTGGTATTAACATGCTGACCTCCTGCTCCACTTGACCTATATGTATCAATTCGTAAATCTTTATCTGATATTTCTACCTCTACATCTTCATTAACCACAGGATATACCCAAACACTCGCAAAACTAGTGTGTCTTCTAGATCCAGAATCAAATGGAGAAATTCTTACTAATCGGTGAATGCCTGACTCTGATTTTAAAAATCCATATATATAATCGCCAGAAATTTTTATTACGGAAGATTTAATTCCAGCTTCATCTCCTCGATGTTCACTGATCAACTCTGAATTATATCCTTTATTTGAAGCCCATTTCATATACATTCTTCTTAGCATTTCTGCCCAATCTTGACTTTCTGTTCCGCCTGCTCCTGCATGAAATTCCAAATAACTATCTAAAACATCATTTTCGTTAGATAAAAAACATTTAATTTCTAATTTTTTAACTACTTCTTTTAGATTTTTATAATTATTTAATGTTTCTTCTAAAATTTGTTTATCGTTTTCTTCTTTAGCTAAAAGAAAAATATCATATAAATTTCTCTCTTCTTTTTGAGATTCTGAGAAAGTATTGATTAAAAAATCATAATTTTTTTTTTCTTTTAGTATCTTTTCCGCTTCTTTTCTATTTTCCCAGAACTTGGGGTTTTCTATGTAATGATTTAATTTACTAAGTGTCGAAGCAATCTTTCGCTTTTCAAAGAAACTCCTTTACTCTTTGACTTATCTTATTAACTTCTGACTTATAATTTTCAATATCTTGTTCCATTAGTAAAACTTTAAAATATTATTTTTCGAAATTTTATAATTTAAATCATCAATACCAATATTTATTTCATTTTCAATTTTTTCTTTTTTAAATACTTCTATAATGGTTTTTTTTGATCTAAAATTCGCTTTTTTCCCACTATTTGCGTCAACAACCATCATTTTAATACCTTTTGCTACTTTAAATGGTCTGGCTTCGTAATTATTAACAGCATTTTTAATAAAACTTTTAAATATCGGCATCGCAGTTTTCGACCCGGTTTCATATTTTCCAAGACTTTTTGGATTATCGTGACCTACATAGACGCCTATTACTAAATTTGATGTAAATCCTATAAACCAAGTATCTGTATTTTTATTTGTCGTTCCAGTCTTTCCGGCGAGTTCTAAATTCAAATCTCTTAAACCTTTTCCCGTGCCTCGTTTTATTACCCCTTCTAGTATGGATGTCATTTGATAAGCTGTCTGAGGAGAGAAAATTTGTTGAAAATTATTTTTAATTTTTGGAATTTGTTGTCCTTTAAAAGAAATTTTATCACAACTATCACAAAATCTTTTTTCATTATTAAAAATTGTATTTCCTGCGCTATCTTGAATTCTATCAATTAATATGGGGTTTACTAATTTACCCCCATTAACAAAGGAACAATATGCTGATGTAATTTTTAACAATGTTGTTTCTGCAGAGCCAAGAGAAATTGACATAAGTTCTTGTGGATTTTCATAAATATTAAGTTTTTTTGAAAAACTTATTATTTTATCAATTCCAAGATCTTGGGCAACTCTAACTGTCATCAAATTCCTAGATTTTTCAACACCTGTTCGTAATGTTGAAGGTCCATAAAATTTTTTACCATAATTTTCTGGTTTCCACATTTTTAAATCACTTCCTTGATCTATAACTATTGGGGCATCAAGAATTAAAGTTGATGGAGTAAAATCATTTTCTAGAGCCAATGCATAAATAAATGGTTTAAATGCAGATCCTGGCTGTCTAAAAGCTTGAGTGGCTCTATTAAATTCACTTTTTTTAAAACTAAATCCTCCAGACATTGCTAGAACTCTACCAGTATATGGATCCATTACTACAATAGCACCGTTAGCTTTAGGAAGTTGTTGTAAGCTATATATGCCTTCAGTTATTTTTCTTACATAAATTAAATCTCCAAGTTCAAACAATTCATTAAAATTTTTTCTTGTCCAATTGATATTTTTAAATCTAATTACACCTGTTTGCTTATTTGTTGTTTCTATAACAGTTTCAAACTTATCTATTCTCTTAACAATAGCTATTTCCCATCCTATAGATTTTTCTAATTTAAACTTTTCTAAGTTTTTGCTCCAATCATCATTTAACTTTTTATTAACCAATGAACCTCTCCAACCTTTCCTTCTATTATAACTTTCCAACCCTTTTCTCAAAGATCTAGTGGCAATATTTTGTAGTTTTAGATTTAGAGGAGTTTTTATATTAAAACCTTGTTTGTAAACTTGATCAAAGCCATATTGATCGATAACGTTTTTTCTTACATCTTCAACAAAATATCTTGAATCTTCTAAATATATTCTTTTTCTTTTTTTTAAAATTATTTTTGAATTAATTAATCTATTGTATTGTTTTTTATTAATGTATGAATTTTCAAGAAGATTGTTAATAACCAAATTTCTTCTTCTTTCGGCTAATTCAATATTTTTATATGGATTATATTTGCTTGGAGCCTTAGGAAGTGCTGCTAATAGTGCAGCTTCTGAATAATTTAGTTCACTTATAGATTTATCAAAATATCTTAGACTCGCTGATGCTATTCCATAGCTTCCTTCTCCTAAATAAATTTGATTTAAATATAACTCCAAAATTCTTTCTTTTGATAGAGCCCTTTCAATCCTAAATGCTAAAATTGCCTCCTTAATTTTTCTATCGAAGCTTACTTCATTAGTTAATAGAAAATTTTTTGCTACTTGTTGAGTGATTGTCGAAGCACCTTCAAGTCTTTTTGAATTTAAAATATTATAAATATTATTTTTAATAGCTCTTATGACGCCTTTAGCATCAACTCCTGGATGTTTAAAAAAATTTTTATCTTCGGCAGATAAAAAAGAATTTACAATTTTATGTGGTATAGCTCTATATGGAACAAAAATTCTTTTCTCAGAAGAAAAATCACTTACTAGCACTCCATTTCCTGAATAAACTTTGCTAGAAACAGGCGGTTTATAGCTTTTTAAATATTTGTAATCCGGCAGCTTATTTGAGTATATCCAAAGTATAAAAATAAGAGATATCAGAAATGTAATAGAAATTACTATCAATAAAACTATAAATTTTTTCAATAATTTGTTCATTTTGGTTTAATTTATTAAATGAATTTGTTATTGTTAAGGCAACAGAATTTATAAATAAACCTATGAAAAAAAACCAAAATTTATGTCAAAAAATTTATACATTGATGCATCGCATCCAAATGAAACTAGAGTTGTGCTTAAAAATGAAAATCATATTGAAGATTATGAATATGAAAGCGTCAATAACACACTCATAAAAAATAATATATATTTAGGAAAAGTAAGTAGAATCGAACCTTCTCTTCAAGCGGCATTTGTGGATTTTGGACGAGATAGACATGGCTTTTTGTCTTTCAATGACATTCAATCTGATTATTACCAATTGCCTCAAAGTGATTTAAAAAAAATTAAAGAGGAAGAAGAAAAAGTTAGAGAGGAACTATCAAAAGAAAGTGAAACAATCGAAAATAAAATTCTTGAAGGTGAAGATGAATTAAATTTTAAGGATCCAGTCGATAAAACAGAAGAAGATAATAAAGATGAAAAGAAAAATCAAAAAAGATTCCCTTCAAAAAGATATAAAATTCAAGAAGTTATAAAACCTAATCAAGTTATATTAATTCAAGTTCTTAAAGATGAGAGAGGATTAAAAGGAGCCGCATTAAGCACTTTTATATCTATAGCGGGAAAATATATTGTTTTGATGCCAAACACTGCAAAAGGTGGTGGAATATCTAGAAAAATATTTAATCCGGGAGAAAGAAAAAAAATCAGAAATATATTAAATGAAATTGAGATTCCTAAAGAAATGGGAATTATTGTTAGAACCGCAGGATCAAATAAAACTAAAAATGAAATAGATAATGATCTTAAAAATTTAATTTCAGTTTGGAATTCAATAAAAGAAAATGCCATGAATTCTATAGCTCCATCTTTAATACATCAAGAAAGCGATATTATAAAAAGAAGCATAAGAGATATGTATGATGATGAAACTCAAAATATAATTGTAGAAGGAAATGAAGGTTATCAAAAAGCAAAAAACTACATTAAATTCATGATGCCCAAACAACTGAAAAAAGTTAAAAAATATCGAGATAAGCTACCTTTATTCTTTAAAGAAAAAATTGATATAAAACTATTTGAAATATTTAAATCTGAAGTAAAGCTTAATTCTGGTGGATATTTGGTAATTAATCCAACAGAAGCTTTAGTGTCTATTGATGTAAATTCTGGAAAATCTATAAGACAAAAAAATGTTGAAAGCACCGCTTTAGATACAAACCTTGAGGCTGCAGAAGAAATTGCAAGACAAATTAAAATTAGAGATCTTTCAGGTTTAATTATTATTGATTTTATAGACATGTTAAATTTTAACAATAGAAAACAAGTAGAAAGAAGACTTAAAGAAAAATGTAGAAATGATAGAGCGAGAATACAAATCGGAAGAATAAGTAATTTTGGTCTATTAGAAATGTCTAGACAAAGATTAAGAGAAAGTTATGTAAAATGGGCAATTAGACTTACAAACGAATCTTTCTCTCTGAAAATTTTAAAAATGATTGAGATTAAATCTTTAGAAAATAACGCAAAAATCGTAGATCTAAAGATTAATACAAAAATCGCTGAATTTATTGAAAATCATTTTAAAGAAGATGTTAAATATTTTGAGAAAAAAAATAAAACTAAAATCAACATAATGCCTAACTCAGAATTAAATTTATCAGAATTTTTAATCCAATTGAAATCTAAATCTGGAAAAATTTTAGAAAATATAGAAAAATTAGAAACTTTACAAAAACATTTAATTGAAAAAAAAAATATAAAAATAATAAACAAAAAAAGTCAGAAAAAAAATTATAAAAAAAAAAAATTTAAAAAAAATTTTTTATCTAAAAAAACTAAATAATCCCCTTATTGCTGGTTGATGATGAACCATAAAAATTAGGTTGAATTCTTCCTGAGAGAAATGATTTTCTTCCTGCTATTACGGCAAATTTCATTGCTTCTGCCATTTTAAAAGGATCTTTTGCTCTAGCGATAGCTGTGTTAATTAAAACTCCATCGCAACCTAGCTCCATTGATTGTGTCGCGTCTGACGCCTGGCCAATTCCCGCATCAACAATCAAAGGAAGTTTTGTTTGATTTCTAAGAATTTTAAGATTTGTTTTATTTTGAATTCCTAGCCCAGATCCAATTGGTGCAGCTAATGGCATGATAGCAGATGCTCCAACATTTTCTAATCTTTTTGCCATAAGAGGGTCATCATTACAATAAACCATTACATTAAAACCTTCTTTTGTTAAAATTTCAGTTGATTTAAGAGTTTCAATCATTTCTGGAAATAAATTTTTCTTATCTCCTAAAACTTCCAATTTAACTAATTTCCATCCACCAATTTCTCTTGCAAGTCTTAACGTTCGTAACGCTTCTTCAGCAGTAAAACAACCTGCTGTATTAGGTAAATAAGTAATCTTTTTTGGATTAATATAATCCATAAGTCTTGGTTTAGATTTATTGGAAATATTTACTCTTCTAACTGCAACTGTAACAATATCCGCGCCAGATATTTTAATTGCCTTGGCGCATTCAGCCATATTTTGATACTTGCCTGTACCAACAATAAGCCTAGATGAAAATTTTTTTTTGGCTACTATAAAGTTATCCTTTTTCATTAACCTCCGCCTATAAAATGTACAATTTCTATCTTATCTTGTTTTTTTAAGATTATATTGTTAATTTTTTTTTTATTAATAATTTCTCTATTAAGTTCTATAGCAACCTTATTGATTGGTATTTTCAACTTTTCAATAAGATTTTTAATTGAATATTTTGTATTTACGGTAATTTGTTTACCATTAACTCTTATTTTTATTTTATTTTTTTTATTCATATAATATAAGGTTTTTGTGAATAAAATTATAATTATTAATGGTCCCAATCTTAACTTATTAGGAGAAAGAGAACAATCTCAATATGGAAAAGAAGATTATAAATTTTTAGAAGAAATCTCCTTAAAAAAATCAAAAGAACTTAAAATAGAATTGGAATTAAAACAATCAAATATTGAAGGTGAAATAGTTAATATTATACAAGAAGCAAGAAATACCTATGATGGAATTATTATTAATGCCGGAGGATACACTCATACTTCTGTAGCTATAAGAGATGCTCTAAACATTTTTAAAAAACCTATAATAGAACTCCATATATCAAATATCTATAAAAGGGAGGAATTTAGGCATAAATCTCTAATTAGCGGTGTAGTTACAGGGGGAATTTTTGGGCTTGGTACAAAAGGTTATATTTTTGCCATAAATGCAATGCATGAGTTGCTAAAAAATGGAAATTGATAAAAAAATAATTGTCAAACTAATACAAGCTTTAGAAGATCTAAAGAAATCATTAAAGGGAATTGATATCGATAGTAAAGAAAATAATATTGAAAAAGAAATTGAAGTTTCTGGCATAGTTATAAAAAGTCCTATAGTTGGCACCGCTTATCTTGCAGCAGAGCCTGGAGGGAAAAAATTTGCAGAAATAGGAAAAAAAATTAAAAAAGGCGACACTCTAATGATCGTTGAGGCGATGAAAACAATGAACCACGTTCCTTCATCATCAGATGGTATTGTTAAGGAAATTTGTGTTGAAGATGGTCAACCAGTTGAGTTTGGCCAAAAAATTGCAATTCTTGAATAATGTTCAAAAAAATATTAATTGCAAATAGAGGTGAGATAGCTGTCAGAATAATTAGAGCTTGTAAGGAATGGGGTATTTCAACTGTAGCGATCCACTCGGATGTCGATAAAGATAGCATGCACGTAAGATTGGCTGATGAAAGTGTCTGCGTCGGCTCCCATCAACCTGCAAATAGTTATCTGAATATACCTGCAATAATGTCTGCAATTGAACTAACAAATGCTGAAGCAGTTCATCCAGGATATGGTTTTCTATCTGAAAATGCAGAATTTGCAAAAATTCTAGAAGATTACAAAATTAAATTTATTGGACCATCTTCAAAATTAATAAAAATGATGGGAGATAAAATTCAAGCAAAAAAAATTGCAAAAAAATTTGGTTTGCCTGTAATTGAAGGTTCAGAGAGCGGTGTTTCAGATATAAATGAAGCAAAAAAAATAATAAAAAATATTGGATTTCCAATACTTATAAAAGCTGCTGGTGGTGGTGGTGGAAAAGGAATGAAAATAGTAAACAAAGAAGAGGAATTTGAAGATTTATTTTTAACAGCAAAACTAGAAGCAAAAAAATTTTTTGGAAATGATGAAGTTTATATTGAGAAATTCTTTCAAAATCCAAGACATATAGAAGTTCAAGTTTTATCAGGAAGTAATCGAACTGTACATTTGCACGAAAGAGATTGTTCGGTTCAAAGAAGACATCAAAAACTTATAGAAGAAACGCCTAGTCCAATATTAAATGACGAATTAAGAAAAGACCTTTTTGATAGAACTGTTAAAATGGTTAGCCAAATTGGTTATGAGGGAGCTGGCACAGTAGAGTTTATTTATGAAGATAATAAATTTTATTTTTTAGAAATGAATACAAGAGTTCAAGTTGAACACCCAGTTACTGAAGTGGTTACAGGAATAGATATTATAAAAGAACAAATTTGGATTGCTTTTAATGGTGAAACAGCGTTAAAACAAGAAGATATAAAACCCAGAGGTCATGCTATAGAATGTAGAATAAATGCGGAAGACGCTAGCAAAAACTTTCAACCTTCTCCTGGAACAATAATAATGTGTCATCAGCCTTCTGGTTTTAGGACAAGAGTTGATGGTTCTATTTACCAAGGTTATAAAGTTACACCCTACTATGATAGTATGATTTGTAAACTAATTTGTCATGGAAGAAATAGAACTGAAGCCATGCAAAGAATGAAGAGATCTTTAGATGAATTTGTAATAGAAGGCATACAAACAACAATAGATTTGCACAAAATACTACTGGAACATAAAAAATTTATTTCCTCAAACTTTAATGTTAGTTGGCTTGATAATGAAAAGATAATTTAGGAATAACAATTTTTAAGCCATATATCATAAACAGGATGATCGAATGGCCTAACTGCTGGGCTAGAGGCAAAAGTCCAGTCATTAAAAATATAAACTTTATCTTTATCTTTCATTGTTAAATCTCTTACTGTCATATAAGCTGTAACTTCAGGGTCGTCATCGAATTTAGAATTGCGACATTTTAAAACGCTAATAATTAAATTCTGAAAAATAATCTCTTCACCTATTGTAATATTAATATTAGAAGTTTTTGAACTTACCTTATCTAAAATATCTAATTCGGCAAATTTTTCATTTACCTCTAGAGTGTCTGAATATGAGTTAAAAACAGCAATTTGAATAATGAAAAATAAATAAAAAATTATCTTAGTTATTCCAAGAAATATACTTTTTTTTAACAGCATTTTTATTTTTTTTAGGATGATATGAACTTTCTAATCCGGTTTGATTTGATAAATGTTCCTTCTGCCATTTATATTTTTTTAATTCGTGAAAATTTTCTATTTTATTGTTTGTGTGATGAATCCATGAATACCATTCGTTGGGTATTTTTGTTGCTTCAATTTCTCCATTATAAATAACCCACCTTCTTCCTGATTTGTTTTCATAATATTTATTCCCACTACTGTCTTCACCAATCAATTTTCCAAAAAAAAGTGTATTAATTCTTGTACCTAAAGTTTGCCGATTCCACCAAGTGAAAAGTTCTTTAAAGATTGTCAACATAAAAATTTAAATTTTTTTCAATCCAAAATTGTAAAAAATAAATTAGACTAAAAATTAATTTTGTATATACATAATTTATTAAAGATTCAATTTTTATAAATAGGGTACAGAATGGCAAAATTTTTAGTTGAAACTTACTACACTTGTAGTTTTAAAGTAACCAATTATCTTGATAATATTGATGAAAAGAATATTCAAAATTTGGAAAAAAGAGAAGATGGCAAATTTGAAATATTAGATGTCAAACTAGACAATAGAAAAACAAAAAATCTTGATAAAATTGATGATAATAATATTGAAGTAATTGAAAATGAGCCAAGCTCAATAGTTTCAAAAAATTCAAAAAAACAAAATCCAAAATTAAATGAAGGATTTGTAAAAAACCTTAATGAGAAAATTGGTAAAAGATTTAGCATGCCTGATAGAAGAAAAGGATACATTCAGAAAGCTTCTGTAGGTGATCACAAAGTGTATCTTCATACCGGCGAGTATGAAGATGGTAAAATTGGAGAAATATTTATAGATACAAGTAAAGAAGGTGAATTAGTCAAAGCCTTAATGAATAACTTTGCTATAGCTATATCGCTAGGTTTACAATATGGCGTGCCGCTTGATGAATTTGTAAATGCTTATGTAGACACCAAGTTCGAACCTTCTGGGAAAGTTTTTGGAAATGATCGTATTTTGAGTGCAACTTCAATATTAGATTATATTTTTAGGGAACTTGCTATTTCTTATCTAAACAGAGAAGACTTGGCCCATACTCCGTCTATTGGTAGTAATGAAAAAGCAGATGATTTAACTGATGAGAATACTGAAGATCAAAGTCAATTCTTAAAACTTGTTAAAGATATAACAAGCAAAGGATTCGTAAGGAGTGATTATAAAAGAAAACTGGTAGATCTTTCGGATATAAGAATAAATCTCAAAGGGAAAAAATAATTAACTTTTTTTTCTAATTGCCAAGTTTAATTCTTTCAGTTGTTGATCACTTACATTAGAAGGTGCATTCATCATCAAATCTTGAGCGTTCTGATTCATTGGAAACATTGTAACTTCTCTAATATTTTTTTCATCCGCAAGCAACATAACTATTCTATCTAGTCCAGGCGCTATACCTCCGTGTGGAGGAGCTCCATAACTTAAAGCATTTATCATTCCGCTAAAATTTTCATCAACATTATTTTTGGAGTAGCCGGCAATTTCAAACAATTTATACATCAATTCAGGAATGTGATTTCTTATCGCTCCAGATGATAACTCAATTCCATTGCAAACAATATCATATTGATAGGCTTTAAGATTTAAGGGTTTGGAAAGATCAATATTATTAATATCTCCTTGAGGCATAGAAAACGGATTATGACTAAATATAATTTTATTTGATACTTCATCTATTTCAAAAATTGGATAATCAACAACCCAACAAAAAGAAAAGCAATTGTCATCTATTAAATTAAGTTCATTTGCTAGTTTTGCTCTGGTTTGGCTTAAAATTTTCTCTACATCGTGTTGTTTTCCACATGATAATAATATTGTATCACCTATTTCAGCTTTTGTTTGTTTCATAATTTCTAATATTGAATCTTCTGAAAAAAATTTTCCGACGGGTCCTTTGCCAGAAATTGTATCATTTTTTTCTAAAGTAAAATAAGCTAGTCCAGAAGAGCCTTGTTCTTTTGCCCATTTATCTATTCCATCAAAAAAACTTCTTGGTTTATCTTTCGTATTTTTTGTTACTAAACACCTAACTACAGATCCTGATTTAACGAGTTTTTTAAAGATTTCAAATTTAATATCTTCTCTATAAAATATTTTTGTTATATCGGAAATAATTAAAGGATTTCTAAGATCAGGTTTATCTGAACCATACTTCAACATTGCGTCTTCATATGAAATTTTAGGAAACTTCTCATGAAGAATTTTTTTATCTGAAAAATTTTTAAAAAGGTTAATAAATAATTTTTCTACAATATTGAAAATATCTTCTTGTTCCACAAAAGACATTTCAATATCTAATTGATAGAATTCTCCAGGACTTCTGTCTGCTCTTGCATCTTCGTCTCTAAAACAAGGTGCAATTTGAAAATATTTATCAAAACCTGAAACCATAATTAATTGTTTAAATTGTTGTGGAGCTTGTGGTAGTGCATAAAATTTTCCCGGGTTCAATCTGCTTGGAACTAAAAAATCTCTAGCTCCTTCGGGACTTGAGGAAGTCAAAATTGGAGTTTGGAATTCTAAAAAACCAAATTTTTGCATTTCCGATCTTATAAATGATATTACTTTTGATCTTAAAATTATATTTTGATGAATTTTTTTTCTCCTAAGATCTAAAAACCTATATTTAAGTCTAATTTCTTCGGCATATTCTTGGTCTGAAAATACTGGCATGGGTAATTCTTTAGTTGAGCCTAAAGATTCAAAATTTTCTATCGAAATTTCTATCTGTCCAGTTTCAATTTTTTTATTTACCGTTTCTTTTGTTCTTTCTATGACCTTTCCTTCAATTTTTATAACTGTTTCTAAAGGAAGTTTTTCTATTTCTTTAAAAATTACATTATCCTTATCTATAACGCATTGAGTTAATCCATAATTATCTCTCAAGTCTATGAATAATAAATTGCCGTGATCTCTTTTTTTATTTATCCAGCCTGATAAGATAATTTTATCCCCTTTGTGACTTTGGTTTAACTCACCGCAAGTATGTGTTCTATATTTATTCAATTTTATAAAATTTCTTTAATTGTTTTTAAATTAATTGGTTTCTTTTTTTTTAAACTTAGTTCATCAATCTTATATATAAATTCATATATTTTGCTATAGGATCTATCAATCCTATTGATTATAAATTCAATAATTTTTTTTTCTAATTTAATTTGACGATCAGAAAAGTTCTTAATAATTATTGCAAAAATTAAGTCATCATCAGGACTCTCTAATTCAGCTAAAAGACAATTTTTGGATCTTGAAATCATATCAGGAAGCTTGAATCCAATTTCATTAAACGGTTTTTCAGAATTTATAAGAAGATATTTATTATCTTGATCAACTAAGTTAAAAATAGAATAAATAATCTTTTCATCAAAATTATTTTTAAAATCATCAATAATTATACTTTCGAATAACTTTACTTTTTTAAATATATCATCTTTGATATTGCTGTTATTTATTAATAGAGCATTACTTTTTGATCTAAATATATTTGCAAGATGAGTTTTTCCAGAAAATTTTTCACCATATATATTAAGTATTTTTTTTTCCCACTTGGGCCATTTATCAATAATGCTAAAGGCAAAATAATTACTTTTTGAAACATAATAATCATGATCGTTAAAATTCTTTTTATGATCCAAGTCTAATAATAATTGATTTAATTCTCTCATTTTAATTTCCAAATCTCTTCAGATGTTTGTATATTAAATTTAAATTGTAACATATTTTCTATAAATCTATCAGGAGAACTATTATATATGATTTTATAAATAGTTTGTTTATTATTAAATTTTTCTATTTTGAAGTGAGAAACAAGATCAATTGAAAAAAGGGTATTTTCCAATTTTTTGGATAATTCAATATTTTTAGAATCAACTGATAATCTTATTGGTAATGATATTGATTTATTAAATTTATTTATTGATTTCCATTTATCTTCATAATTTTCTTTTAAATCCATAATTAAATTATTAATTAATTCAACATCATTAATATTTTTACCATTGTAAATTTTATTAACTAACAGTATTTTTTTATC
>CACDAL010000004.1 GCA_902550805.1 uncultured Pelagibacteraceae bacterium
AGTATTTTGAAAATGAAATGAAAGATACAATAAATCTTCGAAAAAAACTTTTTAATGAAATTAAAGAAAGAATAAAATTAGACGATGAGTCTCTGCCATTTAAAGATAGAAATTATGAATATTGGACTAAAACAACAACACAAGGAAATTACTCAATTAAACTTAGAAAAAAAATTGGAACAAAAGATATTGAAGAAATTTGGAACGGAGACAAAGAGAAAGAAAAATTAAATACTGAATATTTTGGATTAGGAGATTTAGAAGTAAGTTATAATGATAAATACCTTGCTTATTCGTTAGATCTTAAAGGCTCAGAATATTATACGATATATATAAGAGATATTAAAACTCAAAAATTAATCACTGAAAAAATAGAAGAAACAAGCGGAAGTATAGAATTTAGCTTAAATGATAATTATATTTTTTACTCTAAGTTAGACGAACATCATAGACCAAGAAAAATCTTCAGGCACAAATTAGGAACTTCAGTAAAAGAAGATAAATTAATTTTTGAGGAAAAAAGTGAAGCTTTCACCGTTAGTATTGGATTAAGTTCTGATGAAAAATATTTTTTTATTTTAACTTCAGATCACAATACTTCTGAACAATACTATTTTAATGCAAATGAAGAAAATCCTAAACCTAAATTAATTCAAAAAAGAAAAAGAGGAATAATTTATGGTGTAAATTCATGGAATAATATTTTTTATAAACATACAAATGAAGAAGCAGAAGATTTTAAAATTGATAAATGTAAAAATATAACTGAACAAAATTGGGAGACATTTATCCCTGCAAAAAATGAAGTGCTAATTGGTGGATTAGTTTTTTTAAAAGACTGGATCATTAGATCTGAAACTTCTAATGCACTGGGTAAATTATTTTTAAGAAATCCAAAAACAAACGAAGAAGAAGAAATAATTTTTTCTGATGAAAAAGTAATTGTCCCAAGTATTTCTTTAATACAAAAAGATAAAAACACTGATCTAGTTCATCTTTCTTATTCTTCTCCTAAAACACCTGGAAGAACATACTTATATAATTTAAAAACTAAAGATAGAAAACTAGTAAAAGAACAAGAAATTCCTTCAGGACACAATCCTGATGATTATATCGTTGAAAGATTAGAATGTCCTTCTCATGATGGAAGATTAATACCAATAACAATCACAAGACATAAAAATACAAAAATAGACGGCACAGCTAACATGCTTTTATACGGCTATGGATCTTATGGAAACTCAATGTCTCCCGGTTTTTCATCAACTAGACTAAGTTTAATTGATAGAAATATTATTTGGGTTACGGCTCATATTAGAGGAGGTATGGAAAAAGGAATGAAGTGGTGGAAAGAAGGAAAACTATTAAATAAAAAAAATACTTTTGAAGATTATATTGCAGTTGGAAAATTTTTAATTAATAAACAATATACATCCAAAGGAAAAATTATAGGAATGGGCGGATCAGCTGGAGGCTTATTAATGGGGGCTGTAGTTAATCAATCGCCTGAATTATTTTTAGGAATAATTATGGCAGTTCCTTTTGTAGACTCATTAACGACTAATCTAGACCATTCGTTACCCTTAACTGTTGGAGAATTTGATGAATTTGGAAACGCAAAAGATAATAAAGAACATTTTGATTATATTTACTCTTATGCTCCTTATCACAATATAAAAAAAATGGACTATCCAAATATGTTAATCACAACTAGTCTAAGTGATAATAGAGTATTATTTGATGAACCTACAAAATTTACTGCAAGATTAAGAGAATATAAAACGGACAACAACTTATTATTATTAAAAACTGAAATGAATGCAGGTCATGGTGGAAAGTCTGGAAGGGATGGGGCTATTGAAGAAATAACAATTGATTATGCATTTGTTCTTAAAATTACAAATAAGTTATAAATTTAACTTCTTGAAAAAAATAAAATAATACCCATATAAATTTCATAGGTTGCCTAATGGGATCTATAAAGAAATAAACTTGCTTAAAAAAAGGAGGATATTATGACAAGTAAGGATCTATCAATTTTCAATTCACTTAGACCGTTTTCAATTGGTTTTGACGATATGTTTGATCAATTTGAAAATATGTTGGGTAACGGTAGTTTGAGCGTTCAATCAAATTATCCACCTTACAATATAAGAAAAACTGGAAAGGACAATTACTCAATAGAGGTTGCTCTTGCTGGTTTTAATAAAAAAGATGTCGAGGTAGAGTTTGAAGATAATTTATTAACTGTAAGAACAAAGCAAATTAGTAAATCAGAAGATAACAATGCAGACGGTGAAATAATACATAAAGGTATTTCTCAAAGACAATTTGCAAGATCATTTACAATTGCAGATGATGTAAAAGTTGGCAGTGCAGAACTTAAAGATGGTCTTTTAACAATAGCTTGTGAAAGAATTTTACCGGATCATAAGAAGAAAAGACTTATTGAAATTAAATAAGCAAAACCTTGCTTGTGGGGATTTCTCCCCACAAGTATTAAAAAAATTTATTTTTTTGGTAATGATGCGTTCAAAATAAATGCTAACAAACCAGCAGGTATTAAACCTGTTGTTAGCAACAATCTTAATTTTATTCCAAAATCTGGAATGTGAGCAACAAACTCAGGAAAAGCATTCAAACCTATTCCAAAAGAAAGTGATAAAGCTAGTATTAAAATATTTCTTTGGCTCATGTCTGATTTTGAAATCAATTTGATTCCTGCTCCAACAATTAATCCAAACATAATAATAGCCGCTCCTCCAATTACAGAATCCGGCATTGCGGCAATAATTCCACCAAGTTTTGGAAATAAACCTAATAAAATTAAAATAACACCAGCAACTGTTCCTACGTGTCTACTAATTACTCCCGTAAAAGCAACAAGGCCTGCATTTTGTGAATAAGAAGTATTAGGCATAGCATTAAAAATTGATGCAAAAGCCGTTCCAACTCCATCAGCCATTATACCTCCTGAAAGTTCTTTATCAGTAGCCTCTCTGTTTGCTCCACCCATTGTGGTTGCACTAATGTCTCCTATAGTTTCAATTGTTGTTACTATAGACATAAACAACATTAATATTACAGCACCCCATACAAAGTCTATTCCGTATTGCAAAGGCATTGGAAATGCAAACCAGTCAGCAGCTGCAATTTTTGCCCATCTAACTTCTCCTAGTAAGGCAGCAACTATAAAGCCTGCAATTATTCCAATTAGAATAGAAGCGGCTGAAACCATTCCTCTTCCTTTTAGATTTGTTAGAAGTGCAACTATTAAAACTGTACCTGCTATACTTAGGTGATGCCAGTTTGCAAATATTTCTGGCTTATTGTCCATCAACCATACTCCACCACCAGCATATTTAAATCCAACTTTAAGAAGACTAAAACCAATCATTAACACAACTACCCCTGTTACTAACGGAGGAAACATGTGACGAATTGGTTTTAACATTTTACCAATCCATATTTGAAAAATTCCACCTATAAATGCAGCTGTGAATATAGCTCCTAAGCCAAAAGCTTTGAAAGGTAGCATTATTGGTATGAAGGCAAAACTTGTTCCTTGTATTATTGGAAGCCTTGATCCTATATTTTTATAGCCCACTGTTTGTATTATTGTTGCTACACCTGCAGCAAATAGTGCCATTTGAATTAAAAAAATCTTTTCTCCAGTCGTTACTCCAAACACGCCAGCAACAATCAGTGGAACTGTTATATTCCCAGCAAACATTGCAAATACATGCTGAATACCTAAAGGTATTGATTGATTCAGTGGCAATTTTTTGTTAGTAGCTCCTGAGCTTGAAGCTCTTTTTGAAGCTTTTTTTCTAGCCATATATCCTCCTCTAAAATTTATTAAAAAATTATATTTATTACTTGCTCAATTGTAAAACTAAAAAAAATAAGATCAAAAATATCCTTATTTTTCTGCTATTTTAAAACCTAAATTGAGCGTATTTTATTTTTTTTAATATTTAAATGCAACCACTTGAAGAAAAACCAACTATTACACCACTTGCATTAACTTCAAATTTTCTCTCGCAAGGTATGCCGTATTTCTTTGTCTTATAAACTAATATTTCATTGCCAACTTCATTAACAAAATCTTCCGTTGGCGCCCCCAACTCCAATTTCATCTCATTTACTACTTTGCCAACAAAAAGACCATACTTCTCATTTTCTTTTTCAGCCACTTCATCTGATTTTTTTTTAATTGTCTGACAACCGGAGAATAAAATTAAAATAATTAATAAACTAAATATAGTTTTAAAATGTTTCATTAATTAAACTTACCATTTTTAATAATAATCAAATACTAACTTTTAAGTTGTATTATTAAATTATTTATTATTGAGTTTAATTATACTAACAAATGTGGTTTTTATTTGATATTTCAAATATATGAGTGAAATACTATTAGATAGATTTTTAGAAGTTTTTAAAAATGACATTTTGCCCTTAACATATGATGGGGTTGATTTGGGTAATAAGATTTTTGGCGCTGCTATAATAAAAAAAGATGATTACTCATTGGTGGTTGCGGGGTCAAATAATGAAACAAAAAATCCTTTATGGCATGGTGAAATTCACACATTAAAAAAATTTTACGAATTAGATAAAAAAATGAGACCTAATGAAAAAAATTGCATATTCTTAAGCTCTCATGAGCCTTGCAGTTTATGTTTGAGCGCTATTACCTTCTCGGGTTTTGATAATTTTTATTACCTTTTTCCATATGAATCGACTTCTGATGAATTTAATATTCCTCATGATTTAAACATACTTAAAGAAGTTTTTAACATTGCTAATGGAAAATATAAGAAAGAAAATTCATACTGGAAAAGTTATGGTATTAATAGTTTAATAGATGAATTAAAAACTGATAATAAAAAAAATTAACAGATTCATTTAATAAAATTAAAAAAACATATATTGATTTATCAAATAAATATCAGTCATCAAAAGAAAAAAGCTCTATACCCTTGAAATAAGCCATGAACACAAATCTAAAAATATCTAATGTAACTAAAATTTATCCAGGATGTGTTGCAAATGATAACATTTCGTTAGAATTTGAAAGTGGAAAAATTTATGCTCTACTTGGAGAAAATGGAGCTGGAAAATCTACCTTAGTAAAAATTCTTTCAGGTGTAATAATGCCTGACGAAGGTCAAATATTTTTAAATAATAAAGTTTTAAAATTAAAATCACCAATCGATGCTAAAAAAAATAAGATTGGCATGGTATTTCAGCACTTTAATTTGTTTGAAACTTTATCTGTCTTTGAAAATCTTATTATAGATTCAAATGAAACTAGAGAAAATTTAAGAGAAAAAATACAATCAATAATGAAAAAGTACAATTTTTCTATTGATTTAGATATTCCTGTTTTAAATCTTTCGGCTGGTCAAAAACAGAAAGTGGAAATAATTAGATGTTTAATAAGAAGTCCCGATGTGCTGATTATGGATGAGCCAACCTCGGTTTTAACAGAACAAGAAACCATCGAACTGTTTTCATCGTTAAAACAATTTTCAGAAGAAGGTATTTTGATTATTTATATAACTCACAAACTTAAAGAGGTTATGTCAATTTGCGATGAAGTTGCCGTTATGAGAAAAGGTCAGCTTGTATCTGTAAGCAAAATCATTAATGAAAAAATTGAAACATTGGCAAATAAAATGATTGGTCAAAATTTAAAAACTATTAAAAAAAAAATATCTAATGAAAAATCTAAAGAACAGTTAATTAAGATATCAAATCTAAATTATAGTAGTGAAGATCCATTTGAAACTAATCTGAAAAAAATAAACTTTGAAGTAAATCGTGGAGAATGCCTAGGTATAGCTGGCATTTCCGGAAATGGTCAAAGTGAATTATTTCAAGTTTTAAGTGGAGAGATTGTTTCAGAAAAAGATTCCATCATTTTTAATGATAATCCTATAGGAAATCTTAACCCTCAAGAAAGAAGAGAATATTTAATGGCATTTTCTCCTGAAGATCGAATGGAGCAAGCGGCTATTCCACAAATGAAAATATTTGAAAATGTTGCTTTAAATAATTTTAAGTCATCAAATTTTTTTAATAATGGTTTGATAAATGAAAAAAAAATAAAAGAACATTCTCAAAAAATTCTTTCAGATTTTTCAGTAAATACAGACAATGTTGAATTAAAAAGCCAATTTTTATCAGGAGGAAATTTACAAAAATTAATTATAGGAAGAGAATTAATAACATCTCCAGAACTTTTAATATGTTTTAATCCTACTTGGGGACTAGATGTTGGAGCAATAAATTATATTCATGAAACTTTAATTAAAATTAATGAACAAAAAAAATCAGTTATTCTAATATCTACTGATACTGACGAATTGTTAAAACTAAGCGATAAAATTTGCGTTATATATAAGGGTAAATTGTCAAAAATAATGAATGCAAATGAAGTAACACCTGAAAAACTTGGAATACTTATGGGAGGAGGAGAAATTGATTAAAATTGTAAAAAGAGATCAGCCTTCAAGAACTATATTTTTTCTTACACCTGTTTTAGCAATTTTTCTGACATTAGTAGCAGGAGGTTTAATTTTTTATATTTTAGGATTTAAACCTTTTGAATCTCTAAAGTTTTTTTTCATAGTTCCAATTGCAGACATGTATGGTTTCAGTGAATTACTCTTAAAAGCTACACCACTTTGCCTAATAGCGATTGGTTTATCTTTTTGTTTTAAAAGTAATAATTGGAATATTGGAGCTGAAGGCCAATTAACTTTTGGAGCTATAGTTTCAGGAGGAGTTGCTTTGTTATTTTATGATCAAGAGGGATTTTATATTCTTCCAATAGTAATATTAGCTGGTGCAATAGGTGGCATGCTTTATGCATCAATACCTGCAATCTTAAAAACTTACTTTAATACAAACGAAATATTAGTTAGTCTTATGTTGGTATATGTTTCAAAATTAATTTTAGACTATCTTGTTGTTGGACCGTGGAGTAATCCAGAAGGATTTAATTTTCCAGAAACCAGACAATTTAGTGACTCTGCAAGACTTCCATTATTGGTAGAGGGATTAAGAATTCATGCTGGAATATTTTTAGCTTTAGCTGCAGTAGTTATAAGCTGGTTTATTTTTGATAAGACATATTTAGGATTTCAAATGAAAGTTTCAGGTTTTAGTTTGAAAACAGCTAAATATGCTGGCTACAAAGGCAAAAAAATGATTATCCTCGTTTTTTTAATAAGTGGTGCTTGCGCGGGCCTCGCAGGAGTTGGGGAAATAACTGGACCTATCGGACAACTTCATAGAGAAGTATCTCCAGATTATGGTTTTACTGCAATAATTGTTGCATTTTTAGGTCGTTTAAATCCTGTTGGAATAATTTTCGCATCATTAGTTGTTGCAATAACCTATTTAGGTGCAGAAACAGCTCAAATATTTATGCAAATACCAAAATATACTGGTCAAGTTTTTCAAGGAATGATTTTATTTTTTCTTCTTGCTTCAGACTATTTACTCTTTTTCAAGATTAAATTTATAGGTTCAAAAAAATGATCATAGATATAAATTTTGTTGGACTAATAATTACATCAATAATGGCCTCTGCAGTACCTTTGATTTTAGCGTCTTGTGGGGAGCTTATTACAGAAAGATCAGGAGTTCTAAACCTTGGCGTTGAAGGAATGATGATCATCGGAGCTATTTCAGGTTTCGCACTAATGACTGTTACTGGAAGTTTGATTATAGCAGTCTTTGGTGCAATGTTAGCTGGAGTTTTAATTTCAACAATTTTTGCATTTCTTACCCAAACTTTAATAACAAATCACGTAGCTACTGGTTTAGCACTTACTATATTTGGGATTGGAATATCTGCAATGATTGGAAAGAACTTTGTTGGTATTCCTGGAAAAGAGTTTCCTGTTTTATTTGGAAGCTTAAAAGATGCAATACCTTTTTTAAGCCCAATATTATTTGGACATTCAATTGTATTTTATTTTGCTTTTGCTTTACCTTTTATCACTAACTATTTTTTAAAAAAAACAAAAATAGGATTGATCGTAAGAGCTGTAGGAGACTCGCCTGATTCAGCATCAAACCAAGGAATAAATGTTAGGTTAGTTCGTTACTTATGTATTCTTTATGGAGGAGCAATGTGTGGACTTGGCGGTGCATATTTATCAATGATTTATACCCCACAATGGATTGAAAATATGACTGGTGGAAGAGGTTGGATCGCATTAGCTCTAGTAGTATTCTCTACATGGAACCCAATTAAAATTTTAATTGGTGCAATGATTTTTGGTGGATTAACCATAATTCAATTTCATATGCAAGCAATTGGAGTGAGAATTCCTGTACAGTTTTTGACAGCCCTTCCTTATATAGTAACAATAATAGTATTAGTTGTAATTTCTCGTGATAGTAGAAAAATAAGACTAAGTACACCAAGTTCTTTGGGTAAATCATTTTATAAAGATAATTAATTTAAAATAGTTATTTTTTTTTGAATAATTTACTTTAGATTTAATTTTTTAAAAAAAACAAAAAAGGAATATAAATTTATGCATAAAATATTTATTCGTTCTTTGGTATCTTCTTTGGTTTTCTTATTTACATTAACTGTGTCAGCTGTTGCAAAAGACGTTAAAGCAGCATTTGTTTACATTGGTCCTACTGGTGACCATGGATGGACATATCAGCATGACGTAGGAAGAAAAGCTGTGGAAGCTGCCGGATATAAAACAACATATGTGGAAGGTGTCCCAGAAAGTGCTGATGCCGAGAGGGTTCTTAGACAATTAGCTAATTCTGGTCATGATATTATCTTTACAACTAGTTTTGGATATATGAATCCAACTAACAAAGTTGCTAAAGAGTTTCCTAAAGTAAAGTTTGAACATGCCACTGGATATAAAAGAGAACATTCAAATGTTTCAACCTATGCAGCTAGATTCTATGAAGGTAGAACTATCTTAGGAACAATTGCCGGATCAATGACAAAATCTAATGTTATTGGATATGTTGCATCTTTTCCAATTCCAGAAGTAATTAGAGGTATTAACTCATTTACTCTAGCAGCTCAAAAAGTAAATCCAAACATAAAAACAAAAATTGTTTGGGCTTTTACTTGGTATGATCCAGGTAAGGAAGCAGAAGCAGCTAAGGCATTAATTGATCAAGGTGCTGATATTATTGCTCAACACACCGATAGTACTGCTATAGTTCAGATTGCTGAAAAAGCGGGAATATTTGCTTTTGGACAAGCTAGTGATATGGACAAATTTGCTCCTAAAGCTGTATTAACTTCAGTTGAAAACAACTGGGGTCCTTACTATGTAGATAGAGTTAAAGCTGTAGATAATGGAACATGGAATCAAAAAGATACTTGGCATGGTATAGGTGATGGTATGGTAGTTATATCGGATCTAGACTCTGCAATTCCAGCTGACGTAAGAGCTAAAGTTAATCAACTCGAGAAAGATTTAGCATCGGGTAAAGTTCATTCTTTCACTGGACCAATTTATGACCAAAAAGGTAATTTAATGGTAGCTGAAGGTAAAACTGCTGACGATGGAATGCTTGCAGGTATGATGACTTATGTAAAAGGTGTTGAGGGAGATATACCTAAATAATTTTACATAATAAAATTTAAATTTAAAAGGCCAGTTTTTAAGCTGGCCTTTTTTATTTCTGATGTCTTTTTTTTATATCTTCAATTCTTAATTCTTCATAAATTTCAAAAGGCTGTACAATCCAAGGATTATCAGGAAGCTTGTTGGCACAAAAATCTGGTTCAAAAGTTGATTTCTTTTTTTTGAATAGGGTTGCTGTTTTAATTTCTTCTATCTTATTTTTTATTGGTTCATATTTTTTTAACCAATCTATACTTTTATTAAATGTAATTCCTGTATCTGATAAATCATCACACAAAAGTATTCTTCCACCCATGTTTGGAGCAATTGAACTCATTTCTCTGGAGAAAACAATATCACCTTGTTCATCTTCTACTCCTTTTCCACTATAAGACTCAACCGCAAGGTAAGCGCATTTTAATTTAAAAATTCTACTTAGTACATCAATCATCGGAGCCGCTCCACGCATAATACCAATCAGTATTGTTGGCTTATAGCCACTATCATGAATCTGTATTGCAAGTTTTTCAACTGTCTTGTTATATTCATCCCAGCTAACAATTAATTTTTCGGACATAATTTTTTTTATTAATTATTTAAATAATAAAACTAAAACTGCAAGAACGATAAGTGCTATTATTGAAGAAATTAAAATATACAACCTGTGAATGTTTCTTCCTCTTAAGTTAAAATAATGTCTTGCCACCCCAGATATAACAGCTATCGCACATAATATTAACCAATTATATTGGTGATAAACTAAAAAACTAGAATGCCCAGAAAGCATTATAAATAATACTAAAAAAGTGGAATAATTATTATGAATTGATCGTTGTTTAGCTGCTAAGGATAGACTCATATCAAATTTTTCACCTCTTTCGCTACTACTAATTATGTTCATTTGATTAGGTATAATTACCGTAAAAACATTGCCAAACATATTAGTGCCTATAATCAATCCAACACTTAAAATTGCAAATTTTGGTCCAAATAATTTAGTCAGACCAAAAGAAACAAGTGCTAGCAAAATGATTGCTGTAGAAATAAATAATATATTATTTTCAATCAATTTAGATTTACACAAAAGATCATAAACAAACCAAGAAACAATTAATGATAAAAGCGAGATAATAATGGCATAACTAGGAGGTATTAATAAAACACGTTTATCAACCATTAATACACCAGCATTATAATAATAAATTACAACTAAGAGCAACATTCCAGTTACAAAAGTTAAGTAACTTTGCCATTTAAAGATTACTAATCTATTTAAATAATCCTGAGGTGGTGATGTTTTTAACCTTGATAGCTTATAAAAAAAACCAGAATGCATCAGATATCCTTCACCATCGATATCATCACTTGTTATATTTTTATTTAAATTGTTGTCTAAGTAATTAAATAAAAAACTATTACCTACCCACAATATTGCAAATAATACATGGCCCCATCTTAAAATAACTTCTAGCCATTTAATTGTATAAGGTAAAAATTCCATTTAATATTTTATTTTATCTACTTTTTTATCCCAAATTTCAAATGCATTTAAAGCTTCATCTCTAAGCATTTGTATCATTTTTATTTTTCTATCACCTATTTTTTTTGGAATTTCTAAATAAATAAATGAGTCATCAAAGTCTATCTTTTTTGCATCTTCTCTTGTATTTGCATAATATATTTTATCTAATCTTGACCAATAAATTGCAGAAAGACACATTGGACAAGGTTCACAAGATGTATAAATTTCACAACCTGACAAATCAAAAGTGTTTAATTTTTTACAAGCCTCTCGAATTGCTACAATCTCTCCATGGGCAGTTGGATCATTTGAAGAGGTCACTTTATTAGAACCCTCTGCAATAATCTTGTTATCCTTAACTATGACACTTCCAAAGGGTCCACCAATAGTGTTTGCACTATTTATAGAAAGTTCAATGGCTTTTGCCATAAATTTTTTTTTATCTTCCATTTTGATTTTTTATTTTATTTTTAATTTTGTTAATACTCATTAAAATTCTTTCAGGAGTTGCTGGTGCATTGAGTTCTGGTGCAATTTGATAATTTCCAATTGAGGAAACTGCGTCTTTGATTGCAAAAAAAACACTCATAGCTAACATTAATGGAGGTTCTCCAGTTGTTTTTGCTTTGTTTACTACTTGCTCTTTATTTAAACCCTCTTTAAATATTTCAACATTAAATTTTTTAGGAATATCACTTACTGCAGGTATTTTGTATGTTGATGGAGAAAAAGTCGTAATTTGACCATTAGATTTCCAATTCAATTCTTCAATTGTTAACCATCCTTGCCCTTGAACAAAACCACCTTCTATCTGACCCAATTCGAGAGCTGGATTAATTGGTTTTCCAGCATCATGTAAAATATCAACTCTTTCTAAAACATTTTCACCAGTTAATGTATCTATTGTAACTTCAGAAACAGCAGCGCCATAACAAAAATATAGGAAAGGCCTTCCTTTAAATCTTTTTTTATTAAATTTTATTTTTGGTGTAGAATAAAAACCTGATGACGAAAGAGACACTCTATTTAGATAAGCTTCTTGAATAATTTTTCTGAATTCAAAACTTCTATTGCCGAATCTTATATATTGATCTTTATATTCTGCTTCATGATTATAAATTTTGTATTTTTTTTTTATAAAATTTTCTAAATTTGTTTTAATTTTTTCAACAGCATTTAATGCAGCCGCACCATTTAAGTCTGTTGTTGAAGAAGCTGCACTTGCAGAAGTGTTTGGAACTTTTGATGTGTTTGTCGATGAAATATGAACCAAACTATAAGGTAATCCAAAAGAATTAGCAACAAGCTGCGCAATTTTGGTATGTGTGCCTTGCCCCATTTCTATTCCACCATGGTTTAGATGTACACTTCCATCAGTATAAATATGAACTAGTGCTCCAGCTTGATTTAAGTGTATTGTTGTAAATGAAATTCCAAATTTTACAGGAGTTATCGCTATACCTCTCTTTTTAAATTTATTTTTTTCATTAAATTTTTTTATCTCTAAATATCTTTTTTTATAATTTGATTTTTTTTCTAACTTTCTAAATATCTCATTAATTACATTGTCTTGAATGCTCATTCCATAATGAGTTATATTTTTTTTATTATTTTGATAAAAATTTTTTTTTCTAATTTCTAGTGGGTCTTTGTTTAAATATCTTGCAATATTGTCCACAATATTTTCAATTGCCATCATGCCTTGGTTTCCCCCAAAACCTCTAAAAGCTGTTGAAGAGCAAATATTTGTTTTACACAAATAATTAGTTAACTCAATATCTGAAATATAATATGCATTATCTATATGAAGTAACGCACGCTCGTTGATTGCTGCAGATAAATCAGGTGACATTCCACAATTTGAAGATAGATTTACCTTTAAACCTTTTATAACGCCATCATCATTAAAACCAACTTCATATTCAGAAAAAAACTCATGTCTTTTTCCAGTTAAAATTATATCATCATCTCTGTCTAATCTTAGTTTTACTGGCTTACCTGTTTTTCTTGCCAACAATGAACAAACACATGCGGTCATAAAATTAGTTTCTTTTCCTCCAAAACCACCTCCTATTCTTCTGACTACTACATTAACTGAATTGCTTTTTTGATTTAACATTTTTGCGATTAATTGTTGTGTTTCAGATGGATGTTGTGTTGAGCTATAAACTAAAAGATTATTATCCTCTTTAGGTATTACAAAGGCTGCTTGTCCCTCTAAATAAAAATGTTCTTGGCTTCCTGTTGTAAAATTGCCTTTTAAACTATTTTTAGATGCTTTTATTTTTTTTGATGGATTGCCTTTTTTAATTTTCTTTGGCTTAAACAAAAAATTTTTTTTATTTATTGCCTCTTGAATTGTAATTATTGGTTTTAAATCTCTATATAAAATTTTAGCTTTTAATACTGCTTTTCTTGCAAGCTCAGTAGAAGTAGCAGCTACAGCAAATAATGGCTGACCGTAAAACTCTACTTTATTTTTTGGAAATATAGGATCTCCATCAAAAACTGGTCCAACATCATTTCTTCCAGGAATATCATTGTAAGTAACAACTGAAATAACACCATTGCTTTTATAAACTTCCCTTAAATCGATTTTTTTAATTGTCGCATGTGCTTTTTTACTTAAACCAATTGCTCCATATAAAGTGCCTATTGGTTCTTGGATATCATCTGTATATTTAGCATATCCACTAACATGTTTGTAAGCACTATCGTGTGGCCTAATTTCTTCAATATAATTTTCTTTGCTCATTTAAATAACTCTAGTTAACTTTTTTGTATTTATTTCTACGAAACATTTAATTAATAAATTTTTAGCTACCTCTAACCTATATTCTTTACTGGCTCTCATATCACCAATCGGCATAAAATCTTTCTCTAAATAATCTTTTGCTTTTATAAACGTATTAATTGTTAATAGTTTATTTTTAAGAATTTCTTCGCACGCTCTTGCTCTTTTTGGTACTGCTGCCATACCCCCATACGCAATATACGCTTTCTTAATTTTATTATTGATAATTTCAAAATTAAAGGAACCACAGATTGATGAAATATCATCATCAAATCTCTTTGATATTTTGAATGCTTTAAAAATATTTTTCTTAAATAATGGTATTTTTATTGAACGAATAAATTCATTTTTTTTAAGTTTAGTTTTTCTATAACCAATAAAAAAATTATTGATTGGTACTAATTTTCTTTTATTTATTCCTTCAATTAAGACCTCTGCATTTAGAGATAATAAAATTGGCAAAGTATCACCAATAGGTGATGCAGTAGCAATATTGCCACCTATTGTGCCTACACTTCTTATCTGAACAGATCCATATCTTTTTAATACTGAATAAAAATCTGGGTAATATTTTTTAATTTCATTTTCAAATTCAATTAAAGAAGTTGTGGCTCCTACTTCAATATAATTTTTATTAACTCTAATAAAATCCAATTCTCTTATTTCTTTTAAGTTTACTATACATGATATTTCTTTTCTTTCTTTAGTCACTGTTAAAGATAAATCTGTTCCTCCAGCAAGAAAACTTAAATTTGAATTTTTTTTAATAATATTTTTTAAATCTTTAATTGTTTTAGGAGAAAAAAACTTTTTATCCTCATTATTAATATAAATATTTTTTGTTTTAATTTTTTTTAAAAGTTTAATAATTTTATTTTTATTTTTACTAAACTCATCTTTTTTATCTACTTTGTTTAAACTTTTAGCTGCATCAATTATTGGTCTATAACCAGTACAACGGCATAAATTTCCTGAAATTGAATCTTTTATTAATTCACCGTCGTAACTTTTATTATTTTTAAACATTGAGAATAAAGACATAACAAAACCAGGAGTACAAAAACCACATTGAGAACCATGAAATTTAACCATTGCATCTTGAACTGGATGCAGCTTTCCATCATTAGAAACTAAATCTTCAACAATCAAAAGTTGTTTGCCATTCAAAGACGGAACAAATGAAATACAAGAATTAATGGCACTATATTTTACTTCACCATTCACTAATTCGCCAAGTACTACAGTGCATGCACCACAACCACCTTCGGCACATCCTTCTTTTGTTCCAGTTTTTTTTATTTCTGTTCGTACATAATTAAGTATTGTTTGATTTGGATTCGGATTATTAATTTCTAAAATTTTATCATTCAGTAAAAATTTGACAGTGTCTGATATCACTTAACTACCTCTATAAGTAGAATAACTCCAAGGTGAAACTAGTAAAGGAACATGGTAATGTTCCGAAGGATTTGAAATACCAAATCTAATTACTACATCATCAAGAAAAGGAATGTCTTTATCTGAAGATATATTTTTAAAATAATCACCAATATAAAAAATTAATTCATATTTTCCTTTAATAAAATTTTCACCTTGCACTAAAGGATGGTCCGCTCTGCCATCATTGTTTAACTTCACTGAAGTTATTTTTTTTCTTTCTGAATTATTTATATAATACAAATCAACAGAAATTCCTTTGCCAGGTTTACCTGAATATACATCTAAAACATGAGTTGTTAGCTTTGTCATAAGATTATAGTATCATTTAAATTTTAAACTTAAATTATTAAAACTTAAATGAGAACAATAGATAACATTAACGATCTTAACAAGTCTGATTTTTTGTCAATATTTGGTAATGTTTTTGAAAAAACTGAGTCTGTGGCTTTAGAAACTTTTGAATTGAAACCATTCAAAGATTTTAATGATATTATTTTAAAAATGCTAAATATATATGAAGCTTATAAAAAGGACAAAATATTGGAAATTTTGAACTCTCATCCTGAGTTAGCTGTAGCAAAAAAATTAACCTCGGAATCTAAATCAGAACAAGCTTCAGCAAAATTAAATAAATGTTCAAATGATGAATATGAAGAATTTAAAAAATTGAATCTCGAATATAAAAAAAAGTTCAATTTCCCGTTTATTATTGCTGTCAAAGGTAAAAATAAAAATGAAATATTAAATAATTTTAGACAAAGAATTTTAAATGATGTAGAAATTGAATTTCTAGAAGCAAAGAAACAAGTAAAAAAAATTGCAAGTTTTCGTCTTAATGAAATATCAAGCAAATGAAAAAATTTATAAGTGGTAAAATGATTAATTTGGCAGATCCAAGAATTGGATCTAAGGTAATTTTTAGAACGGATGATTTTTTTGCACCCGCTCATAGAATTTTAAAAACTGATAATCCAATTTTTAGAGAAGGTTTATTTGATAAACATGGAAAGTGGATGGATGGATGGGAAACAAGAAGAAGAAGATCAAAAGGATATGACTATCTTATTTTAAAATTAGGAAAACCAGGAAAAATATTTAATGTAGATATTGATACAACTCACTTTAATGGGAACCAGCCAACTTATGCATCAGTAGATGGGTGTTTTAGCAAAAATAAACCAAATAAAAATACAAAATGGTTTACGGTATTTGGTAAAAAAAAACTTGGACCAAATAAAAACCACAACTTTACTTCAAAAAATAGATCAATTTTTAATTACATTAGATTAAATATATTTCCAGATGGTGGGATTGCAAGAATTAGACTTTATGGAAAAATTAATATGGAAAAGATAAATCTAAATAAAAAAAATATTAATTTAACTTCTGTTTTAAATGGAGCTTCAATCATTGGTTGTAATAATGAACATTTTGGTAGAGCTGAAAATATTATAGCGCCTGGTAAAGCAAAAAATATGGGTGATGGTTGGGAAACAAGAAGAAGTAGAGGAAAAAACTTTGACTGGCTAATAATTAAGTTTGGAAAATCTGGTTTGATTAAAAAATTAGAAATAGATACTCACCATTTTAAAGGAAACTATCCTGACACATGCTCAATACAAACTGCAAATATAGCAAAAAATGTATCAAATAACTTTATTGTGAAAAATTCGAAGAAATGGAAATATATTTTGAATAAATCGAAATTATTAGCAAATAAAAAACATGTTTTTAAAAAATTTCTTCTTAGAAGAAATAAAGAAAATTTATTGAGAATAAATATCTATCCTGACGGTGGTATTTCAAGAATAAGAGCTTTTGGAAATTTTGTGAAATGAAAGTAATTAAACCAATAAAAATAACCAAAAAAAGATTTTCTAAATTTGGAGATTTAATTGATACATCAAAAAGAAAACCAATGAGTATAAATAATGGTTATGCAAAAAGATTTCATGATTTAATGAAGATAGATACCTCTACGAAAAGAGGTAATCCAATAGTTAGCATTTTTAAGGCTAAAAAAAGAAGATTTCCTATGAGGATTGATATGATGGAAAAACATCCTTTGGGAAGCCAAGCATTTATACCAATGGAAGATACAAAATTTTTTGTATTTGTTGCTCCAAAAGGAAATAAACCAAATATAAACAAGATAAAATCGTTCATAGTTCCAAAACAAACTGGTATAAATTACAAGCCTGGAATTTGGCATTTTCCATTAATATCTATTAAAAATATGAACTTTCTGATTATTGATAGAAAAGGAAAAGGAAATAACCTAGTTATTCATAAATTTAAAAAAGATAAAATTTATTTTAAAAAATGAAAAAAAAATATCCAAGAGATATGATTGGCTATGGTTCAAAAAAAATAAAGGTTAAGTGGCCTCGTAACGCAAAATTAGCTCTACAATTTGTACTTAATTATGAAGAAGGTGGAGAGAGTAACATTTTACATGGAGATAAGCACTCTGAAATTTTTTTATCAGAAATTATAGGTGCAAAACCAATTAGAGGGCGACACCTCAATATGGAATCAATTTATGAATATGGATCAAGAAGAGGATTTTGGAGAATTCATGATTTATTCAATAAAAAAAAAATTCCTTTGACTATTTTTGGAGTTGGAATGGCTCTAGAAAGAAATAAAGAAATTTGTCAAGCAATTACAAAAGCTAATTATGAAGTTGCTTCTCATGGATGGAGATGGATTGATTATCAAAATGTTTCTAAAGCAAAAGAAAGAAAAGATATGAAGCTTGCTATAAAATCAATAAAAAAAATATTCGGCAATAAACCATTGGGATGGTACACGGGTAGATGTAGTCCAAATACATTAGATTTAGTTCTTGAAAATGGTGGATTTCTGTATTGTAGCGATACATATAGTGACGATCTTCCTTATTGGATAAAAAAAGGAAAGAAAAAACAATTAATGATTCCATATACTCTTGATAATAATGATATGAGATTTGCAACAAACCAAGGTTTTAATTCTGGAGATCAATTTTTTAAATATTTAAAAGATAGTTTTGATGCACTTTATCTCGAAGGAAAAAAATCACCTAAAATGATGTCTGTTGGTTTGCATTGCAGATTAATTGGAAGACCTGGAAGGATTCAATCGTTAAAAAAATTTTTGAATTATGTCTTAAGCTTTAAAGATGTTTGGATATGTAAAAGAATAGACATTGCAAAACATTGGATAAAAAATTACAAGTAAAAAAATTCTTATAATTATTCAGAACTTACCGATACGTAATGGGCTACAGCTTCAATTTCTTCTTGCGATAATTCCCCTTGATATGCTGGCATAACACCTATTCCATTTGTAACAGCAACAATTACTCTCATTATATCAGGTCTAATTTCATTTAAATTTGGTCCAATATTTTCATCTGATCCCGCATCCAAAAGTGTATGGCAAGCTGCACAATTTCCCTGTTCTAAGAAAATTGTCTTTCCTTTATCATATTTTTCATCTGATTTAACTTGCGTAAAAACAGAAAGAAAAATAATCGATAGAAACAAGAATTTTGATAAATTAATAATTAATTTTTTCACTATGAAATTTGGTATCATAAATAAAAAAAATTAAAAAGGAGATTTTATAATGAAAGGATATTGGATAAGTTTGTATAAAAAAATTGAAAATCAAGAAAATCTAAAAAAATATGCCGAAACTGTAACCCCCATTATTAAAAGTTATGGTGGTATACCGCTTGTTAGAGGAGGAAAATATAAAGTTTATGAAGGAGATAGCTTTTCAAGAACAGTAGTTTGGGAATTTCCTAGCTACGAAAAAGCAATCGAATGTCACGATTCTAATGAATATCAAGCAGGTTGGGATCTAGCTAAAAAAACTACAATAAGACATATGCAAGTAATTGAAGGGTTTAGTACTGAATAGGCTCATTGTCAATTGAACGCCACAAATACCATGTTGCAACCGAACAGTAAGGGGAAAATTTTATATTGAGTTTTTTTACAAAGTTTTTTGGTGGTAAATATTTTTTTTTATAATTATTTGAAATTGCTCTTAATAAACCAATATCTTGGATGGGCCATATATTTGATCTATTATAAGTAAATAATAAAATCATTTCAGCCGACCATTTTCCAATCTGCCTTAAGTTAGATAAATATTCTATTGCCTCTTCATCGGTCATATTATTAATTAATTTTGGATTAAAAGATTTATTTAGAAATTTCTTAGATAATTCCTTTATACCTTTTGCTTTTTGTCTACTAAGTCCACATTTTTTTAAATTTGAAGTTTTTAAAAGATTAACATTTTTTGGATTTATCTTTCCTTTGCATGACAATTTAAATTTGATAAATACGGAATTAGCGGCCGCAACACTTATTTGTTGTCCAATTATACTTTTGCATAGAGAGAAAAAAACATCTTTCCTAGTAGTCAAATTTTTGTCTGAATACTTTTTAATTAAATTTTTCATAACCTCATCTTTTTTCATAAGGTATTTTTTCGCCTTGTTCCAATATGTTGGCGAGTTACTCATGTCGAGTTATAGAAACTTGTTTTTTCAGATAAATTTCTCTTCTAAAAATTATGAATGATGAAACAATAACTAATGTGGCACCCATTAATGTTTTTATTGTTGGGATCTCATCCCAAAATAAATAACCAAAAACTATTCCAAATACCAATGCTAAATATTTTAAAGGTGTGACTAAAGTAACTTCTGATAATTTATATGATTGAGTAAGCCATAAATTTGCTAAGCCGCCTAGAATTCCTACCATAGATAATAAAAATAAATCTTTTAAATTTGGCAATATCCATCCCTGATAAAAAGAAAAAAAACTTATAATCATTATTGAAAAAGAAAAATAAAAACCAATAAGCCAAACTGGTTCTGTTGAAGACAGTTGTCTTATAGCAATTGCTACATAAGAAAGCCCTAGACAAAAAATAATTGGATAAAGATAGTATAAGTTAAGAGAACTAAATCCTGGTTCTGAAATTATAATAATTCCAATAAATCCTACAAAAACAGCTAACCATCGATATAAGCCTACTTTTTCTTTTAAAAAGAAAATTGAAAGAATTGTTGTAAATATCGGAGCAGCAAACGAAATACTAACAACAGTAGCTAATGGAAGTTTTCGTAAAGCAATAAAAATAGCAACTATTGCAATCAATCCAGCTAAACATCTCTTGAAGTGAAGTAAAGGTCTATTTGTTTTATAAAAATCAAAATATCTCTCTCTTGGGATAAGAAAAAAAATAGGTATCATTCCACAAAAACCTCTAAAAAATAATACTTGTCCGACAGGATAGGCATCTGACCACTTAACGATAGCATCCATTAGAGAAAATGCACAAACTGAGATAAACATGTACAAAAAGCCTAATTGATTTTTTGAAAGCATACGTTTAACTTTAAATTAATTAAAATATTTATCAATGGAAATAGCAATTTTAGCTTCGGGATGTTTTTGGGGACCAGAAATTAAATTTAGCAAACTAAATGGTATAATTAAAACTGAAGTTGGATACTGTGGAGGAAATAATGCTCAAACAACATACAAAGAAGTTTGTACAGATAAAACAAATCATGCCGAAGTTGTTAAATTAGAATTTGATCCAAAAATTATTTCTTATGAACAAATATTAGAATATTTTTTTAAAATTCATGACTCAACAACTTTAAATTCACAAGGACCAAATTTTGGAACACAATACAGAAGTGAGATATTTTATTTAAATTCAAATCAAAAAGATATTGCAGAAAAAATAATAGAAAAAGAAAATAAAAAATTATCTGGAAAAGTTGTAACGAAATTATCTATAGTAAAAAACTACTGTACGGCGGAAGAATACCATCAAAAATATCTAGAAAAGAAATAAGATGTCTTTAGTAAATACTGATTGGCTTGAAGACAACTTAGATAAAGTTAAAATACTAGATTGTTCTTGGCATATGCCAAATGTTAGGAAAAATTCTTATGAAGAATATCTTCAAAAACACATACCGGAAGCTATTTTTTTTGATTTAGACAAATATTCTGATCTTAATACAGATTTACCTCATATGCTTCCTGATCAAATTACTTGGAATAAAATTTTATCTTCTCTAGGAATTTCTAACAACGATAGGATAATAATTTATGACGACTCGGATGTTTTAAGCTCATGTAGATGCTGGTATAATTTTATTTATTTTGGTCACGATCCAAATCTAGTTAGTGTTTTAGATGGAGGTTTAAAAAAATGGATAAAAGAAAAAAAAATAATTACTAATAATAAAACTGAAATATTTGAAACTAAATATGAATCATTAGAAAATAAAAAATTAGTTAAAAATAAAAATCAAATTGATGAAAATGTTAATAAAAAAGAATTTGTTGTTATAGATGCAAGAAGCAAAGAAAGATTTGAAGGAAAAGAACCAGATCCTAGAAAAAATGTTAGAAGTGGTTCAATTCCAAACTCATTTTGCTTGCCGTATAAAGAGATGATAAACGAAGATAATACTTTTAAAAATTTAAGTGATATTTCAAAAAAATTTGATCAAATAATTGATCTAAAAAACAGTAATATGGTGTTTTCTTGCGGTTCTGGTGTTACTGCGTGCGTTTTAGCTCTTGCATATTCTCTAGTAAATAATAAATATTCTCCTAAAATTTACGATGGCTCTTGGGCTGAATATGGCAAAATCTAAATTATGAAAACATCTACAAAAATAACAAGCATAATAATTATATTTTTCTTAATCATTGCAACCGTAATTATCGGAAGAACAATGATTGGAAATCACTTCAAAAAAAAATTTAGCAAAAGACTACCTCCAGGAATAATAGTAACTGCTACACAAGAGAGAGTTTTTGAAAATGTTATCAGCACATACGGAACTGCAACTCCAATTCAATCGCAATCATTTAAAATTGAAAAATATGAAATACTAATACCAATAAATTTTAATCAAAAAATTAAAAAGGGAGATGTCATTGCCAATCTTAAAAATAGAAAAATTATTGCTCCATTTGATGGTATTATTGGTAAAAGAGAGTTCTCTGAGGATATAGAAGTTTCAAAATCTTCAATACTAATTAATCTTGAGGATACTAGTTCAATTTATTGTGATGTGGATATACCTGAAATTTTTGTACCATTCATTAAAGTAGGTTTACCAGTTGATATAAAATTTTCTGGTTATAAAAATAAAATTTATAAAGGAGAGATTGACTCTTTTGCAAGCAGGATAAGTGAAGACACAAGATCTTTAGCTATCAGAATAAAGATGGACAATATGTCTGGAGAAATACTACCTGGTTCATTTCTAGAAATTTCAATTAAATATGATGTAAGAGACGCTTTAAGTGCACCTGACACAAGTACTATAGTCGAAGGTGAAAATGTATTTATTTATAAAGTTAATGAAAAAAACAAAGTAATGAAAACAAAAGTAACTATAGGTGATAGATATTTGGGTTTTGTAGAAATTTTAGATGGATTAAATAATGGTGATAAAATTGTTGCCGAAGGAACAAAAAAAGTTAGACCAAATCTAACTATAAGACCTATTGAAAAAGGTGCTAAAAAAAAACAAGGAAAATCTAGTTGGGGCAAGAAAAAAAAATCAAAAAAAGGTGAAGCAAAAAAAGGTAAATTTGATTGGTTAAAAAATATTTTTAAAAAATCTGAAAAAGAAAAAAAATAATTAAATGTATATAACTGAAGTTAGTATTAAACGACCTGTTGTAGCTTGGGTCATGTCTTTAATCTTAATTATTTTTGGTATATTTGTTTTTTCAGAGTTGCCGGTAAGAGAGCTTCCTGATGGTATTCAACCTCCTGTAGTTCAAGTTCAAACAGATTATAAATCTGCATCAGCAGAAATAGTCGATGAAGAAATAACTCAAAAACTCGAAGACGTTATAGGTGGAGCAGAAGGTATTAAAAATATCGACTCAAATTCTTTAAATGGAAGAAGCAGAATTAACATTCAATTTAATACAGATATAGACTTAGATGATGCTGCTAACGATATAAGAGAAAGAGTTGCACGTGTTGTAGACAATTTACCAAGTGAGTCAAATCCACCACAAATTTTAAAACAAGCAGCAGGTTTCACAACTACTATGTGGGTAGCACTTTCATCCCCTACCTGGGATGATCTAGATCTTGGGGATTATGCTGATAGATATCTAATTGATGCATTTTCAAGTGTTCCCAATGTTGGTAGAATTTTAGTTGGTGGCCTAAGAGAACTTAGCGTTAGAGTATGGATAGATCCAATTAAATTAGCTGCAAATAATCTTACTATTCAAGAAGTGGAAAGAGCTTTAAGAAACGAAAATATAAACCTTCCAGCAGGGACTCTAGAAGCAAATAATAAAGACTTAACTTTAAATATTGATAAATCTTATACAAATATAAATACCATCAAGCAATTACCTCTGAGAAAAAACAAAGATAAAGTAATTATTTTATCTGATGTAGCTAATGTTGAATTTGGACCTGTCTCTGAGAAAACTTTATTCAAAGCACAAAGAAAAAATGCGGTAAATTTAAAAACTGTTGGGATTGGAATTTATGCAAAAAGTGGTGCTTCAACAGTAGAACTGTCTAAACAAATAAAAGTCAAAATTAAAGAACTTAATAGAACTTTGCCAGATGGATTAAAATTAGAAGTTGCGTTTAATAGAGCTACTTACATTGGTGCTGCAATTGAAGAAGTATACAAAAGTTTGGTTATTGCTTTTATTTTGGTTGTTTTAATTATTTATCTCTTTCTTGGTAATCTTAAAGCTGTAATTGTACCTGCTGTAGCATTGCCAGTTAGTTTAATTGGTTCATTTCTTGGTTTGTATATATTTGATTTATCTATAAATATTTTTGTATTACTAAGTTTTATTTTAGCAATTGGAATAATTACTGATGACTCTGTAATTATGACTGATGCTATTTATACAAGGATAGAAAATGGAGAAACACCATTGGTTGCAGCATATAAAGGTTCTAAACAAATTACCTTTGCCATTATTGCAACCACATTGATTTTAATTGCGGTGTTCTTGCCATTAATTTTTATTAAAGGAATTTCAGGAACATTATTTAAAGAAACAGCAATCGCGTTATCTTTCTCAATTGTGGTATCTTCTTTTGTTGCTTTAACTTTATCCCCAATGCTAGGTAGCAAATTCTTAAATAAAAAAGATAAAATTAATTTTTTTGTAAGAAAATTTAATAATGGGTTTAGATCTTTTACTGGATTTTATATTGATTCACTTCAATATTGGATTAATAAGCAAAAAACTATTTCAATATTTATAATTTTGATAATTGCAGCATCTGCTTATCTTTTTAATTTTTCAAAAAAAGAATTAATTCCAACTGAAGATAGGGGTTCTTATTTAATAATAGGATCAACAGATGAGGGTAGCTCATTTGAATATACTCAAGAAAAAGCTCAAATAATCGAAAGTAGAATAATGAGGTTGCTACAAGCTGAGGATAGCCCTTATGAAAGACTAATAATGAGAGTTCCGGGTTTTGGTAGGTCAGCAACAACCTATAATACATTTATTATAATTGCTTTATTAGATGAATGGAAAAACAGAGAAAAAAGTAGCCAAATTGTAGTAAGAGAAGCGATTGGGCAAGTAGTTTCTGTGCCGGAAACTTTTGCTTTTCCAATATCTCCTCAAGGAATAAGAGTTTCAAGCTATAACAAACCTGTACAAATGGTTATTTATGGATCTAGTTATGAGGAACTAGAGGAAATTCAAAATAATATATTAAGAGAATTAAGAAAAAACAGAAACATGTCTCGAATAGAGAGTGATTATACAAAAAATAAACCCGAAGTTAAATTAATCACAAATAAAAATAGAGCGAATGACTTAGGTGTATCTACTGAAAATATAGGAAGAACTCTTGAGACTTTATATGGTGGAAAAAGAGTAACTTCTTTTAGCAAAGAAGGAAGAGAGTATCCAATCATTTTACAGCAATATTTAGCTGACAGAAGAGACAAAGATGGGTTATCAAAGATTTTTGTTAGATCTGAAACTACAGGCAAACTAGTATCTGTTGCAAGCCTTGTTGAATTCAAAGAAAAAGGAACTGCAGAAGCATTACCAAGATATAACCGTCAGAGAGCTGTTACTATTTCAGCAGCACTTTCAGATGATTATACATTAACTGAAGCAATAAAATACCTGGAGGATGTTATGATTAGAGTTGCTCCTCAAAATCAAATTACATGGAAAGGAAAATCAGAAGAATTAAAAGAAACAACAAATGAGATATATTTAATTTTTGCACTTGCGCTATTAACTGCCTACTTAGTAATGGCAGCAACGTTTAATTCTTTTGTTCACCCATTTATAATTATCCTTACCGTACCACTTGCAGTATTTGGTGGATTAGTTTTTATTTTACTTTTAAATAGCTCAGTTAATATATTTTCACAAATTGCTTTAATCATTCTAATTGGTATTTCTACAAAAAATAGTATTTTAATTGTAGATTACACTAACCAGATAAGAACAACTGGAGTTAATATTCATGATGCTTTAATAAAAGCTTGTCAGCTTAGAATTCGACCGATCATAATGACTTCTCTAAGTACAATGATAGCAATGCTTCCACTAGTTATCGGTAATATTGGTCCTGGAGCTGGCGAAGGATCTAGATTAGCAGTAGGAGCAACCATATTAGGTGGAATGATTATCTCTACTTTCTTTACATTGTATGTAACTCCAACGATGTATTTAACTTTAGCAAAGAATACAAAAAGAATTGATGCGGTAGATATAGAGTTAAAAAATCAATTAAATTAAAAAAATATATATTTTTTAGTAGTTAGTGACTTGCTACATTTATCGAGTTGTTTTTTATATTTATTAGATTGATTTTCGACTTTTTTTGCAAGCAATATAACTTTTTGTTTTTTTTTATAATTTTTATAATTTCCCCATCCTTCGTGATATGCAATATATTGCCTGAATGTATCCTTTTTGGATATTTTAAGAATTTTTTCAGTTTTATTTGTGTACCATCCTATGAAATCAACACTATCTTTAAACCTTGTTCTTCTAGCTAACTTGTTGCCTGTCTCATCTTTATATTGTTTCCAAGTTCCTTTAACTGCCTGTGAATAACCAAAAGAGCTGGACGGTCTTTTATAGGGAATAACTTTAAAAATTTTTTTTCTAGCAGGCTTTGCTAGCCAGTCAAAATCTGATTCCATTTTTATTATAGCTAATTGTAAATAAATAGGCGTTCCCCATTTTTGTTCTGTTTTTTTTGCGTGTTTGTACCAAAGATATCTTTCTGAAAATATAGAACAACCATCAGCAGTATTTTTAGGAATTGAAGAACATGCCGAAATTAAAAAAAATAATATAATTAAAAATTTATATTTATGAATCACTAATTACTTTATAAATTATTTTTCATTGTATCCTACTGTGAATTTTTTGTATTTCTTGTAATTTCTTCTCCATTCCCAAGGATATTTAAATTCGTAATTCCAAATTCCTAACTTATTTGATTTAGCGTATTCTTGATCTTTAAAGTATTTTTTTTTAGAATATTTTGGATAATCAAAAGCATAACCGCTTCTAACCATGATGCTTGATACGCTCGTTTCCTTGTAGCCGATTAAAAAACATTCTGCCAAATATCTACCGTATCTATCAATCTCTTTACCTCTACACATTAATCGCCTATTTTTTATTATTTTGATAAGTTTTTCTTTTGATATTTTTCCGCAATAAATTTTATTTTTACCATCGTAACAAATCTGTTGTTTGCCTTTGTAAAAACTCTCTGGTGCATCAATGCCTGAAAATCTAATTTTTTTTTTACCTATTTGAATTGTATCTCCATCTATAACTCTATCCAAACCTTTGCCAAAAAAAGTGGCTTTAATTTCAAAACAGTAAGAATTTGATGTGCTTATAAAAAATAAAATAAATGCAAAATTATTTAAAATCAGACTTAGCTTTTTCATTAAGCTCATCCATTTTTTTTCTAATGTCTTCGTCTAAAATATTATGATCTTTCAGATCTTCTTTAACTTTTCTAAATACATCGTCATCTCCTGCTTCTGCAAAATCAGCTTTTATTACCGCTTCTATATATTCTTTTTCCTGATCAGAATCTTTACCTAAAATTTGTGAAACCCATTGACCTAAATATTTATTTCTACGAGCGCTTACTTTAAACTGCAGTTCTTCATCATGTACAAACTTTTTTTCAAAACTTTTTTCTCTTTCCTCAAAAGTACTCACTTTAACCTCCTAAAAATAAATAATTTAAATAAAATTAAAGATAATAATACTCCCAATATATTTCCAAGTAAATCTGCAACTTCAAAACTCCTGATGGGGATAATTATATGAAGTAATTCTAAAAGTATTGATAATGATATTAAATAATAGGATATTTTTTTTAAATCTTTTGAAAAAGATAAAAATCCTATAGCTGATAAAATAAAAAAAACATAAAAATGATTGGAGGAAACTAAAAAATCTCTTGTTAGCTGAGGTTGAATATAACAATCATTATACAAGAAACATCCCATAATACTTCCTGGATATAAATAGAAAATAATTAGTATAATGTTTAATACGTAAAATGAATTCTTTAATATTTTCATAATTATTCTATATTAAATTTTCATATATGAGTCATCTTATACTTGTAAGACATGGACAAAGTGAATGGAATTTAGAAAATAGATTTACCGGTTGGGTGGATGTCGATTTAGCACCCAAAGGAAAACTTGAGGCTTGCAAAGCGGGTGAATTAATAAAAAAACTTGATGTAAGTATTGAACATTTTTTTTGTTCTTATCAAAAAAGAGCTATTAATACTTTAAAATTGATATTGAACACTATGAGAATTAAAGATGATAAAATAGTTAAAGCATGGGAATTGAATGAAAGACATTACGGATCTTTAACTGGTTTAAACAAAGATGAAATGAAAAAAAAATTAGGTGAAGATAAAATTCATATTTTTAGAAGATCTTGGGATATGCCTCCAGATCCTTTAAGTAAAAACAATCCTTATCATCCTTTAAATATTGAAATTTATAAAAATATACCAAAAGAAAAAATACCTGACACTGAGTCATTAAAAGATACATATGATAGAGTAATTCCATATTTCAAAAAACATATAGAAAAAAAGATAAGTGAAAATGTTATAATTTCTGCTCATGGAAATTCTATTAGATCTCTCTGCAAATTTTTATTTGAAATAAATAATGAAGAAATTTCAAATTTAGAAATTCCAACAGGCAATCCTCTAATTTTAAAATTTGATGATAATATTAAATTATTAGATGCAAAATATTTAGATCAGGAAAGGGCAAAAGATTTAATTAAATTTAATTAATTCAATTTATTATATATATCAATGTCTGTTACATGGGTAAATTCACTTAAACTTTCATATCCATATAATTCTTTTTTATCTAATAAATCATTCCAAATTTCAGACATTGAAAAAATATTATTTTCCACTTTTTCAAATATTTTTCTATTTAATATCTGACAACCGGTATATATAAATTCATTTTTACTTTCTTTGTATAGTTTGCCATTATTCAAATTAAAATCTCCTTTAAATCGAGTGTCAAAACTTCTGTTTTTTTTTACCACCATAAGTAAATTTTTTATTTTATTTTTAAAATAAAATTTTTCCATTTCAAAAAATGTATTCATATAATTTGAATTCCATAAAGTATCTGGATTCAAAGTAAGAAAATCTTCTTCCTCAGATTTTTTAATTAAATTATATATACCACCACCAGTATCTAATATTCTTTCACCATCATTTATAATATCTATATTTAAAGAATTGTTTTGTTTTTCAATAAAATTATTGATTTGATCACTTAAATAAAATGTATTTATTTTTAATTTGGTTATCCCAACAGATTCAACAAATTTTAATGTATTGTCCAATAAGTTCAAATTTTTAACATTTAACAATGGCTTGGGGACATTATTTGTTATCGGTGCTAATCTTTTTCCGTAGCCTGCACATAATATTAAAGCTGTTTTAATTTTCATAATTTCTAATTTTTTCTGGAAAATTCTTATCTATAATTTTTTTTAATTCACTAAACTTTCTATTATTATTAATTCTATTTTCTATTAATTTCCAAGCATAAGGTATGAGTTTTAAATATTTATGTTTTCGATCTCGCGCGGAAAGTCTTGAAAAAATTCCAATTATTTTAAAATTTCTTAATATCGATAAAATTTCAAAATCGTTTTTAAATTTGTTCTTATCTAATGATTTATTTATTTTAATAAATTCATTAAAAATTTTATCCTTTAATTTTTTATTTGTCTTAAGTCGAACATCGTCAATTAATGATGCCAAATCATATGCTATATTGCCATAAACTGCGTCCTGACTATCTATTAATCCAAAACCCTTTTTGGTAACCATTATGTTTGAAACATGAAAATCACGGTGAATAAAGATTTTTTTTTTGTAAATCAAACTATTTAACAAATTTTTAAATATCTTTGATATCTTTCTTTTTATAACATTCTTTCTTTCACCTTTTATAAATTTAGGCAAATACCATTTCAAAAATAAATTTGATTCATTAATCAGAATTTCTTTGGAATAGTTTGGAATTTTATATTCTGTATTTAAAAATGTTTTTATTTTTTTTGTTTTTATTTTTTGAATCTTTTTGAGCAATAAAAGAATTTTTTTATAAAAAAATAATTGATTTACTTTTTTTTTTCTTAAAAATTGTGAAACAATTAAGTCACCAAAGTCTTCAATCTCTATATAATTTTTATTATAATTGTTGTTTATCAATTTTGGAGCTAGTAATTTTTTTTTTATTAAAAGTTTGTTTATTGCGGCATAAATAACTAAATTAATTTTTTTTTGTTTTTTGCAATAAACTATAACTGAAGTCTGTTTTAAATTTTTTTTTCTATAAAAAGATCTAAAAGATGCGTCACCTGATAATTTTTTTAAGTTATTTAAGTTCATCTAAGAAACTAATTTTTCCGTTTGTTGAAATAGTAAGAAATCTTTTATTGTAATCTTCATCATATTCAAAATGTAAATCTAATATATTATTTATTTTATAATTTTTAATTATTTCAGGCCATTCAATTAAAGTAATTTGTTCTGAAATATTTTCAAAAATACCAAGACTATTTAATTCTTTTTCATCACTAATCCTATATAGGTCATAATGCCTAATAATTAATGATTGTAAGTGATACTCATTAACTAAATTAAAAGTTGGGCTAGGCACCTCTGTAATTGATTGTTTGTTTCTTGTTTGCAAAAAGTTAATTAGGTATTTAATAAAAGTTGATTTACCAACTCCTAATTCTCCTTTAAAAAATAAAATATCACCAATTTTAATGTTATTGGATAATATTTTTGCAATAGATTTTGTCTTGCCTTCTTCTGAGATATTAATTCTGCTACTTCTAGTAGCGGTAAGCATCTGGTTTATAAGGTCCTTCCGGTGTAACACTAATATAATCTGCTTGATCTTTAGACAATTTAGTAAGTTTAGCACCAACTTTTTCTAGATGAAGTCTTGCTACCTTTTCATCAAGGTGTTTTGGCAATACATATACTTTTTTTTCATACTTGTCAGAGTTATTCCATAATTCAATTTGCGCAGTAACTTGATTTGTAAATGAAGCACTCATAACAAAACTTGGGTGTCCAGTTGCACAACCTAAATTTACCAATCTCCCTTCGGCTAGTAAAATGATTCTCTTGCTGTCTGGAAATGTTATTTCATGTACTTGAGGTTTAATTTCATCCCATTTATAATTTTTTAAAGCTTCGACTTGAATTTCATTATCAAAGTGACCAATATTACAAAGTATTGCCCTATCTTTCATTGCTCTCATATGATCTGCGGTAACTATATCTTTATTTCCAGTCGCTGTTACTACTATGTCCGCTTCTTTAATCATTTCATCCATTAATACTACCTCATAACCTTCCATAGCTGCTTGTAATGCACATATAGGATCTGTTTCAGTTACCATTACTCTTGCTCCACTTTGACGTAAAGATGCTGCACTCCCCTTTCCAACATCTCCGAAGCCTGCAACAATTGCAACTTTGCCTGACATCATAACATCTGTTGCTCTCTTAATCCCGTCAACTAAACTTTCTCGACAACCATATAAATTATCAAATTTTGATTTTGTAACAGAATCATTAACATTAATGGCTGGAACTAATAAAGTTCCTTCTGATTCCATTTTCTTTAGAGCTAAAACTCCAGTGGTAGTTTCTTCCGAAAGTCCTTTAATTGATTTTAATAAATCTTTATAATCTTTGTGCATTAAAGCTGTTAAATCCCCACCATCATCAAGAATCATATTTGGTTTCCAATCCTTTTTTCCTTCGATTGTTTGTTTAACGCACCACCAGTACTCTTCTTCAGTTTCTCCTTTCCACGCAAATACTGGAATCCCAGCTTTAGCTATTGCTGCTGCTGCATGATCTTGTGTTGAAAATATGTTGCATGAAGACCATCTTACCTCTGCTCCCAATTCAACTAATGTTTCTATAAGAACTGCTGTCTGAATTGTCATGTGAAGGCAACCTAATATTCTTGCTCCTTTAAGCGGCTTCTTTCCTTTATATTCTGTTCTCAATGCCATTAAGCCTGGCATTTCAGTTTCTGCTAGTGAAACTTCTTTTCTTCCAAATTCTGCTAAATTAATATCTTTAACTTTGTAGTCACTCATATTCATTAATCCTTTCAGGTAAAGTTGGTTTTTTAACAATATTATTTATATTAATCAACTTCTGATTATACAATTGGAAAAGTAATTTCTACTTTTGCACCCTTGTTCTTATTATTTGTGGCTTTTATATCAGCATTATGAAGTTCAACAAGATTTTTTACAATATTTAAACCCAGTCCAGAATGTTCACCAAATTTTTCAGGTCTATTACTGTAAAATCTATCAAAAATTTTATTTGTGTCCTTTTCGCTAAACCCAATACCTTCATCTAAAACAACTAATGATAGTCTACCATCTTCTTTTTTGGAAATTTCTACAGTTATTTCCTGATTGTCTTTACTAAAAGAAATAGAATTTTCTAAAAGATTAGCAATTATCTGCTCTATCCTACTTTCAATACCAAGAATTTTATATTCTTTTGCACCGTTTGTTTTAAGTTTAATACCAATTGATCTTTTTGACTCATAAATACTATTGAAATCATCAACGACTGACTTAACTATATTTTTTAGATCAACTTTTATCATCTTTTCAGATGAAATAGCCGCTTCATCTTTTAACATTTGTGAATAATCAGTTATTAATCTTTCAATTCTTTCTACATCATGGGATATAATTCCCACTAACTTATTTCTTTGATCTTTATTCTCAGTTTCTGAAATAATTTCAGAAGCACTTTTTAAAGATGTTAAAGGATTTCTAATTTCATGAAGTAAATCAGTTGAGTAGTTTTCAGCTGTAGCAATTCTTTTATTGAGTTCATTTGTCATTTCATCTAATGATTTAGATAAAATACCCAATTCATCATTTCTATTTTTTATATTTTCTATGTTTGATTTTTCTTTACTTTTGTCTTTTATAATTTTTGTGTAAGTAACAAGATTCCTTATAGGTTTTAAAAAATATCTATTTAAAACAAATGAAAATATCAATATTACAATGCCCACAACTATTGCTGTTCTAATTATAAAATTTTTTCTTTCATTGATTGCGGCTTTCACATCATTTGCATTTTCAATAATAGCTAGATAGCCAACATTTTTATTATTTGTTATGACATTTCTTATAGTTATTAATAAAAAATGATCATATGATTCTTCTATAAATGTATATGGCTTTCCAAACTGGCTTGAATTTGAATAATTTTTCAATTTTAAAATAATTTTAGAAGATTTATTTTTTTTCTTAATTTCACTTTTTTTTTCCTTTTTATTTATATCTTTATTTAGATCATTCATTTCCACTATATCTAATCTTTTTGAAAAAGCTCTAGGATCTAAATCTAATGTGTCTGTATCTCCAATTAACTTAAAATTATTATCAAAAATTTGTACTCTATCCAAATTTTGAAAAAGAAATCTGGTAGAAAATAAAAATTTTCTTATATCTTTTTCATTAAATTCGATTTTTAACCTATTAAGATTTTCTATTGTATTATTTAAGGTTTTAATGTGATTAAAGGTTTTATCTTTTATTAATGATGATTGAATACTATTAAAATAAATTAATGTTAAAATTCCAATAACTAATAAAACAAGAAAATTAATAAAAAGGAATTTTTTTAAAATAGATAAATTTTTTATAAATATACTTAACATCACTTAACATTCCAACGATATCCACTTCCATATCTTGTTTCAATTGCAGAAAAATTGTTATCTATTTTTTTAAATTTTTTTCTGATTCTTTTGACATGACTATCTATGGTCCTATCTTCTATATCGGTATCTTCTCTGTAAGCAACATCCATTAGTTGTGATCTTTCTTTAATAATGCCAGGTCTTTTTGCAAGTTCTTTGACAATTAAAAATTCAGTTGTGGTTAACTTGTCAGGAAGCTGCTTTCCATCCCACTCACACTCTAACTGTAGTGGGTCTAATTTTAATTTTCCATGAGAAATAATATTTTTATTTTCTTCAATATTATTATCTTTTTTCCTCAGCTGAACTCTAATTCTTTCAATTAAAACTTTCGTTGAAAAACCTCCAGATTTTTTTACAAAATCATCCGCACCGAGTTTTAAACCTAATAATTCATCAACCTCATCATCTTTTGAAGTTAAAAAAATTACTGGCATTGATGTTTTTTTTCTTAATTTTTTTAATAACTCTTCACCGTCCATTCTAGGCATCTTTATATCTATAACTGCTAGATCTGGAGGAGTTCTTGATAAACCTATTAATGCACTTTCTCCATCTAAATAAGTTTGTATATTAAAACCTTCCTTTTCAAGAGATATGCTTAAACTTGTTAAAATATTCCTATCATCATCTACAAGAGCAATTGTATGTTTCATAAATAATATTAAAAATACTAAATTGTTCTAATTTGGGCAATTGATTGTTTATTAATGAAGTTCACCCCAATTATCACCACTATTAACATCTACTAACAAAGGAATTGAAAATGAGTGTAAATCACTCTCTTTTACACTTGTCATTGTTTCTTTAATTAGCTTTATTGATAAATTTATATCTTTGATATCTGACTCAAAAATTAGTTCATCGTGAATTTGAAGTAACATTTTTAAATTTTTTTTTTTATTTAAATAAATTTGACTATTCAATCTAATCATTGCCATCCTCATTATTTCTGAAGCAGAACCTTGTATAGGAGCATTTATTGCGGCTCTTTCTTGAAAGTTTCTTACATTGAAATTTTTATCATTGATTCCAATTATATGAGTCTTTCTGCCAAATAAATTAGTTACATATCCATTTTTCCTGCAAAATTTAATTGTATTCAGCATATAATCTTTAATTTCAGGAAATTTTACAAAATATGAATTTAGAAATTCTTCTGCTTCATTATTTGAAACTCCGATTTGTTTTGCTAAACCATATTGAGATATTCCATAAATAATACCAAAATTTATTGCTTTAGCTTTTCTTCTCATATCTGAATTTACTTTTTTAATGCTAATATTAAAAACTTGGCTTGCGGTAATTGAATGAATGTCCTCATTATTTAAAAATGCTTTTTTTAATTCTTTTACATCTGCTAGATCGGCAAGTATTCGCATTTCAATTTGATTATAATCTGCTGAAATTAACTTTTTATGTTTTTCTGAAACAAAAGCTTTTCTAATATTTCTACCATCATCTGTTTTAATAGGTATATTCTGCAAATTTGGATCGCTAGAGGCCAATCTCCCAGTGGTAGTAGCGGCTAATAGAAATGAAGTATGAACTCTATTTGTTTTATGGTTTATGTGCTCTGGTAAAGAATCCGAATAAGTATTTTTAAGTTTGCTCGCCTGCCTCCAGTCTAATACTAACTTGGGCAATTCATTTCCCTTGAATGCTAAATCTTCTAAAACAGCAGCACTTGTTGCAAAACTTCCTTTTTTTGTTTTTTTTAATGATGAAATTTTAAGCTCATTATACATAATTTCACCGAGTTGTTTTGTGGATCCTATATTAAATTCTTTTTTTGAAATTTTATAAATTTTTTTTTCTATCTGATTAATTTTATCTGCAAATTTCATGGATAGCTTATTTAAAAAAGATTTGTCTAATTTGATACCATTTATTTCCATTAAAGCTAATATTCTGATTAATGGTTTTTCAAAAATTTCATAAATATTGATCAAATTTTCAGATCTTAAAGATTTTAAAAATATTTTATAGAGTCTATAAGTAATATCGGCATCTTCAGCTGCATAATCTTTTGCTACATCAATATCTACTTCGCTAAAATTTATCTGCTTTTTTCCTACTCCTACTAAATCTTTAAATTTTATAGTCTTATGACCTAAATGTATCTCAGATAAAATATCCATGTTATGTCTATTTTTTCCAGCATCAAGCACGTAAGACATAAGCATAGTATCTTCCATGGAGTTTATATCTATTCCTCTATTGTAAAATATTATGTAGTCAAATTTAATATTTTGTCCTATTTTTTTTATACTTTTATCCTCAAGATAAGGCTTCAAAATTTCTAGAACTTTTTTCTCATTTAAATTTTTTCCGTTTTTGTGATTAATGGGAATATAACAAGCATTTCCAATTTTATTTGAAATAGAAATACCTACCAATACTGCTGAATGAGGATCTAATGAGTTAGTTTCTGTATCTATCGAAAACTCACCATTATCTTCAGAATCTTTAAGCCAGTTCTCTATTTCATTTTCTTTTATTATAAGTTGGTAATCTTTCTTGCTAATTTTTGAATAAAATTTTTTATTTTTTTCACTTGTATCTTCTTTAATAAATTTAGTTTCTCCATATGTTGAAATCACTGAACTTAAAAGTCTATTAAATTCCATTTCTCTCAAAAATTCATAAAGTTTATCTTTGTCTATTTGTTTTAACTCAAATTCACTAATTTTATTTTTTACCGGAACATCTCTTTTTAAAGTTACTAGTTTTTTACTAAGTATAGCTTTCTCTTTATTTTCAATAATTGTCTCTCTTCTTTTATTTTGCTTAATTTTATTTGCATTTTTTAAAAGATTTTCTAATGTTTTATATTCATTAATTAATTCTGCAGCAGTCTTAACTCCTATACCTGGAACGCCGGGCACATTATCTGAGCTATCTCCTGCTAAAGCTTGAACATCCACTACTTCTTTGGGCTTAACTCCAAACTTTTTATTTACATCTTCTTCATTTATAAATTTACTTTTCATTGGATCGAAAATTCTCACATTTTTTTTGTATAGCTGCATCAAATCTTTATCTGATGAAACAATAGTAACTTTTGCTCCCTCAGATAAAATTTGTTCAACATAAGTTGCTATTAGATCATCCGCCTCATAATTAAGTAGCTCTATCGAAGGTAAATTAAATGCTAATACAGATTTTCTTATATAGTCAAATTGAGGAACAAGATCATCTGGAGCTTCAGATCTATTGCCCTTATATTCAGGGTATATTTCATTTCTAAAATTTTTTCTCGCTGAATCAAAAATAACCGCAAAATGAGTTGGTCTTTCTAAATTCTCACTTGATTTAGTATCCTCTAATAATTTAAATAACATATTGCAGAATCCGCTTACAGCACCAACTGGAAGACCGTCGCTCTTTCTTGTTAAAGGAGGTAAAGCATAATAAGCTCTAAATATGTAACCAGATCCATCTATCAAATAAAAATGATCAGTTTTTTTAATTTTGCTCATATAATAATGTTATCTTAATTTTTCTTAATGTTATAAATGTATAACCACTTATGAATAAAAAAAATGTTTTAACTGTTAAAAACTTAAATAAAATTTATTCAAAAAAAGGATCAAGTCGCATAGAAGCATTAATAAATTTAAACTTAGAGGTGAAACGGGGTGAAATATTTGGACTACTTGGACCAAATGGTGCAGGCAAAAGTACTTTTATAAATATTCTTGGAGGGACGGTAATAAAAACAAATGGAGAAGTGAATGTTTGGGGTTTTAATTTAGACAAAAATCCAAGACAAGTAAGAGCTTCGATAGGAATAGTTCCTCAAGAAGTAAATATAGACCCGTTTTTTAGTCCAAAAAATTTATTAGAATTGCAAGCAGGTTTATATGGAATAAAAAAAAAAGATAGAATTACGAATTCGATATTAAATTTAGTATCTCTAGAAAAACAAGCTAATAGTTATTCAAGAAGCTTATCTGGAGGTATGAAAAGAAGATTATTAATAGCTAAAGCAATGGTACATCAGCCACCAATAATAATTTTGGACGAACCTACGGCGGGAGTTGATGTAGATTTAAGACAAACATTATGGGAAAATGTTAGATCTCTTAATAATCAAGGAGTAACAGTTATACTTACTACCCATTATTTAGAAGAAGCAGAAAAAATGTGTGATCGCATTGGAATATTAAATAATGGTCAATTAGTAGCCCTGGATACAACAAAAAATTTACTAGGTAGGATAAAAAGAAAAATAGTTAATTTTTCTACAGATAAAAAAGTAAATATGAATAACGATAGCCTAGAATCTTTAAAAATTATATCAAATGAAGAAAATTTATTTAGTATTTCTTATGAAAAAAATAAAATTAATATTGATACAGTTATTTCTACCTTAAAAGAACAAAATATAAAAATATATGATATTTCAACAGATGATGGGGATTTGGAAGATGTTTTTTTGAGGCTAACAAAAAACTAGATTAATAAAAAAAAAAATAGTAGACTGGAATAAAATGGAACTTGTAAAAACAATATCTAATAATAAACTAATTAAATCGATTTTAGTTGTATTTATTGGTTCAATTTTATTAACAATATCTGCTAAAATAAAAATTCCTTTCTACCCGGTTCCGATGACAATGCAAACTTTTGTTGTATTATTTTTAGGAATCGCGTTTGGATATAAAATTGGAGTAGCTAGTGTATTGCTTTATCTTATTGAAGGAATTGCAGGACTGCCTGTATTTTCCAACTCTCCGGAAAAAGGTATAGGAATTGTATATTTTGTAGGGCCAACTATGGGTTACTTAATTGGTTTTGTTTTTTCATCTTTTCTTGCAGGCTACTTTAAATATAATTCAAATTATTTTGTTAATTTTATAAAAATATTATTTTCTACTTCAATAATTTATATTTTTGGAGTGTTATGGCTTGGAAATTTAATCGGCTGGGATAAACCAGTATTACAATTGGGTGTTTTTCCATTCTTGCTTGCAGAGATATTTAAAATGTTGCTTCTAGTTTTATTAATTAAAAAAATAATTAATTTTAGAAATTTTATTTAGGAGATCTTTTTGATAAGATTCTTTGCAAAGTTCTTCTGTGCATTTTCAATCGTCTAGCAGTCTCAGATACATTTCTATTACATAATTCAAAAACTCTATGAATATGTTCCCATTTAACTCTATCTGCTGACATTGGATTTTCAGGTGGTGCTGCTTTTTTATTAGGATCTGCTAATAATGCTTTTTCAACATCGTCTGCATCTGCTGGTTTGGAAAGATAATCAATTGCACCTTCTTTTATTGCTAATACAGCCGTTGGAATATTTCCATACCCCGTTAACATTACTACCCTGCTGTTAGAATTATTTTTTTGAATTTCTTTTACAACCTCCAAACCATTTCCATCGTTTAATCTCAAATCTACAACAGCAAAGGCAGGTTTTTTAGATTTTACTGAATCGATTCCAATTTTTACACCCTCAGCTTGTGAAACTAAAAAGCCTTTTTTCTCCATAGCCCTAGCTAATCTTTCCCTAAATGGGTTATCATCATCTACTATAAGTAGCGATTTATCTTCAAATTCACTTATTTTATTAATTTTTTCTATTTCAGGCATAAACGTTATATGGAAGTAATTTTATTAATTTCAATGGAATTATTTACTTTACTTTAAGCCACTTATCCCCTAAATGCTGAATTTATATTAAATTTGCACACTTAATGTGCAGTTTTTTTTTGTTAAATTTTTTTTGAGGGAACAAAATGCAAAAATTTAAGTCAGTTGATGATCTGGTTAATCAACTGAAACCAACAGAACCTGTATATTGTATTAGAATAAATTCGATACAAGTAGCTTCAAAATTTTTTCAAAAGAAATTTCCCGGAAAGGTTCTTTATGCAGTAAAAACTAATCCTCATCCTATAGTTTTAAAAACAATTGTCGAAAGTGGAATTAATAACTTTGATGTAGCTTCAATAAAAGAAATAGAAGTAATTAAAAATATCAACCCTAATGTAAAATGTTCTTTTATGCACACTGTAAAAAGCAGAGAATGCATTAAGGCAGCATATTTCAAACATGGAATAAAAACATTTTCTTTAGATACTAAAGATGAGTTAATCAAAATCATAGAAAGTACAAACCAAGCAAAAGACTTGGAATTATTTGTTAGAATTTCAGTTTCAAATGAACATGCTGAAATAGACTTATCAAAAAAGTTTGGAGCAATAAGCTCTGAAGCTGCTGGATTGTTAAGACTTGCAAAACAATATTCTAAAAAAATAGGGTTAAGTTTCCATGTTGGCTCTCAATGTATGCATCCGATATCCTATTCTAAAGGTATTTTGGAAATTGGAAATATTATTAAAAGAACTAAAATTGTTCCAGATATAATTAATATTGGCGGTGGATTTCCAACAATTTATCCTGATTTAGTTCCGCAGTCATTACAAAATTATTTTGAAGAAATAAAAAAATCATTAAAAAATTTAAAAATTGAAAAAATGCCAGAAGTGATTTGCGAACCTGGCAGAGCAATTGTTGCTGAAAGCGGTTCAACAATTGTTAGGGTCAATTTAAGAAAAAAACAAAAATTATATATTAATGATGGTACATACGGAACTCTTTTTGATGCTGGTGTTCCAAACATTGTATATCCTTCAAGACTAATTGCCAATGGAAGAGTTGTTTCAAAAAAATTTACTTCATTTGATTTTTATGGACCCACATGTGATAGTATGGACTATATGAAAGGTCCTTTTATATTGCCAAACAATATTAAAGAAAACGACTATATTGAATTAGGACAACTGGGAGCTTATGGTTTGACATTTAGAACTCACTTTAATGGATTTTATTCAAACAATATTTGTAAAGTAGAGTGTGAGCCAATAATGACAATGTATGACAAAGAGACTAAAAATGAGTTTCTTGTTGCTTAATGTCAGATAATAAAAACTTAACTCATAACAGAAAAAAAGACCTTTTAAGCAAAGAAGTAAAACACATAGATATTACTTCTTTTGATGCAAGAAAAATAATTTCTTCGATGGAAAAAATGTCTTTTGTTTCAAGAGAAACTGCTAATGCAGCAAATATTTTCAATGAAATGCTCAAAGATAATAACTGTACTATTTTTTTAACTTTAGCTGGATCTACATCTGCCGCTGGATGCATGCATGTATATAGAGATATGATTAAATACAATATGGTTGATGCTATTGTGGCTACCGGAGCTTCTATAATTGATATGGACTTTTTTGAAGCTTTGGGATTCAAACATTATCAAGGTTCTCAATTCCAAAATGACACCGAGTTAAGAGAAAACTATATAGATAGGATATATGATACTTACATCGATGAGAATGAATTGCAAATGTGTGATAAAACAATTGGTGAAATTGCAGATAATTTAGAACCAAAAAGCTATACATCTAGAGAATTTATTAATGAAATAGGAAAATATTTAAAATCAAATTCCAAAAAAAAAGAATCTTTAATTGAAATGGCATATGATAACAACGTGCCTATATTCTGTCCGGCTTTTACAGACTCTAGTGCAGGTTTTGGTTTGGTAATGCACCAAGAAAGAAACCCAAAAAAACACATTACTATAGACTCTATAAGAGAATTCCGTGAATTAACTGAAATAAAAATAAAATCTAAAGGGTCTGGATTGTTTATGATTGGTGGAGGCGTTCCAAAAAATTTTATTCAGGATACAGTAATCTGTGCAGAACTTTTAGGTGAAGAAGTTGATATGCACAAATATGCAGTACAGATAACAGTTGCTGATTCAAGAGATGGAGCCTGCAGTAGTTCAACTTTAAAAGAAGCAAGTTCTTGGGGAAAAGTAGATGTTACAAAAGAACAAATGGTTTTTGCTGAAGCTACTAGCGTTTTACCATTAATAGTTAGTGATGCTTATCATAGAGGTGAATGGAAGAATAGAGATAGAAAAAATTTCAATAACATATTCGGTTAAAAATTGAACTACTTGTCTAACAAATTGGGTTTTCTCGGAATTGATAATAAATTCAATTTTAAAGAAAAAGTTGTTGTTGTCCCTTTTGGTTTGGAAAAAACAGTTAGTTATGGTGGAGGCACGAAGAATGGACCTAAAGAAATTATTAAAGCTTCACATCAAGTAGAGCTTTATGATGAGGAGCTTAATTGTGAGCCTTATAAAAAAATTGGAATCAAAACTTTAAAATCGTTTAAAATAGATAGAAATATAAAAAAAGCTTTAAATCAAATTTCAAAAATTAATGAAGAAATATTAAAAAAAAAAAATTTTCCCTTAACTCTTGGAGGCGAACACTCAATAACACCCGGTTGTATAGCTCCATTTGCTAAAAGGTATAAAAATTTATGTCTATTACACTTTGATGCGCATGCCGATCTAAGAGAAAGCTATAATGGAGAAAAATTTTCACATGCATCAGCAATTAGAAGATGTTTAGATTATAAAAATGTATCTGTCATATCCTTTGGAATTAGAAATATTTCTAAAAATGAAATAACTTATTTAAAAAAAAACTCTTCAAGAATAAATATTTTTTGGGCAAAAGATAAAAATAAATGGAATTTAAATAAATTCAAAAAAATGATTAAGAATAAAAGTGTTTACTTAACATTTGACGTTGATGGACTAGATTCAAGTATTATGCCAGCCACAGGTACTCCAGAACCTGGAGGACTTCTTTGGGATGAAACTTTAGGAATAATTAAGATAGCGGCAAAAAATTCAAATATAGTAGGAGCTGATATTAATGAATTATCACCAATAAAAGGATTTAACTCTTACAATTTTTTAGTTGCAAAATTAGCATATAAAATTTTAACTTATAAATTTTTATACTAATCTTAAACTGCTTTTAAAACTCTTAAAAATAATCTAAATGGAATCAGCATTAATAATGCTACCAATATTTTTACCAATAAATCACCGAAGGATAGTGTAACCCATGGCATATTTGTTCCATAAAAGGATATTGAAAAAAATAAAAATGTGTCAACTATTGAACCAAAACATGAAGAAGTTAAAGGGGCAATAAACCATTTTTTTCTTCTAAGTTGATCAAATATTTGAATATCTAATAATTGAGCAACTATGAAAGCTGTTCCTGAACCTATTGCAATTCTTAATGAAATTAAATCTGAAAAATTTGTTGAAAATAAAAGGGTAGACGAGATACCAATTACAAAACCAATATATACAATTTTTCTTGCAATTATTTTTCCATAAACTCTGTTTGCTAAATCGGTTATCAAGAATGCTATGGGATAGCTAAATGCGCCATAAGTTAATATCTTATTTAGCCCATAATGATTAATAGGAAATTGAACTAAAAAATTTGACAACAGAACAACCACTCCCATCATAAATGAGAGTGTTAAAAAAAATCTACTCATTAAGCTGATTTGCTAATTAATGATTTTTTAAGTTTTTTTAACCTTGAGGACAAATCTCTAGATTTTACAGATTTAAGAAATTCATCAAAACTACCTTTTTTATCTACAGATCTAACTCCTGCGTTCGATACTGTAAGTTTTAAACTTTTTTTTAAAATTTCACTTTTAAATTTTACTTTTTTAAGATTTGGCAAAAATCTTCTTTTTGTTTTATTATTAGCATGACTAACATTGTGACCTTTAAGAGGTATTTTTCCAGTAAGTTCGCATTTCTTTGACATAAAATATGTGACTATATAAGATTTATGACCCAGCCCGTCAAGGTCAATTTTTTGCACCTATTGTTTCAGAAATATTTTTTATTCCTTGATTTTTTAAAATATCATTTAATTCATTGCTAATTTTTAAAGCAATATTTGGTCCTTTATAAACCATTCCTGTATATAACTGAACTAAACTAGCTCCATTTAATAATTTTTCAAAAGCACTTCTTCCTGAATCGACACCCCCAACTCCGATTATTTTAATATTTTTTCCAAATATTTTATAAAAATTTCTAATTAGTTCATTTGATCTTGTTTCAATTGGTTTTCCTGACAGCCCTCCTTTTTCTAATTTATTAATATTTTTTAAACTATTTCTATTTCTGTCGGTTGTGTTTGAAATGATTGCAATATCTACGGAATATTTTATTAAAATACTAGCTAGAGTTTCAACTTTATTATTTTCTATATCTGGAGAAATTTTTAATGCTATTGGGATATTAGATTTCAATTTTTTTTTTTCTTTTTGAATTGCATCTAATAATTCTTCTAATTCATTTTTATTGTGAAAATCTCTTAAGCTTTCAGTATTTGGGGATGAAATATTTATTGTTATATAATCACCAAGATCATAAAATTTTCTAAAACATTTTAAATAATCTTCAATTCTATTTTCTGTATCTTTATTTGGGCCAATATTTATTCCTAAAAAACCATTAGGTAAAATTTTTTTTATTCTTAAACTAATTTCATCTGAACCAGAATTATTAAAACCTAATCTATTAATTAAAGCCTTATCTTCTTCTAGCCTAAAAACTCTGGGCTTTGGATTGCCGTATTGTGCTTTTGGAGTAACTGTTCCAACTTCAACAAAACCAAATCCTAAATTAAATAAAGAATTATAGACTTCTGCATTTTTATCAAATCCAGCAGCTACACCTATTGGAGTTATAATATTTTTACCAAATAATTTAGTGCCTAATAAAGATGTTTCTTTAATTCTATTTGATGGAAATAAATTTAATTTTAATGTTTTGATCGCTATTGAATGAGCTACTTCTGGACTAAATTTAAATATTAAAGGTCTTAATTTTTTAAACATTGTTTAATTTATCTTTTATAAGTTTTTTTGTTTCATTAACTCCAAAAAAGCTTATAAAAAAACCCATTCTTGGGCCATTTTCATCTCCAAATACAACTTCATAGATTAATTTAAACCAATCTCTTAAGTTTTCTTTATACCCGTTTTCTTTTCCAACACTGTAAATATTTGTTTGAATATCCTCTGGCTGCATACCATCATCACAATTATCTAGAGCTTTAATTAATGCCTCTAAAGCATTTTTTTCAACTTTATTTGGTTTCTTATATATTTTTTTAGATTTTATTACGTCATTAAAATATTTAATTGCATAATTAATTAACTTATCAAATATAGGATAATCTTTTTCTGAAATATCTTTTTTATATTTTTTTACAAATTTCCATAACAGTTCCTTGGATTCAGCATTACTTGCTTCAACAAGATTCAAAAGCATAGAAAAAGGCATAACTGAATTTTCAGTTGGCATTTTTCCATTATGAACGTGCCAGACAGGATTTAATAGCAATTGTAATTCATTTTGGCTTTTTCCTTTTTCAATAAAATCAAGATATTCATCAACGGCCTTTGGAACTATTTCTTTATAAAGTTTTTTTGCACGTTTTGGATTTTGATACATAAAAAGCGACAAACTTTCAGGTGAAGCATATTCTAACCATTCGTCAATTGTTATTCCATTTCCTTTTGACTTAGATATTTTTTCACCTTTTTCGTCTAAAAAGAGTTCGTAAGCAAAACCTGAAGGATTTGATTTTCCTAATAATTTTATTATCTTGGTTGATAAGATTGCACTTTCAATTAAATCTTTGCCATACATTTCAAAATCAACATCAAGCGCATACCACCTCATAGCCCAATCAACCTTCCATTGTAATTTACAATTTCCGTCTAGTATACTTTTCTCTAATTTGTTCCCTTTATTATCAAAAATAATTTTAGAATTTTTTTCATCTATATCCAAAATAGGTATTTCTAAAACAGTTCCTGTATCTGGACAAATTGGAAGGAAAGGAGAATATGTTTTTTGCCTTTCTTTTCCAAGTGTTGGCATAATTATATCCATTATTCCTTGATAATTTTTTAATATAAGTTTTAAAGTAGAATTAAAATGTCCAGATCGATAGAGCTCAGTTGAACTTTTAAATGTATATTTAAAGTTAAATTTATTTAAAAAATTTTTTAACATTTCATTATTATGTTCGCCAAAACTTTTATATTTTTCAAATGGATCTGGAATTTGAGTTAAAGGCTTGTGTAAATTATTTTGTAGTTTTTCTTGATTTGGAATATTTCCAGGAACTTTTCTTAATCCATCCATATCATCAGAAAATGTTATAATTTCTTTCGGTAGATCGGTGAGTTGATTAAGAGCATTTACAATCATAGATGTTCTGGCAACTTCACCAAATGTTCCTATATGAGGTAAACCGCTAGGGCCATATCCTGTTTGAAGAATTATTTTTCCCTTAGCGTCAATATTTTCTTTTCTCTCTCTGAGAACTTTTTGAGCCTCTACAAATGGCCAAGCATTTGTTTTTTCTATGTTAGCTTTATCTATCACGACAATGTAAATAACTTATAAAATAACGTTTTTAATAATTCTTATAGAGTTGAAATTTATTTACCATAAAATAATATTTAATCAAAATGTCCAATTATAAAACTGTTTTTTTTACATTAGGAGTTCTTCAAATTATTTTGGGGATATCTATGATATTCCCCATTTTAGCACAATATTTTTATAATAGAATAGATTCGGCTTTTATAAGTTCTAGTTTGGTAACAATTATATTTGGAATATTGTTTTTTTTATTAAATCTTGATCATGATAAAAAATTAAATTTGCCTCAAGCATTTCTTTTAACTGCTTTATCATGGTTAAGCATAGCAGTATTTGGTTCACTTCCTTTTGTATTTTCTGAATTAAATTTAAGTTTTACTGATGCTTTTTTTGAAAGTATGTCAGGAATAACTACAACTGGATCTACTGTAATAACTAATTTGAATGAGGCTCCTAAAGGAATTTTGCTTTGGAGGGCAATGCTTCAATGGTTAGGTGGAATAGGAATAATTGTAATGGCTATTACGTTGATGCCAATTATGAATATTGGAGGAATGCAATTATTTGTAATATCAACAAGCAATACTCCTGAAAAAATATTACCAAAATCAAAAGAAATTTCTATTAGGCTAATTTTAATCTACACATTTTTAACAATTGTTTGTGCTTTATTTTATAAAATATTTGGAATGGGTTTTTTTGATAGCGCTGTTCACTCTATGACAACTATAGCAACTGGAGGTTTTTCAAATTATAATGAGTCAATCGGCTATTTCAATAGTTCATTGATCGAACTTACTTCAATCATATTTATTATATTAGGAAGTATTCCTTTCATTGCTTATATAAAATATCTTAATGGTGATAAAAAAATATTCTTAAAAGACTCACAAATAAAAGCATTTTTTAAAATTATTATTTTTTCAATTTTATTAATATATTTTTATTTATCTATAAAAAATCATAGCTTATTTGATGTAAATTTAAGAGCAGTTTCATTTAATGTTATTTCTATTTTAACTGGAACTGGTTATGTGACTCAAAATTTTAGTGAATGGGGTCAATTTCCATTAATATATTTTCTTATTTTAATGTTTATAGGAGGTTGTGCCGGATCAACAGCCTGTGGAATAAAAATATTTAGAGTTCAAATTTTATATCAATTTATATCAAATCAATTAAAAAAAATAATTTATCCAAGAGGAATATTTAATATTAAATATGAAAAAAATAATGTTGATGAAAAATTTATGGCTTCAATTATATCATTTATTTTTTTGTATATTTTAATTTTTTTTATTATTACAGCATTGTTATCTATTAATGGGTTAAATTTTGTAACCGCTATATCTGCGGCAGCAACTTCTATCTCAAATGTTGGCCCAGGTTTAGGTGAAATAGTAGGTCCAAATGGAAATTTTTCCCAATTAAACAACGTTTCTAAGTGGATTTTAAGTTTGGCGATGATTTTAGGTAGATTAGAGTTGTTTGCTGTATTAGTATTATTTATTCCATCATTTTGGAGAAAATATTAATGATTAAAAAAAAACAAAGCTGGATAGAATCTTTATTAGTTTACAAAGATATAAGAATGCTAAGAATTTTACTTCTTGGGGCTATAAGTGGTTTTCCTTGGGTATTAATTGCAAGTAGTTTAAGCCTTTGGTTAAAAGAAGAAGGACTTAGTAGATCAACAATAGGATGGGCTGGATTAATTTTTGGTGTTTATGCTTTTAATTATTTGTGGGCACCAATAATAGATAGAATTCAAATACCAATTTTAACAAAAAAACTTGGCCATAGAAGAGGATGGATAGTTTTAATGCAAATTGCAATTTTGCTAAGCTTAATAGTTTGGAGTTTTATAAATCCAACACAAAACTTAGCACTATTAATTACTGTTGGGCTAATTATTGCAATTGCTTCGGCTACACAAGACATAACAGTTGATGCGTTAAGAATTGAGCAAATTAATGCTAATGAGGGAAAGTCTATGGCAGCTGGTGCTGCAATGGCAGTAGTTGGATGGTGGACAGGTTACAAGCTAGGCGGCGTAATAGCCTTATTCAGTGCAGAATATTTTGAAAAAATAGGTATAGCTGATTATTGGCAAGCTACATTTTTAGTTTTAGGAATTGTAATAATTTTAATGAATATAGGTTTAATGTTTGTACATGAACCAATTGAAACTGATAGACAAGCAAAACAAAAAGAGACTGATAAACTGATAGAAGAAAAACTTGGATCAAGTAATATTATAACAAATTTTATTGCTTACATTACAGGAACTATTGGTGGACCTATAATTAGTTTTTTTAGAAAAAATGGATTTGCTATTGCTGTAGGAATTTTAGGATTTGTTTTCTTGTTTAAAATTGGTGAGGCGTTTCTTGGACGTATGTCTATTGTTTTTTATAAAGAAATTGGATTCTCCAAAGGACAAATTGCTATTTACTCAAAAGGACTTGGGTGGATTACAACCGTTGTTTTCACATTGTTAGGTGGAATAATGGCAATGAGAGCAGGAACTATCAAAACAATGTTCTTTGCGGGAGGATTAATGGCTCTAACAAATTTACTATTTGCTATTTTGGCTTGGACAGGTAAATCTGAATTATTATTTGCAATTGCTGTAGTAGCTGATGATATTACGGCTGCTTTTGCAACAGTTGCATTTGTTGCCTTCATATCATTGTTGGTTGATAGAACCTATACCGCAACTCAATATGCGTTGCTTGCTTCAATTGGAACTGCCGGAAGAACAACTCTTGCCTCGTCTTCTGGTGCATTAGTTGATTGGTTAAATGGAGACTGGGGAACATTTTTTGTATTAACAACAATAATGGTTATACCATCTCTAATTTGCTTATGGTTTATAAGGCATAAAGTAAAAATTGGTGAAAAATAATTTTTTTTGTAATTATCCTTATATTAATATCTACGAAAAGCCTTTTAAAAATTCAAAAATAAGTTCTCAGATTTTATATGGAGAAAAATTTAATGTTTTAAAAAAAATAAACAAATTTTTAAAAATACAAACTTCTTACGATAAATATTTTGGATATATCAAATATAGAAAATACAAAAAAAAACTAAATCCTACACATAAAATAAATGTTTTAAAAACTAAAATATACAAATCAAATAAATTTTTGCCCTTTTCAAGCAAAATTGAAATTTTAAAAAAGAAAAAAAATTATGCAATGTATGAAAATAATAAATGGATAAATTCTAAAAGTATAACTCCTATAAATAAGAAAGAAAAAAATTTCTTAAAAATTTTAAAATTGTACTTAAATTGTAGATATAAATGGGGAGGCAAAACATATAATGGCATTGATTGCTCTGCTTTAATACAATTGATTTATAAATTTAATAACAAATTTTTTCCAAGAGATACAATTGATCAAATAAAATTTAAAAAAGGTTTTGCTACAAAAAAAAAATTTAAAATTGGAGACATTATTTATTGGAAAGGACACGTTGCAATTTGTATTAATTCAAAAGAATTAATTCACGCATACGGGCCTAGAAAAAAAGTTTTAATCATGCCAATAAAAAAAACGATAAAACTGATAAAAGATACAGCAAATCTTGAAGTAAAAAAAATTTTTTCTATTTAAACTTCTTTTCTACCAAAGTCTGGTTTTGAAATGTCTTGTTTTAAATGGATTATCTGTTTTCTTACCTTTTTTGAATTAACTAATATTCTTCTTAAATCTCTATCATTTAGATTATTTATATTTTTTTTAAATACTTTTAAGTTTTTTATAAACATATCAATTGTACTAATCATATTTTTTTTATTATTAAAAAATATATCTCTCCACATAATTTCATTAGAAGCTGCGGTTCTAGAAAAATCTCTAAGACCTCCGGCACTAAATTGAATAATATTTTTTCTATTTTTTTTTTGAAAATCTTGAGCAGTTTTAATAAGATTATACGCGATTAAATGTGGTAAATGACTTGTTATTGAAAATATTTTATCATGCTCAATTGGATCCATGAAAATAACTTTTGATCCAAGTTTATTCCAGAATCTAACTACTTTTTTCATCTTATTTTTATTTTTATCACTAATAATAATGCACCATTTATTTAAAAATAAATTTTTACTACCGTTTTCTGGGCCACTAACTTCAGAGCCTGAAATTGGATGGCTCAAAATCCAGTCTAAAGATTTATTTAATTTCTTATTTTTTAATTTTAAAACATTTTGTTTTGTTGACCCAACATCGGTGATTATGCTTTTTTTACTTAAAAATTTATTGAAATAAGGAATAATTTTTTCATACTCACTCATAGGCGTAGATAATATAACAAAATCAATATCGGACATTCTTTGATCTAATCTATTTAAAATAATTATTTTTGAATTAATTTTTTTTATTTTTGATATATGTTTTTTTGATTTTTCATAAACAAATATTTTTTTAGATATTTTTTTATTAAAAGAGTCTCTTAATATTGAAGATCCAATCAATCCACATCCAATAATTAATATTTTTTTAAACATTTTTAAAAATAGATTTCATCTTATTTAAGAAAAATATATTTTCTTTTTTATTTCCTATTGTAAACCTTAAACAATTTTTAATTCCATAAGATTTCATCTCTCTTAAAATTATTCCAAAATCTTCAAGTTTTTTTCCAACTTTGTCGGCTGAAACCTTGCATTCATTAAAATTTAGCAAGAAAAAATTTGGACCAATTTTATTTGATTTTATTTTATATTTTTCCAATTCCTTTTTTATTTTTTTGCACCATAAAGTATTATGCTTAACAGATTTTTTTATAAATTCTTTATCTTTTAAAGCTTCTATCGCACATAATTGAGCAATTTTATTTACATTAAAGGGCGGTTTTATTTTATATAATTCATCTATTATTTTCTTATATCCATATCCCCAACCTACTCTTAAAGAGGCAAGTCCATGAATTTTTGAAAACGTTCTTAGAATAAATACATTTTTTTTATTTTTAAAAATTTCTAATCCAGATTTATAATCTTTATTAATCATATATTCAAAATAAGCATCATCAACGACTAGTAATATACTGCTTCTAAGACTTTTTCTTAACTCTATTAACTCTTTATGAGCTAAATAAGTTCCTGTTGGATTATTTGGGTTTGCCAAAAATACTATTTTAGTTTTTTTTGTTACTTTTTTTAATAATTCTTTGATCGAAATTTTAAAATTAATCTCTTTTGAATATATTACTTTAGCATCTACAATTTTTGCATAAATTCTATACATTAAAAAACTATACTGCGGGACTATTACCTCATCTCCTTTTTTTAAAAAAAGCTGACATAACATTTGAATTATTTCGTCAGAACCAGACCCGCAAATAATTTGATTTTGATTACATTTATATTTTTTTGAAATTACTTTTGTTAAACTTTTAAATTTACCGTCTGGGTATTTTGAAATTTTTTTATCAAAAGTTTTCAAAATTTTCTGAACTTTTTTTCCTATTCCCAAAGCAGACTCGTTAGCGGAAAGTTTTATAACTTTTTTACTATTTTTTGAAATAGATCGTCCAGGCTTATAAGCTACTAAATTTATTTTTCTAAAATTTGGAATGGTCATTTTGCAATTTTACTAATAAATAGTTAATTAATTTAATAATACAATCAATTAATTCTTAAAGAAATTGACATATAAATTTGTATCTAGTAAAAGCTTTTTGCGCTGATTTAAACTGAATTGCGGAGCGCTATAAAAAACCTGCTAAACAAGTTTTTTACCCCTCAATTCAACAAACGAATTTATATGAACGATTTAGGTAAGGTAAAAAAAATAATAATAAAAAATCCATTAAAATTAGATTGTGGAAAAGAAATTTCAAATTTCCCTTTAGCATATGAAACGTATGGGAAGTTGAATGAAAAAAAAGATAATGCCATTTTAGTTTTTCATGCACTAACTGGTGATCAGTTTGCCTCTGGCACTAATCCAGTTACTAATAAAGAAGGATGGTGGAGTCATGCTTTAGGATCTGGTAAGGCACTTGATACTGAAAAGTTTTTTGTAATATGTGCTAATGTCATTGGCGGATGCCTGGGCTCATATGGACCTAACACAATTGATACAAAAACAAACAAACTCTTAGGAACAAATTTTCCAATTATAACAATAAACGACATGGTAAACGCACAATACAATCTATTAGATTTTTTTAAGATTGAAAAATTATTTGCTGTTGCCGGAGGATCGATGGGTGGTATGCAAGTTTTACAATTTGTTTCAAACTTTCCAAACAAAGCTCAAGTAGCAGTACCTATAGCTTGTACTGCAAGCCATTCTGCACAAAATATTGCATTAAATGAACTTGGAAGACAAGCAATTATGGCTGATGGAAATTGGCAAAATGGTTTATATGCAGAAAAGGAAAAAAATCCCGACAAAGGATTGGCGGTAGCAAGAATGGCGGCTCACATTACTTATTTATCAAAAAAAGGACTCCAGGAAAAATTTGGAAGAAAACTTCAAGAAAGAGATAATATAAAATTTGGTTTTGATGCGGACTTTCAAATTGAGAGTTATTTAAGGTATCAAGGATCAGTTTTCGTAGATCGTTTTGATGCAAATAGCTACCTGTATATAACAAGAGCAATGGATTATTTTGATTTAACTAAGAAGTTTAATGGAAATTTATCAAAAGCATTTGAAAAAAGTAAAACAAAATTTTTTGTAATATCTTTTACATCTGATTGGCTTTATCCAACATCTGAAAATAGAGATATTGTCATTGCTTTAAATGCAATTGGTGCCGATGTTGGTTTTGTAGAAATAAAATCTGACAAAGGGCATGATTCATTTTTATTAAATGTTCCAGATTTTCTTAACACTCTAAAAAATTATTTAAGCAGTACTTATTTTAATCTCAATGAAAAAAGAATATAAAATTATATCTGAATTAATTCAAAGTGAATCAAAAACACTCGATGTTGGATGTGGAAATGGAGAATTAATCAAATATTTGCTTGAAAATAAAACTATAAATATAAGAGGCTTAGAAATTTCTAAAAAAAATGTTCAAAATTGTTTATCAAAAGGTTTGCCCGTAATAGAAGGAAATGCAGAAAATGATTTAACTCAGTTTCCGGATCATTCTTTTGACTATGTTATTTTAAGCCAAACACTTCAAGCTTTTTTAAGACCAGAAAAAGTTATTGGTGAATTATTAAGGGTTGGAAAAAAAGCAATAGTAACAATTCCAAATTTTGGTCATTGGAAAGTTAGAATCGAGTTATTGTTAAAAGGAACAATGCCAGTAACTGAAAATCTTCCTCACGAATGGCACAATACGCCTAATTTGCACATGTGTACTATTAAAGATTTTTTTAATTTTTGCGAAAAAAGAAATATTGAGATTTTTAAATCTTTAGCATTAAATAAAGAAAAAATTACAAATATTAATAAATCAAATTTAAAATATAAAAACCTAATATCAGAATTAGGAATATTTCTAATAAATAGAAAATAGATGAAAATCAAAATAATTAAATGCTTGCAAGATAATTATTCATATCTTTTAATAGATGAAGAAAATAATTACGCATGTGTAGTTGATCCAAGCGAGCCAAAACCAATCATCAATTATATTGAAAAAAATAATATAAAATTAAAATTCATATTAAATACCCATCACCATTTTGACCACGTGGGAGGAAACAAAGATTTAAAAAAAAAATACAATTCGCAAGTAATAGGGTTTAAAAAAGATAAAAATAGAATTCCTGAGATTGATATTTGTTTAGACAATAACGAAATTTGGAAAAACGAAAAATTTGAAGCAAAAATTTATCATATACCCGGACATACAACTGGACATATTTGTTATCATTTTTATAATCAAAATATTTTATTTACGGGAGACACCTTATTTTCATTAGGATGTGGAAGAATATTTGAAGGTACTTATAGCCAAATGTTTTCATCTTTAAAATTAATCAAATCTTTTCCTAAAAATACAAAAATTTATTGTGGTCATGAATACACATTAAAAAATTCTGATTTTTGTTTAAAATACGATTCGAATAATTCTGCTTTGAAAGAAAAAATTTTATCAGTAAAAAACTATTTAAATAAAGGTCTAACATCAATGCCAACAACGCTTGAGGACGAACTTAGTTGTAATATTTTTTTAAAATCAAAAGATATTGAAACATTTTCAAAATTGAGAGATTTAAAGGATAATTTCTAGCTTATTCAGCTTGACTAAAATAGACCTCTGATTATATTGCTGGATATAAAAATAGGATAAACAATGTCATTCGCAGTAATAAAAACAGGTGGAAAACAATATAAAGTAAAAACTGGAGAAATAATCAAAATAGAAAGATTAGTAGACTCTAAACCTGAAACAAAAGTAGAATTTAAAGAGATCTTAGCTTACGGCGATGACAAAAGTATAGAATTAGGAGAGCCAATATTATCAGGCGCAAAAGTAGAAGCTGATTTATTAGAAAATGGAAAAAATAGAACTGTTCTAATATTCAAAAAAAGAAGAAGAAAAAATTCTAGAAGAAAAAATGGACACAGACAACAATTTTCATTAATTAGAATTAATAAAATTTATTCAAAAGATGGTAAAGTCATATCTGAAGCTGAAAAAATGAAAAAAAAAATTAAAAAGGAAGAGCCTCAACAGGCTACTAAAATAAAGTAAGGTAGAATATGGCAACAAAAAAAGCAGGAGGATCATCCAGGAATGGAAGAGATAGTGCGGGTCGAAGACTTGGCGTAAAAAAATATGGCGGTCAAGTAGTAATACCTGGCAATATTATTGTTAGACAAAGAGGTACAAAAATATTTCCTGGTGAGAATGTTGGCATGGGAAAAGATCATTCTATTTTTTCTGTAATTAAAGGTAAAGTAGAATTTAAAAAAAGAAAATCAGATAGAACTTACGTTTCAGTAAAACCCAATTAATATTCACAACTAATTTAAACCAGTTGTATCATGAAATTTCTCGATCAAGTTAAGATATTTATTAAAGCAGGTGATGGTGGTTCTGGATCGCCAAGTTTTAGACGCGAAAAATTTATTGAATTTGGTGGACCAGATGGTGGTGATGGGGGTTCAGGGGGTTCAATAATTTTAAAAGCTGAAAGAAATTTAAATACATTAATTGACTACAGATATCAGCAACACTTTAAGGCTGAAAGAGGTGGCGACGGTAGTGGAAAAAACAAAACTGGACGAAGTGGTAAAACTTTATATTTAAAAGTTCCAATTGGCACACAGGTCTTTGAGGAAGACAACAAAACTTTAATTTTTGACTTTAAAGAAAAAAATGAAGAATTTGTTGTTGCTATTGGTGGAAAAGGAGGTTTTGGAAATACAAGATTCAAATCTTCTACAAATAGAGCGCCAAAAAAATTTACAAAAGGAGCGATTGGAGAAGAATTTATTATTTGGCTACAATTAAAAACTATTGCTGATATAGGGATTATTGGATTACCAAATGCAGGAAAGTCTAGTTTGTTAGCTTCTTTAACAAATGCAAATCCAAAAATTGCAAATTATAAATTTACAACTCTTAATCCAAATTTAGGTGTAGCAATTTATGATGATAAAGAAATAACTATAGCCGATATCCCAGGCTTAATTGAGGGGGCTCATACAGGAACAGGTCTAGGCACAAAATTTTTAAAACATATTGAAAGATGTAAATCTTTACTACATTTAATTGATATAAATGAAACTGATTTGATAAATTCGTATAACCAAGTAAGAAGAGAGCTCAGTGAATATAGCAAAGATCTACTAAATAAAGAAGAATTGATAGTATTTAATAAAATAGATTTAATTGAGAATAAACAAATTGAAGATAAATTAGACAAATTTAGAAAGCAAATTAAAAAAGATTTTTTATTAATGTCCACACTGAATAAAAAAACAGTATCTAAAATTAAATCAAAATTAATAAATTATGTATCTTAAAGATTCAAAGACAATTGTTGTAAAAATTGGTTCGTCGCTTTTAATAAATGATAAAAAAATTATAAGGGATAAATGGCTTTCTGAGTTCTCCAAAGACGTAAAAAAACTTCAAAGATTAAAAAAAAACTTAATTATAGTTAGCTCTGGAGCAATTGCACTGGGATGCAAAAAATTAAAATTAAATAAAAAAAATTTAAAACTAGACAAGAGTCAAGCTGTGGCTTCTGTAGGTCAAATAGAGCTTATGAATTTGTTTAAAAAAACATTTGGATCAAAAAAAATAAATCTTTCTCAAATTTTATTAACATTAGAAGATACCGAACAAAGAAGAAGAGCCATAAATGCAAAAAGAACATTTGAAAATTTGTTCAATTTAGGATTTGTCCCAGTGGTAAATGAGAATGATAGTATTGCAACAACCGAAATAAAGTATGGTGATAATGATAGATTGGCATCTAGAGTAGCCCAAATATCAGGAGCAGATTGTTTGATTTTATTATCTGACGTAAATGGATTGTATTCAAAAAACCCAAAGATAGATAAAAATGCCAAACTTATAAAAGAAATAAAAAATATAGATGAAAAAATTGAACAAATTGCAACTAGAAGTATTGGTGAACATGGAACTGGGGGAATGAAAACTAAAATTGATGCAGCTAAAATTTGCCAAATTTCCGGATGTCATATGGCAATTGCAAATGGATTAATAAACCGACCTATACAAAATATTTTAGATAACAATTTATGTACATGGTTTTTGCCAAAAATTTCTAAATTAGACGCTCGTAAAAAATGGATAATAAGCTCAATTTCTCCAAAAGGACAATTGATTATTGATGATGGTGCTCTTAATGCTTTAAAAAATGGTAAAAGTTTATTAGCTGCCGGTATTAAAGAAGTTAAAGGCCAGTTTAACAAAGGAGATCATATTAAAATTCTAGATAAAAATATGGTAGAATTTGCAAGAGGTTTGAGCAGCTTCACATCCGATGAAATATCAATAATAAAAGGTAAACACTCAAATAAAATTAGCAACTTATTGGGTTACATTTCAAAGTCTGAGGTTATTCATAAAGATGATATGGTGAAAGTTTGATGAATAAATTATTAAATAAAATTGGTATAAAAGCAAAAAATGCTCTTAAGGATAGGCTAAATACAAAAATTAAAAATAAAGTTTTACAAGATTACTTAAAATTAATTAAACAAAATAAAAATAAATTAATAAATGAAAATAAAAAAGATATTAAATCTGCAGAAACAAAAAAATTAAAAAAAAATTTTATTAAAAGACTTTCTTTAAATGAACAAAAAATAAATTCTATAATTAAATCAATAAAAACCATCAGTAAATTTAAAGATCCTGTCGATTTTGAAATCGAAAAATGGAAGAGACCTAACGGACTCAAAATTAAAAAAGTAACAATACCAATAGGTGTGATAGGTGTTATCTACGAAAGTAGGCCAAACGTTACTGCTGATGTTTCAACACTATGCTTTAAATCAGGCAATAGTGTAATATTGAGAGGTGGATCAGAGGCATATTTTAGCAATAAAATTTTGGCAAATCTATTTAGAAAAGCATTACAAAAAAATAAAATAAATAAAAATTTTGTACAATTCATAGATAATAAAAATAGAAAATTAGTTGATTTTATGCTTTCAAAAATGAATAGTTATATTGATGTAATAATACCAAGAGGAGGAAAAAATTTAGTAAAAAAAGTACAAGATTTATCCTCAGTACCAGTAATTGGACACCTTGAAGGAATATGTCATACTTATATCGATAAAGATATAAATCTTAAGATGGCAAAAAGAATTGTGGTAAATGCCAAACTACGAAATACGAGCATCTGTGGAGCCACAGAAACTTTACTTATTCACAAAAAAAATTCAAAATTTATCAATGATATTTTAAATGAATTAACAAAAAGTGGATGTGTTATTTATGCTGATAGAAAAATTAAAAAAATTTATAAAGGAAAATCAAAATTAGCAAACGCAAAGATTTGGTCTACTGAATTTTTGTCAGCCAAAATTTCTGTAAAATTAGTTAATAACATTAATGAAGCCATTAACCATGTAAATAAATATGGAACTATGCATACTGATGCTATAATCACAAAAAATAAAGTATCAGCGAAATATTTTATAAAAAATGTAAAAAGTTCTATAGCAATACATAACTCATCAACACAATTTGCAGATGGTGGAGAGTTTGGATTTGGTGGAGAGGTTGGAATATCTACAAATAAATTGCCGCCAAGGGGTCCTGTTGGTCTAAGTCAACTCGTCAGTTATAAATATGAAGTGTATGGATCAGGTCAAATTAGAAAATAAAAAAAAAATTGGAATACTTGGTGGAACTTTTGATCCGGCACATAAAGGACATATAAAAATATCAAAATTTGCAAAAAAAAAATTTAAACTTGATAAAGTTATATGGGCAGTTACAAAAAAAAATCCATTTAAAACAAAAAGTTCACTCAGTCTAAAAAAAAGATTAAGTTATGCAAAAAAAATAAATTTAAAAAATAAATTTATAAAAATTGGTTTTTATGAGAATAAAATAAAATCAAATAAAACTATAAATTTAATAAAATTTTTTTTAAAAAAAAATAAAAATACAGAAATATATTTTATTATGGGAGCTGACAATTTGATAAATTTTCACAAATGGGAAAAATGCAATTTAATAACTCATCTTTGCAAAATACTTGTTTTTGATAGAGATGGGTATAAATCAAAATCTATAAAATCATCATCTTTTAAAAAATTTAATAAAAAAGGCCTAGAATTTATTAAATTCAAAAAAGTTAAAATTTCATCTTCTCAATTAAGAAAAATTTGATACTCTAAATTCAATTAATGGATAAAATTTCTAATCTTAAAAAAGAAATAATTAATATTTTAGATTCAAATAAAGCTTTAGATATAGTCACCATAAACCTTGAGGGAAAATCGTCTATGGCAGATTACATGATTGTAGCAAGCGGCACATCTTCTAGGCACATACAAGCATTATCTGAACAAGTTTTTGAAAAATTTAAAAGAGATGGAATAGAAAATTGTAAAATTGAAGGAAAAGACAGTAATGACTGGAAATTAGTTGATGGAATTGATTTAATTGTTCATATTTTTAATCCAGAAAAAAGAAAATTTTATGAATTGGAAAAAATCTGGTCAGAACTTATTCCTAAAGAAAAAGTAATTATATGAAAAATTTATTTAAAAAATTGTTAATTCCATTTTTGTTTTTTTTAATTCAAACTAACACAAGCAATTCTGCAAATAAGAATGATATTTATAAGAAAATTGATTTATTTAGTGAAGTATTGGAAAAAATTGACAAAGAATATGTTGAAGATGTAAATCAGAGTGATGCCTTAGATGCTGCGATTAACGGTGTGCTACAATCTTTAGATCCTTATTCGGCTTACATGTCTCCTGAATTATTTGAAAATTTGCAAACCGAAACAAGTGGAGAGTTTGGAGGATTAGGTATTGAAGTTGGTATGGAACACGGAGTAGTAAAAGTAATATCTCCACTTGATAATTCTCCAGCTTCAAGAGCCGGAGTTAAGGCTGGAGACTACATTGTAAAAATTAATGACATTCAAGTTCAAGGAAAATCTCTAAGTGAAGCAGTAGATATAATGAGAGGCCCAGTAGGAAGCGATATTGAAATTACCGTAAGAAGAAGAGGTGAAAAAAAAGCTCTAAACTTTAAAATTACTAGAGAAATAATAAAAGTTGCCTCTGTAAAATCTAGAATTATTGATCAAAAAACTGGATATCTAAGATTAACTTCATTTAACGATAACAGCAGTAAACAATTAAAAAAGGAAATTAAAAAATTTAAAAAAAATACAAAGATTAAAAATTATATTTTGGATTTGAGAAATAATCCTGGCGGACTTCTTTCGCAAGCAATTAAAATTTCAGATTTTTTTTTAGATAATGGAGAAATAGTGTCAACAAAAAGTAAAAGAAAAAGTGAAAATAGAAAATGGTTTGCAAAAAAAGGCGACTTAATAAAGAATGATACAATAATTGTATTAATTAATTATGGTTCAGCATCTGCAGCGGAAATAGTTGCTGGAGCGCTTAAAGATCACAAAAGAGCTATTTTGATTGGAGAAAATACTTATGGAAAAGGTTCCGTACAATCAATTATACCATTGAAAAATGATGGGGCTATTAGATTAACAGTATCAAAATATTATCTTCCTTCTGGTAAATCTATTTCAGAAATTGGTGTAACTCCAGATTTTAAAATTTTAGAAAGTTCAGATGATTTTAAATTAAATTCTGAAACAGATAACCAATTAAACTTTGCACTAAAACTTCTTAACGGATAGTAATGAAAAAAAAATATCAAAATTTACCACTAAGAAGTGGTGTAGGAATTGTTGTATTAAATGAAAGAAATCAAATATTTATTGCTAAAAGAATTGATAATCCAAAAAATTTTTGGCAAATGCCTCAGGGAGGTATTGATGAAGGAGAAGATTTTTATCAGGCGGCTCTTCGTGAATTAGAAGAAGAAACTAGCATAAAAAATGTTAAATTAATAAAGGAAATAGAAAGATTTACCACCTATTACCTTCCAGACTATCTACTGGGGATTATATGGAAAGGAAGATATAAAGGACAAAAACAAAAATGGTTTATAGTAAAATTTAATGGCGATGAAAAAGAAATAAACATTAACACAAAAAATCCAGAATTTTTAGATTGGAAATGGGTAAATATTGAAAATTTAACTGATGAAGTGGTAAAATTTAAACTTCACGTCTACAAAAAAATAAAAGAAGAAATTAAAAAAGTAATTAATTAATGTTTAAAGATTTTAAAACTTCAACCTTACTATTTAACAAAAACTTTTTCTGATCGTCAATTTCTTTTTTAGATAATTCTTTTTCTGCTTCTTCAATAGAATTAGTAATGTGTTTTTTGTCTGAATTTTTAAGATTAAAAACAGAACTAGTAAGTATAGAAAGAGAATTGTCTTTAAACTCAACTATTCCATCCTCAACATAAAAATTTTCTTCTTCTGATCCAGTAAAAACCTTAATTATTCCCGGCTTTAAGAATGATATTATAGAGATATGATCTTTTAAAATTCCCATTTCTCCTTCAAATGCGGGAACAACTACTTCTGAAACATTTTCTTTTGAAAGAAAAGATTTGTCTGGATTTACAATCTCTATCTTAAAACCTTCACTCATTAAGCGGCTGCTTCCTTAGCCATTTTCTCAGCTTTTTCTATAGCCTCTTCTATTGTTCCAACCATATAAAAAGCTGCTTCTGGTAAATGATCATATTCACCTTTGCATATTGCATCAAATCCTTTGATAGTTGATTCTAAATCTACAAGCTTTCCTGGAGATCCTGTAAAAACTTCAGCAACAAAAAATGGTTGTGACAAAAACCTTTGAATTTTTCTTGCACGTGCAACGATTAATTTATCTTCTTCAGATAATTCATCCATACCTAAAATGGCAATAATATCCTGCAAAGATTTATATGTTTGTAATATTTTTTGGACCTCTCTAGCAACTCCATAATGTTCATCACCTACAATTCTTGGATCTAAAATTCTAGATGTTGAGTCTAATGGATCTACAGCAGGATAAATTCCAATTTCTGCTATTTGTCTAGATAGTACTGTAGTTGCATCTAAGTGTGAAAATGATGTGGCCGGTGCAGGATCTGTCAAATCGTCAGCTGGCACATAAATAGCTTGAACAGAAGTAATAGATCCTTTATTTGTGGTTGTAATTCTTTCTTGAAGATTTCCCATATCGGTAGCTAAAGTTGGTTGGTATCCTACCGCAGAAGGAATTCTTCCTAATAATGCAGATACTTCTGATCCTGCTTGCGTAAATCTAAATATATTGTCTACGAAAAAAAGTACATCTTGACCTTCTTGATCTCTAAAATATTCTGCAACAGTCAAGCCTGATAATGCAACTCTTGCTCTTGCTCCTGGCGGTTCATTCATTTGGCCATAAACTAATGCAGCTTTTGATCCTGTGCCCTCTGGTTTAATTACTCCTGACTCTATCATTTCGTGATAAAGATCATTTCCTTCTCTAGTTCTTTCACCAACTCCTGCAAATACCGAAAACCCACCATGTGCTTTTGCAACGTTATTAATTAATTCCATAATAAGTACAGTTTTACCTACACCTGCACCACCGAATAATCCAATCTTACCTCCCTTTGCATATGGAGCTAATAAATCAACTACCTTAATTCCAGTTACTAAAATTTCAGTTTCTGTTGATTGTTCATTAAATTCTGGAGCCGATCTATGAATAGGCCAATTTTCTTTAGTTTTAACTTCTCCTTTTTCATCTATAGGTTCTCCAATTACATTAATAATTCTTCCTAAAGTCTCTGGGCCAACAGGAACTTTAATTGGAGCGCCGGTATCAGTTACTTCATCTCCTCTTTTTAGACCTTCTGTTGCATCCATGGCAATCGTTCTTACGCTAGATTCTCCTAAATGTTGAGCAACTTCTAAAACTAGTCTATTGCCTCCATTATCGCATTCTAATGCTGTTAATATTTCAGGTAGTTCTCCATCAAATTTAACGTCAACTACCGCTCCTATAATCTGTGTAATTTGTCCTTTTTTCATAATTATAAACTTTCTGCTCCTGATATAATTTCAATTAGTTCTTTAGTAATTGCTGCTTGACGGCTTCTATTATACTGAATAGTAAGCTTGTCAACCATTTCACCTGCGTTTCTGGTGGCATTATCCATTGCGCTCATTCTTGAACCTTGTTCGCTAGCTGAATTTTCTAACATTGCTTTAAAAATTTGAGTAGATATATTTTTTGGCAATAAATTGCTTAAAATTTCATCTTCTTCGGGCTCAAATTCATAATTATCTTCGGATGAATTTTTTTCTGAATCAGAATTTTTTAAAGGAATAATTTGTTGCTCTTGTGGTATTTGAGTAATTACATTTTTAAATTGGTTATAAAAAATTACACATACATCAAATTCTTTCTTTTCAAATTCATCAATAATAATTTTTCCTACCTTATCTGCATCAAAATAATTAACATATTTAGATTCTTTGAAAGATATTTTTTCAATAATGTTATCTTTATATGCTCTTTTTAATTGATCATAACCTTTCGATCCAACGGTAATGATTTTTAAAATTTTTTCCTCTTCTAATATTTTTTTAAAATATGATTTAGCTTTTTTAATTATATTTGTATTAAATCCTCCACAAAGTCCTCTATCGGAAGTCATAACAATACACAAATGAACTTTATCTTCACCTGAGCCAGCAAGTAACTTGGGAGAATTTTCTTTATCTGAAATACTGTTTGAAAGATTAAGAATAATTTTGTTCATCTTATCTGAATAAGGTCTTCCTTTTTCTGCATTTTCTTGTGCCCTTCTCAATTTAGATGCGGCAACCATTTTCATTGCTTTTGTGATCTTCTGAGTAGATTTAACGCTTGATATTCTTTTTTTTAAATCGTCTAAACTTGCCATTTTTCTATTATTTTAAGGTTCCTTTTAATTCAGTAATAACTCCTGTTAAAGATTTTTCCATATCTTCTTCGAGTTTACCTGACTTGCTTATTGAATCTAAAATTTCTGGTTTTTCAGATTTGCATTTTTCTATAATTTTATTTTCAAAATCTGCTATATTTTTTTGTTCAATATCATCTAGATGACCTTTTACACCACAAAATACTGAAATTACTTGTTCAGCTACAGTCATAGGTGAATATTGTTTTTGTTTTAATAGTTCTGTTAGTTTTGAGCCTCGATTTAGAAGTTTTTGAGTAGAAGCATCCAGGTCTGATCCAAATTGAGCAAATGCTGCCATTTCTCTATATTGAGCAAGCTCAAGTTTCATAGAGCCGGAAACTTTTTTCATTGCTTTTGTTTGAGCAGAAGATCCAACTCTAGACACTGATAATCCCACATTAATTGCTGGTCTTATGCCTTGATTAAATAGTTCTGTTTCCAAAAATATTTGACCATCAGTAATCGAAATTACATTCGTAGGTATAAACGCAGAAACATCTCCACCTTGAGTTTCAATTATTGGGAGTGCTGTTAAAGATCCTCCTCCGTGTTCATCGCTTAATTTAGCTGCCCTTTCAAGCAATCTACTATGTAAATAGAATACATCGCCTGGGTAAGCCTCTCTGCCCGGAGGTCTTCTTAACAAAAGAGACATTTGTCTATAAGCAACTGCTTGTTTTGAAAGATCATCATATATAATTAGTGCATGCATTCCATTATCTCTAAAATACTCTCCCATAGTGCAACCTGTATAAGGAGCTAAAAATTGTAGTGGAGCAGCATCTGAAGCTGTAGCAGCAACAATAGTTGTATATTCCATTGCCCCAGCTTCTTCTAATGTTTTTTCAATTTGTCTAACAGTAGATCTTTTTTGACCTATTGCTACATAAACACAATATAACTTTTGTTTCTCATCATTAGATTCATTTATTTTCTTTTGGTTTATAATTGCATCTATAGCAACAGCCGTTTTGCCTGTTTGTCTATCACCTATAATCAATTCTCTCTGTCCTCTTCCAATTGGAACCAAACTATCAATAGACTTTAGTCCCGTTTGCATTGGTTCGCTAACTGATTTACGTGGAATAATTCCAGGAGCCTTTACTTCTACTCTGCTTCTTTTAACTCCTTTGTCTAATGCTCCCTTTCCATCTATTGGATTTCCTAACCCATCAACAACTCTTCCCAGCAACTCTTTTCCTACAGGAGTATCTACAATTGCTCCTGTTCTTTTAACTGTATCTCCTTCTTTAACAGCTCTATCATCTCCAAAAATTACAACACCAACGTTATCACTTTCTAAGTTTAAGGCCATACCTTTAGATCCATCTGAGAATTCTACCATTTCTCCAGCTTGAACATTGTCCAAACCATATATTCTAGCAATACCATCTCCAACGGAGAGAACTTGGCCAACTTCAGAAATTTCAGCCTTATCTCCAAATTTATTTATCTGTTCTTTTAATATTTTTGTTACTTCTGACGGATTTATTTCCATTTATGCCTCTATCATTTTCTTTTCTATTTGTTGTAATTTATTTTTTATCGAAGTATCAATCATTATACTTCCTACTTTTATGATTAAACCTCCAATTAAACTTGGATCATATTTGTGGTTTAATTTTATATTTGAACCAAAAGTAGTCGACAGTTCATTTTTAATATTATTAATTTCACTTTCGTTTAAATTTTTTGCAGCAGATAGTTCTGCCTGAATTTCACCTCTGGCATTGGAACAAATATTTAAAAAATCAATTAATATTTTTTCAACGTAAAAAAATCTTCTTTTTGAAATTATAAAGCCAAGAAATTTTTTTAACAATTCATTAAATTTAAACTGGTCAGAAATTATATTTATTACTTTTAATTGATTTTCTATTTTATTTGTAGGATCTTTAATAAGATCTTTGAAATCTATACTTTTATTAATCAATTTAAGTATTGAAGAAACTTGATTTTCAACATCATTTATTGAATTATTTTCAGAGGCTAATTCGTATAAAGCTTGTGAATAACTATTCTTAGTTGATAAATTAGAATTGTTTTTGCTCAATTTTTGCTCACTATTTGAAGATGTTATAAAAATTTCGCTTAAATAACATACGTACAATGAGTCTTCAAGACTCAGATTTAAAAATATACATTAATTTGCTACGCTAATTGAAGCTTATAGGGTCAACATCAACTGTTAGTTTTATTTCTGGTGGTAAATTATATTTTTTTAGTATTTTTCTAAGATTTTTTTGAATTTTTGAGGTTTTTTTTGCTCTAATCAATATTCTTTGCCTAAATTTATTTTTAATTTTATAAACTGGAGCTTCCACAGGTCCTAAAACTTTTCCATTAATTTTATTCAATAAAAATTCTTTTAAATTTAATGATTCTTGTTCTAGTTTGGACTCATTTGATGAATTTAATATTAGTGAAATAAATCTTTCTACAGGTGGTAGATTATTTATTTTTCTTAGTTCCAATTCTCTATCTAAAAAAATAAATGGATCTTCGTTTGTCATTTGATTGATAATTTCAGAATTTAAATCGTATGTCTGAAAATAAACTGTGGCTGGTTTGCCAGTTCTTCCCGCTCTTCCGGAAAGTTGATGATAAAGTTGAAGATTTTTCTCTGCACTTCTTAAATCATGACCACGAGAAGTTAGATCTATATCCAAAACAATAATGCAATTTAAATTTGGAAAATGAAATCCTTTTGATATTAACTGTGTTCCAACAAGTATATTTATTTCACCTGAAATAATTTGATCCAAAGTATTTTTTCCTGATGCTTTATTCATTGTGTCGCTAGAGAAAATTAATGTCTTTTGATTTGGAAATAATATTTTTACATCTTCTGCGATTTTTTCAACTCCTGGTCCACTAAATACAAAATCACAAATATCATTCTTTGTACATTTTCTTTTTAAACTGGATGAGTGACCACAATAATGACAAAGAAGTTTTTTTTTATTTTTATGATAAACAAGATTAATTGAACAATTGGGACAAGAAAAAACATTTAAACATTTTTTGCATAAAACATAGGGAGCAAAACCTCTTCTGTTTATAAAAAAAAGAACCTGATCTCCCCTATCTAAATGCTCTTTAACTTTTTCTAGGGTCTTAATAGAAATAAATGTTTTTTTAGCTAATTTATTTTGATTAAGATCAATAATTTGATGTTTAGGCAAATTTGCATCCTTATATCGATTAATTAATCTTGAGAAAGAATATTTTTTATTTTTAATATTTGCAAAAGTATCAATGGAAGGTACAGCGGTAACTAAATTAATTGGTATATTTTCACTATTAGCTCGTGCAATGGCCATGTCTCTTGCATTATAAGTTACTCCTTCATCTTGTTTAAAAGATTGATCATGTTCTTCATCAACAACGATTAAACCTAGTTTTTGAAATGGCAAAAACAAAGCAGATCTTGCCCCAATCACTACTTTTATTTCGCCACTTGCAAGACCGCTCCAAATAATTTTTTTTCTCTTTGGTGTTATTTTAGAGTGCCAAACAGCCGCTTCAAAACCAAAAAAACTTTTGAATTTTTTTTCAAATTGTCCAGTAAGACCTATTTCTGGTAATAAAATTAAAGATTGTTTTTCTTGAAGTGTAATTTTTTCAATTGCTTTAAAATAAACTATTGTTTTCCCAGATCCTGTTGTTCCTTGCAATAAATGTACTCTAAATGAATTGTCGTTTTTAACTAATTCTTTGAAAGCATTTTCTTGTTCACCAGAAAGATTAAATTGCTCTTTTTTAATCTCTATTTGATATTTTTGATATTCACTATTTTTTTGTTTTTCAAAGGCTTTTCCACTTAAAAAATGGAGTTTAAGTGCCATTCCTAATGGAACTAAATTATATTCTGAAAACCAATTTAAAAAATCAACTGTTTGCTGTTTTAAAGGTTTGATATTTAGCTTTTCTTCAATTGATTTAATTTGAAATTTTTTATTATCATTTGCCTCAAAATGATCCCAAACAACCCCAGTGATTGTTTTTTTACCAAATGGAACATTTACATAATCTCCTGCTTTTAATTTTAATGAGCTGAAATATGTAAATGGATGATCAAAAATATTTGGTAATAAAACTGGGTATTTCATAAAAGAATATTAATTATTATATAGGTTCTTAATTAAGAATGGATCTGTCTTTTTTCTACTGATAGAGCCGCTTCTTTAATAGCCTCTGAAAAAGTTGGATGTGCATGACAAGTTCTAGCAATATCTTCTGAACTTGCACCAAATTCCATTGCAACTGCCATTTCAGCAATCATTTCTCCAGCATGTAGACCTATGATATGCACACCTAAAATTTTATCAGTTGTTGCATCTGCAAGAATTTTTACAAATCCTTCTGGTTCATCAATTGCCTTTGCTCTTGAGTTTGCTATAAATGGAAATTTTCCAACTTTATAATTATTCTTATTTATTTTTAATTGTTCTTCTGTTTTGCCAATTGACGCAACTTCGGGAGAAGTATAAATAACACCTGGGATAATATCATAATTTACATGTCCTGATTGACCAGCAATTATTTCTGCAACAGCAATTCCCTCTTCTTCTGCTTTATGAGCAAGCATAGGTCCCTCAATAACATCTCCAATTGCATAGATATTTTTAATATTCGTTTCAAAATTTTTACTTACTTTAACTCTTCCTTTTTCGTCAGTTTGGACTCCAACATTTTCTAAATTTAAATCTTTGGTATTTGGTTTTCTTCCAACGGAGATTAAAACAACATCCACATCTATCTTATTTTTCTTATTTTCTTTATCAACAGTTTCAATACTTACACCATTTTGAGTTTTTGTAATTTTTTCTACTTTCGTATTTAATTGAAATTTTATTCCTTGTTTCTTTAAAATTTTCATGAATTCGTTTGAAATTTCTCTATCCATTCCAGGCGTGATATGATCTAAAAATTCTATCACTTCTACTTCAGTTCCTAATCTTGACCAAACTGATCCCATTTCTAAACCGATATAGCCGCCACCAACGATAACCATTTTTTTTGGCAATTTAGAAAGCGATAAAGCGCCAGTTGAAGAAATTATTTTTTCTTCATCAAATTCCATGCCAGATATTGAGATGGGCTCTGATCCTGTGCCGATTATTGTTTTATCTGTTTGAATAGTTTTTTCCTTACCTTCGGAAGAGATTGATATTTCATTTACACTTTTAAATGATCCTTTGCCTTTAAAATATGTAACTTTATTTTTCTTAAATAAAAATTCGATACCTTTTGTTAAAACAGTTACAGCTTTTTCTTTATTTTTCATCATTTTATCAAGGTTTAATTTAACTTCTCCAACCTCAATTCCAATTTTTTCAAAATTTTTAGCTTTTAGATAATTTTCTGACAAATTTAGTAAGCTTTTTGAAGGAATACACCCTACATTTAAACATGTTCCCCCTAGAGATCCTCTTGACTCTATACAGGCAGTTTTTAACCCTAATTGGGATAGTCTAATCGCGCAGACATAGCCGCCAGGTCCACCTCCAATTATTGTTACATCAAATTTTTCTGACATTTATATATTTAAAAATAATCTTCTAGGATCCTCTAAATTCTCTTTAACTGTTTTTAAAAAAGATACAGAATCTTTACCATCTATAATTCTGTGATCATAAGATAAGGCTAAATACATTATCGGTTTGATTTTTATTTCGCCATTATCAGCTATGGGTCTTTCTACAATATTGTGCATTCCTAAAACTCCTGATTGGGGAGGGTTTAAAATTGGAGTTGACAACATAGAACCATATACTCCTCCATTACTTATTGTAAATGTTCCTCCTTGAAGGTCTTCAATCGTTAAAGTTCCATTTTTTGCTTTATCAGAAAGTCTCTTAATTTCTTTTTCAATATCTGCAAAAGACATTTCGTCCGCATTTCTTAAAACCGGAACCACAAGTCCTTTTTCAGTTCCAACTGCAAAACTAATATTATAGTAATTTTTATAAATAATATCTTGATTTTCAACTTCAGCATTGATTGCTGGAAATAGCTTTAATCCTACTACACATGCTTTAACAAAAAATGACATAAATCCCAATTTTATTCCATATCTGCTTTGGAAATCTTCTTGATTTTCTTTTCTCATAGAAATTATGCCCGACATATCAACCTCATTAAAAGTTGTTAACATTGCAGCATTTTCCTGTGCTTCTTTAAGCCTCTTAGCTATTGTTTGTCTTAACCTTGTCATTTTAATTTTTTCTTCTTCTCCGTACTGAATTTTTCTTTGGCTAGGTTGTGGATTTGCACCCATCAAACTAATCAAATCTCCTTTTAAAACTCTTCCATCCTTTCCAGTACCTTTGACTTCATCTAAATTAATTTTTTTTTCAGAAACTATTTTTCTAACTGCTGGTGATAAAACTTTATTGTCCAAAGTATTTTCTTTTGCATGAACTTCTTCTGTTAATACTAAAGGTTCTTCCTCATTTAATAATAGAGCTTCTTCTTTTTTATTTATTGGTTCAATTTTTTTTTCAATTTCTAGATTAATAATATTTTTTGATTTTTGTGGTTTTATATTTTGTTTTAATTTCATTTTGTTTTCTTCGGTCGAACTTTCAGAAATAATTCCCAATACAGATCCTACTTGAACTATATCTCCATCTTTTGAATTTACTTCTGATAAAATTCCGTTTGATGGTGCGGGAACCTCCAAATTAACTTTATCAGTTTCTAGCTCAACAATTGATTCATCCGCCATTACTATGTCACCTTTATTTTTTAACCACTTTAAAACTGTTGCTTCGGTAATACTTTCTCCTAATGTCGGAACTAAAATTTTTTCATTCATTTAATCAAACACTTTATTAATAATCTCTTCTTGTTCTGAAAGATGTCTTTTTGCATAACCAGTTGCTGGTGACGCATCCGGACTCCTTCCTATGTAAGATATATTTCTATTTTTAGCCTTAATAGTATCTAAAGTCCAATGTATATAGTCTCTGACAGAAAACCACGCTCCCATATTTTTAGGTTCTTCTTGACACCAATAAAATTTAGCGTTTTTTGCGAAAGGTCTCATCTCTTTTACAAGGCTCTTTGCTGGAAAAGGATAAAGTTGTTCAATTCTAAAAAATATTACATCATCTTTTTTTAATTTTTCTCTTACTTCCAATAAATCGAAATAAACTTTTCCAGAACATAGAATTACTTTTTTAATTTCTGAATTCTTTTTTAATTTAATAAATCCTTTAGATTTTGGATCAATTGAATGATCCCACATAACTCTATGAAATGAATTTTCTTTACTAAAATCTTCTATATTTGATACACAATATTTATTTCTGAGTAGTGATTTTGGTGTCATAATTATTAATGGTTTTCTGAAATCTCTGTGCATTTGCCTTCTAAGCGCATGAAAATAGTTTGCTGGAGTAGTGCAGTTCATTACTTGCAAATTATCATTTGCACATAATTGTAAAAATCTTTCCAATCTTGCGGATGAATGTTCTGGTCCCTGACCTTCATAACCATGCGGTAACAACATTACTAAACCCGAAGCTCTTTTCCATTTTCTTTCTCCTGATGAAATAAATTGATCAATAATAATCTGAGCACCATTGGCAAAGTCTCCAAATTGTGCTTCCCATATAGTAAGGGTATTTGGTTCAACTAAACTATAACCATATTCAAAACCCAAAACTGCTAATTCGGAAAGAAAACTATCGACTATTTCAAAGTTTTTTTGATTCTTTGAAATATTATTTAATGGAATATATCTTGAATTATTTAATTGATTTCTCAAAATAGAATGCCTTTGACTGAAAGTTCCTCTTCCAGAATCTTGACCCACAAGTCTCACTGGATATCCTTCTTCTAACAATGAACCAAAGGCTAATGCTTCTGCAGTTGACCAATCAATATCATATCCCTTTTGGACTACCTGTTTTCTTTTTTCAAAAATTCTATTTATAGTTTTATGTATATTTATTTCTTTAGGTATTGTGTTAATATTTTCAGAAATTTTTTTAAGGATATTTTTGTCAGCTCCAGTAACTCCTCTTTTATCTTTACCCTTTTCAGGTTTATATCTAGACCAAGTTCCTTCGAACCATTCAATTTTTGGCTTATAATCTTTCGCATTTTTAAATTGATTGTCTAGTAAATATTTCAAATTACTAATTTGATTATCTAATTCTTCGTTAGTTAATAATCCTTCACTAATCAATTTTTCTCCATAAATTTTAACCGTAGATGGATGAGATCTAATTTTTTTATACATAAGAGGTTGAGTAAAAGAAGGTTCGTCTCCTTCATTATGACCAAATCTTCTGTAGCAAACTAAATCGATCACTACATCTCTATTAAATTTTAATCTAAATTCTGTTGCAATTCTTGTGACATAAACAACGGCTTCTGGGTCATCTCCATTAACATGAATAATTGGTGCTTCAACCATTTTGGCAATATCAGAAGGATGTGGCGAAGATCTTGCAAAACGTGGGCTAGTTGTAAAACCTATTTGATTGTTAACAATAATATGAATAGTTCCTCCGGTATTATGACCGGGTAAACCTGACATAGCAAAACATTCTGCTACAATTCCTTGGCCAGCAAAAGCGGCATCTCCATGAATTAAAATTGGTATAACTTTATTCCTCTTTTTGTCTTTGTGAAAAAATTGTTTTGCTCTAGTCTGTCCTAAGACTACAGGATTTACAGCTTCTAAATGTGATGGATTGTCAGTTAAACTAACATGAACAGAATTTCCATCAAACTCTCTATCTGATGAAGCTCCTAAATGATATTTGACATCTCCAGCAGCATCTTCTTCTTCAACATTATTAATTTCTCCAGTAAATTCGTTAAAAATCCTTTTATAAGATTTCTGCAAAACATTTGCTAGCACATTTAATCGACCTCTGTGAGACATTCCTATTTTTACTTCTTTGATTTTTGACTGTCCTCCTATTTTAATTATTTGTTCTAATGCAGGTATTAAACTTTCAGCACCATCTAGTCCAAATCTTTTAGTTCCAACATACTTTGTGTGTAAAAATTTCTCAAAACCCTCGGCTTGAATAAGTTTATTTAAAATTGCATTTTTTCCATTTTTGGTAAATTGTAACGCATTTTCATCTTTTTCTATTCTATCTCTAAACCACTTCCTTTCTGTTGGATTGGCAATGTGCATATATTCATAACCAACGGGACCACAATAAATTTTTCTCAAAAAAGATAATATTTCTCTTATATTTGAATATTCTTTGTTTATTACTCCATCTAAATAAATTTTTTTTTGATAATCTTCTTTTTTAAATCCATAATTTTCTGGATGAAGTTCATCTAAATATTCACTTTCTCTAATCTCTAGTGGGTCAAGTTTTGACAATAAATGTCCTCTTTGTCTATATGATCTAATTAAGGAAACTGCTCTAATAGAATGGCTATTTGTTTTTGTTAAACTTATTTGATCATCTTGGTGATCTAATATCTTTTTTTTGTCAATTTCTTTTTCAATTTCGTTTAATTCTATTTTTCTTTTTACTGGATTCCAAGATGGTCCTTTTAATTCTTTAACTACTAAATCTACCTCTTCTCCGATATCCAAAAAATAATTTTTCCAACTTTCTGGAAGATCGGAATCTCCATTAATAAATTTTAAATACATTTTCTCTATAAATGCACTATTGGATTTGTTTAAAAATGATGTTTTTTTATATTCTAGATTTTTTGATGCGGACATCTGTTTATTTTTATTATTATTATAACAAAAGTGTTTTTAATTAGACAATTTATTAAATAATGTTTTTCCAATTTCAGAAGGAGATTTTGCGATTGTAATGCCACTTTCTTCCATTTTTTTAATTTTATCATCGGCACCGCCCTTACCGCCAGAAATAATAGCTCCCGCATGCCCCATTCTTCTGCCTGGAGGTGCTGTAATTCCAGCTATAAATCCTACTATGGGTTTTTTTATTTTATGATTTTTAAAAAAATCTGCAGCTTCTTCTTCTGCGGTTCCTCCTATTTCCCCAATCATTAAAATGGAATTTGTTTCTTCATCATTTAAAAATAAATCTAAACAATCAATAAAATTAGTACCATTAATTGGATCTCCACCAATCCCAATGCATGTGGATTGACCTAGTCCATTTTTAGTTGTTTGATCAACTGCTTCATAGGTTAATGTTCCTGATCTCGAAACAATTCCTACAGATCCTTTTTTATGAATATTTCCTGGCATTATGCCAATTTTACATTCATCTGGAGTTATTATGCCTGGACAATTAGGTCCGATTAACCTTGAATTAGAATTAGTTAATTTTTTTTTTACTTTCAACATATCCAAAACAGGTATTCCTTCAGTAATACAGACTATCAGTTCCATAGATGAGTCAATTGCTTCTATGATAGCTGAAGCTGCAAATTTTGCAGGTACATAAATCATTGTTGCATTTGCTCCTGTATTGTCTTTTGCTTCTTTAACTGTATTGAAAACAGGTCTTTCTAAATGAATTTGTCCTCCTTTTTTTGGTGTGACACCACCGACTAAATTTGTACCATATTTAATTGCTTGCTCTGAATGGAATGTTCCATGAGCCCCAGTAAAACCCTGACAAATAACTTTTGTTTTCTTGTTAATTAAAACCGACATAATTTATTTTATTGCTTCAACTACTTTCTTTGCCGCATCTGATAAATCTGTTGCGGAAATAATTTTTAATCCTGAATTCTCTAAAATATTTTTTCCTTCCTCAAAATTTGTTCCTGCTAATCTAACAACCAAAGGTACTTTTATTTTAATTTCTTTTGCGGCTTCAACTACTCCTTCGGCTAGAACATCACATCTCATTATGCCTCCAAATATGTTAATTAAAATTCCTTTAACATTTTTGTCAGATAATATTATTTTAAAAGCAGAAGACACTTTTTCTTTAGATGCTCCTCCTCCAACATCTAAAAAATTGGCAGGCTCTTCACCATGCAATTTTATGATATCCATTGTAGCCATTGCAAGACCGGCACCATTCACCATACAACCAATACTTCCATCTAATTTTATGTAAGCCAAATCATGTTTGCTTGCTTCTATTTCTGTTTCTTCTTCTTCATTTAAATCTCTTAATTCTAAAATCTCAGGATGTCTGAAAAGAGCATTGTCATCAAAATTCATTTTTGCATCTAAACAAATAATTTCATTTTCTTTAGTTAAAATAAGAGGATTAATTTCAACTAAATTTGCATCATTTTCGACAAACATTTTATAAATAGACTTAATCAAATTTATAGCCTGGAAATTTGCATCTTTATCTAATTTAAAAATCTCAGTCACTTTCTCACAATTTTCATATGAGATTTCATCACTATATTCAATTTTTGTAGTTATAATTTTTTCAGGATTTTTACTTGCAACTTCCTCTATATCCATGCCCCCTTGATCACTAGATATAAAGGCAATTTTAGATGTTGCTCTATCAACCAAGCAAGATAGATAAAATTCTTTATCAATATTTGAAGTTTCTTCTACGTAAAGTCGTTTTACTTCTCTTCCGTTTGGACCTGTTTGGTGTGTTACTAATGTTTTACCTAATAATTCCGTAGCTTCTTTTTCTAACTCATCTAAATTTGCAGTTAATTTAACACCACCTGCCTTTCCTCTACCACCGGCATGAATCTGGGCCTTTAATACGAATTTTTCTGTATTTAAGGATTTTGCTTTTCTTATTATCTCTTTAACATCAAGAGCAAAAACTCCTTTGGGAACTTGTATTCCATACTTTTTTAAAATTTGTTTAGCCTGATGCTCGTGGATATTCATTGATCAATTTTTTAAATTTGGATCAATAGCAGATGCAGCATTCCATAATTTTTTTACTGCTTCTATCGAATGATTAAATTCTGACTTCTCCTTTTCATCTAGTTGTATCTCTTCAATTTTTTCAATACCATTTTTTCCAATAATTACTGGAACACCAGCATAAATTTTATCTACACCATATTCTCCATTCATATATGCTGCACACGGAAGAAGTTTTTTCTTATCATTTAAAAACGCATCTGCCATTTCAACTCCTGAAGCAGCTGGAGCATAATAAGCAGATCCTTTTTCTAAATATTTAACTATCTCAGCTCCTCCATCTCTTGTTCTTTGATTTATACTTTCTAACCTTTCTAGAGAAATTTTACCTTCTTTAACTAAATCCAATAATGGTTTGCCTGCTACTTTAGTGAATCTTGGCAATGGTACCATAGTATCTCCATGTCCTCCCATAACCATTGCATCAATTTCTTTAACTGGAATGTTAAGCTCGATTGATAAAAAAAGTTTAAATCTTGAACTATCTAAAATACCAGCCATTCCAACTACTTTTTTTGTTGGTAATCCAGAATATTTTTGAAATGCCATTACCATTACATCTAATGGATTGGTTATGCAAATTACAAAAGCGTTAGGAGAATTTTTTTTTATACCTTCGGCAACTTGTTTAATTATCTTTAAATTTATACCTAAAAGATCATCTCTGCTCATTCCAGGCTTTCTTGGAACTCCAGCAGTAACAATAATTACATCTGAATTTTTAATATCTTCATAATTATCTGTTCCTGAAAATTTAACATTAAAACCATCTACAGAAGACGATTGTGCAATATCAAGAGCTTTACCTTTTGCAACTCCACTAGCCACATCAAATAGTACAACTTCATCTGCTAATTCTTTAAGACCGATTAAATGAGCTAAAGTACCACCTATTTGACCGGTGCCTATTAGTGATATTTTTTTCATTATTATTTCATAATTGGCATTATAAACTCTGGATTTGTTCTAACTCCTGAGGGCCATCTTGAAGTAATTGTTTTTAGTTTCGTATAAAATCTAACTCCTTCCGGTCCGTGCATATGCTGATCTCCAAATAATGATCTCTTCCATCCACCAAAACTATGATAAGCAACTGGTACAGGGATAGGAATGTTTATTCCAACCAATCCAATTTTAATTTTACTTGCAAAAGTCCTTCCGACATCTCCATCCCTAGTATAAACACTAGTACCATTTCCAAATTCATGGTCATTTATTAATTTTACAGCTTCGTCAAAATCTTTAACTCTAACTACCGACAAAACTGGACCAAAAATTTCTTCTTTATAAATTCTCATGTCTTTGGTCACTTCATCAAATAGACATCCTCCAATATAATAACCGTTTTCATAACCTTGCAACTTAATATCTCTTCCATCAACGATTAATTTCGCTCCTTCTTTAACTCCTAAATCCACATATCCTCTTACTTTTTCCAAATGTTCTTTGGTAACTAATGGGCCCATCTCTGAAGATTTATCCATTCCTGGACCAACTTTTAAAGTTTCTAACTTTTTAGATATCTGATTCACCAGCTCATCTCCTATATTTCCAACAGCAACAGCAACAGATTGAGCCATACATCTTTCTCCAGCAGATCCATAAGCTGCTCCCATAAGTCCATTTACTGCTTGATCTAAATCACAATCTGGCATTACCACACAATGATTTTTTGCACCTCCTAAAGCTTGAACTCTTTTCTCGTTTTTGGCACCATTTTCATAAATATATTTAGCTATAGGTGTTGAACCAACAAAACTAACAGCTGGTATATCTTTATTTTCTAATATTGCATCAACTACTTCTTTGTCTCCATTAACTATATTAAATACACCGTCAGGTAATCCCGCTTCTTTAAATAGTTCTGCTAAACGCAATGGACATGAAGGATCTTTTTCAGAAGGTTTTAATATGAAAGTATTTCCACATGCTATGGCCATAGGAAACATCCACATTGGCACCATTGCTGGAAAATTAAATGGAGTTATTCCAGCACATACTCCTAAAGGCTGTCTAATAGACCAACTGTCAATGTTAGTACCTACATTTTCAGTAAAATCTCCTTTTAACATTTGTGGTATACCACAAGCAAATTCAACTACCTCTAAACCTCTAGTTAAAGAACCTTTGGCATCCTCAAATACTTTTCCATGTTCTGATACAATTAACTTTGCTAATTCATCAAAATTTTTTTCTATTACTTCTTTAAATTTAAAAATTATTCTTGCTCTTTGTAAAGGTGGTTTTATTGACCATGATTCATATGCTTTTTTTGCTTTTTCAACAGCCAAATCTAAATCAGATTTTGAAGCTAGTCTTACTTCTGATTCTTGTTGTCCTGTTGCCGGATTAAATACTTTTCCTTTTCTATCCGATGAACCTGAAACTATTTTTCCATCAATAAAATGTTCTATTAAATTCATTGTCGCAATTATTTAATTAAGTAATCAAGTCGTTGCAAGCATTTTCTTTATTTCAGCTATTGCTTTTGCTGGATTTAAGTCTTTAGGACATGCATTAGTGCAATTTAAAATAGTATGACATCTATATAGCTTCAATTCATCTGCTACCTTTTGTAATCGTTCTTTTCTTTCTTCATCTCTACTATCAATTATCCATCTATAAGCCTGCAACAAAACTGCAGGTCCTAGATATTTTTCACCATTCCACCAATAACTTGGGCATGAAGTTGAACAACATGCACACATTATGCATTCATAAAGTCCATCTAATTTTTCTCTATCTTCTATTGATTGTAAATTTTCCGTTTCGTTATTTTTATTAGAAGATTTAAGCCATGGTTCTATGGACTCATATTGTTTGTACAATGTGCTCAAATCACCTATTAAATCTTTTAAAACTTTTAAATGTGGCAAAGGATAAATATTTATATCACCTTCTAATTCAGAATGAGATTTAGTACACGCAAGACCATTTTTTCCATTCATATTCATAGCACAAGAACCACATACACCATGAGAGCATGATCTTCTGTAGGCTATAGAAGGGTCAATTTCATTCTTAATTTTATTTAAAATATCTAAAACTTTTGATGAGCAATTATCCATGTCTACTTCATAAGTATCAATTCTTGGATTCTCATTTTTCGATGGATCCCATCGATATATATTTACCTTTCTAATATTTTTAGAACCTGTTTTATCTTTATAATAATCGCCCTGAAGAACTTTTGAATTAGGAGGTAAATTTATTTGAACCATTAATAAACTCTTTCTTGAGGTGGAAAATACTGAACTTCATTAGTCAATGTAGATGTATTTACTGGTCTATAATCAATTTTAGTATTAGTATCATTAAGCCAAGTTAAAGTATGTTGCATAAATTTTTTATCATCTCTATTCGGAAAATCTTCTCTTGCGTGAGCACCTCTGCTTTCTTTTCTATTATAAGCAGAATCCATAGTTGTTATTGCTTGTCTAATTAAATTATCAAATTCTAGCGTTTCAACTAAATCAGTATTGAAAATTAAAGACTTATCTTTTACCGATATTGAATCCATTCCTTTAAAAGGATCCCTTATCTCTTCAACTCCTTCTTTTAGAGTTTTTTCAGTTCTAAAAACTGCACATTTTGATTGCATTGTTTTTTGCATTGAGGCTCTCAATTCTGAAGTTGGGTTTGATCCGTGTGAATTTCTAAGTTTGTCAAATCTATCTAAACACTTATCTGTTTCGCTTTGAGGAATTTCTTCATGTTTCATTTCAGGTTTAATTATTTCCGCAGCTCTTTTTGCTGCGGCTCTTCCAAAAACTACAAGATCAATTAAAGAGTTAGATCCAAGTCTATTTGCGCCATGGACAGAAACACATGCCGCTTCACCTATAGCCATTAGACCAGGTATAACTTGCTCGGAACCATGTAAAGTAAGAACTTCCGCTTTATAGTTAGTTGGTATACCTCCCATATTATAATGTACTGTAGGCACAACTGGTATAGGTTCTTTTGTGACATCAACGTTTGCAAATAGTCTTGAAGATTCAGATATTCCTGGCAATCTATTTTCAATAACCTTAGGATCTAAATGATCTAAATGTAGATGCACATGGTCTTTTTCTTTTCCAACACCTCTTCCTTCGTTAATCTCAATAGCAATCGATCTACTAACAACATCTCTTGACGCAAGGTCTTTTGCTTTTGGGGCATAACGCTTCATGAATCTTTCTCCTTCTGAATTAACTAAGAAACCACCTTCTCCTCTAACGCCCTCTGAGATTAATGTACCGTGTCCATAAATTCCTGTTGGATGAAACTGCACAAATTCCATATCTTGCAAAGGTAGACCTGCTCTTAATACCATGGCATTGCCATCACCTGTGCATGTGTGTGCAGCAGTGGAAGAATAATAAATTTTACCATAACCACCTGTAGCAATTATTGTTATATGAGATCTAAATCTATGTATAGTTCCATCATTCAAATTCCATGCTATTAATCCTTTGCATGTCCCATTCTTCATTAACAAATCTAGCGCAAAGTACTCTATAAAAAATTCTGTATTATGTTTAAGCGCTTGACCATACAAAGTATGAAGTATTGCGTGTCCAGTTCTATCAGCCGCAGCACAAGTTCTTTGAACAGTTTCATTTCCATAATTTTTTGTCATTCCACCAAAAGGTCTTTGATAAATTTTTCCGTCCTTTGTTCTGCTAAAAGGAACTCCATATTTTTCCAGTTCTAAAACGGCCCTAGGCGCTTCTTTACATAAATATTCTATACAGTCTTGATCTCCCAACCAATCAGATCCTTTAACCGTATCATACATATGCCAACGCCAATCATCTTCACCCATATTTCCTAAAGCTGCGGATATTCCTCCTTGGGCTGCAGAAGTATGACTTCTGGTAGGAAAAACTTTTGAAATGCAGGCTGTTTTTAGTCCTGCCTCACTTAATCCAACGGCCGCCCTAAGACCTGCACCACCTGCGCCGAGTACCACAACATCGTACTCGTGATCTATAATTTTGTATTCACTCATATTCTTAAATTAAAAATAATAATAATTGTAATTAATGGAAATATTATAGCAAAGATATTTAGCGCTTTATTTGCAGCATTTTTGAGTTTTTCATCTTCAATATAATCCTCGAATACCTCGCTAATACTTAGTGATGAAAAAAAATATGAAAAAATTAAAAACAAGCTAAATAATAATTTTGATGGTTGAGTTGATAGAAAGCTTACTATTTCACTATAATTTTTATCATAAAATGATGCAAAATTTATAATAAACCAAATCATTAATGGAATTAAGATAGCTGAACTTATTTTCAAAAATAACCATTTCTTTGTTACTACTCTCATTAAATCTATTAACTCCCAATTATATAAATAAATACTGTTAGTATAAATGAACCAAAAATAACCATTAATCCTGAAATCTTACTAGTTCTCAATTCAAAACCATATCCAAGATCCATTAATAAATGTCTAATCTCTGCTAATATTTGAAAACTGAAAGACCATATAATTCCAATAACTAGAAATTTACCAAAAAAAGATTTTAAAAAAAATTTGATAATTTCATAGTTAGTTTCTCCCAATAGTAAAGAGGCTACCCACAAACAAATTAAAGTAATTACCAATATATTAATAATTCCTGTTATTCGATGAGATATTGAAACTAAAGAAGATATATGCCAAGAATAAATTTGTATATGTGGAGATAAAGGATTGTTATTGTCCATAAAAATCTTTTTCTATTAAAGCTTCAGCTATTTCAACTGCATTTAGTGCCGCTCCTTTAAGTAGATTATCAGAAACAATCCACAAGTTTATAGAGTTGGGCTGAGACTCATCTAATCTAATTCTTGAAATAAAAGTTTCGAATTTGTCTTCAGCTTCGACAGGAGTTATATATCCCCCATCTTTATGTTCATCAACAACCTTGCAACCGGGAGAAGTATATAAAACATTTCTAATTTCTTCTAAATTACATTTTTTATTAAATTCTACATTTGCACTTATAGAATGTGATACTAGAACAGGTATTCTTACACAAGTAGAAGTAACTTTAATCTTTTTATCTAAAATTTTTTTTATTTCATCTGTAGTTTTTTGTTCTTCTTTAGTATAGCCATTTTCCAAAAAACTATCGATATGAGGAATGGCATTAAATGCAATCTGTTTTGTAAAATATTTTGACTCTAATTTTTTATTTTCAAAATGCTCTTGAGTTTGAGATAACAATTCATCCATAGGAGCTTTTCCTGCACCAGATACAGATTGATAAGTTGAAACAACTATTCTCCTAACATCATATAAATCATGTAGAGGCTTTAAAGCGACTACAACTGGAATTACTGAACAATTTGCATTTGAAATTATATTTTTATTTTTTACCTTAGCCAATTCTTTTGAATTAACTTCTGGAACTACCAAAGGAATGTCAGGATCTTTTCTAAAAAATTTTGAATTATCAATTACAATGGTTTTTTCAGCTGCAACATTAGCCCATTTTTCTGCAATAGCGCTTCCTGCAGCAAAAAAAGCAATTTTTACTTTTGAAAAATCAAATTTTTCAAGATCAATAACGATATGTTCTTTACCATTAAAATTAATTTTTTTCCCTTCACTTTTTGATGAGGCAATTAAAAATAATTCAGAAATTTCAAATTTTTTTTTTTCCAAAACTTCTATTAATTTTCGTCCTACGTTTCCGGTCGCACCTACAATTGCTATATTCATGATATCCTAAAACTTTTATACTAAATGAAAGGTAAATCGCAAACTTTTCCATCAAAAGAATTACCATTTATCTCAATTTTTACTGTTTGAGACACTTTCCAGAATGGTTTTTTTAACATTGCTATTCCAATAACTTTTCCAAAATAAGGTGAATAGCAGCCAGACCTTAATTCGCCAATTATTATATTATTTTCATCTTTTAAAGTAATAGATCCAGTTACATTTATTTCTTTAGCTTCAATTTGAACCCCCATTAATTTTTTTTTAATTCCTTCTGACTTAATTTTTTTTAAATTTTCTTTTCCTAAAAAATTTACATCTGAATCTATATTAACAAATTTATCAAAACCACATTCGAAAGGATTGTCATTTATATCCATATCATTACCATAAGATAATAATGCACTTTCAATTCTTTCAATAAGATTTGGGCATCCTGGTTTAACATCAAATTCTTTACCTATTTCAAATAGATGATCATATAATTCTAAACCTGAATTTGTATTTTCTACATATATTTCATATCCGCCCTGCTTGGACCATCCAGATTGAGCAATTAAATGTTTTGTTCCTTTAAAATCAAAATAATCAAAACCAAAAAATTTTAATTTTGTAATTTCTTTTCCAAAAACTTTTTCCATTAATTTAAATGATTTTGGACCTTGAACGGCCATTATATTTACGTCTGGTTCAAATATCTGAACATCAAATTTGTTTCCTATTGCCAAACCTTTGGCAAATAAAATTACATCTGAATCTGCAATTGATATCCACCATCTGTTATTACTTATTCTAAGAATCACAGGATCATTAATTATATTTCCTTTATCATCAATGATTGGACAATAATAACATCTTCCATCTTTTGATTTTGATAAATCTCTACAAGTCATTAACTGTATTAATGTTGCAGAATCGTTTCCAATTATTTCGACTTGTCTTTCTCCAGCAACATCCCAAACTTGTACATTTTTTTTTAGATGATGATACGATTCTTCTATTGATCCAAATGCAGCAGGTAACAACATATGATTATACGAACTGTAAGCGGTAACTCCTTGTTTTTCTATTCTTGATGTATAAGGAGTGCTTCTTAACCTTCTTGATTTAGCAACGGAAAATGTTTTCATATTTTAATTTTAAATATTTTTTTTTTAAGAAATCAAGATAGATCCTTGACTCTTTTTCTTAGTTCAAATTTTTGAATTTTACCTGTTGAAGTTTTTGGTAGTTCACAAAAAACTACATTTTTTGGAACTTTAAACTTAGCAAGAGTTTCTTTACAAAAATCAATTAACTCTTTTTCTGTAACTGGCTTATCTTTTACTGACTCTATAAATGCACAGGGTACTTCACCCCATTTTTCATCTGACTTAGCAACTACTGCAGCAATAGATACCGAAGGGTGTTTTGATAAAGTGTTTTCTATTTCAATTGATGAAATATTTTCACCTCCAGAAATAATAATATCCTTAGATCTATCTTGAATTTTTACATACCCATCCGGATGCATCACGGCTAGATCTCCAGTATGAAACCAACCACCTTTCATAGCTTTATCAGTAGCATCTTTATCTTTATAATAGCCTTTCATAACCACATTTCCTCTGATCATTATTTCTCCAATTGTTTTGCCATCTTTTGGGACTTCCTTCATAGTTTCTGGGTCCATAATTGTTGCCCCTTCTGTATTAGGATATCTTACTCCTTGTCTAGCCTTAATTTCATTTTGTTTTTCTTCTTCTAATTCATTCCATTCTTCATTCCATGCACATTGCGTTACATGTCCGTAAGTTTCCGTTAAACCATAAACGTGCATTACTTCAAAACCAAGGCTTTTCATTTTTTTAAAAATTATACTTGGTGGTGGGGCTCCAGCAGTTAATACATAAACTTTTTGTTTTAATTTTTTTCGATCATTTTCGGGTGCTCCTGTAATCATATTAAGCACAATTGGAGCTCCACCAAAATGAGTTACATTATATTTTTCGATTAGTTCGAAGATTTTTTTAATATCTATGTTTCTTAGACAAATTGTTTTTCCATTTAACATTGGAACAGTCCAAGGATAACACCAACCATTACAATGAAACATTGGCACAACTGTTAAAAAATTTAATCTATTTGGCATATTCCAAGCTGTTGCACTGCCTGTTGACATCAAATATGATCCCCTATGATGATAAACAACTCCTTTTGGATTTCCTGTTGTTCCCGAGGTATAACTTAATGAAATAGCTTGCCACTCATCCTCTGGCATTTTCCAAATATAATCTTCATCACCAGTATTTAAAAATTCTTCATATTCTAAATCACCAATTTTTTCCAATTTTGATTGATCTGCATACTTATCATTTATATCAATTATTATAATTTTTTTATTTATAACACTTAATGCTTTTTTAACTTCTAAATGTAGTTGTCTATCTACAACCAAAACTTTAGCATCGCTATGATCTAAGATGTAAGCTATTGTTTTAGCATCTAATCTAATATTAATTGTATTTAATACTCCTCCAGTCATAGGAACGGAATAATGAGCTTCAAAAATTTCAGGAGTATTAAAAGCTAAAAATGAAACTGTGTCTCCTTTACTAACACCAACCTTTTCTAATGCGCTTGCAAATTTAACACATCTTTTATACACATCGCTCCAAGTATATTTTCTATCTTCGTAAACTAATGCTTCATAATTAGGATAAATATCTTTAGCTCTTTGTAAAAAAGATAGAGGTGTTAATGGAACAAAATTTGCTTTATTTTTTTCTAAATTTGTATCGTAATGGTTCATGCTAATTAAATTTAAAATCCATTATATATTTGCTTCCAGTGGTTGCCGATTTGAAATGACTATCAGCTCTTGGTAAAACTCTATTAAAATAAAAATTGGCAGTTTGTATTTTATCTTCATAAAAATCTTTGTTGTTTTCATAATCTTTAAAACTAACTTCTAAAACTTTTATCCAAGCATGAGCTGTTGCAACCAAACCTAAAACTTTCAAATAATCATTACAAGCTGCACTTGCGTCATCCTTAGAATCTTTTATTTTTTCTTTAATCCAGGTAGTAAATTTATTTAACATATCTAAATAATGATCCAATTGTTTCTTATATGATTGTATTTTTTTATCTTTAAAATTAGTTTCTTCTTTAACTAAATTTAAATATTTATCAATTATGTCACCATTTTTAGTTATTAGTTTTCTAAAAACTAAATCTGCTGCTTGAACTGAGTTTGTACCCTCATAAATTGGCGTAATTCTATTGTCTCTATATAATTGTTCAATACCAAGATCTTTTGTAAAACCATAACCTCCGTGAATTTGCATTGCTTCGCTTGTAATTTCCATTCCCATATCTGTAAACATTGATTTAACTACAGGTGTCATTAATGAAACAAAATCAGAGGCTTCTTGTTTTACATTTTCATCGCTATGATTAAGACTAACTTCCGTCTGTTGTGATAACCAAAAACACAATGCTCTTTCTCCCTCAATTATTGATTTCATGCTAAGTAAAGACCTTCTTATATCGGCATGATCAATTATAAAATCTGCACCATTTTCAGATTTTGTGTTATTTGCTTTTCCTTGTTTTCTTTCTTTTGCATAAATTAATGAGTTTTGATAAGCAATTTCAGAAATCCCAAGTCCTTGTATTCCAACCACAATCCTTTCTAAATTCATCATTGTAAACATAGAATTAAGACCTCTATTTTTCGGTCCAATCATATATCCGACAGCTTCATCAAAATTTAAAACACATGTGGCCGATCCTTTGATGCCCATCTTGTTTTCTATAGATCCGGTGGATACACCATTTCTCGAACCTACAGTTCCATCTTCTTTTACAATAAACTTAGGAACAAGAAACAAGCTTATGCCTTTTGTTCCTTTTGGAGAATCACTTGCTCTAGCTAAAACTAAATGTATAATATTTTCAGTAAGGTCATGATCACCTGAAGTAATAAATATTTTTTGTCCACTAATTTTATATATCCCATCAGTTTGTTCTTCTGCCTTTGTTTTTAATAGACCTAGGTCAGTGCCACAGACTGGCTCCGTAAGACACATTGTGCCACTCCATTTACCTTGAACCATTTTTGGAAGATATATATCTTTTATTTCATCACTTGCATGACGTAAAATACAATTATAAGCGCCTATAGTTAGTTCGCTATAAAGTTTAAAAGCAAGGCAAGTCGATGATAGCATTTCGTCAAAAAAAGTACTGACGGTTTTGGGCATTCCTTGGCCACCATATTTTGGATCGCAAGACAAAGAGATCCATCCGTCTTCAATGAATTTTTCATACACTTCTTTATATCCTGGAGAAGTTCTCACTACTCCATTTTCCAATACTGGAGGAGTTTCGTCTCCTGATTTAGCTAAAGGTAATATTAAATTTTGATTAATTTTTGCGGCTTCTTCTAAAATATCTTTTACTAACTCTGAATTTACTTCTTTATATTTTTTAATCTCATTATATTTTTGATTATTTCTTAATTTATTAAAAAGAAACATCATATCATCAAGAGGAGCAATATAACTTGGCATTTGGTCAGTCTAGAATAAATGATTAATTATTGCAATTTTGAAATTATAGCGTCGCCCATTTCAGATGTTGAAACTTCTTTTGTTCCTTTTGATAATATATCTTTAGTTCTTAAACCTTCATCTAAAACATCCTGAACTGCTTTTTCTAAAGTATCTGCTTCTTTATCTAAATCCAAAGAATATCTAAGAGCCATTCCAAAACTTAAAATAGTTGCAATTGGATTTGCAGTTCCTTTTCCAGCGATATCTGGTGCTGAACCATGAACTGGTTCATATAATGACCTCATATTTCCATCTTTATCTTTTGAGCCTAAAGAAGCTGAAGGCAAAAGTCCCAAAGAACCTGTTAGCATTGCCGCCTCATCAGAAAGCATATCTCCAAAAAGATTATCGGTAACTATCACATCAAATTGTTTGGGATTTCTAACTAATTGCATTGCGCAATTATCCGCTAGCATATGATTTAATTCTACATCTTTATATTCTTTTTCATGAATAGCTTGAACTTCCTCTTTCCAAAGTTGGCCTGCCTCCATTACATTAGATTTTTCGCAAGATGTAACTTTATTATTTCTCTTTCTTGCTAAATCAAATGCAACACGTGCTACTCTCTCAATTTCGCTTGTAGTATAAACATGAGTATTTATCCCTTTTCTTTCTCCATTATCTATAGGTTTAATTCCTCTTGGTTCACCAAAATAAATTCCCCCTGTGAGCTCTCTTACAAACATTATATCTAAATTAGAAACCAATTCTGGTTTTAAACTTGATGCATCAACTAATTGTTTAAAACAAATGGCAGGTCTAAGATTAGCAAATAATTTTAATTCTTTTCTTAACTTTAATAATGCTCTCTCTGGTTTTTTTGAAAATTCAAGATTGTCCCATTTTGGGCCACCAACCGCACCTAGTATTACGGCTTCACTTTCTAATGCTTTGTAAAAAACCTCATCTGTAATAGGTGTTCCATGCTTATCATATGCAGCTCCTCCAACTAATTCTTCATCAATTTCAAAATCTAATGATTTGTTTTTATTAAACCAATTTATTATCCTTTTTACCTGTCCAATAACTTCCGGGCCAATACCATCTCCTGGCAATAATAAAAATTTTCTTTTTTTAATTTTAATCATTAAATACCCATGGTTTTGAAGATTTTAATTTTTTTTCAAAATAAATAATCTTTTCTGATTTATCTAATGACAAAGCAATATCATCTAAACCTTCAATTAGACATTTTTTTTTGAATTTATCTACTTCAAAATTAATTTCTTTATTTCCAAAAACAATTTTTTGATCTGACAAATCTACTAGAATTTCTTCTTTCCTATTGGAATACTCTGAAATTTCTTTTATTTCGTCCTCGCTTATCGTTATTGGTAAAATCCCATTTTTAAAACAATTATTATAAAAAATATCTGCATAGCTTGAGCTGATTACGCATGTAATTCCAAAATCCAAAAGAGCCCAGGGCGCGTGCTCTCTAGAAGATCCACATCCAAAATTTTTACCAGCAATTAAAATTTTAGAATTATTATATGGACTATTGTTTAATATAAAATCATCTATTAATTTACCATTCTCGTCATATCTCATTTCAAAAAATAAATTTTTTCCTAAGCCTGTTCTCTTTATTGTTTTTAAAAATTGCTTTGGTATTATCATATCTGTATCAATATTAACTATTGGAAGATAAGCTGGAATACTTTTAAGTTTGGAAAATTTTTTCATTTAATTTTGATACTTTCTAACATCATCTAAATTTCCAGAAATAGCAGCTGCAGCGGCCATTGCGGGACTCACAAGATGAGTTCTTCCTCCACGTCCTTGTCTTCCTTCAAAATTTCTATTTGAAGTAGAAGCACATCTTTCTTCTGGTTTAAGTTTATCGGCATTCATTGCTAAACACATTGAACAACCAGGTTCTCTCCATTCAAAACCTGATTCTATAAAAATTTTGTCTAAACCCTCTTGCTCCGCTTGTTCTTTTACTAAGCCAGAACCAGGCACAATCATAGCATGAACGCTTGAAGATACTTTTTTATTTTTTAAAATTTTTGCAGCTTCCCTTATGTCTTCAATTCTTCCATTGGTACAACTGCCAATAAAAACCTTATCTATTTTAATATCCTTGATTTTGGTATTTGGTTTTAATCCCATATAATTTAATGATCTGGAAATTGAGTTTTTTCTATCTGGATCATTCTCATTATCAGGACTTGGTACTTTACCATCAATTTCAACAACATCTTGAGGCGAAGTTCCCCAGGTTACCATTGGTTTAATTTCCGATCCTTCTAAAGAAATTTCCTTATCAAATTGTGCTTCTGGATCAGATTTTAAACTACTCCAATATTCAACTGCTTTATCCCAATTATCTTTTTTTGGAGACATTGGTTTATCTTTTAAATATTCAAATATCTTTTCATCGGGCTGAATTAACCCTGCTCTAGCTCCTCCCTCAATAGTCATATTACAAATTGTCATTCTTTGCTCAACACTTAAGCTAGAAATTAAATTGCCAGCATACTCAATAACGTAACCTGTTCCACCTGCAGTACCAATTTTTCCTATAATTTGTAAAATTACATCTTTTGAAGTAACTCCAATTGGTAAATTACCATTAACATTAATTCTAAAATTTTTAGATTTTTTCTGAACTAATGTTTGTGTAGCCAAAACATGTTCAACTTCAGATGTGCCTATCCCAAATGCTAGCGCACCAAAGGCTCCGTGAGTAGCAGTATGACTATCTCCACATACAATAATATTTCCGGGTTGTGTGAATCCTTGTTCTGGTCCAATTATATGAACTATTCCTTGTCTTTTATCGTTCATGCCGAATAATTCAATGCCAAACTCTTTACAATTTTTATCAAGTGTTTCTACTTGTATTCTTGAATCTTCATCTTCAATTCCTTTTGATCTATCAGTTGTTGGTACATTATGATCTGCAACTGCAAGTGTTAGTCTAGGATGTCTAACTTTTCTGTTTGCATTTCTTAACCCCTCAAATGCTTGTGGACTTGTAACTTCGTGGATTAAATGTCTATCTACAAAAAGTAATGAAGTTCCATCTTCTTGGGTATGCACCAAATGATCATTCCAAATTTTATCGTATGTAGTATCTGACATTGAGAAAAAAATTATTTTTTCTTTTCTAGATTTTCCTTAGGTTTTTCTGCTTTAGGAGCTTCTGTTTTAACTTCTGCTTTAGGAGCTTCTGTTTTAACTTCTGCTTTAGGAGCTTCTGTTTTTAAATCTTCTTTGGGAGCTTCTGTTTTTAAATCTTCTTTGGGAGCTTCTGCAGATTTTTCATCCGTAGCAAGCATAACATTTTCCTCAGTAACTTGCTGAATTCTTGTTTCAATTTCTATACCAATTTTCTTTTTAATTTTTTCTGCAATTCTAGCTGATTTTCCAGTTCTATCTCTTAAATAATATAATTTAGCTCTTCTTACTTGCCCTGATCTAATAACTTTTATTGTATCAACTATAGGACTATATAAAGCGAAAGTTCTTTCAACGCCTTCACCAAAAGAAATTTTTCTTACAGTAAATGAAGAATTAATATTTCTATTTTTTTTTGCTATACAAACTCCCTCAAAATATTGAATTCTATCTCTTTTTCCTTCTGTAATTCTCACTCCAACTTTTATAATATCTCCAGGGAAAAATTCAGGGTGTTTTCTTTCTGAAATTATTTTGTTAACTTTTGATTGATTAATTTCTTCTATGTTCTTCATTCTAATTCTCTTTTAATTCTTTTTATATTTTTGCCACAAATCTGGTCTTCGGTCGCGTGTTATAGCCTCAGATTGAGATAAACGCCAGTCTTTAATTTTAGCGTGATCTCCAGATAATAGCACTTCTGGTACACTTTTTTTCTCCCAAATTTGAGGTTTAGTAAACTGAGGATATTCTAAAAGTCCATTTTCAAAACTTTCTTCTTTTGTCGAATTTTCATTTCCCAAAATTCCAGGCACAAACCTAAGAATAGAGTCTAAAACTACAAAAGCTGCAACCTCTCCTCCAGATAATATAAAATCACCAATACTAACTTCTTCAATGTTTCTGCTCTCAATAACTCTCTCATCCACTCCCTCGAAGTGGCCACAAATTAAGTTTAAAGATTTTTCATTTGAAATTTCTCTGGCATATTCATAATTAAATAATTTACCTCTTGGACTTAAATAAATTATTTTTTCTTTTTCTTTTATATTTTCATCTAATGATTTGGCCAAAACATCTGCTTTTATTACCATTCCACTGCCACCACCATAAGGAGTATCATCAACCACCTTGTGTTTGTCGTTAGCATAATCTCTAATATTTACTGTTTCTAAATTCCATGTCTTACCCATTGCCTTACCAAACAATCCTTTATTTAAATAACCGGGAAAATATTCTGGGTACAAAGTAAATATTCGAGATAGAAACATTTTAT
>CACDAL010000005.1 GCA_902550805.1 uncultured Pelagibacteraceae bacterium
ATAGTTCAAGAAATACAAAAAGGATTCATGATGAAGGATAGGTTATTAAGACCTTCTTTAGTTGCAGTTTCAAAGAAAAAATCAGAAAAAGATGATAATGCTAATAAAAAAAGCAAGCAAAATAAGGAAAAACAAGAAGAAAAATAATTATTTCAAATGGTTGTAGTTGCAAAATTAACACTTATATGAGGCAAAGGTAAATAAACATGAGCAAAGTAATTGGAATAGATTTAGGAACAACAAATTCTTGTGTAGCAGTTATGGAGGGCACACAGGCAAAAGTTTTAGAAAATGCTGAAGGAGCTAGAACAACTCCATCAGTTGTAGCATTTACAGATGGTGAAGAAAAATTAATTGGACAACCGGCAAAAAGACAGGCTGTAACTAATCCAGAAAATACTATTTTTGCAGTAAAAAGATTAGTAGGAAGAAACTTTGAAGATCCATCTGTTAAAAAAGATATTCAAACAGCGCCTTTTAAAATTATTAATTCAGATAAAGGAGATGCGTGGATAGAAGCAAAAGGAAATAAATATTCACCTTCTCAGATTTCAGCATTTGTTTTACAAAAAATGAAAGAGACGGCTGAAAAATATTTAGGTTCAGAAGTTAAACAAGCAGTTATTACTGTGCCCGCATATTTTAATGATGCCCAAAGACAGGCAACTAAAGATGCTGGAAAAATTGCTGGATTAGAAGTATTAAGAATTATAAATGAACCAACTGCAGCATCTTTAGCTTATGGTTTAGATAAAAAAACAAACAAAAAAATTGCTGTTTATGATTTGGGCGGTGGAACATTTGATGTATCAATTTTAGAATTAGGAGATGGAGTATTTGAAGTAAAATCAACTAATGGTGATACTTTCTTAGGTGGAGAAGATTTTGATAATACAATTGTTGATTATCTTTTAACAGAATTCAAAAAAGAAAATGGAATAGATTTAAAATCTGACAAATTAGCTTTACAGAGATTAAAAGAAGCTGCGGAAAAAGCAAAAATAGAACTTTCATCTGCTACTCAAACAGAAATAAATCTTCCATTTATCACTGCAGATAAAACTGGTCCTAAACATATTAATTTAAAAATGACTAGAGCAAAACTTGAGGCTTTAGTTGAAGATTTAATTAGTAGAACAATACCGCCTTGCAAAACAGCTCTTAAAGATGCTGGATTATCTGCAAGCGAAATAGATGAAATAGTTCTTGTAGGTGGTATGACAAGAATGCCTAAAGTTATTGAAGAGGTAAAAAACTTTTTTGGCAAAGAGCCAAATAAATCAGTAAATCCTGATGAAGTTGTGGCAATGGGCGCCGCTATTCAAGCTGGTGTATTGCAGGGTGATGTTAAAGATGTTTTGTTATTAGATGTTACACCTTTATCTTTAGGTATTGAAACACTTGGAGGAGTATCCACAAAATTGATTGAAAAAAATACAACAATACCAACTAAAAAGAGCCAAGTTTTTTCTACTGCTGAAGATAATCAGCCAGCTGTATCCATTAGAGTTCTCCAAGGAGAAAGAGAAATGGCATCAGACAATAAGATTTTAGGAAACTTTGAATTAGTTGGAATAGCTCCTGCGCCTAGAGGAATTCCTCAAATTGAAGTAACTTTTGACATAGATGCTAATGGTATTGTCAATGTTTCTGCAAAAGATAAAGGAACTGGAAAAGAACAAAAAATTCAAATTCAGGCATCGGGAGGACTAAGCGATGAAGAAATTAATCAAATGGTAAAAGATGCTGAATCTAATAAAGAAGCGGATAAGAAAAAAAGGGAATCTGTTGATGCAAGAAATCAAGCTGATACTCTATTACATTCAACCGAAAAAAATTTAAAAGAACATGGAAGCAAAGTTTCTGATGCAGACAAAAAAGCAATTGAGGACGCTTCAGCAAATCTTAGAAATGCAATTAAAGGGACAGACATAGAAGAAATAAAGAAAAAAACACAAGATTTAGTCCAAGCTTCAATGAAATTAGGTGAAGCAATTTATAAATCACAACAAAGTGCTAAACCTGGTGATGCACCAAAAGATGCTAAAAAAGAAGAAGGAAAAAAAGACGACAACGTTGTTGATGCGGACTTTGAAGAAGTAAAAGACGATAATAAAGAAAAAAGCGCCTAAGCTAACAACTATTTGTCTATAATTAGTTATGGCAAAAAGAGATTACTATGAGGTATTAGGTGTAGATAAAGGTGCTTCAGCCGACCAAATAAAATCAGCTTACAGAAAACAAGCAGTTAAATATCATCCCGATAAAAATAAAGGTGATAAAGTTGCTGAAGATAAATTTAAAGAAGCATCAGAAGCTTATCACGTTCTATCTAATTCTGAGAGAAAACAAAGTTACGATAATTTTGGTCATGCCGCATTTGAAAACAGTGGTGGTGGAAGAGGTGGATTTGGTAATTTTGATTTTTCAAATCATTTTTCAGATATTTTTGAAGACTTCTTCGGTGAAGGTTTTGGTGGAAGTGGAAGAAGATCAAGAAGATCAAATAATAGAGGTTCTGATTTAAGATATGACTTATCAATTTCTTTGGAAGAAGCTTATAATGGAAAAAAACAAGATATAAAATTTTCAACATCGGATAAATGCGATAATTGTGGTGGCTCAGGATCTAAACCAGGTCATGATGCTGGATCTTGCTCAATGTGTGGAGGTCATGGTCAAGTAAGATCAAGTCAAGGTTTTTTTACCGTACAACAAACATGTCCTCAGTGCGGAGGTGTTGGCGAAGAAATAACTCACCCTTGTACAAGTTGTAATGGACAAGGTAAAAAACAAACGTCAAAAAGACTTTCTGTAACAATACCAAAAGGCGTTGATGACGGCACAAGAATTAGATTAGCAGGCAAGGGAGAGGCTGGTTCCAGAGGTTCAGGTAGTGGAGATTTATATTTATTTATAAATGTTTATTCTCATGACCTATTTAAGAGATCGGATGAAAATCTTTTCTTTGAATTTCCAATATCAATTTCGGATGCAGCACTTGGAACATCTATAGAAATTCCAACTATAGATGGTGGAAAAGCTAAAATAAAAATTCCATCAGGAACTCAAAATGGTAAGCAATTTAGATTAAAAGGTAAGGGTATGCCTTATATGAGAGGAAATGGAACGGGTGATCTATATGTTCAAGTAAACACAGAAGTCCCTGTATCGCTAAATAAAGAACAAAAAGAATTGCTTGAAAAATTTAGAGAAATAGAAAATGAAAAATCTAATCCAAGTATAAAAAAATTTTTCCAAAAAGCTAAAAATTTTTGGAAGAATTAAATGAATTGGGATCAAATTATTCCAGCAATTTCTTTAATTGCAGTTCTAATATTAGTACTTCCAGCTTTTTTAACAACTAATTCAAAATTAAAACAGTTTTTAAAAAATTTATCTATTTGGACTATAATTGTTATAATTGTTATGGTAGTTTCGTATCTTATCTTTTAAATGAAAAAAATTAACTTAGCAATTACTGGGTGTATGGGAAGAATGGGTCAGCAATTTATTAAGTCGGCAAAATTAGATAAAAATTTTAAAGTAGTAGCTCTTACAGAAAACAGAGTAATTAATAAAAAAATTAATGGAATTAAACCCGAACTTAATACAGAAAAAGCCTTTAAGAACACTAACATCATAATAGATTTTACGGTTCCAAAATGCACATTAGAAGTATTAAAAATTGCATCAAAATTAAAAAAAAAAGTAGTAATTGGAACTACCGGATTTTCTAAAAAAGAAGAAAATTTAATTAAAAAATACTCAAAAAAAATACCTATTCTTAAAGCTGGCAATATGAGTTTAGGAATAAATTTATTGATGTATTTAACTGAAATTACATCTCAATCACTTGGAAATAAATTTTTAAGTAAAGTTTTTGAGATTCATCACAAACATAAAAAAGACTATCCTTCAGGAACAGCCTTAATGCTTGGTAAAGGCATAGCGGTTGGGAAGAATAGAGATTTCTATAAATTATTAGGCAAGAAGTATTTAAACAAAAAAAAATTTCCTTATGGAAAAAAAATTAATTTTAATTCTATACGAAAAGGTGAAATTATTGGTGAACATGAAGTCACTTTCTCAAGTGGTAAAGAGGTTATAACTCTAAACCATGAAGCATTTGATAGAGCACTTTATTCAGAAGGAGCTTTTGCAGCTGCTAAATGGTTAATGAATAAAAAACCTGGACTTTACTCTATGAGAGATGTTTTGAATTTCAAATAATGAATGAAATTCAAAGATCTAAAATAATACTAAAAACTCTAAATAAGATTTATCCAAAAACATCCATTCCATTAAAACATATTAATAAATTTACTCTGTTAATTTCAGTTTTACTTTCTGCTCAAACTACAGATGTTAATGTAAATAATGTAACAAAAGATATTTACCCAAAATATAATAAACCTGAACATTTTGTTAAATTAGGAAGAAAAAAGATTGAAAATCTAATTAAAAGTATTGGTATATTCAGAGTGAAAGCTAAGAGTGTTTATTTATTATCAAAAAAACTAATTAAAAAACATAATGGAAAAGTTCCAGATAATTTTGAAGATCTTGAAAAATTACCTGGTGTTGGTCATAAAACGGCTAGTGTAGTTATGTCGCAAGGCTTTGGTCACCCAGCTTTTCCAGTGGATACTCATATTCATCGATTAGCGCAAAGATGGGGCCTGAGTAATGGTAAAAACGTTATACAAACAGAGCAAGATTTAAAAAGATTGTTTCCAAAAAAATTTTGGAACAAGCTTCACCTTCAAATAATTTATTATGGAAGAGAATATTGCAAAGCGAGAGAATGTTATGGTTTAACTTGTAAAATTTGTACTACTTGCTATCCTAACAGAAAAAAACCACTTAAAACAAAAAAAGCTTAACATGAAAATTTTAAGAATAGGAAATGCAATTGTAGATGTGATTTGTAAAGTTGATGAAAATTTTATTAAAGAAAATGAATTAACTAAAAGTACAATGAAATTAATTTTTGATGAAAACGAGTTTAAAAAATTATTATCCAACCTTAAAATTGAAAAAACCGTTTCAGGTGGATCTGTTGCAAATTCAATTGTAGGATTATCACAACTAGGAAATAAAGTTGGATTTGTAGGAAAAGTCAATGATGATGAGCTCGGGAGTAAATATGAAGATGGATTAAAAAAGGAAAATGTAGAATATTTTTATTCAAAGAAAAAAGAAAAATTGCCTACTGGCACATGTTTAATATTAATTACTCCTGATTCCGAAAGGACTATGTGTACATTTCTTGGTACAGCAGGAAAAATAAATGAAAATGATGTTGATTCTAATGCTATCAAAAATAGTGAAATAACTTTATTAGAAGGATATTTGTGGGATGAAGGTGATCCTAAAAAGGCATTTGAAAAGGCAATAAAATATTCAAATAAAACTGCTATGTCACTGTCAGACTTGTTTTGTGTTGAAAGGCATAAACCTCACTTTTTAGATTTAGTAAAAAATAAGTTAGATATCACATTTGCCAATGAACAAGAAATCACTTCTTTAATAGATGCAAAAAGCTTTGATGAAGTCGTATCCTTTTCAAAAGAATCAGGAAAATTAATTGTTGTAACTAGAGGTGAAAAAGGAGCGGTAGCTATTAAAGAAAATGAAACTTTTGAATGTGATGTTCTAAAAGATCTTAAAATAGTTGATTTAACTGGCGCAGGAGACCTTTTTGCTTCAGGATTTCTTCATGGATATGTGAACAAACTATCAGTTGAAGAAAGTTTAAAAAAAGGAACTGAAATGTCATCAAAAATAATCCAGCAGATAGGTGCAAGACTTTAAGTTATTTTTTTTTTCTTTTAAAACTTCCTTTGCCTTTTTTAGGTTTTACAATTCTTTGTTTATATTTATTGGTTAAAAGGTCTTTTGCAATTATATTTCGCTTTTTCACTTTATTTTATATCCAGATTTTGTACTTTTAATAAAATCATTATTTTGAAAAATATCACTTATTTTTTTCCTTAGTCTATAAATGTGTGTTTCAACAGTATGTGTTTCTAATTTTGAACTATGCCCCCAAACATTAGTTTGTAATTGGTTAATTGTTACCGACTTTCCTGAATTTTTTAAATAAATTATAATATCAGCTTCCTTTTCGGTTAAATTCAATACATGTTTTTCATTAAACATTTTTCTAGAATTTAAATTTATTTTATATAATCCAAGATCAATATCTGATTGTTCAATAAATCTTTTTTTTAAAATATTAATATTAATTGTTTCAATTATTTTTGATATTTTTAAAGGCAAATTATCAATTACTATTTGATTTTTAATATTAAATAATTTCTTTTTTGAAACTACTGAGTAATTTTTTAAGTCCTTTAATTGTAAGTGAGAATATTCTTTTTTAGATACATTTAATAATTCAAAATTTAATTCACTTTTAATTTCATTCAAAATATCAAACAAAACTGGAAAATCATAAATTATTAATTTTTCATTATTCATATATAGTTAAGATATGACAATAACTTTAAAAAATAAAGAAACTCTTATTTTTGAAGATTTTATATTTAAATGTTGTATTGGAAAAAATGGAACGACAAAAAATAAGTACGAAGGGGATAAAAAAACACCAAAAGGTACTTATTACCTTGGAAATCTTTATTATAGAAAAGATAGGAATCCTAAACCAATTACAAATTTAAAATGTATACCTATTACTAAAAAAATCGGTTGGTGTAATGATATTAATAATAAAAAAAAATATAATAAACTAATTAAAGTAAATAAGAAAATTAGACATGAGAATATTCATAGAAAAGATTATAAGTATGATTATGTACTTCCAATAAAATATAATAGTATTAAAACTAAATTAGGCAAAGGTAGTGCAATATTTATACATTTAACTAAAAATTATAAACCTACAGATGGATGCATTGCACTGCAAAAAAAAGATTTTCTAATATTGATTAAATTAATAAATAAAAAAACAAAAATAAAAATATGTTAATTTCTTTCACCAAAAATATTTGAGCCTATTCTTAAATATGTAGAATTATTTTCAAATGCTTTCAAATAATCAGATGACATGCCCATACTTAATTCATTAATGCCAATAGAATCATTAATTGATTTCATCTCAGAAAAATATTTTTCTGGATCTTTTTTAATAGGTGGCAAACACATAGTTCCAATAATATCTAACTTTAAGTTTTTGCAAAAATAATAGAATTCATTTAAATTATTTTTAGAAATTCCTGATTTTTGTTCTTCATTTCCAATATTTATTTGTATAAAAATTTTTGGTTTTGTATTCTGATTTATTTGTTCATCAGAAATTTTTTTTGCAAGTTTCTCACTATCTAGAGAATGAATAAAATCAAATAATTTTACAGCAATTTTAACTTTATTAGTTTGTAATTTTCCTATTAGATGAAGTTTAATTTTATTGTTTTCTAGTTTTTTTATTTTCCATTTATCTACGGCTTCTTGCACTTTATTTTCTCCGTAGTCTAAATGACCGTATTCTATTAGAGGTATAATTTGATCCATTTTAAATGTTTTGGAAACAGCTATTATTTTAGGTATTTTATTTGAAATATTTAAATTTAGTTTTTGTGATTTCAGTAAGTTTTGAATATTAATAAGATTTTGAACAGATTTATGCATAAAAATTTACCAAAAAAATACTACTTTATAGATAAATTTAATAAAAGAAAAATTGATAAATTAAATTTTGATACCGCAATTATTTATCGTAAATATTCAAAAAAAATTGAAAAAAAATTAATAGTTAAAATAAGAAATTATTGTAAAAAAAAGAAAATTAAGTTTTTTCTTTCAAATAACATAAAATTAGCAATTAAGCTTGATTTGGATGGGGCTTATATACCCTCATTTAATAAAAATATAAGACATTTAAACTATAAATTAAAAAAAAATTTTTTATTTATTGGTTCTGCCCACTCAATCTCAGAAATGAGAATGAAAGAATTGCAAAATGTAAAACAAATTTTTTTGTCATCATTGTTTAAAAAAAACAAAAATTATTTAGGAATTAACAAATTTAAAATTTTTTCCGGTTGGACCAATAAAGAAATTATAGCCTTGGGAGGCATATCAAAAAGAAATATTAAATATTTAAATATTATAAATTGTGCGGGTATTGCTGGTATTTCTTATTTTGAATAAAAAAAGGCCCCTAAAAAAAGGGGCCCTTTTATAATTTTCAATCTAAATTAAATTAGAATGCAAATGATAAGTTAAGTTCGTAACCACTGTTGTCAGATGTGCTAGTTCCGTTAACATTGTCAACGTTAGCATGTGTACCTGAAACAGAGATTGATCCCATAGTGTATGAGAATGATACTGCAGATGCATCTTGATCTTCTTTAGAAGCATTGTCAAAATCCATAGTCGATTGACCATAAGAAATTGATAAATCTTCATTTACAGCGTAAGAAACACCAAACGCACTGTATTCTTTACTGTTTGCTGCTGTATCTGAGTCAGATTGGTTTCTTTGAATACCAAACGTAAACGCATCCATAGCATATGTTGCATACAAGTGAGTGTTTTCTACTTCAACTGATGCTGCTTGGTTATCTCCAGTAGCAGCTCCAACAGTTAAACCATCTATACCAGTATATGTTAAACCATATTCAACTGAACCTTCAACTTCGTTTGTTCCATCAGATGGTACATAACCTAAGTTTATTGTAAGATTATCCATCATGCTGCTGTTGCTGTACAAGAACATATCATTGTTTCCTGATCCTTCTCCTACAGTCGCAGTACCTGATACAACACCCCAAGTTTCTTCGTTAGCAGATGGCATTTTATCGTCGATAGCGTTAACTGGCATACTTCCACCGTGTCCGTCGAAAGTTAATGTTCCAGAATCACCCATATCGATTACGATAGATCTATCATCACCACCGTTAGTTTCACTACCATCGAATTGTTGATTAACTGTTACATTCCAACCATTGTCCATTTCTCCACCGCCAGAAAAACTTACTGAGTCAGTCATTGTCCAACCGTTAGCGTTAACAGCTTTTTCTTCACCGTAAAAACCTATCGCAGCGCTACCAGTAACTGCCATAGTTCCTGCATAAGCTGATGAAGCTACAAGGGCACTACCTAATGCAGTTAACCCTACTTTTTTTAGTTTGTTCATATTTAATACTCCTTTATTGTTTTAATATTAATATTAAACAGTGAGTTTTTACCAATAAACGGTAGCGATTTATTATTATTTGCAAATATTAAGTAAATTTTATTGAAAGGTGTTGTATTTTTACATCACTTAAATATTTGGCAAATTTCAATGATTTTTTAACATTTTTTATTAAAATATTGTAAATATTATTAATTAATCATTAAACTTAATCCGATGCTTAAAATTAGACATTTTAAAACTTCAATATTAATCACCTTGTTAGCTATTTATCTGAATTCCTGTGGAAGTGGAGCTGATGCTAGAAAATTCCCTCCAAACCCTGAGGAAAGAGTTCAAAAAAATATAGAAGAAGGAAGAGGATTTAGATTAATGAATAAAGTCCGTGGAAGTAAGGGTGGTGATTTTGAATTTGCAAGCTCTAATGAACTTTGGAGAGCATCTCTTGACACTATAGATTTTATTCCTTTAGCTTCTGCTAATTATAGTGGAGGAATAATTATTACAGATTGGTATTCTGATAACAGCAATTTGAATGAATCTATCAAAATATCAATAAGATTTTTAACAAATGAAATAAGATCGGACGCTTTAGATATAAAAGTTTTTTATAAAAAATGTGCTCAAAATATAAATTGTGAAATTAATGAAAGAAAGGGATCGCTTGTAGCAGAACTAACAAAACAAATTTTAAAAAAAGCTGCAATATATGAAAAACAAACAAAGGATAAAAATTTCAAACCTTACCCTTTGCCAAAAAGCGGCAAACGGAAAAAAAAATAAACTCAATATTTAATTATTCAAGTGAATCGTGAATAGATATAATTTTAAAACAGTAGAATCTAAATGGCAAAAAAAATGGGAAGAAGATAAAATTTTTGTTTCCAAGATAGACAAGAATAAAAAAAAATTTTATTGTTTAGAGATGTTTCCATACCCATCAGGAAAAATTCACATGGGCCATGTAAGAAATTATGCAATTGGAGATGTATTATCTAGATATAAATCTTTAAAAGGATTTAATGTTCTTCATCCAATGGGATGGGATGCATTTGGAATGCCCGCAGAAAATGCGGCAAGAGAAAATAATTTAGATCCCAAAGATTGGACTAATGAAAATATTAATAATATGAAAACTCAACTTAAGAAATTAGGACTTTCTATTGATTGGGATAGAGAAATTTCTACGTGTTCTGAAGACTATTATAAACATCAACAATTATTTTTTTTAGAACTTCTTGAAAAAAACCTTGTTTACAGAAAAGAAAATTATGTTAACTGGGACCCAGTTGATGAAACAGTTCTTGCGAACGAACAGGTCATTGATGGCAAAGGTTGGAGATCTGGTGCTGTCGTTGAAAGAAAAAAATTAAGTCAATGGTTCTTTAATATATCTAAATTTTCTCAAGAATTATTGGATGGACTAGAAAAATTAGATAAATGGCCAAATAAAGTAAAAGTTATGCAAAAAAACTGGATAGGTAAATCATTTGGTTGTGAAATAAATTTTGACATTGAGGGAGATCTTCCAATTAAAAATATAAAGTGCTTTACAACAAGACCGGACACACTTTTTGGTTTTTCATTTTTAGCTTTATCTGTAGATCATGAAATATCTAAATTTTATAATAAAAATTCAGATTTTTTAAAATTTAAACAAGAATGTTCAAGAACAGGAACTACTGAAGAAGCAATTGCAATAGGTGAGAAAATTGGCTTTAAAACTAATCTTTTAGCAACAAATCCTCTAAACCCTAAAAAAAAAGTTCCAGTATATTTTGCAAATTTTGTACTAATGGATTATGGATTTGGTGCAATTTTTGGCTGTCCGGCGCACGATCAAAGGGATTTTGATTTCGCAAAAAAATATAATTTAGAAATAAATACAGTTGTACGTCCTAACGATAAAAAAGATAACTTTGAAGTAAGTAATGAAGCTTATGTTGGCCAAGGTACTATAATAAATTCTGAATTTTTGAACGGTCTTGAAGCTCCTGAAAAATCAGTAATAGAAACAATAAATATTTTAGAGAGAGAAAAAATAGGAAAAAAAAAAATTAACTTCAGATTAAAAGATTGGGGTGTTTCTAGACAAAGATATTGGGGATGTCCTATACCCATAGTATATGATGAAAATGGTGAATCACTGCCAATACCAAAAAATATGTTACCTGTTAAATTACCAGAAAAAATTAATCTTAATGTAAAAGGAAATCCATTAAACAGTCAAAATGAATGGAAAAGCATAAGTATTGACGGAAAGAAATATACTAGAGAAACGGATACTTTAGATACTTTTGTTTGTTCATCTTGGTATTATTTAAGATTTTGCTCACCTAAAGAAAATAATTATGGATTTACTAAAGAAGAAATTGATTATTGGATGCCGGTAGATCAATATATCGGAGGGGTTGAACATGCAATATTGCACCTTCTATATTCGCGTTTTTTTATGAGAGCCATAGGTTATAAAAATGAAAAATTTAATATTGATGAACCATTTTTGGGTTTATTTACTCAAGGAATGGTATGTCATGAAACTTATAAGGATGAAAATAATAATTGGTTAAGTCCAAACGAAATTGAAATTAGAAATCAAAAATATTTTAAAATAAATGAACCAAATTCTAAAGTAATTGTGGGTCCATCTGAATCTATGTCTAAATCAAAAAAAAATGTCATAGATCCAGAAAATATTATTGAAAACTATGGAGCAGATGCTGTTAGATTATTTATTCTATCAGATAGCCCACCAGAAAAAGATGTACAATGGTCAGAACAAGGAATGGTGGCTTCATATAAATTTATTCAAAAATTATGGATGCTTCATAATAAAATAAAAAATTTAATTAATTCTAAAAATAATAATGACGAAAATATTGAAATAGATAAATTTACAAATCAAATGATTACAAAAGTTACCAATAATTTAGAAAATTTTAATTATAATGTTATTGTCGCAAATATGTATGAAACTTACAATTTTTTAAATAAAAAAATTGATAAAAATATAAATTCAAAAACGTTATTAATAAGTTATAAAAAAATTCTTACTATATTTTCTCCAATTATTCCTCATATTGCAAATGAGTGTTTAAAGGACTTAAATCTTAGCAATGAAATAAATTGGCCAATAGCTGATTCAAAATATTTGAATGATAATATTGTAGATTATGTAATTCAAATTAATGGAAAAAAAAGATCCATAATAAAAACAAAAAAAGATATTGATCAAAATTCACTCTTAAATATTACCAAAAAAGAAAAGAATATTGAAAAATATCTGCAAAATAAGACTATAATAAAAATAATTTTTGTTAAAAATAAACTAATGAATTTATTACTAAATGAATAATTTTTTTAAAATAATATCTTGCACAATCATTATTATATTTTTTAATAGTTGTGCATATGAGCCAGTTCTAAAAAAGCAAAACTATAATTTTAGTATTAACTTCGTGGAATTAAACGGAGATCAAAAAGTAATTTCGCTAATTACTAATAATTTAAATAGATTAAATAATCAAAATGGAACTAAATATGATGTTTACTTAAATGTTAATCAAGAAAGAAAAATCCTTTCAAAAGACTCGAAAGGAGATCCTTCAAAATTTGAGCTTGTAATTAGTGTTTTATTTAAAGTTAAAAATAATAATAAAATTATTATTGATAAAAAAATTGTTAGAAGAGACAGTTATAATAACATAGTTGATAAATTTGACCTTGAGAATTTTGAAAATATCTTATTTAAAAATTTATCTGATAATATTGCAGAAAGTATAATTTCACATATTGCGAACATTTCTGAATGATAATAAAATCTTTTGAGATTGAAAAAATACAAAACCAAAATAATAATATAATTTTACTTTATGGTCTAAATGAAGGATACAAAAATCAAATTATAAATAATTGTTTCATAAAAAACTTCAAGGGAGAGCTTTTGAGAGTTGAAGAATCGGAAATTATTACAATACAAAATCAATTTATAGAAAGTATTTTAAATAAGTCCCTTTTTGAAGATAATAAAATAGTAATAATTTCTAGAGTAACAGAAAAAATTATAAATCTTATAATAGATATCAAAGACAGGAAAATAGAAGGTATAAAGATTATTCTTAAATCGAATGTACTGGAAAAAAATTCTAAGCTAAGGACCTTGTTTGAGAAAGAGAAAGATTTAACATGTGTACCTTTCTATGAAGATAATGAAAAAAACCTTATTATAATTATACAAAACTTTGTAAGAGAAACAGATATAAAATTATCTAGAGAAATTTCTAACTTATTAATTGAAAGAGCTAAAGGAGATAGAAATAATCTTTTAAAGGAATTAAAAAAAATAAAATATTTGTCAATTTCAAAAAAAAATATACAAACTGAAGATGTTATTGAATTAACAAATTTAGCTGAAAATTACTCTGTATTTGAACTGACTGATAATTATTTAGCTAAAAATTTTAAAAAAGTATCACGTATTTTAAATGAAAATAATTATAATTCTGAAGATTGTATATTGATATTAAGGACAATTTTAAATAAATCCAAAAGACTTTTAAAATTAAAAAATGAGATGAATAATAATAATATAGATTTAGTTTTATCATCTTTTAAACCTCCAATTTTTTGGAAGGAAAAAGAAATTGTTAAAAAACAAATACAATCTAGATCAAACGAGGAAGTTAAAAAAATAATATATAAAATCAATGATTTAGAGCTAATTATAAAAAAAAATTCAACAAACTCGCTTAATTTTATTTCAGATTTTGTTCTAAACTACTAATAATTTTTCTTAATAATATCCACCAATCTATCCAATTGACTGGATTCCTTATATTCGAAAGTTATAGTGCCTGATTTATTTTTTTTATTATGTACAAAAACTCTCATTCCTATTTTTTCACTTATTTCATTCTCAATTAAAGAAATATTAGGGTCTTTACTTTTAAATATTTTTTTATCAATATTTTTAATTGATCTAACTAAAGCTTCAGTTTGTCTGACAGATAATTTTTTAGAAACTATTTTTTTTGCTAATAAAATACCGTTATTTAATCCGACTAATATTTTTGCATGACCTTGTGAAATTTTTTCATCAATTATAAAATCTAAAACTTCCTTGGGTAAAGTTAAAAGTCTTAAACAATTAGAAATGTGGGCTCTACTTTTTCCTATAAATTTTGCAACTTTTTCTTGATCGTATCTAAATTCATCAATAAGTCTTTTGTAACCTTCAGCCTCTTCTATTGGATTTAAATCTTTTCTTTGAACATTTTCTACAATGGCAAATTCTAAAGATTTTAAATTATCAGCCTTAATAACTACAGCAGGCACATCATGAAGTCCCGCATTTTGAGCTGCTTGCCATCTTCTCTCTCCTGCTATTATTTCAAATTTATCATCTTGTTCTTCGGACTTTCTTACGATGATTGGTTGTATAATTCCTCTTTCTCTAATTGAACTAGTTAATTCCTCAAGACTTTCTTTTTCAAATTTTTTTCTTGGTTGATATTTGTTTCTTATAATTGCGCTTATAGAAATTAATGTTTTATTTTCTGAAACTTCGCTGTCACCTATTAAAGATGATAAACCTCTACCTAAACCTTTTTTTGATTTAAAAGGATTGATCATGCTGCGCTCTCAACAGGCTTGTCTTGGTTTAAAAATTCATCAGTAAAACTAAAATATGATCTACTTCCAGGACATAACTTATCATAAATTAAAACTGGAACCCCATGAGATGGTGCTTCGGACAATCTTACATTGCGTGGTACAACTGTTTGATAAACTTTTTCCTTAAAATAATCTCTTGCTTCTTTTTCTACTTCACCAGAAAGTTTGTTTCTCCTATCGTACATAGTAAGAAGTATACCTCTGATGCATAAATCAGGATTGAGATTATTTTTTATCCTCTGAATGGTCTTCATGAGCTGGGTAAGACCTTCCAAAGCAAAAAATTCAGTTTGTAAAGGTACTACTAGAGCATCAGAAGCTACCAGTGCCATAATTGTAAGTAAGCTTAGTGATGGCGGGCAGTCAATTAGTATATAATCATATGATGCACTAGAATCATTTAAAATAAGGGTTAATTCGTCCTTTAGTTTGAAGGCTCTACGACTATCTCCAGCTGTCTCAACCTCAAGTCCAGATAAGTCTACATTTGAGGTAATCAAACTTAAATTTTCAAAGTTTGTACGTTGGATTACCTCTGAAATTTTTTTGTTTCCATTGAGTACATTATAAATTGTTTGGTCTGGGTTGTTTGTATTTGATAATCCAAGACCAGTTGTGGCATTCCCTTGAGGATCAAGGTCAATAACTAATATTTTTTTTCCTTTCTCGGACAATCCTGCGGCAAGATTGATAACAGTAGTAGTCTTCCCTACTCCTCCTTTTTGATTTATAACTGAAATAATTTTCTTATCCATTTTTTTTTTTTATATTTGAAATTTTTATCACTAAAGACTCTTCGCTTGTTAAACTTTTCTTCTCCTCATACTCAAATTTCCAAATCTTCAAGGCATCTTTCAAAGTATCTTTTCCACTTTTACCTAAAAATAAAATTATATATTTAAAATTTTTAAAATTTGTTGTAGCAATATCTAAAATTACCGGCAAAGGTTTAAATGCTCTAGAAATTATAGCGTCGGTGTTCAAATTTTTTTCCTCAAAAATATTTTTTTGATGAATTTCTGTGTTCAAATTATATTTTTTTGACATTTCTTTTAGAAAATTACTCTTATGAAAACTTTTTTCGTAAAAAATCACCTTAAATTGCGGATTTTTGCGTTTCATCAAAATAGCTAAAACTATACCAGGAAGCCCAGCGCCTGAACCTATATCAGTACACGTTTTTATATCTTTTTTATCAATTAAATCAATAGTTTGTGCACTATCTTCTATATGTCTTATATTTATTGACTTTTCTGAGGACTTACTTATTAAATTTATTTCTTTATTTCTAGATATTATAGATGAACTATAGTCCTCAAGCTCTCTTAATGTTTCACGTGAAACATTTAAAGAATCCAGTTTTGTATTCTTTATAAAATTCGAATCAATCAAGCTATATGCTTAATAGACTTTCTTTTAAGATGAGACAACAAAATATATACAGCCGCTGGAGTTATTCCATCAATCCTTAGTGCCTGACCCATTGTTTTAGGCTTAATTTGCTTAAATTTAGACTTAACTTCATTAGAAAGGCCAGAAAATTTATCATAATCTAAATTTTCTGGAATTATTAAATTTTCATCTCTTTTAAAGGCTAAAATATCAGCATTTTGTTTTTTTAAATATCCTCTATAATGTGAATTTATCTCCAATTGATCATCTATTTCACGTGAAACATGCTTTATTTCAGGCCATATTTCTCTAATTTTATCCATATTTACTGATTTTTGACTTAATATTTGAATTGCATTCCTATTAATTCCATCTTTTGCAATGTTTACCCCATAATTAGCTAGTTTTGATGGCGAAATCATCAATTTTTCCATTTTTTTATGAGTTTTTTTAAGCTCTTTGGACTTCTCTTTATATATATCTTTTCTTTCTTTTAATATTAATCCTATATCAATACCTTTTTGAGTAAGTCTAACATCTGCATTATCAGATCTTAAAGACAATCTATACTCGGCTCTTGATGTAAACATTCTATAAGGTTCTGCAACACCTTTAGTAACTAGATCATCTATCATTACTCCAATATATGCCTCCGATCTATCCAAAATAAATGGTTCTTGTCCTTTAATTGATAGTGCAGCATTTACACCCGCAATAAGACCTTGCGCTGCCGCTTCTTCATATCCGGTTGTTCCATTAATTTGCCCAGCAAGGTAAAGATTTTTGATTTTTTTTGTCTCAAGAGTTAAAAATAGCTCTCTAGGGTCCACAAAATCGTATTCTATTGCATATCCAGGTCTAATAATTTTAACACTTTCTAAACCATTGATATTATTGCATATTTCTTCTTGCACTTCAGCTGGAAGAGATGTGGATATTCCATTTGGATATATAGTATGGTCATTTAAACCTTCGGGTTCCAAAAAAATTTGATGTCTTTGTTTATCGGAAAACTTTACGATCTTATCTTCTATAGATGGACAATATCTTGGGCCAACTCCTTGGATGCTTCCTGAGTACATAGCGCTTCGTTTTATGTTTTTAGAAATTATTTTATGAACAACTTCATTCGTATATGTCATCCGACATGAAATTTGTTTGTTAAAAATTTTTTTTGTTAGGAAAGAAAAAAAGTAGGGATATTCATCTGCTCGTTGCTCATCAAGATTTTCAAAATTTATTGTTCGAGAATCAAGTCTTGGTGGTGTACCTGTTTTTAATCTACCAATTTTAAAATTATATTTTTTTAATTGTTCGCTTAAACCTGTTGATGGTTTTTCATTGTATCTTCCTGCTGGAGTCTTGTTTTCTCCTATATGTATCAACCCATTCAAAAAAGTTCCTGTAGTTAGAATTATCTTTGATGACTTTATATCTTTACCTGATTGAGTATTAAATCCAATTACATCGTTATTTTTAAAGTTAAACTTAATTACAGGATCTGAAAAAATGCTTAAATTACAATAGTTTGCAAGTTTTTCTTGCATATATTTCTTATATAATGATCTATCACTTTGAGTACGTGGTCCTCTTACAGCGGGTCCTCTACTTCTGTTTAATAATCTAAATTGAATTCCTGATTTATCTGCTACGTCTCCCATAACCCCATCTAATGCATCTATTTCTCTTACCAAATGTCCTTTGCCTAAACCACCTATAGCTGGGTTGCATGACATCTCTCCAATGGTATTAAATTTATGTGTAAATAGGGCAGTGTTAACACCTAATCTTGCAGACGCTGCTGCAGCTTCACATCCTGCATGTCCACCACCAATTACTACTACATCAAATGTTTGATCATTTTTCATATTTATAATCTATTATTGATCTTAAAATTTACAAGAAAACACTTAAAAATGTAAAAAAACAAGTAAAATCATAGTTTATTTACCTATACAGAAATCTCTGAAAATAGAACCTAAAATCTCTTCAACATCAACTTTCCCAACTATCATTCCCAAGTGTCTAGTGGCTAATCTTAAATCTTCAGCCGCTTTGTCAAAATCTTCTTTTGAATTTTTTCCCTGAAAATTATTTAAATGAAAAACACACTGTTCCAAATTTTGCCTATGTCTTTCTCTTGTAATTAAAATATCTTCAGATTTAATAAATTTATTTTTTAAATTTTCTTTAATAGAATCAATTAAAGTATCTAAATTTTTTTCCTCCTTAATAGACAAATAAATTGGATTATACTGTTTTATTTGGTCGTCTACATTGGAAACTCCTAGTTCAGATTTATTTACTACGATTAAAGCTTTATCATTAGCTAAATCATTCAAAAATCTAGTAAAATCAGTGCTTTTTGGCTCTATTACTATTATGTTTAAATCTGCATCTTCAGCTCTTTTTAGTGCTAATTTAATACCTTTTTTTTCAATCTCATCTTTTGAATCTCTTATTCCCGCAGTATCAGAAATAATTACTGGGTAGCCATCTAAATTTAGATGCGCTTCAATAACATCTCGCGTGGTTCCTGCTATTTCTGAAACAATTGCAACATCTCTCTTGGAAAGATAATTTAATAATGATGACTTGCCGGCGTTTGTCGGTCCTAGAATTGCTATCTTAAAACCTTCTCTTATTCGCTCTCCAACTTTTTGATCATTTAATATTTTTTCTATTTCTTTTTTAATTTCTTCCGAATCTTTTTTAATTTTTTTTACTATATCTTCTGGGAGATCATCTTCGGGAAAATCAATTTTTGCCTCCACGTTTGATAAAATTTTTAAAAGTTTTTCTCTTAAAGAATTAAATTTATCTGAACTTTTTCCAAACATTATTTTTATTGCTTGCTGCCTTTGAATTTCTGTTTCAGAAGAAATCAAATCTGAAATACTTTCTGCCTTAAGCATATTTATTTTCCCATTTTGAAATGCAATTTTAGTAAATTCACCTGGTTCCGCTAACCTACAATTTTCAATTTTTGATATTGATTTCTGTATTGCTTCAATAACGGCTCGACTACCGTGTACATGAAATTCTGCCATATCTTCACCTGTGTAGCTCTGTGGAGCGGGAAACCATATAATTATACCCTCATCTATAAGCTCATTATTGCCGATTTTGCTAATCTTTTTAAGAGTGGCCACTCTAGGTTTTGGTAAATCTCCAGATGTTAATTTTGAAATAACATTTCTTGTTTCGGGACCAGATATTCTAATTACAGCTATACCAGATACTCCAGGTCCAGAAGAAAGGGCATAAATTGTCATTAATCTACTATAACAGCAAATTAGAAAAATATTCCTATGAATTTTTATAAGTTTTATAAACTTCTATAAGTAAATTACTGAAATTTAATGCAAAGTTCTTTGAATTAAACAAGGGTGTTTTAAGAATACCCTTATAAATTTTATATCTTTCTTCTTCCAGTTTTACTAAATTTTCTGACAAAAAAATTGCTTTGTTGATGTAGTCATGTTGATCAGAAGAAATAAAGAAGTCCATGCCGGCATTCTTCATAATGCTTTCTCCGCATCTAGAATTAAAATTAAAACCTTTTATAGTTAAAACAGGAACATTCATCCATAAAGATTCAAATGAGGTAGTAACTCCATTATACGGGAATGTGTCTAAAGAAATATCAACTTTATTATATAATTTTAAATGTTCTTCTAAATCAGGATAATCCAAACGATCCAAAATTATTACTGATTCATCAACATTATATTTTTTAAATTTTTTTTTTATTTCTTCTTTATCTAAATTATTTGATGATTTTAAAATTAATTTTGAATTATTAATTTTACTTAAAATCTTACTCCAAATTTCCAATGTTTCTTCTGATACTTTCATAAAATTACCAAAACAACCGAAAGTTATAAATCCATTTTTTTTAAGTGGTGTAGAATTAAACTTTCTTTCAAATTTAAAACCTGAGTGACAATTCCATATTTCAGGTAATCTTATTATTTTTTCAGAATAAAATTTTTCCTCATTTTTATAAATCAAATTTTTGTCAGCAACTAGATAATCGATAGATTCAAATCCTATTGTATTACAATACGCAAGCCAAGATAATTGAATGGGGCATATCCTTGAATTAAAAATTCCTATTCTTTCGGCAGATGTTAAGCCCATTAAATCGATTAATATTTGTATTTTTTCTTTTTGAATTACATTTATTACATCTTTATTTTTTAAATCACCAATATCATACCAATTATCAAATTCTTTTTTTATTGAATTTTTAACTTCGTCATTATTTTTCGATAAAGAAAATCCATAGGTTTGAAATTTTTCTTTATCTAAATACTTAAATGTATTTTTTATAAAATATGTAATTGAATGCCCAGATTTAAAGTCAGTTGCTACAAAACCAACTTTTATTTTATTATTTTTCTTATAATCGATTTTCGGAATAGATAGAGTTTTGTATTTAGGAAAATAATTCTTGAGTGTTTTTGAATATCGAAAATAATCATTCTGATCCCAATCATAAATATAGTTATTCGTAAAAGCATATTTACATCTTATAATTTTAGATTTTGATTCTTGACTGATTAATTTTTTTAATATTTTCAGCATTTTTTTATGATCTAACAAGTATTTGTATAGATCCGTTCCTATAACTAAAAATCTTTCATTGTTATTAAAAATCTTTTCAGCTTCTAAATACATTTTTTCTGCTTTCCTTAAATGATTAAGTAATCCTTGATATTTATTAGAATTCAAAACACATACCGAAATTAAATTACAAAGACCTTCAAGGCCATAAAGGTGAGTTTTTGCTTTTAAATAACAATCTTCGAAGTCTGCCAATGACGAAAAAAAATCTTCTTTTGTTTTATTTGGTTTTAGTACTTTGCTTAGCCCTACCAAGTTAGATAAAGGAGCCGGTCTTTCAGATATATCTGTAAATTTTTCAGCTTTATTAATTAATTCTTGATATTTTTTTTGTAAAAAAAGATCTTTAATATTCTGAGCTAAAATTTTACTAATCATTATTAATTAATAATTTAAGTAAAATTAAATATAATGTCTATGAAGGTTTATTCATAGAATTAAAGAATTCTGCATTATTCTTTGTACTTTTTAATTTTGAATTAATAAATTCTATTGCATCCATCGCACCCATCGGAGCTATAATTCTTCTTAACACATTCATTTTTTGGAGATCATTTTTATCAAATAATAATTCTTCTCTCCTTGTGCCAGACTTCGTTATATCCATAGCAGGAAAAATTCTTTTTTCGGATATTTTCCTATCTAATATAGTTTCACTATTTCCAGTACCTTTAAATTCTTCAAAAATAACTTCATCCATTCTGCTTCCTGTATCAATCAACGCAGTAGCAATAATCGTCAAAGAACCTCCTTCTTCTATATTTCTAGCAGCACCAAAAAATCTTTTTGGTCTTTGTAGGGCATTCGCATCGACACCTCCTGTTAAAACTTTACCTGAACTTGGAACTACAGCATTGTAAGCTCTGCCCAATCTAGTTATTGAATCTAATAAAATTACCACATCTTTTTTATGTTCTGTTAATCTCTTAGCTTTCTCAATTACCATTTCCGCTACTGCGACATGCCGTTGAGCCGGTTCATCAAAAGTAGAACTTATAACTTCTCCTTTTACTGTTCTTTGCATATCAGTTACTTCTTCAGGTCTTTCATCAATTAATAAAACCATTAAATAACACTCTGGATGGTTTGCTGTTATAGAATTTGCGATACTCTGTAATATCATTGTTTTACCTGCCTTGGGGGGCGATATAATTAATGACCTTTGTCCTTTTCCTATTGGACTAACCAAATCAATTAATCTTGGGGTAAGATCCGGTTTTTTTTCTACTTTATTTGATTCCACTTCCATCACAAATGGTTTGTTAGGGTATAGAGGGGTTAAATTATCAAAAGCAATTTTGTGTTTAAAATTAGCAGGTTCTTCAAAATTTATCTTACTAACTTGCAATAGAGCAAAATATCTTTCTCCATCCTTTGGTGATCTTATGGGGCCTTCTACCGTATCACCAGTTCTTAAACCGAACCTTCTTATTTGACTTGGGCTAACATAAATATCATCTGCCCCAGGAAGATAGTTTGATTCCATTGCTCTAAGAAAACCAAAACCATCTTGGAGTAATTGTAATACTCCTCCACCAGTTATTTCTTCACCTTTTTCTGCTAATTTTTTTAAAATAGCAAAATAAATTTCCTGTCTTCTTAGTGTGCTTGCGTTTTCAATTCCAAGCTTTTCAGCTTCAGCTATTAACGTTTCAGAGCCTTTTTCTTTTAAATCTTGTATATTCATGTTTGGGGATTTTTGTTTGTTAGATAATATTAATATATATACTGAACTATAAATTTCAACCCCTATTAATCTATCAAATTAATATTTATTAAGCTAAAATTTCATCTATTTTTCTAGTAAAATCATCTACTTTATACCAATCAGTAAATTCATAAGATTTCGAGGTATCAGTAGGACCCTTGGTTATAAACATTATTAGTCTAATAATTTGCCTATCTAAAAAACTATATTTTGGATAATCAATTTTTCCTGCAAAAACCTCTTTTTTGTTGGGATTCCATTTAGTTAATTTTAAAAATTTTATTACATAAGGATTCGTTTCTGGTGAACTTTTCTCTTCTTTTCTAGCAACCACATTCACCGAAAAAAAAACACTTTTTTTCTTTTTTAAAGTTTCTAAATTTTCTTTAATAAAATTCAAAACAGAAGGACTGTGTTTACCATAACGAATGCTCGCCCCGATAGTTATAACTTCATAAGGTTGGAGATTTTCTTTTATGGCTTCGTCAATTTCAAGTAATTTTGTTTGATTGTTAAATTTAGATAAACTTTTAATTCTTTCACAAATCAGTTTTGTCTGCCCATCTGTGGTTGAATATATAATTAATCTTTTAAACATTTAATTGACAAGGACATTTGGTAAAACTAGAAGGACATCTGTTTTTGGGTGTATATAAATTATCATTAAATTTATAATTATCTTTATTTAAAATTAGATTTGTCAAGCTTTGAATAAAATTTTCATTTACTCCTAAAGCCTCTATTCTTGTATAATTTTTACATCCATTTTTTTTTGCTAATTTCTCATATTCAATATCTAATTCTACTAAAGTTTCAGAATGTTCAGATACAAAAGCTATAGGCACTATAACCAAATGTTTCCCTTTTTTTGAATTTTCTACAATCACATCTTCCGTTGATGGTCCGATCCATTTTAAAGGACCAACTCTGCTTTGGTAACTTAAAATATAATCAATTTCATGATCATTAATTTCTTCCATAATTTTTTTAACACCTTGTTCGACCTGCCATTGATATGGATCTCCATTTTTTATATTTTTTTCCGGCAAACCATGAGCGGAAAAAATTAATTTAAAGTTATTTATTCCTTTAATTTTTTTTTTAATCAATTCTGTATGTGCCTTTATAAAATTAGTATCTCCCGGATAACAACAAATAGTACTTGTATTCACATTTAGATTATTTTTTTTTGCAATTTCTTTCCATTCTAAAATTGATGAACCCGAAGTTGCTGCTGAATATTGAGGATACAAAGGAAGTAAAACTATTTCAGATGGATTAAAATCTTTTACTAATTTTACTGTTTCGGAAGCTCTTGGGTGCCAACATCTCATAGTAATAAAAACCTTATATAAAAGGACTTTTTGATCTTTATTAAGAGATTGTTCCAAACAATCCGCCTGTTTTTGAGTTAGCTTTAATATTGGAGAAGATCCTCCAATTTCTTTATAAATATTTTTTGCAATAGGAGTTCTTTTTTTTGAAATTAATTTTGCTAGAGGGTATCTTAAAAATGAAGGTAAGTTTAATATTGCTGGATCATTAAATAGATTAAATAAAAAAGGTTCAACACTTTCTAATTTATCTGGGCCACCAAGATTAAATAATATTACTGCAACTTTCATTTATAATTTCTTACAATATGAATTAGTTCTGTTACCAGATTTATTTTCGTTTCTGGTAAAATTCCATGTCCCAAATTAAATACATATGGATGATCTTTAAATATTTCTAAATATTTTTCAGTTTCTTTTTTAAGTTTATTTTTATCAGTTAACAAAATTTTTGGATCCATTCCTCCTTGGACAGGGATTTTAATTTCCTTTACTATTTTTTTAGGATCAACATCATAATCAATATTAACCATATCGGGTTTCACTATTTCACAATAATTTTTATAATCTTTAATACCTCTAGGAAAACAAATTACAGGCACTCCTAATTCTCTTGTATATTCAACAAGATTTAAAGTTGGATTATATATATATTTATCTAAATTTTCTTTCACCAATCCTGCCCAACTATCAAAGATTTGTATAATATTAGCTCCGGCGTTTACTTGATTTTTGATATGAATTTTTAAAAATTTTTCAATAATATTAATTAAATTATTAATTAAAACTTCATCACTAAAAAAGTTATCTGAAAGATTTTTTTTAGGAGACATTTTATTAATCATGTAAACAAGAATTGTCCAAGGCGCTCCTACAAAACCAATTAAATCCTTATTTTTTAATATTTCATTTTTTGATGTTATTGAAATTAAATTATAAATTGATTTTAAATTCTTATTAAAATCTTCTTCATTAATATTTTCTAATTTTATTAAATCTAAAACACCTAATTTTGGCCCAAAGTTTTTTTCAAAAACAACCTCCTGTCCCAAACCATAAGGAACCATTAAAATATCCGAAAAAATTATAGCAGCATCAAATCCAAACCTTTTTATTGGTTGTAGAGTAATTTCAGAAGACAAGTCTTCATTTAGACATAACTTTATAAAATCTTGATTATTTTTTCTTATTTCTTTAAATTCAGGTAAATACCTACCCGCTTGTCTCATTAACCAGATGGGGTTTGATTTAGTGTCTTTGTTTACAATACATTTTTTAATTGGATTCATATAATAATAGATAAATAAATATTAATTGTATTAGTATTATGAAATGTGAATAACGTAAATTACTGAATTATCACATTTTATTAAGCAATTATTAACATAGGTATTATTAAAAAAATTGTATTTTTAAACATTAATTGGCTAAATATTTAGTTATTAACAATAATCTTTAAAAGTTATCATCATTTATATTTATGTGGAATTTAGACCATATTTATTGATTAATTTACATGTCGGAAACAAATCTATATTTTTGTTATTAAACTTATAGTTTATAAACATCTTATACATGGAAAACGAACATCAAATATACTTAATTTCTGATTCTACAGGAGAAACTCTTGATAGAATATTTATAGCCCTTAAAGCCCAATTTGAAAATTTTGAACACCAAACTAATCATCTTTCATTTACAAGAACCGAAAACCAAATTCTTAAAATACTAGAAGATGTGAATAAAAAAAAAAATCCTATAATCTTATATACTATAGTTAATAATAAATTGGCAAAATTTCTTACTGACCAATCTAAAAAAAGAAATATTCCTTGTTTTGGTGTTTTAGGAAATCTTATTTTAAATTTTTCAAAAGTTTTAAATAAAAAAGCAACCCACGAACCAAGCGGACAACACGCTTTAAACGAAGAATATTATGACAGGATTGAAGCAATACAGTTTACTATGAACCACGACGATGGTAACAAAATTGAGGATATAGAAAAAGCTGACATTATACTTCTTGGTGTAAGCAGAACTAGCAAAACACCAACATCTATTTATCTTGCAAATAGAGGTTATAAAACTTCTAATATTCCTATAGTGAATGAAAAGTCTATACCAGAAAAAATTACAAATAAAAATTTTAAATCTTGCATAGTTGGTTTAATATTTGAAGCGGAAAGACTTCACGATGTAAGAAAAAATAGACTTTCATCTTTAAAAGAAAAAGAAAATATAGATTATATAGATATAGATGTAATTAGAAAAGAAATTGAAAATTCAAAAAAAATATTTAAAAAAAATCAATGGCCAATGATTGATGTTACTAGAAAATCAGTTGAGGAAACCGCTGCATCAGTTATTAAAATTTATGAAATAATGAATAAAAAAAATGCCTAGTATTATTCTTGCCTCTAAAAGCAAAATTAGAAAAGAAATTTTAAAAAAAAATAACATAAATTGTAAAGTTGAACCTTCATATGTTGACGAAAATCAAATAAAAGAAAGTCTTTTGAATGAAGGTGCTTCGCCAGAATTAATTTCTAAAAATCTAGCAGAATTAAAAGCAAATAAAGTGAGTCAGAAAAAAAATGGAGAATTGGTTTTAGGAGCAGATAGCGTAATTGATTTAGAAGGAGAATTAATATCAAAACCAAGTAATAGAGATGACGCAATGATGATTTTGAAAAAATTAAATGGAAAAAAACATTACTTAATAAGTTCTGTTTGTATTTCTAAAAATGCCTCGATGATTTGGAATTATACTGATAAAGCCGCATTAACTATGAAAAATATATCAGAAAAAGAGCTTGAAGATTATCTAGCTAAGATTTCCGATGAAAAATTATATGCTTATAATGTTTATCAAATTGAAGGCGAAGGAAGATCTTTATTTGCCAGCATAGAAGGAGATGAGGATACAATTATGGGTTTGCCTATAAAAAAAATTAAGGAATATTTAAATTCTTTATGATTAAAAAATATTTAGTTATAGGAAATCCCATTGAACATTCTTTATCGCCCAAGCTTCACAATCATTGGTTAAAAAAAAATAATATTGATGCTGTTTATGATAAAAAAAAAATAGATGAGAATGATTTAAAGAATATTGTTTCTGAAATCAAAGAAGAAAAAATAAGTGGCATCAATGTAACGGTGCCATTTAAAAAATCAATCATCCCATTTTTAGATGAACTAAGTTTTGAAGCGAACGAAACACAGTCCGTTAACACAATTTATTTAAAGAATGGTAAAGTAATCGGTCATAATACCGATATAGCGGGTTTTGAACTCAATATTAGACATTGTAAATATGATGTTAAAGGTAAAAAAGTACTTATTTTAGGAGCCGGAGGAGTAGTTCCTTCTATAATTTTTTCCCTTATTAAAATGAAAGTATCAAAAATTATTATTAGCAATAGAACTAAAAAAAAAGCAGAAGATTTAAAAAATTATTTTAAGGATATAGATATAGTTGATTGGGGCGTGGTTACTAATTTTGATATGATTATTAATGCGACAAGCATTGGATTAAAAAATGAAGATAAAATTAATTTCGATTATTCTGCCGTGGGTATGGATAAATTTTTTTATGATGTTATTTATAATCCAAAAGAAACAATTTTTTTGAAGAGAGCAAAATTATTTGGGAACAGAACTGAAAATGGGAAAATGATGTTTATTTATCAAGCGCATCAAGCATTTACTATCTGGCACAATATAATGCCAGATATAGACGAAGAAACTATTAAATTATTAGATTAATGAAAAAATAAATATTTATGAGATTAAAGAATAAAATTTCTATTATAACTGGTGCGGCCTCTGGATTTGGAAAAGGTATAGCAAAAAAATTTTCTGAAGAAGGAGCTAAATTAATATTGGCGGATATTAATAAAAATGAGTTAAAAAAAGTTGCAAAAGATCTAGGACAAGATTTTTTTTATGTAGATGTGGCAAATTCTAACAGTATGAAGAAATTATCGGAATATGTTTTTGACAAATATAAAAAAATAGATGTTATGATAAACAATGCGGGTATAACTCATTTACCAAAGCCATTAGAAGAGGTAAGTGAAGAAGAATTTGATAAAGTTTTTGCAGTTAATTCAAAATCAGTATTTTTTTGTGGAAAATTCTTTGTTCCACATATGAAAAAAGAAAAAAAAGGATCAATTCTTAATATTGCTTCCACCGCCGGTCTTTCACCGAGGCCAAATCTAAATTGGTATAATGCGACAAAAGGATGGATGATAACTGCTACTAAAGCAATGGCAGTTGAGCTTGCACCTTTTAATGTAAGAGTAAATTCACTTGCTCCTGTTGCTGGAGAAACTCCTCTTCTTAAATCTTTTTTAGGAGAAGATACTCCTGAAAGAAGAAATGCTTTCTTATCTACAATTCCCATAGGTAGATTTTCTACCCCTAAAGATTTAGCTAATGCCGCTTGTTTTCTTTGTTCGGATGAAGCTAGCATGATAACCGGTTCAATATTAGAAGTTGACGGAGGAAGATGCATATAAATGCTTAAAAAAATTGGAGTTTTAGGAGATATTGGATCAGGCAAAAGTTTTATCGCTAGCCAATTTGGATGTCCAGTTTTTAATGCAGATAAGGAAGTAAATAAAATTTATAAAAAAAAATCGTGTTACAAAAAATTGAATAAAAAATTACCGAAATATATTAAATCCTATCCAATTAACAAAATAGAGTTAAGTAATGCAATTTTGGCAAACAATAAAAATCTTAGAAAGATTGTTAATATTGTTCATCCGCTTGTTAGAAAAGAAATGAATTATTTTTTAAAAAAAAATTATAAAAGAAAAATGGTTGTGTTGGACATTCCACTTTTAATTGAAAATAAATTAAATAAAAAAAAAGATATATTGGTTTATGTAGATGCAAAAAAAGAAAAAATTAATGAAAAACTCAAAAAAAGGATTAATTATAATAGAAAATTAATTGAAAATTTTAGAAAAATCCAAAAACCTTTGGCTTTTAAAAAAAAACTATCAACTTATATAATTAAAAATAATTTTAAACTTTCAACTGTAAGAAAAAAAGTTAAATTAATTAAATCTAAGATTATAAATGAAAGAAATTGTACTTGATACGGAAACTACGGGATTATCAATCAAAGAAGGGCACAGAATAGTAGAAATAGGATGTATAGAACTTGATGATTTGGTCCCAACTAAAAAAAATTTTCATTGTTATTTAAATCCGGAGAGAAAAGTTTCAGAACAAGCATTTAAAGTTCATGGATATTCTGATGAATTTCTATCAAAGAAAAAAAAATTTATAGATATTGTTGACGATTTCCTAGATTTTATAAGTGATAAAAAAATTATAATACATAATGCTGAATTTGATATAGGCCACCTAAACAATGAACTTAGTTTAATAGGAAAGGAAAAATTATCAAAAAATCAAATTGTTGATACCTTAGAAATTGCAAGAAATAAATTTCCTGGATCTGGAATAAGTCTCGATGCTTTATGTAAAAGATATAACATCGATAATTCAAAAAGAGAAAAACACACAGCTTTATTAGACTGTGAACTTCTTGCAAGAGTTTATATAAATTTATTAGATCAAAAAGAACCAAAACTTAATTTTTCAAATAGTAATGAGAGTATAGATATTATTAAAGAAGAAAAAATTAATTATTCTAAAAAGATTATACTACCTTCCGATCAAGAGATTAAAGATCATAAAATATTTTTAAAAAATGATTTAAAAAAAAATTTTTATTAACTTAATTTTTGATCATAAAGTTTTTTAAAATCAATTTTTCCTTTTAATTCCAAGTTAGTAAAACCTGATAATTTTAAAATTTCAACAAAAGCTTTTTCCAATTTAGGATAAATTTCAATTTGTAAATCACATAATAATAATTTTTTTAATTCTTCTTTATCTGGATTTTCATTATCAATCTGTACGATCGTTGAATAAACCATTTCAAATTGTGATTTTTTTTTTGAATTATTTTTATCCTGATAGATAAGCTTTGTATAAACTTCTACCATTTTATTTTTAATTGCTCTGGTTGATATATCTATGTCCAAAGAATATTTGGAAATATTTTCTTTAGTAATCAGATAACTTTCCGCGTCTGGAATCTCAACAGATAAATCTTTAATATAATTAATAATGATTTTATAATTAATACTCATTTTTTATCATCAATATCTTCATATTCTCCATCAATAAAGTTTTTTTCTGTTGGATTTTTATTGGTTGAATATTTTTTTGATATTTTTTTTAAAAAAAATTTTCTTGTATAAGGAAATATTAAAAAGATGCCGAATATATCAGTTGCAAAACCCGGTATTATCAAAAGTAATGCCGCAAAAGCAAGCGCGGCGCCTGAAATTATTTCATAAATAGGGATTTCATTTTTTAATAACTGACCCATACCCGATTTAAGCGTGTTAAAGCCTTCGAATCGTGCATAAGCAACACCGATAATTGCTGTTAAAAATATTAATGAAATCGTATAGAAAGCACCTATTTGAGTTCCAATTTTTATAAAAAGATAAATTTCCACAATAGGAATTGATATTATTAAAATTAAAAGTGTGTTCATTTGTCTATAATGTAAATTGCAGGTTGAAATTATGCAACATAGTAAATATTATTATTATATGAATTATAGCTTTGAATATATAGATATAATACTTCTTGCAATGATTGCGGGTTTCATTTTTCTTAGATTAAGAGGAATTCTTGGAAAAAAAACTGGATTTGAAGAAGATTTAAGTCCTTCCTATTCACATGAGGCTTCAGAGACAAAACCAACACCAAAATTAAACGATGATACATTTGATGAAAATGCAAAAAAGGAATTTTTAAAAGGTGCGCAAGTTGCTTATGAATTAATAATTACCAACTTTTCAAAAGGAAATTTGAAAGAGATTAAATCTTTATTGAACAAAAGTGTGTATCAAGATTTTGATAAAGCTATAAAAGAAAAAAAATCAAAAAATATTTTATCTGAAACTACATTTATAGGAATTGACTCTGCGGAAATAAAAGATCATCAGCAAAATAAAAATATGATAGAAGTAACCGTTGAATTTGTTAGTGAAATTATTTCGTGTATAAAAGATAAAGATAATAGAATAATATCAGGCGATCCTGAAAAAATAAAAAAAGTTCATGATATTTGGAAATTTTCTAAAGATAGTAATTCAAATAACCCAAATTGGTTTTTAATAGATACACAAGTATAATTGATTAAAAAAATTTCAGATAAAGATAAAAAAGACTGGGAAAAATTTATTAATAGTTCTGATAAGTTAGACAACAAAGATAAAAGTGAAATCAATGAATCTTCTAATTATATTAAAAAAACAATTGATTTACATGGGTATACTTTGGATGAAGCTAACCAAAAAATTTCACAATTTATAGAAAATTGTTTTTTACAAGGAGTAAATAAAATAAATATTATAACAGGAAAAGGATTAAGATCTAAAAATTTAAATGATCCTTACCAATCAAAAGATTTGAGTATTTTAAAATACGCAGTTCCGGATTACATAAAAAAAAATTCTGAAATAATGAAAAAAATTTTAAAAATAGATCTAGATGCTGTTGAGAGTCCTTCCAAAGGAAATTTTGATATAATTTTAAAATCAAAAAAAAAGTGAATATAAAATTATAAAATAAATTTAGATAAATCAGTATCTTTTACTAGTTCACCAATATTTTTCTTAATATAATCTGAATCTACTGTTATTTTTTCGCCAGACCTATCTGTTGCTGTAAAGCTAATTTCATCTAAAACTCTTTCAATAATTGTGTGCAGTCTTCTTGCGCCAATATTTTCTACTGTTGAGTTTACTTCATTTGCTATATTTGCGATTGTATCAATACCATCATCTGTAAAATCTAATTCTACATTTTCAGTTTTTAGCAAAGCTTTATATTGTTTAATTAAACTATTATCTGGTTCTTTTAATATTCTTATAAAATCTTCACTATTTAAAGCATCAAGCTCAACTCTTATTGGTAGTCTTCCTTGCAATTCTGGCAAAAGGTCAGAAGGTTTTGCTAATTGAAAAGCTCCAGATGCGATAAATAAAATATGGTCAGTTTTAATTGGTCCGTATTTTGTGCTTACAGTTGTTCCTTCAATTAATGGGAGCAAATCTCTTTGAACACCTTCTCTAGATACATCTCCACCAACTCTATCTGTTCTTGCAGAAATTTTATCTATTTCATCTAAAAATACTATTCCATTATTTTCTGTAGTATTTTTTGCTGATTTTATAATTTTGTCTTGTTCAATTAATTTATCAGACTCTTCGTTAATTAATATTTCATGTGATTCTTTTACAGACATTTTCTTCTTCTTAGGCTTTGTGCCCATTGATTTGCCCAACATGTCAGAAATGTTTATCATACCAACATTTGCTCCAGGCATACCTGGTATTTCAAATGATGGCATTTGACTTCCAGAATCACTTACAGCTATTTCTATTTCATTATCGTCTAGATCCCCATCTCTTAATCTTTTTCTAAAACTTTCCCTTGTGGCAACACTTGCTTTGTTTCCAACTAAAGCATCTAAAACTCTTTCTTCAGCTAATTTTTGTGCGTGAGAATGAACTTCTTTTCTTTTTTTGACTTTTTCCATTGCTATTGCAATTTCTAAAAGGTCTCTAATAATTTGTTCAACATCTCTTCCTACATACCCAACTTCAGTAAACCTAGTTGCTTCAACTTTTACAAAAGGAGCCTCAGCTAATTTTGAAAGTCTTCTGGAAATTTCTGTTTTACCAACTCCAGTTGGTCCAATCATAAGTATATTTTTTGGAAGAACTTCATCTTTCATATCACCTGTAAGAGCCTGTCTTCTCCATCTATTTCTTAGTGCTATTGCAACAGCTCTTTTTGCTTTGTTTTGGCCAACAACAAACCTGTCTAGTTCAGATACAATTTCTCTAGGTGAAAGAGAATTTTGAACATTTTTATTTTCACTTGAAACTTTTTCTTTTGGGAATGATGTTACGTTTGATTTTTTCATAATTTAAATTTTTTCTATGCTAATATTTTCGTTTGTAAAAACGCATATTTCAGATGCTACTTTAATAGCTTTTTTTGCGATTTCTTCTGCTGATAAATCTGTGTCCATTAAAACTTTAGCAGAAGCTAGAGCATAATTTCCACCTGAGCCAATGCCAATTACATCTCCTTCAGGTTCTAAAACATCACCCGTTCCCGAAATTATAAAACTTTTTTCTTTATCACCAATTGCCATCAATGCTTCTAATCTTCTTAAATATTTATCTGTTCTCCAATCTTTGGCCAATTCAACAGCCGCTCTTGTTAAATTTCCAGCATGTTTTTCTAATTTTGATTCCAATCTTTCAAAGAGAGTTAGCGCATCAGCTGTCGATCCAGCAAAACCCGCTATCACATTTCTTTTCTCAATTTTACGAACTTTATTTGCAGTTTTTTTAATTACTGTATTTCCCATGCTAACCTGTCCATCGCTAGCAACTACTACGTCATTATTCTTTCTAACCAATACAATTGTTGTCATAGGCTATAAATGGATACTAAATTGGATAGTTCAAGACCAGACCCAGTATTATTGCCATAATTCAATATTAGATATATACCTTTTTTAAATTATGAAGAGAAAAGCAAAAATAAGCAGGAAAACCAAAGAAACCAACATCAATGTTGATTTAAATATTGATGGAAAAGGTAAATACAAAATTGAAACTGGTATAGGTTTTTTAAATCATATGCTTGAGCAATTATCCAAGCACTCGTCTATGGATATAAATCTTAAGGCTAAAGGCGATACCCACATAGATCTTCACCACACGACAGAAGATACAGGGATTGCTATAGGCGAATGTTTAAAAAAAGCATCTAAAAAATTTATTGGAATAAAAAGATATGCTCATGCATTAATTCCAATGGATGAAACATTAACTAGAGTAGCAATAGATATGTCAAACAGACCTTATTTAATTTGGAATGTTAAGTTAAAAGTAGAAAAATTGGGAGAGATGGACACCGAACTATTCAAAGAATGGTTTCAAGCGTTTTCACAAGCCGCAGGAATTACAATGCACATTGAAAATATTTATGGTGACAATAGCCACCACATCATTGAATCTTGTTTTAAAGGTTTGGCAAGATCATTACGTGCTGCTTTAGAAATGGACCCTAGAAATAAAAATACGATACCTTCTACAAAAGGTTCTTTATAAGTTTAATGAACGTCACAATTGTTGACTATAACTCGGGCAATATTAGCTCTGTAATAAACTCCTTTAAGGAAGTTGCTAAGGATAAAGTAAATATTGAAGTAACTTCAGATTTAAATAAGATTAAATCTAGTGATAAAGTAGTTTTGCCGGGGCAGGGTTCGTTCAAGAGTTGTGTTGACGCACTAAACAATATCAATGGTTTGGTGGATACCTTAAATGATTTTGCAATTAATAATAAAAAACCCTTACTTGGAATTTGTGTTGGATTACAAATGTTTGCAGATATTGGATATGAAGAAACAGAAACAAAAGGTTTGGGCTGGATTTCAGGAAAAGTATCAAAAATTGATAATCAAAATGGAAAATACAAGCTTCCCCACATAGGATGGAACCAAATAAAAATTCTTAAAGAAAGTAAGATTTTTAAAAATATTGAAAACAATTCACACATGTATTTTGTGCATAGTTATGAATTTATACCGAATGATAAAAATGTAATTTCTGCAACGGCAGATTATTCAACAAATATTGTTTGTTCTGCAGAAAAAGAAAATATCTTTGGAACTCAATTTCACCCAGAGAAAAGCGATAAAATAGGACTACAAATAATTGATAACTTTATAAATTTATAAAATGAAAATATTTCCAGCAATTGATATTAAAGGCAAGAAGTGTGTGAGGTTAATCAAAGGAGATTTTAATAATAAAACTGAATATGAAGCATCGCCAGTCGATCAAGCTGGTAAATACAAAGATCACGGTTTTAAAAATTTACACATTATTGATTTAGATGGAGCTTTAACTGGAGAGACGGTTAATATTGATACTATTGAGGAAATAGTGGGTAAATTTGACCTTAAGATTGAGATAGGAGGCGGTATTAGAAACTTTGAAAGTATTCAAAAATATACTGATGCTGGTGTTGAAAAAGTAATTTTAGGAAGCGCCGCTATAAAAGATAAAAATTTTTTAAAAGAGGCATGTCAAAAATTTCCAAACAAAATTGCTTTAGGTCTCGATGCTAAAGCCGGTTGCCTATCCGTATCTGGTTGGAAGGAAAATTTAAATATATTAGCTTTAGATTTCTTAAAAGAAGTGAATGATTATGGTGCTAGTAGATTAATTTATACGGATATTAATAGAGATGGAACAAAGGCAAGTCCAAATTTAGAAGAAACATCAAAAGTTGCTGATACATCCAATTGCCCAGTAATTATTTCGGGAGGAGTTTCTTCAATTGATGATGTTAAAAAAGCAAAAGATTTAAATAAAAATATTGAAGGTATAATAATTGGCAAAGCTATATATGATGGCGATATTAAACTAGATGAACTAGCGAGAGAAATAGATGCTTAAAAATAGAATAATACCTTGCTTAGATGTTAAAAATGGTCGTGTCGTTAAAGGTATAAACTTTGTTGATTTAAAAGATGCAGGTGACCCTGTTGAGCAAGCACAAATTTATAGCGATGGTGGTGCAGATGAAATTTGTTTTTTAGATATTACTGCTTCAAATGAAAATAGGGATATTATTTATGATGTAGTAAAAAATACATCTAAAAAATGTTTCGTGCCGTTAACGGTTGGAGGAGGCGTTAGGGGTGTTGAAGATATTAATAAATTACTTAATTGTGGAGCTGATAAGGTATCTATAAACACAGCTGCTGTCCAAAATGCAGAAGTAGTTGTTGAAAGTTCAAAAAAATTTGGATCACAGTGCATTGTTGTTGCCATAGATGCAAAAAAAAATGAAGATAAATGGGAAGTTTTTACTCATGGAGGAAGAAATAATACCGGAATAGATGCAATAGAATTTGCAAAAAAAATGGAAGATAGCGGTGCCGGTGAACTTCTAGTGACTTCAATGGATAGAGATGGAACACAAGTTGGATTTGATATTGATTTAACATCCAAAATATCCGCAAAAGTTAATATTCCATTAATAGCTTCCGGAGGCGTTGGAAATCTAGATCATTTAGTTGATGGGATTATATTAGGAAATGCAAGTGCTGTTTTAGCAGCATCTATATTTCACTATGGTAAATATTCCGTAAAAGAGGCCAAGGAATATTTGGACTCAAAAGGAATACCTGTTAGAATTTAATATGCTCAATACACTTGAAAACCTATTTAAGCTTGCAAGAGAAAGAAAAAATAATCCTGTGGAAGGCTCATATACTAATAAACTTCTAGGCGATAAATCTTTAAGTAAAGAAAAAGTTTTGGAGGAAATAAATGAACTAATAGAGGCAGTAGAAAACGATACAAATAAAATTCATGAAGCAGCTGATGTTTTTTATCATTTGGTAATGTATCTTGAAGTCAATCAAATTAAAATTGAAGATATAATGGAAGAACTAAATAAGAGGAAAAAATGAGTTATGATGATAATAATATTTTTGCAAAGATAATAAGAGGAGAGATTCCTTGTAAAAAAATTTATGAAGATGATTTTGTTCTTTCATTTCATGATATTAGCCCACAAAAAAAAATTCATGCACTAGTTATTCCAAAAGGTAAGTATGTGGACCTTGATGATTTTAGCAATAATGCTTCTTCTGATGAGATGGTAGGGTTGTTAAAAGGAATAAATACTGTTGCCAAAAAACTTGGGATTTCTGTAGATACTGGAAAAGGATATAGAGCGTTAGCGAATATTAGTGAAGATGGAGGTCAAGAAGTGCCTCATTTACACTTTCACTTATTTGGTGGCGAAAAAATTGGCAAAATGGTTTTGTGATTGTTAAAGTCCATAGAAATTATTTAGAAATAAATTCTATAAAAGAGCTTAAACTTTCTGATGCTCCTAACAAAAATTGTTATTTAAGTTTAGTTGATCCACCTGATTTCAATTTAAATAAGTTTTTTTATAAACAAGTTGGGAAAGATTATAGATGGATTGATAGATTAGTCTGGAGTGATAATAAATGGATTAATTATGTAGAAAACTCACGCGTTAAAACTTACATTTTAAGAGACAATGAAAATTTAGTTGGTTATTTTGAAAATATTTTAGATTTTGAGAAAAAACATAGCGAAATTGCTTATTTTGGAATTTTAAGTGAATTTTTTGGTAAAAAATATGGGAGTTATTTACTTTCTGAGGCTATAAAAAAATCTTTTGAAAAAGGTATTAATAGAGTTTGGGTTCATACTTGTTCTCTAGATCATAAAAACGCTTTAAAAAATTATCAGGCAAGAGGAATGAAAATATTTAAAGCCGAAATAATAAATTTAGAAATTAATTGATATAATTTTGAATATTAAATATTTTGCTGTCGAAATTTATATTAGTTTTAATATTTGAAATTTTTGTTTCAACTTTATTTTGATATATATCAGTAGTTGTCCAACCTATTAAATTAAATGTATTTTTATCAAAAAAAACAGTCAATGTTGTATTTTTATGATTAATTAAAAATGAATAACTGTCATTTAATTCTTCTTCATTACTTAATTTTTTTATTTTTGTTATTAGAAAATTTTTATCTAAAATAAACTCCAAAGGTGTTTTTTTTAATTGATATCTATAATATTGTTTATTTCTATCACTATTAATCAACAAAGATTTACCATTTGAAACTAGAACTTTGTTATATATGTCATTGTATTTACAATATATTTTTTTTGGATAAGAAATTATACATTCTCCTGTTTCAGTTTTTTTATTAATTTTTTGTAAAAATGAAAATTTTAAATTTTTAATAGAATGAAAATTATTAATTATATTATTTTTTGATGATGCATTTGCAAAGTTATTAAAGAAAAATAAAATAATAATTACTATTATTATTCTCATTATTTAAGAACTTCTCTTTTTCCAACATGATTTGCCTTACTTACTTCACCGTTAGCTTCCATTTGGTCAACTATTCTTGCGGCTCTGTTGTATCCAATTTGTAATTTTCTTTGTAAAAAAGATGTTGAAGCTTTTCTTTCAGACTTAACTATTTCTAAAGCGGCATTATACAGTTCATCTAAATTTTCTTTATCGGTTGAATTAAAATTTGCATCCTTTTCATCTGCAAAATTTAATATTTCATCAACATAATCTGGTTCTGCTTGATTTCTTAAGAAATTATTTATTTTTTCAATTTCATTTTCTGAAACAAAAGGAGCATGAATTCTTACAATTTTATTTGCTGACGACATATAAAGCATATCGCCTTTCCCTAAAAGTTGTTCTGCTCCTTGTTCTCCCAGTATGGTTCTACTATCAATTTTCGATGTTACTTGAAAAGAAATTCTAGTAGGAAAATTTGCTTTTATTGTACCAGTAATTACATCAACACTAGGTCTTTGAGTTGCCATAATAATATGAATTCCAGCAGCTCTCGCCATTTGTGATAGTTTTTGAATATAATTTTCTATTTCTTTGCCAGCTACCAACATTAAGTCAGACATTTCATCAACTATTACCACTATGTATGGCATAGAAATATTATGTTTTTCATTATAGCCATCTATATTTCTAACCCCTACTTTAGTCATTAATCTGTATCTATTTTCCATTTCTTTAACTACCCAACCTAAAACTGAAGCAGCCTTTTTTGCTTCTGTTATAACTGGACATAATAGATGAGGAATAGCCTCGTAAGTTGATAATTCTAACATTTTAGGATCAATTAAAATAAATTTACATTTATCTGGCGTGTGCTTGTAGAGTAGAGATAAAATAATTGTATTAATACAAACAGATTTTCCAGAACCAGTAGTTCCTGCAATTAATAAATGTGGCATAGAACTTAAGTCGCCTGTAATTGGTTCGCCCGATATACTTTTTCCTAGTGCAATTGGCAACTTTGTTTCTCTTTTGGTAAAATCTTTATTAGATATAATTTCACTTAAATAAACATTTTCTCTAGCTGGGTTTGGTAATTCAATTCCAACTGTGTTACTTCCAGGAATAGTAGCTATTCTTGCAGATTCTGAGCTTGTATTTCTAGCTATATCTTCAGATAAGTTAATTATTTTTGATACTTTTATACCAGGAGCGGGCTCAAATTCATTTAATGTTACTACTGGACCATGACTAACTTTTTTAATTTTTCCTTCTACACCAAAATCTAAAAGAATTTTTTCTAAAGTTCCTTCTTCTATTTTATTTTCATTATTAATTTTTCCTTTCTTAGATGGACTTTTCAAAAATTCCAAAGAAGGAAGTTTAAATTTAAATTTTTGTTTTTCAGATTTATTCTCAAAGGAAAAATTTTCTTGTACCCTTGTCTCATTATATTCTTCGTGTTTAGCCTGATTGAATTCTCCTGTTGATATATTATCAAAAGTTTTTTTGTTTCGCTTGAACAAATTTAATAAATTTTTAAAAATTGATTTTAAATTCAAATTTATACTTAAAAGAAAACTAATTATTAATACTACTATTAAAAAATAGTAGCTAAATGTTTCATTTAGTTTTATTAGATTTATTAAAAAACTTTCTTCGAATATATTTCCTATAAAGCCACTATTCCCATTTACCGTTAACCAAAATGTTTCTTTGTAAAAAACACTAAAAAACAAAGAACCAATAATTGAATAAAAAATTATAAAAAATAAATTTTCAACAATAATTAAAAATTTTTTTTTTTTAAAAATTGTTAAACCTGTAAAAAAAATGGAAAATGGAATTAGAATAGAAATCAAACCTATAGATTGATAAAAAAGATCAGAAATATAGCTTCCTTTAATTCCTAGCAAATTTTTTATTCCAGTATTTTCCGGAAATATAAAGTTTGGATCATCTGGGGAATAACTTAATAGTGATAATAATAGCAGAATAGAAATAATTAATAGAAATAATCCAATTAACTCAGCAATCCTGTTTATTGCAAAACTACCTGTTTTATCTAAAATTTTTTTTATACTCATTATAATAGAATTATGATTTGTCACTTTGTATCATTTTATTTTTACTGATAAAATTAAATTATATTATGAAAATTTGTTTAGTAGGAAAAAACTTGACTAATTATGTATTAGCAAATGTATTGGCTAAGAAAAAACTACCTATCGATATAGTCTACAATTTTGAATTAAAAAAAAATGATTCATCCAGAACATTGGCTATTTCAAATAATAATTATAAATATCTTAAAAAAATTAGTAAAAAATTAAATTTTTCATCTTGGCCAACAAAAAAAATTAAAATTTATGTTGAAGGAAAAAATTCAAAAGAATTATTAAAGTTTACAAATAACAATCAAGAAGTTTTTAATTTAATAAAATATAATGAAATATTTAAAAGTTTTTCAAAAAATATGTAAATTTTAAAAAATTAGATAATAAAAAAAAATTATTTTTTTTAAATAATAAATATAGTTTAGTTATTAATTCCGATTCTAAAAGTTATATATCGAAAAAACTTTTTTACAAAAAAATAAAAAAAAATTATAATACTTTGGCTTATACTTCTATAATCCAACATCAAAAAATTAAAAATAATATTGCTACTCAAATTTTTACTAAATTTGGTCCATTAGCCTTCCTTCCTTTGTCTAATAATCAAACTTCAATTGTATTTTCTTATAATGGTAAAAAAAAATTAAATAATGAAGCAGTAATTCAAATTATAAAAAAATTTAACAATTATTATAAAATTACAAATTTTAAAAAATTTGAAAAATTTATTATTAATTTTTCTATGCTAAGAAATTATTATCATCAAAATATATTATCATTTGGAGATCTTATTCATAAAATTCATCCTTTGGCCGGACAAGGATTTAATATGACTATTAGAGATATAAAAATTTTATCTGATTTAATAGATGACAATATGGAATTAGGTATGGAAATTGATGGTTCAGTTGCAAATGAATTTGAAAAAAAAACAAGACATTTAAATTATATTTATGGATCAAGCATAGATTTTATTTATGAATTTTTTAACTTTGATAATAAAATTAATAATAACCTATCTTATCCAATTTTTAATTTTTTGAATAAACAAAAATTTTTTAAAAAATATGCTACTCGTTTTGCTGATGAAGGATTAAATTTTTAATTATTGCAAAGTAGTATTACTGAATTCGTCTAGAGTATAAGTTTTTAATATTTCTTCTAATTTTTTTATTCTTAAATTTAAATTTTTACTTTCAAGCAGTATTTGTTTTTCTTCCAAAGAAAAAGGTGAGGCCATCGAGAGAGTATTGATTGTCTGGTCTAATTTTTTTTTTTCAATATCCTTCCAATTTATAATGTAACCCTGTTTTTTGAATAAGTTTTTTAAACTATTAAAAATTAATTTTAGATTAGAAAATTTTATTTCTTCATTACTTATCTGTAAATCATCAAAATATTCATCAAAATTTATACTACATTCTCTGTATAGTTTATTATTATTATTCTCACGTAATATTTTGAAACGACATATTCCATTTAGAGAAATGAAATATCTTCCATCTTCAGTTTCATTAAAACTTGTTATTTTTCCTGCACAACCTACTTCAAATAAATCTGGTTTTTTAGGCTCTCCAGTCTTTTTAGGTTGTATCATTCCAATTAATCTGTTTCCTTTCATACAAGTATCTACCATTTGTATATATCTTGGTTCAAAAATATTTAATGGAACTGTTGTCCTTGGGAAAATAATAAAATTAGATAATGGAAATATAGGTATTACCTTAGGCAATTCATCTTTTTTCATAATTATTAAAATATATCAGAATAATATATAGTCTTCCATAGACCATATTGTTGTTATTTAATTATAAAATAAATTAATGATTTTAAATAAAATTTTAGAAGAAAGAAAAAAAATAATTTTTTTATTTAACAATAAAAAATTTAATAAAGTAATAAAGCTAGGAAAAGCTTTGCTAAGGAAATCTCCAAATGATTTTGATCTGCTAAACATAATGAGTCTAAGTTCAATTAAAATAGAAAATTTTGAAGAGTCTAAAAAATATTATAAAGCTTTGCTTAAAATTAAGCAGACACCAGAATTATATTATAATTATGGAAAAATTTTAAAGAAATTAAACTTATTTAATGAAGCAATTGATGCATTTCATGAGGCAATAAAATTAAATCCTATATTTGCAGAAGCATATAATAATTTAGGAAATACACAAAAATTAATTAATGAAAAACAAGATGCAATAAAAAATTATAAAAAATCAATAGAATTAAAAAAAGAAAATTTAGAAGCTTATTTTAATTTAGCTAATATTTTAAAAGAAGAAAAAAATTATAATGAAGCGAAAATTTTTTATGAGAAAATTTTAAATATAGATAATAAAAATTTTAACGCACAAAATAATCTTGGAGCAATAAATTCAATTTTAGGAAATTTAAATTTAGCTAGAGATTTTTTTAAAAAATCAATAGAGAACAATAATTTATCTTTTGAAAGTTATAAAAACTATATTGATATTACAAAAATTAGCAAAGATGATGAAATTTTTAAAAAATTAGAAAAAATAACTTTAAAAAATTTAAATGATAAAAATAAGATAGACATTAATTATAGTCTTAGCAAAGGTTATTTTGATCAAAATAAAAATGAAATTGGTTTTACTTATCTAGAAAAAGCAAAAAAACTAAAAACACAACAATCAAACTTTTCTATTAAATCCCAAAAAAAATTATTTATAAATATAAAAAAATTTTTTGATAAAAATTATCTAAATATTATAAATCACAATTTTAAAATTAAGTGTAAACCAATATTTATAGTTGGAATGCCAAGGTCTGGAACAACTTTAATAGAACAAATTTTATCTTCGCATTCAAAAATTTATGGTGCTGGAGAACTTGATTATATGCCGAAAATAATGGAAAAAATTAAATTTGAAGAAGTTAATAGTTTTGAAAAAACAATAAATAGAATTAGACTTGAGTATAATAATAAATTAATTGAAATTTCAGGAAAATCATATGTAACTGACAAATTACCTATGAATTTTAAATGGATAGGATTTATTATTAAAGCATTTCCAGAAGCTAAAATAATTCATTTAGAAAGAAATCCCATGGCAGTTTGCTGGTCAAACTATAAAATTAATTTTAATAATATTGGAATGGAATTTGCATTAAATCAAAAAGACATAGCCAATTATTATATTTTATATAATGATTTAATGAAATTTTGGTTCAATAAATTTGGTAATGAAATAATTAATATCAATTATGAAAAGTTTGTTTTAAATCCTGAACAAAATACCAAAAAAATTATTGGTGAATTAAATTTATTATGGGAAGATAACCTTAAGAATCATAGTAAAAATGAAAGGCCTATAGAAACAGCATCATTGCACCAAGCTAGAGGAAAAATATTTAAAAATAGTTCTGAGCAGTGGAAAAATTATCAAAATTTTTTAAAACCAATTCAAGAAATATTTTCAAAAAATAATATCAATTTTTAAAATTTAATTATTGCTTGCAATTATAAAACCCCTATTTATAATAACTTTTTAACAAGCGGGCATAGCTCAGTGGTAGAGCGTCTCGTTGCCAACGAGAAGGTCGTGGGTTCGAGTCCCATTGCCCGCTCCAATGTTACTTGAAAATATTTTATAAATTATTAAATCATTAGATTATGAGTGATTTAGCAAATAAAAAATGTGTTCCTTGTGAAGGGGGAATAGCAGGATTTGATATAAAAGAAATTCACAAATATCTTAAAATGATTGATGGATGGGAAGTCAAAGCCAATGATGATAAAATTTATTTTTTAATAAAAGAATTTAAATTTAAAAATTTTAAAGAGAGTCAAGATTTTATTAATAAAGTTGGTGAAATTGCAGAAATTGAAGGGCATCACCCAGATATTTGGTTTGGTTGGGGATATGCAAGAATTAAAATTTTTACCCATGCAATTAAAGGACTACACGAAAGTGATTTTATTTTAGCTGCAAAAGTTGATAGGATTATTTAATGTTTAAAGTGACGAGTTTTTGAAAAAACTAATATAGTATTTGTTTGATTGGCGAATTTAATTATTTCTTTATCTCTTATTGATCCATATGGTTGAATAATTGCAGAGACTCCTGCTTGAACTAACATTTCAACCCCATCAACAAAAGGAAAAAAAGCATCAGAGGCGGCAATAATTTCATCATCATTTTTAATTTTTTGAAATTTATTCATTTTTTTAATTGCTATATTACAACTTTCAACTCTACTTGGTTGACCCGATCCTATTCCAACTGTTCCACTATCCTTCGCTAAAACAATTGCATTTGATTTTACACTTCTGCAAATATTAAATGCAAAAATTAAATTTTTAAGTGTTTTTTTACTTGGCTTTTTTTTAGAAACAATTTTAAAATTATTTTTAGAAAAAATTTTATTATCTATTGTTTGTATTAAAAGTGAGTCAAAGTTTGTACTAATATTATTTATATTATTTATTTTTAATTTAGTAGAATCAATAATTCTAAGATTTTTTTTCTTTTTTAATACTTTTAATGCATCCTGCTCAAACCCAACTCCAATTACCACTTCTAAAAATATTTTATTTAATTCATTAGCTATTTTTTTATTAATTTTATAATTACAACATACGATTCCACCAAAAGCACTAATTGGGTCACATGCCAATGCTTCTTTAAAACTCGAAACTTTACTTTTATTTATTGAGACGCCACATGGATTAGCATGTTTAACAATTATGGTTCCTAAATTGCTAGGAAGCGTTTTTGAGATATTTAATGCAGAAAATATATCATTGTAATTATTGTAGCTAAGTTTTTTTCCATGAATTTGTAAAATGCCAAGTTCTTTTTTTGTATTATAAATTGCAGCTTTTTGATGAGGATTTTCTCCATATCTTAAGTTTTCAATTAAATTGGCATGGAATGTTTTTTTTTTAGGAAAAATATTTTTTGTTTTTGAGTTTAAGTAATTTGAAATTATAGAATCATAATAAGATGTTACATTAAATGCCTCTTCTGATAATTTTTCTCTATATTTTAATGTTGTTGAGCCTTTATTTTTTTTTAATTCTAAAATTAATTTTTGATATTGATCAGTGTTTGTTACTACAACCACATCTTTATAGTTTTTAGCAGCAGCTCTAACCATGCTTGGTCCGCCAATATCAATATTTTCTATAATATTTTTATGTTTTTGTTTTTTTTCCAACAAATTTTCAAAAGGATAAAAATTTACTACAACTAAATCTATTTCTTCAATATTATTATTTAGCATTTCTTTTCTATGAATTTTATTATTTCTTATACTTAATATTCCTCCATAAATTTTAGGATTTAGAGTTTTTACTCTACCTCCTAATATTTCTGGGGAATTAGTATATTTAGAAACTTCTTGGCAATTGTAACCTAATTTTTTTATTTTTTTGTAAGTACCTCCAGAACTAATAATTTTTATTTTGTATTTTTTTAATACTTTTAAAATTGATTTTAGGTCTGATTTGTTTGATACAGAGATTAACGCTTGTTTAATTTTCTTCTTCATATTTTGTTAATTTCCCATTCAATCATCTGATCATCTGTTTGTGTAATTCCTGATATAAAAATATTTTGATTTTCAATATATGTATTTTTTTTACCGAAATATAATCCAGTTTCAACATCAATAGATCCATGATTTGAATAAAATCTCCATCCAGAGTTTTCTAACTCGATTAAAATCGTTTTATTATCCTGTATTTTTGTAACTTTTGTATTTGGCATTAAATGAAATCGTATTTCAAAACTTGAAGATTTGAAATTTTTTTTCTTAATAAGTTTATCTTTTCCAACAATTTTATTTGTTTCAGGATAAAATTCTAAATTTCTTTCGTGAATAACTCCATAATCAGATAAATATCCATCATGTGAACATTTAATACTCCAATAATTTTTTTCAAAAACTATATTTTTATTTAGTGTTTTAACTCCTTTATTAACTATATATGGTCCTTTTCTTATTTTATTAAAAGTTGATGTTGACGAATTATTTAAAATAAGCGTTGAATGTGTTGCTGTTGACTTTGATATTAAATTTAATTGGTGTTGATAATCTTGAAAATAACCTGAGTTAGATATCAATTTAGTATTTTTAAAAAAAAATTCAAAAGATAAAGGACCGCTTTGGTAATTTTCTGAGTATTTTTTGTCAGGACTAGATCCAGTATCCATTGCAATGATGATGTTTTTACTTTTTAAAATTGAATAACCACACATTTCATGATTATCACAACTAAATCTATATCGGTTGAGTTCTAAATATTTATCAAAATCTGACAAATCTCCTTCATGATTTCCGTTAAATAGAATATTTTTTTTTATAGATCCCCATGAAAAATCATATGCCTTGCCAAGGTAGTATATTATTTCATCTAAATATTCTGGTATTTGGTGCAAGGATTCTTTTAAAAGTTCTCTAATCAACACAAAATATTTTAAATAAAATACTAACTGTCTTATGCTTCTTGATTTTGGAAAATATTGATTGTCGAAAGAAGAATTAATTATTTTTTTCAAAAGATTAAGTCCATAAGATAAAAACTTATCATTATTATAAGATATTCCCGATAAAATAATTGCAGTACAACCTATCATTTTATCATCTACAAGATTTGATCTATTAATTTCGTTTATCAGATGATTTACTTGTTTATTAATTATTTTGTTAAATTTAACTTTATAATTACTATCTGAACCATCATAAGTTATTTTTGAATTTGATATCCAGGAAATTATTCTTTTAGATAAAATGTCAATTTCCCAATTATTATGTTTATAGTTTTGATTATTTTCAATCCAATTTTGAATTATTGATTGAGTAATTTTTTTTGGAGATTTTAAGTCTATTGAAAATAACCAATAAAAATTATGAAGTGTTTTATAATCTTTATTTGAAATATTTTTATCTTCCCAAATTGAGTTAACATAGAAGTTTTCTATTTTATTTTTCTTCTTATCATATTTTACTATACAACTTAATATGCTGAGGCTTGGTTTATAACTTAAATCATTTTCATCTATTTTTGATATTTTTTTATTATAAATTGATGAATTTAAATAAAATTGTCTTATTTGTTTAGAAAAAATGTAGAAAAATTCATGAATAAAATTTAGTGAATTTCTCAAAAACATTTTACTGAGATTTTAGTGTTTCAATATTTTTTTTAATATTTCCATTATTTTCTTTAAATATTGTTGTGCCAGAAACTAAAATGTTTGCGCCAGCATTTATAACTTCTTTGGAATTAGAAAAATTTATGCCACCATCTACCTCAATATCAAAATTTAATTTATTGTTATCTTTAATTTTTTTTAAATTTTTTATTTTAGAAATAACATCTGGAATGAATTTTTGTCCTCCAAAACCAGGATAAACGCTCATAATTAAAATTAAATCAACTTTTGAGAGATATTTTTCAATAACGTTTATTTTAGTATCTGGATTTAAAGATACTCCAACTTTTTTATTTAATTTTTTTATTAGATCAAGTGACTCTATTAAATTGTCTGTCGCTTCAGGATGAATGGTAATTATATCTGCTCCAGCATTAGAATAGTCATTAATATATTTATGCACAGGTGAAATCATCAAGTGTACGTCGAATGGTAATTTTGTATATTGTCTTAATGTTTTGATTACCGGAGGTCCTATAGTTAAATTGGGCACAAAGTGACCATCCATAACATCTACGTGGATTAAGTCAGCACCTCCATCTTCCAGTCTTTTAATTTCATTTCCTAAATTACTAAAATCAGCAGAAAGAATTGAAGGTGAAATTTTTATTTTTTTCATTAGTAGTTATCTACTACTATCAATTTTTGTTTTTTATTTGAATTAATTTTTACCAAAAATTTGGTAAATTTGTATTGCTATTTCACTTTCTAGAGGAAATGATAGCATTCCCATTACAGAATAACCCAATAGATAAGGCATAAGGTAAAATCTAAACATGTAAAAAAACCAGGCAACATAAAGAGGAACCAAAGGTTTAATTATGAATGATGGCGTTATAACTTTAAATAAATTTATTAATGGATCTGTAAGTTTTACAAAAACCTTCATAAAAAAAAACTCAGAGTCTTCCCTTTGGAATATATTCATTCCTACTCTTCCAATTAATGTCCACATAATTACACCCATTATGTAATCAATTAAATAAACTAAAGGATGAAAGTTTGCTGACATACAATAAAAAGATTAAAATATATTAATTTAAAAGGGGCGAAAAAAATCGCCCCTTAAATTATAATTATTTAATGTTGTTTTCCAAGTACCGTTCTACCACTAGGTATACGTACTTCATCAACCATTTTTTGAGTAGCAGCATCAGGTGCTTTAGTCATTAAACTAACAACTACCATAGATACTAAACTAACTAATGATCCAACTATTCCGAATGTAAGTTGAGTTATGCCCCAGAATCCAGCTCCGCCATTACGTACCCAAATTAGATACGCTGTACCAGAAATTAGACCTAGAAGCATTCCCGCAACTGCACCTTGTGAATTTGCTCTCTTCCACCATACTCCTAGTACAAGTGGGAAGAACAATCCTGACATCGCAAAGTCAAAAGCCCAGATAACCGAACCTAAGATACCTTGGATTTCTAATGCAGCAATAGATGCTCCAGCAAAACCAATTATGAAAAGTAATACCCTTGCAACAATTAGTCTTTTTGCAGTTTCTGCTTTAGGGTCAATGATCTTGTAATATAAGTCATGAGACAAAGCATTTGCAATTGCTAAAACTAAACCATCAGCAGTAGACATGGCAGCAGCCATACCTCCGGCAGCAACCAGACCTGAAATTACATAAGGCAACCCAGCAATTTCTGGAGTAGCTAATACAACAGCTTTACCACCCATGAAAAACTCGTTTAAGTCTAGAGTTCCATTTCCGTTAAAGTCGCTAACAAACATTAAGTTTGCTTGGTTCCAGTTTTGATACCAATCTAAAGCTTGAACATCAGATATTGATTTACCAATAATACCTGTTGCTAAGCTTGGATCCATCAATGAAAGTTTAGACAGAGTAGCTAGCATCGGTGCTGAAGAATATAGTAGGAAGATAAAGAATAATGACCAACCTACTGATCTTCTAGCTGATTTTACACTTGGAGTAGTGAAGTATCTCATCATAACGTGAGGTAATGAAGCTGTTCCAGCCATCATACAAACCGCTAATGAGATAAACGCCCAAGGTGTAGCATTAACCGAAGAGTGAGCTTTAGTTATACCCGCTAAACCCTTTGGCACTGTCGCTAAATCAGCTGCAGTATTTTTTACTGTTCCCAAACCAAACTGAGCTTCAAGTTCAGCAATCTTTGCAACTTCATCAGCTAACATTAGATGTGGAAAGAATCCGGCACCCATTTTATTACTAATCCAGAATACTGGAAGTAAGTAAGCTATAATTAAAACAATGTATTGAGCAACCTGTGTCCATGTTACCGCACGCATTCCTCCTAACATTGAACATATAAGTATACCAGCAAGACCAATGTATACTGCAATTCCAAATGGAATATCCAACGCAACTGAAGCAATTGTACCTGTCGCATTAATTTGTGCAGTCACGTAAGTGAATGAAGCTACTGTTAAAACTATTACAGCGCATACTCTAGCTAAATTACCGCCATATCTTGTTCCTATAAAATCTGGAACTGTATAACATCCAAATTTTCTAAGGTAAGGTGCTAATAAAGAAGCAACTAGTACATATCCACCAGTCCATCCAACTAGAAGAGCCATATAACCGTAACCTTTAAAATAAATACCGCCGGCCATCGCAACAAATGAAGCACCAGACATCCAGTCTGCCGCTGTAGCCATTCCATTAAATACCGTTGGAACTTGTCTTCCTGCCACGTAATACGCATCTAACTGTAGTGTACGTGATAAGTACCCTATCAATGCATAAATTGCTATTGTAAAAGCTACGAATAATATACCTATTGTTTTTGCCGACATCCCTGCCGATTCTGCTATTGCCATTAAAATTATAAATCCAATAAATCCTCCAGTATAAATTCCATATACTTTAGGTAAATTGTCTATAAATTTTCCTTTAATCATTTAGTCATCCTCCTTTTCAGAGAAGCCAAATTCTTCATCTATTTTTTCTTGTCTATTTGCAAACCAAAAAATTAGAATTACAAAAATTCCTAGCGATCCTTGACATGTCATGTAGTAGGAAAGTGGGTAACCAAGAGGTCTAAAACTAGATGATTCCATTTCTGCTCCGAAGAAAAAGATGCCAATTGAGAATACAAACCAAATTGCTAAAGTTACCCATAGCAAATTTCTGGTCTTTTCCCAATGTTGTGTTTGTTTTGACATTTTTTATTCTCCCTATAGGTTAAAAAAATGCACCATACTTAAAATGTGATAGATTGAAACCTTAAAAAAAGCTCCAATTACCATAATTTTTGTAATATAAAACAACTCTGAGTAGATAAATGGCTTTAAAATATAAATTTAATCTTAAGGATATTAATATTGAAGATTTCAGAGTTTATCTTTTTTCTTTATTTAAAGCATTTTTACCAAAGAAAAAAATTAAAAATTTAGATGATTTAGAATCATTTATACAAAATAAATCCGCCTGGGTATCACAAGTAACATTATATAGTTATTTAAAAACAAGAATGGGAACAAAATATGTTTTGCATTTTGATGATGAAGTATTTTTAAGTTCAATTAACAAAGCGAAATGGAATATCTACGCAGTAGCTTTACAAGATCTTACTTTTTATACTATTTCATATCTTAATATTTATTTTAATTTTCAAGAAATTAATAATGCAAAAAAAATTTATGAAAAAATATTAAATAATGAATTAAAAAATAGTATGCCCGAAGATATAATTGATAATAGTAAGAAAAATTTTAATCAAAGATTAGAAAAAATAGATTGGAATAATTATTGCAAGTCAAAACCTTTTAACCAAAGTGCATTAGCCTTATATGAATGGGCGCCAGTGGCTCAAGAACTAAAAACATTAGATAGAAAAATAGTTTTAAATTCTATGATTCTAAAATGGGAAAATATTGAAAAAGAATTTATTAAATTGATTAATTTTTAAATATTTTTTCTATTTACAACTAAACTTTTTACAACACTGGGATCTGCCAAAGTGGTTGTATCACCTAATTGATCATGCTCATTGGCGGCAATTTTTCTTAAAATTCTTCTCATAATTTTTCCAGATCTTGTTTTAGGTAATCCTGGCGAGAATTGTATTAAGTCAGGAGTTGCGATTGGTCCAATTTGTTTTCTCACCCAAAGTTTCAAATCTCTTTCTAAATCTAAAGAACTATTTTCACCTGCATTTAAAGTTACATAACAGTATAAACCATTTCCTTTGATATCGTGAGGGTATCCAACTACTGCTGCTTCAGCAACTTTTGGATGAGCAACAAAAGCACTTTCAATTTCAGCTGTTCCAAGATTATGTCCTGAAACTATAATTACATCGTCTACTCTTCCTGTTATCCAATAATAGCCATCTTTATCTCTTCTACATCCATCTCCAGTAAAATATTTTCCATCAAATTGTGAAAAATAAGTGTCTATAAATCTTTGATGATCTCCATATACAGTTCTCATTTGCCCAGGCCAAGATTGAGATATACAAAGTCTACCTTGCGCTTCTCCACTTAAAGTTTTTCCATCTTTATCAACTATGACCGGTTTAATTCCATAAAATGGTTTGGTTGCAGATCCAGGTTTTAAATTTATAGCACCAGTTTGAGGGCTAATTAAAATACCACCAGTTTCAGTTTGCCACCAAGTGTCAACAATTGGACATCTAGAATCGCCAACTATTTTATAATACCATTGCCAAGCTTCTGGATTTATTGGTTCCCCAACAGTTCCCAATAACTTTAAGGTTTTTCTTGATGTTTTTTTAACTGGTTCGTCACCTTCTCTCATAAGCGCTCTTATTGCAGTTGGTGCTGTATAAAATATATTAACTTTATATTTATCAACTATTTGCCACCATCTAGATGTGTCAGGATAAGTTGGAATTCCTTCAAACATTATTGTAGTTGCACCATTAGCAAGTGGTCCATAAATTATATAACTATGTCCCGTTATCCACCCAATGTCAGCTGTACACCAATAAATATCTTTCGGTTTATAATTAAAAATATATTGATGAGTCATAGAAGCATAAACCATATATCCACCGGTTGTATGCAAAACTCCTTTTGGTTTTCCTGTTGATCCAGAAGTATAAAGAATAAACAAAGGATCTTCCGCATTCATTTCTTCAGGCTCACATTTTATAGGAACATTTTTAATCATTTCATGATACCAAATATCTCTACTATCATCCCAGTTAATTCTATTTCCGGTTCTTTTAACAACAATACATTTTTTAACTTTTGGGCAATTAACCAAAGCCTCATCAGTTATTGATTTAAGTGGAATAGTTTTGCCTCCTCTTACACCTTCATCGGCTGTTACTATATAATCTGATTTACAATCATTAATTCTTCCTGAAATACTATCTGGAGAAAAACCACCAAAAATAATTGAGTGAATAGCTCCTATTCTTGCACACGCTAGCATAGTATATGCAAGCTCAGGTATCATCGTTAAATAGATTGTAACTCTATCTCCTTTTTTTACTCCAATTTCTTTTAGTCCATTAGCTGCTTTTGATACTTCTTTATGGAGTTCTTTATAAGTAATTTTCTTTTGAACTTTTGGATCATCTCCAACCCAAATTATTGCAGTTTTATTTTTATTCTTTTTTAAATGTCTATCAATACAGTTTGCCGAAGCATTTAATGTGCCATCGTAAAACCATTTAATTTTAACATCTGATTTGCTGTAATTTACATCTTTAATTTTTTTATATGGTTTAATCCAAGTAATTCTTTTCCCTTCTTTTTTCCAAAAGCCATCATTATCTTTAATTGAATTATTATATTTTTTCTCGTATTGAGACTTATTTACTACAGCCTTGCTAATCCACTCTTTCTTTGTTTTGTAGATCAGTTCTTTTTCAATTTTTTTTGGAGAAGAATTACGTTTAGATTTTACTTTAACTTTTGTTTTAGTTTTTTTTTTGGGCATGAATTTTTTTTTAAGAGATACTACTCATCTTCAAAATAATTTTCCAGCTTTTAGTATCAATTGGCATAACCGAAAGCCTACTTTGCTTAATTAATGCCAGGTCTTTTAGATCATTATTTTTTTTGATTTTTTCCAGCGAAACTGTTGATTTTAGTTTACTCTTGAACTTTATTTTTACTGCCACAAATCTTTTATCTTTATCTGTTGGATCTAAAAATGCTGTCTTTATTACCTCAACAATACCGACAATTTCTTTACCGATATTAGAGTGATAAAAGAAGCATAGATCTCCTTTTTTCATTTTTTTTAGATTATTGGCTGCTTGATAATTTCTTACCCCATCCCAGTCAGCGCCTTTTGATCCCATTTTTTTCTGTTGATCAATTGACCAAACATTTGGTTCGGATTTTAATAACCAGTACTTCATCTAATTATTATTCCCACGGGCTGTCATTTTGTAAAAACCATATTTCATTTTACGTCACTTTTTATAAAACACGTGATATGCAAAGTGCTATACATTTCCAGAACCACGATCCCTAAAAGTTTTTTCATTTAAAATTTTTTTTCAGTTTATTAAATATAAAGGCATAAAAAACTATATTTATGACAATTAGGGCTATTCCTAGATATATTTGTAAATCTTTCGTAAGACTCGCCGGATAAACAATCGGCATTAAGTAGTTTTGAATAAAACCTTCAGAATATGTTGTTAGATTAGCTTTATGTAAAAACCAATTTTCAAGATAAGTCAGAGGACATATGGAATTAGTTAATTCGATATAGGATCCCCAAATAAGAGCAGGAAAGTGGATAAAAATAATTTTTGTTGTAACAAAAAATAATAATGCACCAAATACAACAAAGAGAATAAAAGCAAAATGAACAATTAATGTTAAATTTGCAGCCAGCTCATACATTTTTTACTTTTCTTGGTTACCAAAAGTATAATCAATACGTTTGGAAGTAGATGGAGCGTTACCGGCAGGTAGTACAGAGTAGAAAAATGTTACTCGCTCTTGGGCTATATAAACAATATCTGTATTACGTGGCACCCATAGCACATCTCCAGGGCCGGCTTTGAATATTTTGTCACCGACTTTTAATGTGAACTGTCCTTCAAGTATGTAGATCACCTCGTCATAAGTTATATGCCAAGGTATAGAGCAATCTTCAAAAACGCCAATCCCAGCTCCCAGTTTATCGGAAAACGATACATTGACTAAACCGATTGTTTTCATGCCGTTTACAGGTTCAAGGTCGAGATCTTTTTTACGGAATATTTTTGTTTCTGACATAACGTCTCTCCTTTCATTTCAAATAATTTTAACACAATAAACCGTACTATGCGATGTGCTATACATTTGCTGACTAATTAAATATTTTTAAAAAGTAATATTCTTATACACGTATAAATTGTTTTTATTTTTATATTTTAAATTAATCTAGTTAAGTCAATGGTTATTGGAACCAAAAAAAACATAAACAAACTTTTAGGAATTCAAATGCGTGATAAACTAATCTTTATTGGAGATGTGTGTGTGGAAAAAAGAAAAAAATTACTTAAGCAATTAGGTTTAGCTAACCTAGGAAAAATTGCATCAAAATCATTAAATAAGACAAAGCAATCATTAAATAAAACTTTTCAAGATTTAAAAAAAAAGAGGGATGAAGAAATAGCTAAGAAAATTAAAAAACAAAAAATTGAACAAGAAAAACAATTGCTAAGAGATAAAAAGCAAAAACAAAAAATTGAACAGCAAAAAATAAAAGATGAACAACAAAGATTAAAGGATTTGGAAATTCAAAGGCAGAAAGAAGAGGAACAAAAATTAAAAGATGAAAGAGAAAGAATAGAAGCTAAAGAAAAACTAAGATTAGAAAATGAAAAACAACAACAAAAAAATGAAGAATATGCGCAGAAAATTGAAGTTCAGAGACTAAAGGCAGAAGAGCAAAAATTAAAAGATCAAGAAGAAAAAAAAATAAGGGAAGAAGAAATAAAATTAAAAGAAGAGCAATTAAGGTTGCAATACCTAGAAAGACAAAAAGCTAGAGAAGAAAAAAAAATCAGGGAAGATGAACAACAAAGATTAAAGGATTTGGAAATTCAAAGGCAGAAAGAAGAGGAACAAAAATTAAAAGATGAACAACAAAGATTAAAAGATTTGGAAGTTCAAATGCAGAAAGAAGAGGAACAAAAATTAAGAGAAAAAAACCACAAGTTAAAATATGAGCAGCAAAAATTAAAAGAAACCGCTCAAAAGTTGAAAGATTTAGAAACACAAAGAATAAAAGAAAGAGATGCCCAAATATTAGCTGAGCAAGAAGAATATAAAGAAAAAGAAAAAGAATTGAGACTAAAAGAAAAACAACAAAAAGCAGAAGAAAAAGAAAAGAGAGCAATTGAACAACAACAAAAAGCAGAAGAAAAAGAGCGGAAATTAAGAGAAGAAGAGCTTAAATTAATAGAAGAAAAAAAACAAAGAGAATTAGAAGCTAAAATTGAAGAAGAAAAAAGAATTAAAGAAGAACAAGAAAAAATAAGACAATGGGAAATAAAATTTGATGAAGAACAAGCAAAAAGAGAAGAAGAATTGATAAGAAAGTTTTATACAGATAATGAAGACGACAAAACAAATAATAATTACGAAGAAAAAAATTAACTATTAAATAGTCAGTACTTCATTAGATTTTGACTCCAGCACCTTTTAAGAATTTAGCATTTTCATCAAGAGGAAGTCTTGGATTTGCAGGCAAATCTAAACTATCAAATTTTTTAGCTTTAAATTTTTCCAATCCTACCATTGCTATCATTGCAGCGTTATCTCCACATAATTTTAGATCAGGAAAAATTGGATCGAAATTATTCTCTTTACTAACTTTAATTAATATTTCTCTAATACCTTTATTGGCCGCAACACCTCCGGCTACCACAAATGAACTTTTATCTTGAGAATTTATTTTTCTAAATTCTTCAAAAGCAACTTTTGTTTTTATATATAAAATTTCCTCAATTGTTTTTTGAAATGAAGCTGCAAGATCAAATTTTTCTTGTTCTGTTTTTATTTTTTGTGTTATTCTTAAAATTGCAGTCTTGAGACCTGCAAAAGAGAGATTACATCCGCCTTTATTTATTATTGGTTTTGGAAGTTCAAATTTATGAGAATCACCTTTTTTTGCAAATTTTTCTAATTTTGGTCCACCTGGAAATTCAATTCCTAATAGTTTTGCTATCTTATCAAATGCTTCTCCTAAAGCATCGTCAATTGTCGTGCCAAGCCTTTTGTAATCACCAAGACCGTTTACACTTAAATATTGACTGTGACCTCCTGATATTAAGAGAAGTAAATAAGGATATTCAAGTTTTGAATGTAGTTTTGGACTTAATGCATGACCCTCTAAATGATTAACTCCTATAAAAGGAATATCCAATGATGAAGCTAATGCTTTTCCAAAACTTAAACCAACTGTTAAACAAACTATTAAACCTGGTCCTGCAGTTGCTGCAATCGCTGATACTTTATCTAGATTAACTTCACTTTCTTTAATTGCTTTTTTAGCAATTAAATCTATTTTTTCCACATGGGATCGTGCAGCCAATTCTGGGACAACTCCACCAAATTCTGTATGAATGTCAAATTGACTGGATACAATATTAGATAAAATTTTTGGAATACCGCTGTTACTATCTTGTATTAATGATACTGCAGTTTCATCGCAACTTGTCTCAATGCCTAATATTATTGGTTTTTCGGTCATAAAAATTTTTTTCTAATTAATACAATTAAACTATAAGAATGTAATAAAAATAAGTTTTATGAAAAGAGATAAATTTATTATTGGTTCCAGAGGTAGCAAATTAGCTTTGATTTATGCTGAGAATGTAAAAGCTAAATTAAAAGAGGTATTTTCTAAAGATATAGAAATTAAAAAAATTGTTACATCGGGTGATGAAAATCAAAAAGACAGACTTTCAAATTTAGGTGGCAAAGGATTGTTTTCAAAAAAAATTGAATATGAATTATTAGAATATAAAATTGATATTGCCGTTCATGCGTTAAAAGATATGCCGTCAATCGAAACAGATGGATTAATAACAAATTTTTTTTTAAAAAGAAATTCACCTAATGAAATTTTGATAAGCAATGGAAATATAAAATTTAATGATCTTAAGCCAAACTCAGTAATAGGAACTTCATCTTACAGAAGAGAATACCAATTAAAAAATAAAAGGTCTGACTTAATTTATAAATTAATTAGAGGAAATGTAGACACAAGAATAAAAAAATTAGAAGAAGGAAATTATGATGCAATTATTCTTTCTAAAGCAGGAATAAATGCATTAGATCTAATAAATAAAATTACAGAAGAATTTTCTACCGATGAATTAATTCCTTGTGCGGGCCAAGGAATTATAGCTATACAATGTAGAGATAATGACATTGAAACAAAAGAATTATTAGAAAGTGTAAATGATAATGAAACTAGAATAATAGCCAACACAGAAAGGGAAGTTTTAAAAATTTTAGAAGGAGATTGTGATACTGCAATAGGAGCATTTTCAAATATTGATGGAAATAATATTAATTTAGTTGCAGAACTTTTTTCAGTAGATGGTAAACAAAGATACTTTATAAAAGATACAAAAAATATAGACTTAGCTAAAGAATTAGGTTGGGAAATAGGTGAAGCTCTAAAATTAAAGTCGGAAGGATCCTATAAGAGATAAAATGCATATTTTGTTAACAAGACCACTGGATGATTGTAGAGATTTAATAATTAAATTTAAATCTTTAGGTCATAATGTTTCTCATCTCCCGGTGATAAAAATTAATCCGGTAGAATATGATCAACTTAATTATAATGATTATAAAGGAATTATTTTTACAAGCGCAAATGCTGTTAAAAATTTGAATTTAGAAAATATAGATAAAAAAATTAATTGTTTTTGCGTAGGATTAGCAACCGAAAAGATTGTAAAACAAAATGGATTTCAAAATATTTTTTGTGCAGATGGAAATGTAAATAATTTAAAAGAAATTATTCTACAAAATTTCGATCATAACCACGGAAGTTTACTTTATGTTAGTGGAGAAATTATTTCATCTAACCTTGATAGAGATTTAATTTCAGAGGGTTATTCTGTGAAAAGAATAGTTAATTATAATGCTCTTCCAGTTGAGGAAATAAGCGAAAAATTTATTAAGGATTTAAAATCATTAATTCCAGATATGATTTTTATTTATTCGGAGAATAGTGCTAGAAACTATTTAAATTTATTAAAAAAATATGGTTTAACAGACATTTGGATGGATACCAATTTAATGTGTATAGGAGAAAAATCATCTGCGATATTAAATGAAATTAAATGGAAAAAAATCTTTCTATTTAATCCTGGTGAAGAGGAATTTTTACTATATAAAATTTAATCATGGACGTTTTTAACAATTTTAAAGATCTATTTTTATCTGTTTGGGAAAAAGGTATTTTAGGTATTGATTTTTTTCAAATTATTATTGGGATTGGAATATTTTTTCTATTTCTAGTTTTTAGAGGTTTAATTAGCAAGTTAATTATAAAAAAATTAGAGTTAATTTCAAAAAAAACAACAAATAAACTTGATGATACTTTTGTCAAAGCAATGGAAGGTCCTGCAAGATTTTTACCAATTGTACTTGGTGTTTTTTTTGCAAGTTATTATATGTCATTCTCTGAAGAAACCAGATCTTTTGTTGAAAATATTAACAGAACTTTAATTACAATCTTAATTTTTTGGATTATTCATCAAATTATAGAACCTGTTTCTTATATTCTAAGTGGTTTAGATAAAATATTAACAAGAGAATTAATTGGATGGATTATAAAATCACTTAAAATATTAATATTTATTCTAGGAGCCGCAGCAGTACTAGAATTATGGGGAATAAAAATAGGACCAATTATTGCTGGACTAGGGTTATTTGGTGTTGCTGTTGCATTGGGAGCTCAAGATTTATTTAAAAACTTAATTTCTGGAATTTTAGTATTAGTTGAGAAAAGATTTAAAATGGGAGATTGGATTCTTGTAGAAGGAATTATTGAGGGTGTTGTTGAAAAAATAGGTTTTAGATCAACAGTAATTAGAAAATTTGATAAATCTTTAGCAATTATCCCAAATTTTCAATTTGCAGAAAATGCCGTCATAAATGTTAGTCAAACAACAAATTGGATTATTAGTTGGACAATAAATTTACAATACGACACAACAGTTGAACAACTTAAAAAAATAAGAGATGAAATTGAAAACTACATAAAAAAAAATGAAGATTATAAACCTGAATTAGGGTATGCGGTGAGAGTTGATAAGTTTGCTGATAGCTCTATTGATATGTATATTCGTTGTTTTACAAAAACTGATGACTGGGATGAATGGCTTTCAGTAAAAGAAAACTTAGCATTAGAGATAAAACAAATAGTTGAAAAAAATAGTGCATCATTTGCTTTTCCAAGCCAGTCAATTTATGTAGAAAAAAAATGATTGCTGTTTTTTACCTATTACTTCAATTACTCAAATTATATTCTTATGTAGTTATAGCCAATGTTGTAATAAGTTGGCTAATTGCTTTTAATGTTTTAAATACATCGAATAGGTTTGTGTATTCAATTTTAGAATTTACTTATAAGTTGACTGATCCGATTCTTAACAAAATAAGAGGGTTTATGCCCAATCTAGGGGCTTTTGATATATCGCCTATCATTCTTCTTTTGTTGATCTGGTTTATAGAAATGTGTATGAAGCTTTACATAGCACCATTAATTTTTTAACTATCATATGATTTTAATAGACGGAAAAAAAGTAGCAGCCGAACTCAGAGAAGAGTTAAAGCAAGAAGTCATAGAACTAAAAGCTAAACATAATAAAATTCCAGGACTCACAGTAATTTTGATTGGCGATATGGCGCCTAGTCAAATTTATGTTCGCATGAAAGAGAAAGCGGCAAATGAAGTGGGTTTAAAATCAGAAGTTATAAGATATCCAGAGGCCGTAGAAGAAAAAACAGTATTAGATAAGATAGATGAGTTAAATAAAGATGATACTGTATCAGGAATATTAGTTCAACTACCATTACCAAAACATATTGATAAACAAAAAGTTATTGAGGCAATTTTGCCAAGCAAAGATGTAGATGGTTTTCACCCAATGAATGTTGGAAACCTCTCATCCGGTTATGAAAGCTCAGTACCTTGCACTCCATTAGGCTGTTATTTATTGATAAAAAAAATAGAGCCTAATCTAAGTGGTAAAAAAGCAGTTGTAGTTGGTAGATCTAATCTTAATGGGAAACCAATGACACAATTACTTTTAAAAGAAAATTGTACTGTAACTATTACTCATTCGAGAACTAAAGATTTAAAAGCAGAATGTTTAGAGGCCGACATTATTGTTGCGGCTGTTGGAATTCCAGAGCTTGTAAAAGGAGACTGGGTAAAAAAAGATGCAATTGTAATTGACGTTGGTATTAATAAAACTGATAGAGGAATAGTTGGAGATGTAGCGTTTGATGAAGTTTCAAAAGTTGCAAAAGCTTTAACGCCTGTCCCAGGCGGAGTAGGCCCAATGACCATTGCATGCTTATTAAAAAATACTATTGAGTGTTTTAAAAGATCAAAAATATAATTTATTTTATTACAGATTTAAAAATAAACTCAATATCTTCAATAAATTTTTCATTTTCAAAAAGAAATTTGTTAGCCTGTTCTTTATAATACATTTTTAAATCGAAATTTTCTTTATTTGCAATATCTATACTTTTTTCAACGTAATCATCCAAATTATTTACTATTGGAGCATTTTCTATTTTCATTTGTTTATAGGCTCCAGTAACTATTCTACTTTTTAAATAATCAGTTGGCATAGTTATAGTTGGAGTTCCATAATACATAGATTCATGAAAACTGTTACCCGCACCAAACCAATAAGGATCCAATAAAATCGATGCCATACCACAATGATTTATAAATTCATCTGGTTTTAACCTATTAATAAAAAATATTCTTTCTATATGTTCAGGAGCAGTTTTTTTTAATCTATTATAAAATAGTTTACTTAAAATTTCTTTGCCATCTTTAATAAAAATTATTTTAGCCTTTTTGTCTTTCTCGAGTATTTTTTTTATTACAATATCGAATTTAGGATGCATTTTAATTAAAGTTTGAGGACATGAATAAATATTCTTTTTTGTTAATGTTTCCTTGTCTAAATTGAGTGATACTTTAGGTTTGTAAAAATACATTGGCAAATATTTTGAAAGTAAAGTTTTTTCAGAATACTTTTTTTCATGCCCTTCTAATTCTATTAATTTAGACGATAGAAAGTAATCCATATTTTCATTTCCAGTTGTCTCCGGATGACCCCAAGATGTAATTTGAATTTTAGCCAATCTAAGTAAAGTTAAATAATATAAGTTAGTTGACATGTGAATATCTGGATAAAATAAAATGTCTAAAGATTTTTCTCTAATTATTTTAGCTTTATCATTAAAATTTTTAGGTAAAAAAATATTTTTATAATTATATAAAACTATCGACTCTTTAATCTCGTCAAATTTAACTCCTGGTAGAGTTTTATCAGAATGAAATACGTAAACTTCAAATAAATTTTTATTTAATTTATAAATAATTCCTTTAAAAAGTTTCATAATTGTGTGATCAGAAAAAAATTCAGATATAAAACCAATTTTTATTTTTTCATTTTTTAATTTAGGAATTTCAATATTATTGTTTAGATCTGGATAAATTTTTTTGTATAATAAAGTTAATTTCTTATTTATTTCAAGATTATCATAACCATCATATGAAAGCTCAAAATTGGGAGGCTTTAATAATTTTTTAGATAAATCAAGTGTAGGAATATTATCTTCAGAGAGCAATTTATCTATTTCACTATCAAATTTTTTTCTTAAAATATTTATTTCATCCAATGAATTGAAAAAATTTGGATAAAAAAGTATGCTTTTTAATTGAAATTCATTATCAAATTTATTCTTACTTATTGCAGTTTTTGTTAAATTTTTAAGTTCATCATATTTGTTTAGTTTAGAATATATCTCGTATAATAATTTATAAGCAATTTGATCATCTTCTTTGTTTAAAGAAATAAAATATTTTAATTTTTTTTCTGCTTTATTATAATCTTCAGTTTCCAGGTATGATTTAGATAAATTTTCTAATGCCGGAGAGCTATTTGGAGCATCTTCCAATGTTTTTTCAAAATATATTTGTGCTTGTTTAAAATCTTTTTTTTGAAAAAATTTAATGCCTTCTTCAAAATTTTTTTTTGCCTGCTCTAATTTGTCCATATTTTATTTTAAAATTTGATTATATTATCTTTAAAACTATATGAAATTTATAATTTTATTATTTTTATTTTTAACTTATAACTCAACTACTTTTACTATGGAAAAAAAACCATTTCATCATTTACCGGATGGTACATTTAGAAATCCCGAAGGTTCTCCTGAACGAAATTCTAATATTAAATGGTCATTTCGTGTTTTTAATAAAGAAAAGAAAAAACTAGATATGACTGTTCCAAAAGAACATGTTGTTGAAAAAGTGAAAGTTTTATCAGATTTAGAAAGATTCAAAGATGATGATTTTGTTGGATGGATTGGTCATGCTACATTTTTAATAAAATTGGGAAATACAACAATTATAACTGACCCAGTTTTTTCTAAAAATGCTGGACCTTTATTTTTTGGACCAAAAAGATATACCGAACCCGCATTAAAGCTTAACGAAATTCCAAGAACTGATTTATTTTTATTAACCCACAATCATTACGATCATCAAGATATGATGACGATCAGAAAATTTCCATTTAAAGATGCAAAGGTTATGGTTCCATTAAATCTTGGTAAATATTTTACAAGCAATAGATATAGAGATGTTAATGAAATGGACTGGTATGACGAAATAAGAGTTAATGATGATTTAAAGGTAACGTTGTTACCTGCGGTTCATTGGTCTAAAAGAAGTTTAACAGATACCAATAAAACTCTTTGGGGAAATTTTTTAATTGAATATAAAGAAAAAAAAATTCTTTTTGCAAGTGATACCGGTGTTGGAAATATCTACAAAGAATTAGGAAATAAATTTGGACCAATAGATTTAACTTTTATTAATATTGGTGCATATAATTTTTATCCTATAATGCCATATAAAGATAAATCTGCTTATCACGCTAATCCAGAAGAGGCCTTAAGTATTGCAAAAGATTTAAAGAGTAAAAAAGTGATAGGTATGCATTGGGGAACTTTTGTATTGTCATTAGAACCTATAATGGAACCGCCAGTTAGATTTAAAGATAACGCAGAAAAATATGGCTATAATAAAGAAGATGCAATTATTTTTAAGATTGGAGAAATACAATCTCTAAAAAAATTACTTTCTTATAATTAATTTATTTATCTTAATTTTTTTTTATGAAAATTAATAAATTTTTCAACATTAGATCTGCTAAAAGTTTTATTTTCTTCAAATGAAACTTTTTTCATTGAATATGCATTACTATTAGTTATTCTTGATTGAATGGTGATATTACCTTTGTAAAGTTTAAGTTTAACTGATCCATTAACCTTATTTCTTTTTAGATCAACTATTTTTTGAAGTTTAAATCTTTCTTTTGAGTACCAGTATCCATTATAAATTAGCTCTGCATATCTTGGCATTACAGCATCTTTTTTGTGCATTGTTTCTCTATCAAGCGTTACAGACTCAATTGCTCTATGAGCATTTACTAACAATGTTCCACCTGGTGTTTCATAAACACCTCTAGATTTTATTCCAACAAATCTATTTTCTACTAAATCGACTCTGCCGATCCCATTCTTTCCTGCTAATTGATTAAGTTTTTTTAAAAGTTTAGATGGTGATAATTTCTTTCCATTAATACCAACGGGGTCACTATTTTTAAAATTAATAGTAATAAATGTTGGTTTATTTGGAGATTTTTCAGGAGAAACAGTTCTTTGAAAGATAAATTCTGGTGCAGAATTTTTTGGATTTTCTAAAACTTTGCCCTCAGTTGATGTGTGAAATAAATTATCATCTACTGAAAAAGGAGGAGCACCCTTTTTATCTTTTGGAATAGGAATTCCATGTTTTCTCGCATAATTAATTAGGTCAGTTCTGGATTTAAGATTCCAAATTCTCCAAGGTGCTATTATTTTAATTTTTGGACCAAAATAATGGTATCCAAGTTCAAATCTTACTTGGTCGTTTCCTTTGCCAGTAGCTCCATGAGATACCGCATAAGCTTTTAATTTTTTTGCAATTCTAATTTGATCTTTTGCAATTAGAGGTCTGGCAATTGATGTTCCCAATAAATATACACCCTCGTAAATAGCATGTCCTCTAATCATCGGGTAAACATAATCTTTAACAAAGTTATTTTTTAAATCTTGAATTATAATTTTTTTAACTCCAAATTTTTTTGCATTTTCAAATATTTTTTTTCTGTCTATTTCTTGTCCAATATCTGCTGTATAGCAAATGACTTCTGCATTATAATTTTCTTGTAACCATTTAAGAATTATAGATGTGTCTAACCCGCCCGAATAGGCAAGAACTATTTTCTTTTTAGATTTCATTATTTTATGTGCAACTTTTTTTTGCAGCGTTGTAAGCCTTAGTAAAACCCATTAAAGAATAATGATCAATAGTTTGAGAACCAGATTTATTATAACCGGTGACCATAATTCTTGATGCTTTTTTCATTTTTTTAACTATTTTTTTTTCAATTTTATTACTTGAAATCCATGCAAAATTATCTTGAGCAATATCAAATTTATATTTAGATTTTCCAGATGAAGCAGTTATTGAATTTTGACTATTAAATTCATATCCCGAAGTTGTACTAACCTCGTCTGAAACTTTGTCTTCAAATCTAAAAGTAACAAATAATCTAGCATCTCTATCCACTTTTTTGGGTGATTGTAGAACAGGCTTAGATTGTGCAAAACATACTTTGCCTGAATCATTTAAAATCATAATGGCTTCCCAATCTTTAAATTTCCCTAATTTTTTTAAGTCATCCGATTGAGCAAATGAAATAAATAAAACAGTTAGAGCAATTGATTTTAGAATAATTTTGTTAATTAAGGACATGGATTTGGATATTTTTTTTGTACCTTTTTTATTTCATTTATAACTTCATCAGCCAATTTAACTTTTACACTTTCTATATTTGTTTTCAACTGCTCCATAGTAGTTGCGCCTATAATCACGCTAGTCATAAAATCTTGAACTTCACAAAATTTTAAAGACATTTGACTCATATCGAGATTATATTTTTTACTTATTTTATAATATTCTTCAACGGCATTTGCCATATTTGGTGTTTTATATCTATAATTCCAAAAATCCCCGTCCCTTTCTATTCGAGATCCTTTTGGAAGTGCTCCATTTCTATATTTTCCGCTAAGGTATCCGCTAGCTAGAGGAGAATAAGATAGACAACCAATTTTTTCTCTAATTGAAATTTCAGATAAACCGATTTCATATGATCGGTTTAGCAGATTATATGGATTTTGAACTGACATCATTCTCGGAAGGTCTTTATCTTTTGATAATTGAAGATAGTTAATAACGCCCCAAGGCGTTTCATTTGATAATCCCACATATCTTATTTTTCCATTTTCAATATGTTTTTTTAAATCTCCTAAAACATCCTCAAATTGATTCCAATTATTTTCTTTATGTTCGTAGCCAAGTTTTCCAAAATTATTTACATTTCTTTCAGGCCAGTGTAATTGATAAAGATCGATGTAATCTGTTTTTAATCTTTTAAGGCTACTATCAAGAGCTTCAATTAAATTTTTTCCAAAAAAACTGTTTTTGCCATTTCTAATCCAGCTTCTTCCAGGTCCAGATACTTTTGTTGCTAATACTATCTTTCCTCTCTCTTTTTTGTTTTTTTCAAACCAGTTGCCCATTATTTCTTCTGTAAGCCCATAAGTTTTTGGTTTAGGAGGAACAGCATAAAGTTCAGCTGTATCCCAAAAATTTACTCCTTGATCTAATGCAAAATCCATCTGTTCAAATGCTTCTTCTTGAGAATTTTGCTCTCCCCAGGTCATAGTTCCCAAACAAATTGTACTTACATTAAGATCAGTATTTCCTAATTTTCTATAATTCATTGAATATTAATTATTTTTTAAGGTTTTTATGATATCTTGAATAAATAGTAAAAGGCTATTATATAAATGTTATGGAATTTAATAAGGAAAATATTTTAAATAAAGTAAAAGCAGCCCAACAAACATCGGTTGTAATGGATGAAGGTTTAAGAGCCTACATGCTTAAAGTTTACAATTACATGGCAACAGGAGTTCTATTAACGGGTATTATTGCTCTTCTTTCTTTTAAAATGTCTGTCGTAACTGATGCCTCAGGATCAATAGTAGCTCTAACAGAATTTGGAAATGCAATTTATTTATCAGGGCTGAAGTGGATTGTAATGCTAGCCCCTTTAGGGATAGTTTTTTATATGAGTTTTGGAATTAATAAAATGAGTGCTTCAAAAGCACAAACGACATTCTGGGTCTTTGCCGCTTTAATGGGTTTATCGCTTTCATCAATTTTATTAGTTTATACTGGATTAAGTGTAACAAGAGTATTTTTTATTTCTTCAGCTACTTTTGGTGCAATGAGTATTTACGGATATACAACTAAAAGAGATCTAACAAAACTTGGATCCTTTTTAATGATGGGGTTAATTGGTATTATAATTGCATCATTGGTTAATATATTTTTAAAATCTTCAATGATGTATTTTGCTATTTCAATAATTGGTGTACTTATTTTTGTGGGTCTTACAGCTTATGATACTCAAAAAATTAAAAATATGTATGCAGCCTCTGACTCAGGTGAACTAATGGGTAAAAAAGCTGTCATGGGTGCTTTAACACTATATTTAGATTTCATTAATCTGTTTATAATGTTGTTAAGATTATTCGGTCAAAGAAGATAATTTAATTTAAAAAAACTATCAAAGATTTTTCCATTTAGTATTTCTCAACAAAAAACTTAATTCATAAGAATTTTTTAGAATTTTACCATTTGTGTCTGTAATCAAATATCGAAGATTTTTATTTGAAGGATTAAAATTTTTGCATATTTTATAAATTGCATTTTCGGCTGCATTTTTAAAAACACTAAAACTTACTTGTTTACTAGAAATTGAAAGACCATAATCTTTCCAAGATCCTTCGGAAACCATTTTGGCGTAAAGATCTAGAATTATTTTGAGTTCATTTTTTTCGAAGAAGTATTTATTTTCGTAATTTTTTAAAGAGTTATTGATTACTAATTTTAAATTTCTATTCATTCAATTTATGTTTATTGATTAATCCTATTTGAAAAGCAGTAAATATAAAAGTTATTGGCAACATTCCCCAAACTTTAAAGTTTACCCAAAATTCCTCAGTCTGAGTACGCCATACTATTTCATTTAATAAAGCTAACCCAAAAAAGAAATACATCCATCTCGTGTTTAATATTTGCCAACCTTCATCAGTTAGAGGCATAGATTTACCTAATATTTTTTTAAGGACCGGTTCGTTTGTAAAAAATTTTCCAAAAAATAGAGCTAAAGCAAACAAAGTATTAATTATTGTTGGTTTCATATAAATAAAAACTGGATTATCAAAATAAATTGTAAGACCGCCAAACAAAGTAATTAATATTCCACTTAAAAGAGGGACCATTGGAATTTTTTTCTCAACAACCCAAACGATCAAAACGGATATTATGGTTGCAACTATTAGTGGAGGAATTGCAATTATTAAACTTTTATCATTATTGTAGTAAAACAAAAAGAATATTACTAATGGCCCAATATCAGTTACAAATTTTAAAAGAGATTTATTCACTGCTACATATTAGCAGATTAATAAAACAATCATAATTTTTTTATTGATTTTTTTTATCAAATATTCATATTTAATTTGTGAGTACACAAAAAGCAAAATTTTCAATAGGAGATATCGTAAAGCACAAACACTTTGATTTTAGGGGCGTTATTTATGATGTTGATTTCGAGTTTAATAATTCTGAAGAATGGTATCAATCAATCCCAAAAAACGTTAGACCAAGAAAAGATCAACCATTTTATCATTTGCTAGCTGAAAATGATGATATTACATATGAGGCATATGTTTCAGAACAAAATTTGCTATTTGATGATTCAGATGAACCAATAAAACATCCATTAATAAATGAGATTTTTTCAGGCAAAAAAGGTTCAACTTATTTTAAACCATCAAATTAATTAAGCCAACATTTAAACATATTTGGTACAAATCTTGGTCACAACTTTATTTTATAATCAATTATATTTTGACCAAGGATGATAACCAATTTCCCATTTATCTCCCTCATTGTTCTTGGTCAAAATAACTTTCTTGAAAAATTTTAATCATTAAAAATTATGTTATAAGAAGATAATGTTAAATTATTTTAATCCAAAAAATACAATCCTAATAATTAATAGATTACAAAAATATGTTTTAATTCTTTTCTTATTAGTTTTAGTTATAGGCTTATTAGAAGCACTAGTTTTGTCTCCTGAGGATTATAAGCAAAGCGATTCCGTCCGTATAATGTATGTTCATGTTCCTTCTGCATGGATTTCTCTAGGTATATTTTCTATAATTTCGATTTTGTCTTTTGGTATTTTAATTTTTAAAAATAAAAACTTTCATTTAATCACAAAAAGTTTAGCTCCTTCTGGATTTGTATTTAATTTAATTGCTTTAGTTACCGGTTCTATTTGGGGCAAGCCTACCTGGGGAACTTGGTGGGCATGGGATGCTAGGATTACATCAATGTTGTTGTTAGCGGTATTTTACCTGATGTTTATTTTGTCTTGGCGAGTTGTAGACAATAATGAAAAGGCTATAAAGGTAAGCTCAATTATAGCTATTCTGGGCTTAATAAATATACCGATTATTAAGTTTTCAGTAGATTGGTGGTCAACTTTGCATCAGCCAGCTTCTATAAATTTGCTAAAAGAGACATCAATTCACTCATCAATGTTACTTCCATTAGGAATTATGACTGCGGCATTTGCACTTTTTTCAATTTTGATATTTTTAATGAAATATAATACAGAACTGATAAAAATTAAGAATAAAGGATTAGATAGATTATGATAAACGATATTTTATATATGAATGGCTACGGAATTTATGTTTGGTCTTCATTTATATTTACATTAACTAGTTTTGGAATCTTATACTCAGTAGTTAAACTTCAATTAGCTAAAGAACAAAAGAAATTTGAAATTAAATTTAATAATTTAGCTTCTGAAAAAATTGAGTTAGCAAAAAAACAAGAAACATACAGAGAAATATTATCAAATACTTCTACTTATAAAATTTAACTTTTAGTTTCATGTATGGAAAAAAAGTTAAATTAAGGGCTTTATTCATATTATCAATTTTTCTTTCATTGGTTCTAATTTCTTTCCTTATTTTCAAATCTCTTGAGGAGAATGTTATTTATTTTAAATCTCCAACTGAAATTAAAAATTTATCTGAATTAGAAAGTAAGAAAATTAGAGTTGGAGGAATGGTAAAAAAAAACTCAATTAAAACAAATGATTTAGAAATTAACTTTATAATTACAGATTTTAAAAATGAATTAATAGTTAGTTTTAAAGGCTCAGTACCAAACTTATTTGAAGAAGGCAAAGGTGTGGTGGCCGAAGGTTTTTTAGAAGATAGAAATTATCTAAAAGCAATTAAAATACTAGCTAAGCATGATGAAAATTATATGCCTCCAGAAGTTAAAGATGCTTTAAAGGGTAATAACTAATGTCTAATCAGGTTGGCAATTATTCCTTATACATTGCATTATTAGTTTCTATTTTATTAATTTTTAAATCATATAAATTTAAAAGTAATTCATCAAAAAATTTAGATAGTAAAATATTTTCTTTATTGTCAATTCAATCTTTAATGATTTTAATAAGTTTTGCTAGTTTAATTTATGCTTTTATAATTTCAGATTTTAGCAACGAAACTGTTTATAATAATTCACATACAGCCAAACCATTGTTTTATAAAATTTCAGGAACATGGGGAAATCATGAGGGTAGCTTGATTTTGTGGTTATTAGTTTTATCTATTTTTTTGTTTATATTTTTTATTAAATCTAATAATCAATCGAATAATTACAGAGTACTTACAGTTTTATTTCAGGAAATAATTATATTCGGTTTTTTATTATTTATTCTCTTCACATCAAATCCATTCAAAAATTTATTTCCAATTCCTATAGAAGGAACAGGTTTAAATCCAATTTTACAAGATCCAGCATTAGCAATCCATCCCCCAGTTCTTTATTTAGGTTATGTTGGCACATCTATAATTTTTTCTTCATCATTGGCTGCAATAGTTTGTGGAATTGTAAATAATAATTGGGCAAAACATATTAAAAAATGGATAATTATTTCTTGGATATTTTTAACAATTGGAATTTTGTTAGGTTCAGTCTGGGCGTATTATGAACTAGGCTGGGGAGGATTTTGGTTTTGGGATCCTGTTGAAAATGTATCATTAATGCCCTGGTTTTGTTTAACTGCGCTACTTCATACAATCATTGTTCTTGAAAAAAGAAATTTATTTCAATCCTGGACTGTAATTTTGTGCATAACTACTTTCGCATTAAGTATGAGTGGAACATTTTTAGTAAGATCAGGCATTTTGAATTCTGTACATACGTTTGCAAATGATCCATCTAGAGGAATATTCATTTTATGTTTTCTATTTTTTTTAATTTTTTTATCAATAATTATTTTTTTTATTTACCAAAAAAATATTTCAAAAAATTTAAATAAATCTTTTTTAATAAGCAAAGAAACAGCGATATTAATAAATAATTGGTTTATGATGTTTTTTCTTTCAGTTGTTTTAATTGGAACTGTATATCCAATATTTTTAGAAGTAATTAATGGGTTAAAAATTTCTATTGGACCACCATTTTATCAGAAACTTATTGTTCCTTTTTTAATTCCATTTTTTTTGTTTATGGCCTTGGCACCTAAGTTAAAATGGATCAGGGATAATGTTTATAGAATTAATATTCAGCAATTTATTCAATTGATAATTTCAATAATAATTTCATATTTTTTGATAATAAAATTTGGAATATCGTATGTATTTGCTATTCCACTTTTTGGTTTAGGTTTTTTCTTATTTTTTTTAACCATAAAGGATTTTTTTTCGAAAGATTCTTCTTTATCTCAAAAACTGTCACACTTTGGTTTTAGCTTATTTATTATTAGTATTTTATTAAATGGCGTATTAGCAAAAGAATATTCCTCCAATATGAAAGTGGGAGATGAAAGAGAATATATGAATAAAACTATAAAATTTGAAAATATAAAAGTTGTTCAAGAATCAAATTATAAATCAATAGTAGGTGAATTTAAAATATTGGATGATAGAAGCAATTTAAGCATGAAACCTGAAATAAGAATTTATGATCAACCAAGAACTTTAACTAGTGAAGCTGATATAATTTCTACAATATATTCAGACAATTTTTTGGTATTTAATATTTTAAAAGATGATGGTTATTACAATGTAAGATATCAACATAAACCTTTAATGATATGGATTTGGCTATCTGTTATTCTTATCTCCTTTGGAGGTATATTAAGCTATTTTAAAAGAAATGATTAAAAAAATTAAATTAACAATTATTATTTTTTTTGGTTTGTTTTTATTTATAGTTTTTTTTAAAGGATTGAATAAATCAAATAACTACTCCCCAATCAATATCTTAACAAAAGTAGATACTAAATTAACCGCAAGATCGTTATATAGTAATCAAGAAATTTCCTTAGAAAAACTAATAGGTGAAAATCATTTTTCATTAATAAATGTTTGGGCATCTTGGTGTTTACCTTGTAGAAAAGAACATTCTTATTTAATAAATTTACAAAAAATTAATAATATAAATATAATTGGCATTAATTATAAAGATAGTGAAATGAACGCAAAGAAATTTCTTGAAGATTTGGGAAACCCTTATGTGGAAATTTTAATTGATGCAGATGGAACAAAATCAATAGAATTAGGAGCTTATGGAGTACCTGAAAGCTATTTGATAAATAATAAAAACAAAAAAATAATAAAAAAATTTATTGGACCTTTGGATGATTTCAAATTTAAAGAAATAGTAAAAATAGCAAGTAATGAAAAAATTTAAAATATTAATAATTGCATTTGTTATTTTATTTAATTTAGTCACTAATTTACTTGCTGATAATTCAGATCAAATAAATAAGATTTCAAAAAATTTAAGATGTTTGATATGCCAAGGGCAATCCGTTTATGACTCCCAATCAGATTTTGCCATTAGTATTAAAACTCTTATTAATAAAAAAATTAATGACGGTGAAAATGAAAATGAAATTTATGAATTTCTTAAAAGTAAATATGGGGGATGGATCATTTATGATCCAGAAATCAATAAAAATACTTTTTTACTTTGGTTAATACCTTTGATTTTATTTGTTTTTGGTGGTCTTTTAATTATTAGAAAAGTATCTATAAAGTAGTTATACAAATTTAAATTATGAAGAAATTCAAATTTCAAAAAATAAAAATAATTGTTTTTTCTATTATTTTATCGCTATTTGCCAATATTCTAAGTGCAGCTGAAATTTACAATAAAATTGGTATTTTTGATTATAAACATAGAGACACTACAGATGCGTTAGCTTTAAATTATAAAGTAGTAAGCGACAAAAATTATAATATATCATATTTTAGAGATTTAATTCAAATATATGAATTTACAGGATTGATAGATAAAAATAATTTTTTGGGAGAAAATACTAAAAGGGAAGAATATGCAGTTTATTTTTCCTCTGGTTTACAAAAAATAATTAACTTATCAGAAAATGTTTCATTAGTTCCTAGTTTTAGCGTGGGTTTATACGATCATTATGACCAAGGAAAGAATATGGGGCTTCCACTGGAATTTAAAAGCGAAATAGAGCTTAATTTTAATTTTCTTAATAATTCAGTGATTGGATTTACTTATAATCATATTTCAAATGCGGATCTTGGTTATCAAAATCCCGGATCAGACTCAATATTATTTAATTTTAGAGTAAAAGAAACTTTTTAAGTTAAAAATGAACTTAAAAGACTGTCATAATTTTAGTGACTTTAGAAAACTAGCAAAAAAAAAATTACCATCTCCTATATTTCATTATATAGATGGAGCTGCCGATGATGAGATTACTTATCAAAGAAATACAAGTGCATTTAATGATATAGATTTAGTTCCTAACGTATTAAGAGGAGTCGAAAATGTTGATCTTTCAACAACTATATTTGGTAAAAAAATAGATCTACCTTTTTATTGTGCACCTACAGCATTACAAAGACTTTTTCACTATGATGGAGAAAAGGCTGTAGGCAAAGCTGCACAAAAATTCAACACTATGTTTGGAGTTTCGGCTTTAGCGACAGTCAGCGTAGAAGAAATAGCATCCTTAGTTAATACTCCTAAAATGTTCCAGTTTTATTTTCATAAAGACAGAGGTTTAAATGATGCTGTTCTTCAAAGAGTAAAAGCAGCTAAATTTGATGTTATGGCTTTAACAGTAGATACAATTACAGGAGGTAATCGAGAAAGAGATCTAAGAACAGGATTTACATCTCCACCAAAACTTACTCTTTCAAGTTTATTTAGCTTTATGTCAAAACCAATGTGGGGAATTAATTATTTAACAAAAGGAAAGTTCGAACTTCCTCACTTACAAGACTTTGTAAAAGAAGGAACTAGTACAACCACTTCCATTGGAAATTATTTTTCTAGTATGCTTGATCAATCTATGAATTGGAAAGATGCTGAAAAACTTTGTTCTGATTGGGGTGGACATTTTGCTTTAAAAGGAGTTATGAGTGTTGATGATGCTAAAAGGGCAGTTGATATTGGCTGTTCGGGAATTATGGTTTCAAATCATGGTGGACGTCAGCTAGATGGCTCTAGATCTCCTTTTGATCAGTTGGCAGAAATCGTTGATGCTGTAGGAGACAAAATAGATGTAATTTGTGAAGGTGGTATACAAAGAGGAACTCATATACTTAAAGCTTTATCTATAGGCGCAAAAGCATGTTCAGGTGGAAGGCTTTATCTTTATGCTTTAGCTGCCGCTGGACAAAAAGGTGTTGAAAGAGCTTTAAATCAATATCGTCTTGAACTTGAGCGAGATATGAAACTTATGGGTTGTACAAAAATAAGTGAATTAAATAGGAATAATTTAAGATTTAGAAATAAATGAACTTAAAAGATTGTTATAATTTTGATGATTTTAGAAGATTGGCAAAAAAAAAATTACCAGCACCAATATTTCATTATATAGATGGAGGAGCCGATGATGAGGTAACTCTCAATAGAAATACTGAAGCATTTAATGACTGTGATCTAGTTCCAGGAATTTTAAACAGTGTAGGAGAGCCAGATTTATCAACTACAGTTTTTGGAACAAAAATTAATATGCCATTATTTTTGTCACCTACAGCAATGCAAAGTTTATACCATCCTGATGGAGATAAAGCATCAGCAAGAGCAGCGGAAAAATATGGAACAATTTATAGCATGTCCACAATGGCTTCTTTTTCTATTGAAGAAGTTTCAAGTATATCAAGTGGACCCAAAATTTTTCAATTATATATTCACAAAGACCAATCAATTACAGATGATTTAATTGATCGATGTAAGGCTACTAATTTTAATGGCATGTGTATTACCGTTGATACAATTGTTGCAGGAAATAGAGAAAGAGATCATCGAACAGGATTTACAACTCCACCAAAATTTAATTTAGAAAGTCTATTAAGTTTTGCGATGAGACCTAAATGGGTATTTAATTATTTTACACATAAAAAATTTGAATTAGCAAATTTAAAAGACAAAACAGAGAAAGGTACAAATATTGCTAAGTCAGTTATGGAATATATTAATGAACAATATGATCCTGCAATGAATTGGAAAGATGCTGAATATTGTATAAAAAAATGGAATGGACCTATGGCTCTAAAAGGAGTTATGTCAGTCGATGATGCAAAAAGAGCTATTGATATTGGATGTACAGCAATAATGATTTCCAATCATGGAGGTAGACAATTAGATGGATCGAGATCACCATTTGATCAAGTTAAAGCTATTAAAGATGCAGTTGATGACAAGTTGGAAATCATTCTTGATGGTGGAGTTAGAAGAGGAACTCATGTTTTAAAAGCTCTTGCAGCAGGAGCTACAGCTTGTAGTTTTGGAAAAGCTTTTTTATTTAGTTTAGGAGCAGGTGGACAACAAGGCGTAGAAAAACTCCTAAAAAATATGCAAGAAGAAATAAGAAGAGACATGATATTAATGGGATGTAAAAATATCAGTGAGCTTGATAGTTCAAAATTAATTTATAGAAAATAAAAATAATGAAATTTTCTCAAAATTTATATCGTTTAGGTACCGAGTCGGCGTTTGCAATATTGGCAGAAGCTAAGAAAATTGAGGCGACTGGAAAAAAAATGATAAATCTAGGAATAGGACAGCCAGATTTTAAGACTCCAACACATGTAATGGATGCAGCAAAAAAAGCTATAGATGATGGCCATCATGGTTATGTTGTATCAAATGGAATTCTAGAATGTAGAGAAGCAGTTTGTAGAAAAATAAAAAAACTTTATGGTGCCGATATTAATCCAGAAAGAATCATAATTACACCTGGGGGAAAACCAACAATGTATTTTGCTATTTCTATGTTTGGTGAACCAGGTGCAGAAATTATTTATCCTGATCCTGGATTTCCTGTTTATGAATCAATGATAAATTATACTGGCGCCAAAGCAGTGCCATATAGTATTTTGGATAATAAGGATTTAAAATTTGATCCAGAAAAAATTTTATCTTTAATAAATGAAAAAACAAGAATGTTGGTTATAATTAATCCAAATAATCCGACAGGAAGTTTTGTTGAAAAATCAGCAATAGATTATTTAGCAGATGGTTTAAAAAAATATCCAAACTTAATTATTTTTAGTGATGAAATTTATAGTAGACAAATTTTTGATGGTAAGGAAATGCCATCTTTTTTTAATTATCCCGAACTTAAAGATAGATTAATAGTTTTAGATGGGTGGAGTAAAACTTATGCAATGACAGGTTGGAGATTAGGTTGGAGTTATTGGCCCAAAGAATGTATTGAACATATTGTTAAACTACTAATCAACAGCGTATCATGTGTAAATGCACCCACTCAATATGCAGGCATTGCAGCATTAGATGGATCAGATGAATCAATAAATTTAATGATGAAAGAATTTACTGAAAGAAGAAATTTAATTCACAAATTATTAAATGAATTACCAGGAGTAGAATGCAGTTTGCCAGGTGGAGCTTTTTATGCGTTTCCTAAAATTAAAGGCACTGGGATGACTGGAGCAGAATTTGCAAAAAAATGTATGTATGAGGCTGGTGTTGCAATTGTTCCTGGTACAGCATTTGGAAATACAGCCCAAGACTATGTTAGATTTAGTTATGCGGCCTCAAGAGAAAATATTTCCGAAGCTTTAGAAAATATTAAAAAAATGCTTAGTTAATTTATTTAGCTATTTTTATTGATATACATCAATTTCTTAATTTATTGCGTGTATTTTTTTTAATTAGCTTTTATAATTAAGATAATAAAATGAATGATATATTAAAACAAAATTTAACAGAAATTTTAAAAGATAGAATTTCTTTTTCAGAAGGTACCAGAGCAAATTATGCGAGAGGAGAAGATGCATATGAGCCAGTTTTATCTAAAGCTGTGGTCTTTCCTGAAACTAACGAAGAAGTTTCAAAAATTTTAAAATTTTGTAATGAACATAAGGTTCCTGTAGTTCCATTTGGAACTGGAACATCATTAGAAGGACATGCGGTAGGCAATGAAAATGGAATTACGATTTCCCTCGAGAAAATGAACAAAGTTTTAAATGTAAATGCTTCTGACTTTGATTGTAGGGTGCAAGCAAATGTTACGCGAAAACAATTAAATGAATATTTAAGAGAAGATGGTGTATTTTTTCCAATTGATCCAGGTGCGGATGCTGCATTAGGAGGAATGGCAGCATGTTCAGCTTCAGGAACTATGGCAGTAAAATACGGAACAATGAGAACAGTAGTATCTGGACTAACAGTTGTTTTAGCAAATGGTGATATAATTAAAACCGGAACAAGAGCAAAAAAATCTTCTGCAGGATATAATTTAACTAATTTGTTTATTGGTTCAGAAGGAACTTTAGGAATTATAACTGAAGTACACTTAAGATTGTCACCAATACCAGAAAGCATAATGAGTGCTGTTTGTCATTTTCCTGATTTAGAATCTGCTGTACTAACTGCACAGGAAGTAATTCAATATGGAATACCTATTGCTAGAATTGAAATGTTAAATAAAGATCAAATGGAAATTAGCATTAAGTATTCTAAATTAGAAAATGCCGAACCTTTACCCACACTTTTTTTTGAGTTTCATGGAAGTGAATCGGCAAATAAAGAAGCAATTAAAATTGTTGAGGAACTTTCAAAAAATAATGGAGGAAGTGATTTCAAGTGGGCAGAGTCGCTTGAAGAAAGAAATAAATTATGGAAAGCAAGACATGAGATATATTATGCTGTTAAGGCACAGGGTGAAAATGTAAAAATTTACGCAACTGATATATGCGTTCCTATTTCTAATTTAGTTGAATGTATTAAATTTTCTGAAAAAGAAATTCAACAACACGGTCTAAAAGCACCAATGGTAGGACATGTTGGAGACGGAAATTTTCATGTAACAGTTATTTATGATCCTGCTAAAGAAGGAGAATACAAAATAATTAGAGACTTTAGTGATAAACTTATAGATAAAGCTTTGCAGCTTGAAGGCACAATTACTGGAGAACATGGGATAGGTTTACAAAAAAAAGAATATTTATTAAAGGAACACCCAGATAATCTACCTTTAATGAAATCAATTAAAAGAAGCCTTGATCAAAATAACATAATGAATCCAGGCAAAGTTTTTGATCTAAATTAAAAGTTTCAATTCTAGATTGTATTTATTAATTGATCTGCATCAATTTTCGAAAATATTATTTTGGTTGAGACAAATTATCAAGGACTCCTGATCCATTATGTGTTTAAATCAAAATAGTTAATTAACTAAAGAGGAGAAATAAATGATTAAAGAAAAAAAATCATTGAAGGGAAAACTACCTTCAAGACGTAAGTTCTTTAAAGCTGCTGCCGCAACTGGTGTTGCTGCTGTAGCCGCATCATCTTTAGCTGCTCCGGCTGTTGCTGCTGAAAGAGTAGAAGCTGCAATGGTGGCTACTTGGCCAAGAGATTTTCCAGGCCTAGGTACAGGTGCACAAAGATTTGCAAAAAGACTAAGCGATATGAGTGATGGGCGTATACAAGTTACTTATTATGCTTCAGGAGAAAGAGTAAAAGCATTTGACTCATTTGATGAAGTTGCATCAGGTAACTCGCAAATGTATCATGCTGCAGACTATTACTGGGTTAAAAAACACCCAGCTTTTGGATACTTTACAGCATGTCCGTTTGGTTTCACTTACTCAGAAATAAACGCATGGATTCACCATGGCGGAGGACAACAGCTTTGGGACGAACTATGTGATGATTATGGAACTCAAAGTTTTATTGCTGGTAACACAGGAGTTCAAATGGGTGGTTGGTTTAATAAAAAAATTAGATCAGCTAATGACTTTAAAGGTTTAAAAATGCGTATGCCTGGATTAGGTGGACAAGTTCTTGGAAAACTTGGTGGTTCTCCAATCTCACTTCCTGGTGGACAAATTTATGAAAACCTTGTTTCAGGTGCAATTGATGCAACTGAATGGGTAGGTCCTTGGAATGATGAAGCTATGAAGTTCCATGAAGCTGCTAAATACTATTACTATCCTGGTATGCACGAACCTGGTTCGATGTTAGCATGTGGTGTTAACAAGTCATGGTTTACAAGCTTAACAAAATCAGATCAAATGACAATTAAAACTGCGTGTGCTTGGGCAGATGAAGTTACGATGGCAGAGTATAATGCTAAAAATGGTGCTGCATTAGCTCGTCTAGTAAATGATCATGGTGTTAAACTTGAGAAATTTAATGATAAAGTTTATGATGCATTTGCTAAAGGTGCTGCAGAAGTTTATGAAGAAGTGCAAGCACATAGTGATCTTGCAGCTAGAACTCATGCGGCTTTCGTTAAAGCTCGTAAAGAAATTGGTGCTTGGACTAACTTGTCTGATTCACCATATATTCAACAAAGAAATAGAGCTTTAGGAATATAATAATAAACTAGAGTAAAATTTGATATAAGGGCCCTTTATTAAGGGCCCTTTATTTTAGAGACTTTAATTAAATAGAATTTTTATTTTATGGTTACAAAAAACAACTTACCGATATTGATTAGAATATTTAGTTTTTCAATATTAGCTATAACTTTTGTTTTTTTAATCAATAATGTTTTAACCATTTGGTTTGATTGGCCTGGGATTAAACAGTTATTTTCACAATATGGTTTATTTGGATTTAAAAAATTAAGCAAACCTGTGGAGGGATCAGTACTAACTTTTGCTTTTATACAATTATTTTTTTATTTTATTTCAGTATTATTAGTAATTTTTTATGTATTTAAATCTATTAACCGAACTTTAGAATCCGATGCAGAAATTCTTACTAAATTTACAGCTTATATTATTCGTTCATCTTTTTGGGCAGTTTTGATTGTTGGAATTGCAGATGCAATAGTTTCATTTATGGTTGTTGAAAAATTAACTGGTCCAATCTTAGGTGAATATTTGAGAGTAAAATTAGTTATTCCAAACTTTAGAATTACTTATGTTCATTTTCCTTTAATATTAATTTCATTTGTAGTTGGATATTTTACAAGAACTATTGGTTTTATTTGGTTGGCTGTTTTAGTAGTTGGTAGTGAGTTTTCAATTGTTATATCTAGATTTATATTTGAGTATGAACAGGCTTTTCAAGGAGATTTAGTTCGTTTTTGGTATTCTGCCCTTTATCTTTTTGCCAGCGCCTATGCTTTAATGCATGAAGGCCATGTAAGAGTAGACGTTTTGTACACTGGTTTTAGTGAACGAAAAAAAGCTTGGACAAATTCTATGGGATCATTGGTATTAGGAATTCCACTTTGTCTTATTGTTATATTTTTGGGAATGGTTAATAAAGCGAGTATTATCAATGGTCCAGTAATTTCATTTGAAATTACACAGCAAGGCTCCAATGGATTATATTTGCTTTATTTAATGGCAATATATCTAGCTGTATTTGCCGTAACCATGTTAACCCAATTTACTAGTTATTTTATGAGTAGCAGTCATAAGCTTTTAAAAAATTAAATTATGGAACATCTATTTTTAACTATACTTGTATTAATAATGATAGCAGCGTTAGCATCTGGTTTCCCAGTTGCTTTTGCACTACCTGGTTCAGCTATTATTGCAATAGGTCTTGCAGCTTTTTTTGGATATCTTTTTGAAGAAAATGTGAGCGCTTATTTTGCAACTGATGGTCCTATAGAATGGTTAACAGCGGGGATAACAAACTTCCGGAGTAATTATTGGGATGTAGAAACAGATACTTTAATTGCAATACCTTTGTTTATTTTTATGGGAATTATGTTGCAAAAATCTAAAATCGCAGAAGATCTTTTAGTAACAATGGGTCAATTATTTGGACCTATCCCTGGAGGACTTGGAATTTCAGTAATTTTTGTTGGAGCATTGCTTGCAGCAACTACAGGTATAGTTGGAGCAACAGTAATTGCAATGGGTCTAATCTCTTTGCCTACTATGTTGAATAATAAATATGATAGAAGTCTTGCAAGCGGAATTGTCTGTTCATCAGGAACGCTTGGTCAAATAATACCTCCATCAATTGTTTTAATTATTATAGCTGATCAATTAGCCAGCGCATCTGATGTTGCTAATACAATTAGACAAGCAGATTATAAATTAATTACCGGAGAGTTTAATATGCCCGGTGAATTTAGAGTTGGATCTACAAGTGCTGGAGATATGTTTCTAGGCGCATTGTTACCAGGATTAGTCTTAGTTGGTTTATACATGTTGTACGTATTTGTATTTGCAAGAATAAATCCTAAATCAGCTCCTCCTGTTCCATTTAAAGGTAAATTTGATTTTAAATTTTGGGTCAAGGTTATCATGGTAATAATTCCTCCGCTTGCATTAATTTTTGCTGTTCTTGGATCTATATTAATGGGTATAGCAACTGTAAACCAAGCTGGTTCTATTGGTGCAATAGGAGCAACTATAATGGCTGGTTATCGTCTTCACCAAGGCAGGAAAGATGCTTTTTATCCATTGATAATAACTGTTATATCTTTAATTCCAATTTTTATAATTTCAAAAAATTATAATTTAAACATTAAAGCTTTAGAAACTAGAGACTTAGGTGCAATTCTTGTAACAGGTTTTTTTACTATAATATTTATAATTGGGATTGTTTGGAGTTTTTGGAGATCTTACAAAATTGATAATGTTTTAAAAGAAGTTGTTACAGAAACTTGTGTAACAACATCGATGGTATTTATAATTCTTCTGGGAGCAGCGATGCTAACATCAGGCTTCAGAGCTTTTGGTGGTGAAGAATTAGTAAGAGATTTTTTACAAGATTTACCAGGAGGATTTTGGACACAGTTTATTGTCGTTATGGCAGTAATATTTTTATTGGGCTTTTTTCTTGATTTTATAGAAATTGCTGTGGTTGTTGTTCCTATTATTGCTCCAATATTGTTAGCCGAAACTGGAGCTAATGTTAGCGCAATTTGGTTAGGAGTAATGATTGGTGTTAATTTACAAACTTCTTTTTTAACTCCTCCATTTGGTTTTGCATTATTTTATTTAAAAGGAGTTGCACCCAAGTTTGTTACAACTTTAAATATTTGGAAAGGAGTTGTTCCTTTCATAGCATTACAACTTATAGGACTTGGAATTGTAGGCTTTTATCCATCTTTGGTAAATTACTTACCAGCAAGAACATACCTAACATCTCATGTAGCTCCGCCTCCAATGAATCCCAAGCTTCAAAATTGTTTACAAGAATATAAATTTGATATTTACAATAATGAAGAACAAAGAATTAAAGCTTCCATATCAAGCTTTCAATCATTAGTACCAACCGATCTTCCTGTTGATAAACTTGATATTTTTGAGGAACATTTTGAGAATGCGTTAGGAACTTTTGCTTTAGTAAAAAAACTTCAAAAAACCGAAAAAGAATACAATTTATTTGCTGAAGATTATAGAGATCTTCATTTTAGTGTAAGAAAAAAACAAAAAAAGATAAGAAAAATAGATAACAGAATAGAAAAATTAAAAGCCGAAATTAGAAATTTAGACAAAGATAATGTGGATGAAAAAAATAAAATTGAACTTAAAATTGAAGATTACAATTTAAAGATTCAAGAAATATCTAAACAAATTCCTGAGAACTGGACTTCAAAAAATAAAGAATTTGAAATTTTACTTAAAGCTAAAAATACTAAAACAAAAAGATATAGAAAAAATGTTGATGAAGCATATGATAACCTAGATCAAATTGCCATGTTTATAAAAGATCATGAAAAATTAAATGAACTTTCTTCAGATATTATTAGTTTAAAGAAAAATATTGTTAAGGAAGATTATGAAAATTCAATTTCAATTATAGACAGTCTGTTTGAAAAAATTGGAGAGATTTCAGGAACGGAAGAGTTTGCCAACAGACTAGATGATTTATATTCTTTGATTGATAGTGATGAAAAAGAGCTTAATAAAATTTCAGATGCAAATGCAGAAGTTTTTATGTTGTTTGACAAAGAAGTAAAATGGAGAAAAGATGCAGCAGAAAATTTAATGCCAGCACTTGAGAAATATAATTTAGTTATAAAGAATAATATAGGCTTAAGACTTCAGTCTCGTTTAACTAAAGAACAGGCAAAATTTGTTGCTAAATGTAATTCAATACATCGCGATATATCTTTAAATTTTTAAAGTTATTAAATGGACAAATATATTTTATCGACCAAGAAGGCCGTTTTGGTCTTTTTTGTTTTTGCCTGTGGATATTTTTTATCATGTCTTTTAAGGGCTATTACTGCAACTTTATCACCACTGCTTTCTTCAGAATTTAATTTATTGGCAGGAGATCTTGGTTTATTAGCAGGAGGATATTTTTTAGGATTTGCTTCAATGCAAATACCATTGGGATATTTATTAGACAAACATGGGCCAAAGAAAATTGTTTCTGCATTTTTATTAATTGCAATTGTTGGAACAGGATCATTTGCTTTAGCTCAAAGTTTTACAGGTTTATTAATTTCAAGAGTTTTTATTGGAATAGGTGTTAGTGCTTGCTTAATGGGACCTTTAACGGGTTACAGAATTTGGTTTGATGATAAGTATCAACAAAGAGCCAATTCTTGGATGCTGATGATAGCTTCTACTGGGTTTGTTTTTTCAACATTACCTGTACAAATTTTACTACCAATATTTGGATGGAGATGGATATTTGGAGGAATAACTTTTTTAATATTATTAGTTATTGTCTTAACATTAATTTTTATTCCATCTTGGGGAAATAATAATAACGATCAAGAACAAAATAATGCTGGATCATTATCAGATGTTTGGAAAAATAAATTTTTTAGAAGCACAATACCACTCGGATTATTTAATTATGGAGGAATGATTGCCGTTCAGACTTTATGGGCTGGACCATGGATGGTAAGAGTTTCTGGATACGATCCTTTAGAAAGTGCCACGGGCCTTTTCTGGATAAATACAACAATGTTGATTGCATTCTTAACTTGGGGTTATTTTCTTCCCAAATTTAGAAAATACGGTCTAGAGGCAGTTAAACTAATGAAGTATGGATTGCCAATAAGTTATTTAGCTTTACTTGTGATAATATTTTCTGGAGAAAATGCTGGAGCAATACATTTTACAATTTATATACTAACTTCAATTGTATTAACCTTAACTCAACCAGCTGTAGCAATGTCTTTTTCAACTAGTATGGCTGGAAAATCATTAACTTCATTTAATTTACTTATTTTTTTAGGTACCTTTATAATGCAGTGGGGTATTGGATTGGTAATTGATCTTTCCCAATTTCTTGGAAAAGGAGAAACTCAAAGTTTTCAAATATCATTTTTTGTTTATTTTATAATTTGTGTGCTGTGTTATTTATATTTTGTATTAAATAATAAAAATGAATAATAAAAAAATGTATAATTTGTTTTTAGTTAGTTTAGTAATTATAGTTTATTTATTAGTTACAATTTCACTATATATTTTTCAAAGAAGTCTTTTATATCATCCAGCAGAAAATAACTATTCTGGGGACAAATTAACTGTAAATATTGAAAAAGTAAAAATTACTACTGAGGATGATATCGAATTATTAGCCTGGTATCACAATAAAGATATTAAGAAATATAAAACCATTCTTTACCTACATGGTAATGCTGGTTCACTAGAAAATAGAATACATAAAATTAATCATTTTAAAGATATGAATATTAATTTTTTATTAATTGCTTGGAGAGGATTTAATGGCAACTTAGGAAAACCTACAGAGCAAGGCCTTTATCAAGATGCAAAAAGCGCTGTTAAATGGTTAATGAATAAAGGTATTAGTGAAGATAATATTATAATTTATGGTGAGTCACTTGGTACTGGAGTTGCGACCGAAATTTCACAGAAAAAAAATTTTGCAGGTGTAATTTTAGAATCGCCTTTTACCTCAATGATAGCAGCCGGAAAATCTAAATATCCAATATTTCCAATTAAATTACTTCTTAAAGATAAATACGAAAGTGATAAGAAAATAAAAAATATTATGTCTCCAATATTAGTTATGCATGGTGAGGCAGATAAAATAGTTCCATTTTGGATGGGTGAGAAGATTTTTCAAATGGCAAATGAACCTAAATATTCTTATTTCTCAAAATATGACGATCATATGATGGAATTTAATGATGAGTTAATTAATTCCATAAAATCATTTTTAGAAAGTTTAAATTAGGACACAATTTAAACAAATCCTTATCATTTTTATTTAATAATTTTTTATTATGAAAAAATTAATATTAGTTATTTTTATTTTAATTTATCCAAATTTTTCTTTTTCAGAAATAAGTGAAATAAACTATGAAAAATATTTTTACATAGGAAAGATGAAATCTTATCATGACAAGTTTACTTTATACTTTAAAACAAGAGAAAAAGCTGTTTTGGCAAGAGGCCAAAACTCAAACTATATTACTGATTATCCTCAGGATTTATATATTTATGATCATTCTACAAAAAAAGAATTGCCTTTAATTTCCTATGAGTGGTTTCCTAAAAAAGCTAAAAGATTTTCAAGCAATTATAAATATCCAGTATTTCCTGAAGATTTTGCTTACTATTTGCTAAATGACAACAATACTTTAATTCTTGTTAGCGCATTCAAAAATTATAATCAAAATTTAATCTTCGATATAAAAAATAAAGAACTTAAAGTTCAAAAAAGTCGTGGAAAATTGGATTTTATAATTTCTACATATGCACAAAGTTGTGGTCACAAATCTCTAAAAAATAATTTTGAGTGTGAGATTTATAAACCTTTGATCTCTAAAAATTTACTTAATTCAATTGAGTAAATGCATCTGCAAATTGTTCTGCATTAAAAATTTGTAAATCATCTTCTTTTTCACCCAGTCCCAAACCTACAATTGGCACTTTGTGCTTTTTAGAAATTGCAATTAAGACTCCTCCTTTTGCTGTTCCGTCTAATTTTGTCATAATTAGTCCTGTTAAAGGTATAATTTTATTAAATTCTTCTAACTGATTAATTATATTCTGACCTGATGTTGCGTCCAAAACCAAAATTACTTCATGAGGAGCAGTTTCGTCGCTTTTTTTTATTACATTTGCAATTTTTTTAAATTCATCCATAAGATTTTTTTTATTTTGTAACCTTCCAGCCGTATCAATAAGAACTTGATTAATATTATTATTTTTTGCGTGTTCTAATGCTTTGTAAGCAACTGAAGCTGGATCTGAGCCTGGGTTAGATTTAATTAAGGTAGCATTGACTTTTTCAGCCCATTTTTCTAATTGATCAATTGCTGCAGCTCTAAATGTATCACAAGCAGAAAATAATACTTTGTTATTATTTTCGGTAAATATTTTTCCAATTTTACCAATTGTAGTTGTTTTTCCTACTCCATTAACTCCTGATACTAAAATAACATTTAAGTTATTTTTTTTTTCAAAAAATTTCTTTTTTTCCAAAGGTTGCATTAGCTCAACGATGTATTCTTTTAAAATTTTATTTACTTCAGAGACGGGATCTTCTTTTGGATCAATTTTTCTTTGGGCAATTATATCTTTTATTTCTGAGGCAGCATCAATACCCACATCTGAACTTATTAAGAATTCTTCAATTTTATCTAGTGTGTTGTCATCTATTTCTTTTTTAACTATTATTTCTCTTAATCCAGATGCAATATTATTTGCGCTTTTTTTAAAACCTAATTTAAATTTTTCAAAAATTCCCATTATATATTAATTATAATTTCTTTAATTTCCGAGACAGGACCTTTCATGCTTATATTTTTTTTTTTATCTATACTAATTAATAGTTTGCCAGTACTAAATTCGATTTCGGTTTTTGAATTAGCAAGATTTTCTATATTTGCAGCAACAGCAGTTGCACACGCAGCTGTTCCGCAGGCTTTAGTTAAGCCAGCTCCTCTTTCCCAAACTTTTACTTTTATTAAATCAGAATTAATTTTTTTCGCCAAAGTAACATTACATTTTTCAGGAAATAATTCATGGTTTTCAATTTCTGGGCCAATTTTTTCAAGTTTAAATTTTTCAATATTTTCTACAAAAAAAATAACATGAGGATTCCCAACATTAACGGCTATTCCACCAATAAATTCTTTATTCTCATCATCAATTAATTTTAAATTTAGATTTTTTGTATCAGAATCTTTTCTTAATGGTATTTCATTCCATTTCATTGTTGGTAAACCAATCGTTGTTTCTACTTGATTATTATCAAGAATTATAGATTTTAGAATTTTTGAGTTTACCGATAGGTTTATCTCTTTTTTATTATTTTCATTTGACAATAGATAAGCAACACATCTTGTCCCATTTCCACATGCTTCTGATTTACTTCCATCTGAATTATAAAACTCTAATTCCGCATCTGAATTATTCTCTTTTTTAATAAATATTAGTTGGTCACATCCTATAAATTTACGGTCACAAATCTTAATAATTTGATCATTAGATAAAGTGATATTTTTTGTTCTTTGATCAATGATTACAAAATCATTACCTAACCCGTCCATTTTAATAGCTTTAAATTCCATATAAACAAATACTTAACTTATTTATTGACTTTTTGAACCTCTATTATAGTTTATCGCCGTTTCCGCAAAATGCAGCAATTTGCGGTGTCTTTGGTTACAAAGAGATCGACATCAGTCAGCGAGGTTTCGCCCACTGGTGCGATACTTGCTGTGTAAAATTATGTTTGAAAATTTAACAAATAAATTTGAAGAAATATTTTCTTCGTTAAAGAAAGCACCTTCTTTAGATGAAAAACAAGTTGATGAAGGTTTAAGAGGTATAAGATTGGCTCTTCTTGAAGCCGATGTATCTCTTGATGTAGTAAAAGAATTCATCGAAAAGATTAAACCAAAAGTACTTGGCCAAGAAATAATTAGATCTACTTCTCCAGGCCAAATGGTTATTAAAATTGTTTATGATGAACTCGTATCTTTTTTAGGAGAAAAAAATTCAGAAATACAGCTTAATGCAGTACCCCCAGTTCCAATTATGCTTGTTGGGCTTCAAGGTTCAGGTAAAACCACAACAACTGCAAAACTTGCAAGATTTTTAGAAAAAAATAATAAAAAGAAAGTAATGATGGCTAGTCTTGATGTTTATAGACCGGCAGCCCAAGAACAACTCAGGTTATTGGGAGAACAAAACAATATTTCAACTTTACCAGTAATAGAAGGACAACTTCCAGCGGATATATGTAGAAGAGCAATAAGTGCAGCCAACTTAAATGGTTCCGAAGTAGTTTTATTTGACACAGCTGGACGAACTCAGATTGATTTTCAAATGATGAACGAGATTAAACAAATCGAAAGTATAATCAATCCATCAGAAACAATATTGGTAGCCGATTCTTTAACAGGTCAGGTTGCAGCAAATGTTGCTAAAGAATTTAAAAATACTGTTAATTTGACAGGTATAGTGCTTACAAGATCTGATGGCGATGGAAGAGGTGGTGCAGCACTAAGTATGAAGTATGTTGCAAATGTACCAATTAAATTTTTAGGAGTTGGAGAAAAAATAGAAAACTTTGAGATTTTTTATCCAGACAGAATAGCAAACAGATTATTAGGAATGGGAGATATAGTTTCCCTAGTTGAAAAAGCTTCTGAAGATTTAGATCAAGAAAAACTAAAAAAAACTGAAGAAAAAATTAAAAAAGGACAATTCTCATTAGAAGATTATTTATCACAACTCCGTCAGATGAAAAAAATGGGAGGAATCGAAGGAGTTATGTCTTTTCTTCCAGGAGTTTCTAAAATTAAATCACAAATGGATCAAGCTGGTGTGGATGAAAAAATAATTACTCAAAATGAAGCTGTAATATTATCTATGACCAAAAAAGAAAGAGAAAACCCAAGAATAATAGATGGGTCTAGAAAAAAAAGAATTGCTAATGGCTCTGGAACTGATGTGGCCACTATCAATAAATTGTTAAAACAATTTAAAATGATGTCTGACATGATGAAAAAGATGTCAAAAGGAAACATGAAAGGAATGGCGGATAAAGGAATTCCTCCAGAGCTTTTTAATCAACTTAAATAATATAAAGGAGAAAGAATGTTAAAAATGAGGTTATCAATGGGTGGAACAAAAAAAAGACCCGTTTATAAAATAGTAGTTGCCGACAGTAGATTTCCAAGGGATGGAAGATTTATTGAAAAATTAGGATTTTTTAATCCATTACTTCCAAAAGATAAAAAGGAAAGAATAGGATTAGATGCTGAAAGAGTAAAATATTGGTTAGGTCAAGGAGCTCAACCAACAACAAGAGTTGCAAGAATTCTGGGTGAAAATGAAATTATGCCAATGCCAGCAAATGGAAACAATCCTCAAAAAG